>NZ_LMCZ01000042.1:68452-305448 GCF_001424965.1 Rhizobium sp. Root1204
CGCTGGCAGCCCTGATCGTGTCGCTGGCCGGTTCCTACGACACCATCATCTCGGCCGCCACCTCGACCGGCAAGAACGTTCTGCCGCGCGTTGCAGCCCTGCTCGACATTGCCCAGATCTCGGAAATCACCGAAGTGGTTTCGGCCGATACGTTCAAGCGGCCGATCTATGCCGGCAACGCCATCCAGACGGTKCAGTCCGGTGAAGCCAAGAAGGTSATCACAGTGCGCACGGCCTCGTTTGCCTCGGCAGCCGAAGGCGGCTCGGCATCGGTCGAGACCATCTCGGCCGCCGCCAATCCGGGCCTGTCGACCTTCGTCAAGGACGCCCTGTCCTCGTCGGACCGTCCGGAACTGACRTCGGCCAAGATCATCATTTCCGGCGGCCGCGCACTCGGCTCCTCGGAAAAGTTCCAGGAGGTCATCCTGCCTGTCGCCGACAAGCTCGGTGCCGCCGTNTCGGCCAAGATCATCATTTCCGGCGGCCGCGCACTCGGCTCCTCGGAAAAGTTCCAGGAGGTCATCCTGCCTGTCGCCGACAAGCTCGGTGCCGCCGTCGGCGCCTCGCGCGCTGCCGTTGACGCCGGTTACGCGCCGAACGACTGGCAGGTCGGCCAGACCGGCAAGGTCGTTGCCCCGCAGCTCTATATCGCGGTCGGCATCTCCGGCGCCATCCAGCATCTGGCCGGCATGAAGGACTCCAAAGTCATCGTCGCCATCAACAAGGACGAGGAAGCCCCGATCTTCCAGGTTGCAGGCATCTCCGGCGCCATCCAGCATCTGGCCGGCATGAAGGACTCCAAAGTCATCGTCGCCATCAACAAGGACGAGGAAGCCCCGATCTTCCAGGTTGCAGACTATGGCCTCGTCGGTGATCTCTTCACCATCCTGCCGGAGCTTGAAAAAGCGCTCTAAGCGTTTCGAGAATACAACCAACGGCCGCGCAACTCTGCACGGCCGTTTTTCGTTTTAGAAGCAATGCGTTTCCTTAACTCACAATGACCTCCACCTCGAATAAAGGCTGGAAAATTGGGCGCGATGCCTTTATCACTGGCATCTAAATACCTCGCCCCAACGGGCGCTTTGCTTTTTGCACGAACGGAAGCGCAATCGCCCTTTCGTATGGATGATGGAAAATCGGCTCGATGATCAAGAATGTCGGAATTGTTGGCGCTGGACAAATGGGCTGCGGCATTGCCCAGGTATCGGCTTCGGCCGGCTACAAGGTGCATATCTACGACATTTCGGCCGACCGCGTTGAAGCCGGTCTTGCGACCATCAACGGTAACATGGCGCGTCAGGTTTCCTCCGGCAAGCTGACAGACGAGGAGCGCAAGAAGGCGCTGTCGCGGATCAAGGGCTCGGCCGACCTTAACGATCTGTCGCCGATGGATCTGGTGATCGAAGCTGCAACCGAGGACGAAAGCGTCAAGCGCAAGATCTACGGCCAGGTCTGTCCGGTGCTGAAAGCCGACGCCATCCTTGCCACCAATACCTCTTCCCTGTCGATTACGCGGCTCGCGTCCGCGACCGACCGGCCGGAACGCTTCATGGGCATCCACTTCATGAACCCGGTTCCGGTGATGAAGCTGGTCGAACTGGTCCGCGGCATTGCCACCGAGGAAGGCACCTTTGCCACCGCCAAGGAATTCGTCGCAACGCTCGACAAGACGATCACCGTTGCCGAAGACTTTCCGGCCTTCATCGTCAACCGCATCCTCTTGCCGATGATCAACGAGGCAATCTACACGCTCTATGAAGGCGTCGGCAGCGTCGATGCCATCGACACGGCGATGAGGCTCGGCGCCAATCACCCGATGGGACCGTTGCAGCTAGCCGATTTCATCGGTCTCGACACCTGTCTGTCGATCATGCAGGTGCTGCATGATGGCCTGGCGGATTCCAAGTACCGCCCCTGCCCGCTGCTGGTCAAATATGTCGAGGCCGGCTGGCTTGGCCGCAAATCCGGCCGTGGTTTCTACGACTACCGTGGCGAAGTTCCTGTCCCGACACGCTAACCTGCGATCGCCACTAAATCAGCAGTAGAACATTCAAGCGATCTTAACCTGTTTCCGTCACGGTCCAGACCTCACAAAAAGGCCGGGCCATGACAGTTCAGCAGAAACTTCGCTTCGCAGCCTTCATGCTGTGTTTTGCCGGCCTGTTTGTCGGCGTTCTGTATTACGTTCATTCGGCTTTCATCACCTCGTGGAACGAGAAGCAACTGCGCCAGATCGCCACCGACACGGTGGTGCGCACAGAACTGGCAATCGATTCCGCCACCATGAAAATGAGTGACGTCATCGTCAACCGCAGTACATCCTGCGCAACCGTCGATCCGGCGGCGATGACCAAGGCGCTCTACGGCTCCAGCATCATGAAGAACATCCGGCTGGAAACGAAGGATGGCATCTGCTGGAGCCATGATGAAAGGGACGAGGCGCTCGAACAGTCGATCACGAACGCAAAGCCCAACCGGACCAACAGTCCCGGCTACTCGCTCTTTTCGCTTGGTTTTCCGGGGTGGGCAGGTCTCGGCGTTCGCTGGCAGTATGGCGAGCACGAAAATATCGTCGAGGTTCTCGCAACAGGCGGCTTGCTCTTTGGTATCCTGCCACAGGAACTGCGTGAAAGCGCGCTGATGCAGTTGACCCTTGAAGATGGCTCCTCCTTTGCCACCTATCGCCCCGAGCGCAAGTGGTCCACCGAGAGTGCCGGTCTCGTCACCTTCACTGAGACGTCCACCAAGTATCCCATCTCCTTGAGCATGAAGATCGATGCCGCCGCGCTGGGCCATTGGAACCAGACGCTATCACCACAGATGATCGCCGCTGCAGCGGCCTTCGGCCTGGGTTTCGGGTTTCTTGCCGCCCGCGGCATGATGCGCAACACATCCATCCTCGACAACCTCGACCGGGCCTTGTCGAGCGGTCAGATCCAACCCTATTTCCAACCGATTTTCGGTCTTGAGGACAGGGAGCTTCTTGGCTTCGAAATGCTGGCGCGCTGGATCAAGCCGGACGGCACGATGATCCCGCCACTGGCCTTCATTCCGCTTGCCGAAAGCAGCGGCCGGATCGAGCGATTGACCATGGAACTGCTCAGACAAGCGGGAGAGCAGCTTGGCGGGCTTCTCGAAGTACAAACACAACTCAAGCTGACCTTCAACGTCACGCCTGACCAGTATCTGGCTGATGATTTCGTCACGAACCTGGTCGCCAACACCACCCGCTTCAACCTTCCCCACCGTGCGCTTGTGGTCGAGGTAACCGAACGGCAGGCCATTGCCGACAAGAAACGGGCAGCGGTCGTCACCGGCAAACTGAACGATGCGGGCCTGCGCGTTGCCATCGATGATGCGGGCACGGGTCATAACGGGCTTTCGGCAATCTATGCGCTCGGTGCCAACTACCTGAAGATCGACAAATTCTTCATCGACGGGGTCACGCTCGATCGGAAATCGTCGGAACTGGTGGAGATGCTGGCCGGGCTCGCAACGAAATTCGGCATGATTGTCGTTGCCGAGGGTATCGAGACGGAAGAACAGATCACTGCGCTTCTGCAGCTGGGCATCCGGGAGGGACAGGGATTTGTCTATTCCCGCCCGGTCCCGGCCGCAGCGATCCTCGCGATGGCGGCGAAGGACATGGCTGCGCCCGGGCCAAGAAAAAAGAGCCGCGTCACTTTCCTCATGAGCGCCTGAGCGAGCTCTGGCGAGAGCAAGTCTATAGCAACCCCTCCGCCCGCAATGCGCGCTGAACTGCAGGCCGGGCCTCCACATCGGCGACATAGACAAGCAGTCTTTCAGGAACCGGCATCTCGACCATCCGCGCCCAGCGCAAGGTGACATAGAGCAAGGCATCGGCCACGCTGAACCGGTCTCCCAGCAGATAACGCCCGGCGATCTGTCCGGCAATCAGGATGAAGCGCTCCTCGACCATGCCACGCAGCATCGCGACCGCTTCGTCGCCCGGCAGGAAGAAGGAGAAGGCAAACGGCCTCTGCACTTCGGTCGACAGAAACGCCAACGTCTCGATCAGCCGGTGCCGCTCCATTCCTCCTGCTCCTTCGTGGCCAGTAGTGTGCTGATCGATCCAATCGAGGATCGCCACGGTTTCCGTCAGCGGCACGCCGTCTTCGATTTCAAGCAGCGGCACATAGCCCTTCGGATTGACGGCGAGATAGTCTCCCGGACGCTCCAGCGTCCGCGTCATGATGTCGACCTTGACCAGCACCGGCTCAAACCCGGCTTCAAGAAGGGCGATGTGGCCTGCCAATGCGCTGGTGCCCGGAGAGAAATAGTACTTCATCTCAAAAATCCTTCCATGTTGAACGACGCGGGATTCAGGCTGCAGCAGTGCGGCCAAGATAGGCGACCAAGCCTTCGAGCATCGCGCCCCAACCTTCCTTGTGCCCTTCCGGGCTATCCCCATCGAAATAGAAACCGCTCTCGGTCAGCCTCAGATCCGTACCGTTGGCCGCCGGGGCCAGTTCCAGCAAGACCGTACCGGCGAAAAGCATGCCGTTCTCATGCGACACGGTGCTCGAAGAGAGGACGAATTGATCGGTGCGAATGGCATGATAGTGGACCGTGTTGACATACGGCTTCGCGCCAGACGGGCCGAAGGTCAGGACATCGGTATGACCAGCGCGAAATTCGAAGACCTGATAGGCCATCTCCCACCCGTCCCCCGGTGCGCTCCAGTCAAGAAGTGCCTCGCGGCTTGACCAGGCAGCAAAGACCTCTGCCGGTGCCGCGGCAAGAGTGCGTTCAAAAACGATGGTTGCGTGATCGATATGCTGAATTGTCATGGGCTTGCTCTCTGTGCGGTGTTGAATATGCGGGAACCCTAGCTGCTTACAGTGGCGCCCTTTAGTGGCAGGATGGACAAAACCGGGGCATACGTGCCAAATTGCCATCATGTTTCCAAAACAGTTCACGCCCCCGCCGCTGCGCATCAGTATTCTGGTTTTGCCGGAAACCGCGCCGATGGCCGTCTACGGGCTCTATGAAGTGCTTGGTTCGGTTGGAAAAATCTGGCCGCAATTGACCGGCGAGACGGAGAAGGTCCGCGGCATCGTCCCCCGCATCGTTGCAAAGACTGCAGAGCCTTTCCAATCCGTCATCGGCGTTCCCATCACACCGCAGGCATCAATCAGCGACGACAATGACGCCGATGTGGTAATCGTCTGCGATATCGAGTTGCCGCTGCGAGGTAGCCCTGAGGGCCGATGGGCGGAGGAAATTGCCTGGGCGCGCGCAGCCCTTGCGAGAGGTGCGCTGGTGTGCTCGACCTGCAGCGGGTCCGTTCTGCTGGCCGAGGCTGGCCTTCTCGACGGATGCGACGCCGCTTCGCACTGGAGTGCGGCAGAACTGTTTCGCGACCGCTATACGCGCGTTCGCTTCCGGCCCGACCGTATTCTTTGCGACAGCGGCCATGAGGGCCGGCTACTCACCGCCGGTGGCGCATCCTCCTGGCAGGACCTGTCGTTGTACTTGATTGGCCGCTATTGCGGATCCGCAGAGGCCATGCGTGCCGCAAAGATCTTTCTGATCGGCGATCGCAGTGGCGGACAACTACCCTTTGCCGCGATGACGCGTCCGCGCCAGCATGACGATGCCGTGATCGCTGAAAGCCAGACCTGGATTGCCGATCATTATCCGGAGCCAAACCCGGTGACGAGGATGGTCGCGCAATCGGGTCTTGCCGAACGCACCTTCAAGCGGCGGTTCACCAATGCGACCGGCTATACGCCGGTCGACTATGTGCAGGCGATCCGCATCGAGGAAGCCAAGCAGATGCTGGAAACCACCCGTGACAGCATCGACGGCATTGCCGCCGAGGTCGGCTACGAAGACCCGACGTTCTTCCGCCGCCTGTTCAAGCGGATCACCAGCCTCAGCCCGGCGCAATACCGGCAGCGGTTCCAGACCGCTGGCATCCGTCAGGGTGCTTGAAAGGCCTAAACCCCGCCGGCGGCGGCCTTGATCAGCGCCCTGGCATCGTCGCTATCCCATGCGGCCGGCCCGTTCATCGACGAGATCAGGCAACCCTTGTCGTCCATCAGCAGCGTGACAGGCAGGCCAAAGGCCAGGCCTTCCTTCTTCAGCGAATTGAAAACGCCCATCGATGCATCACGGTAATAGCCGAGGTCATGCACGCCGGTTTCGTTGAGAAATGCCGTCGGCTTCTCATCGTCACCGATATCGATATTGACGGCAACCACCTCGAACTTGTCGCTCCCCGCAGCCTTTTGCAGCGCATTGAGGGCCGGCATCTCTTCGCGGCAAGGGCCGCACCATGTCGCCCAGAGATTGAGCAGCACGGTCTTGCCGCCAAAATCGGCAAGCGTCAGATCCTTGCCATCCTTGCCGTTGAAACTGAGGCTGGACATGGAGCGCGGCTCGCTGACCGGCGCCATCGCGGCGACCTGGCCCTTGAGGAACGGTGTGATGGCCGCAACCTTGCCTTTTGCCGCTTCGCAGATCTTGGCGTCTGCGGTTTCCACCGCCACACCATTGCCAGACCCGCTTTCCCTGACGTATACCGCTGCCGCACCGGCGATCACGCCTCCAAGGGCAGCGATCATTACCAGTCTGGCAGGAGGAAAGCGTTTCTTCTTGTCGTTTACTTCATTTTCCAAAACGGGTCATTCTCCAGGGCGGGCATCTTCATGGCTGACGGCACTTCTGAAACCAAAAGCTCCAACCAGATGTGGGGCGGTCGCTTTGCTCAAGGACCGGCGGCGATCATGGAGGAGATAAATGCCTCGATCGGCTTCGACAAGAAGCTTTTCGCCCAAGACATCCGCGGCTCAATGGCGCATGCGACCATGCTGGCGCATCAAGGCATCATTTCGGCCGATGATAAAGACAAGATCGTTCACGGCCTGAGCACGATCCTGTCAGAGATCGAAAGCGGCCAGTTCGAATTCTCCCGCCGGCTCGAAGACATCCATATGAACGTGGAAGCACGGCTTGCAACCCTGATCGGCCCGGCCGCCGGACGCCTGCACACAGCGCGCTCGCGCAACGACCAGGTGGCGCTCGACTTCCGCCTGTGGGTAAAGGAAGAGTTGCAAAAATGCGAGGGAATGCTGACGAGCCTGATCGCGGCCTTCCTCGACCGCGCCGAAGAGCACGCCGAGACGGTGATGCCAGGCTTTACCCATTTGCAGACGGCCCAGCCGGTGACCTTCGGCCATCACTGCATGGCCTATGTCGAAATGTTCGGCCGCGACCGCCAGCGCGTGCGCCACGCCATCGAGCATATGGACGAAAGCCCGATCGGTGCTGCAGCACTCGCCGGCACCGGCTTTCCGATCGACCGCCACATGACCGCCAAGGCGCTTGGTTTCCGCGAGCCGACCCGCAATTCGATCGACACCGTTTCGGATCGCGATTTCGCGCTGGAATTCCTGTCAATCGCCTCGATCTGCGCCGTGCATCTGTCGCGGCTGGCCGAAGAAATCGTCATCTGGTCGACACCGCAATTCGGCTTCGTGCGCCTGTCGGATGCGTTTTCGACCGGCTCCTCGATCATGCCGCAGAAGAAGAACCCGGACGCTGCCGAACTGGTACGCGCCAAGACCGGCCGCATCAACGGCTCGCTGATCGCGCTTCTGACCGTGATGAAGGGCCTGCCGCTCGCCTATTCCAAGGACATGCAGGAAGACAAGGAACAGGTCTTCGACAGCGCCGAGAGCCTGGAACTGGCAATTGCAGCGATGACCGGCATGGTCCGCGACATGACCATTCGTGCTGACCGGATGAAGGCCGCTGCAGGCTCCGGCTATTCCACCGCTACCGATCTTGCTGACTGGCTGGTGCGCGAAGCGGGGCTTCCCTTCCGCGACGCCCACCACGTCACTGGCCGCGCCGTGGCGCTGGCCGAACAGAAGGCCTGCGAACTGGCTGAACTTTCTCTCGAAGACCTGCAGACGATCCATCCGGATATCACCGACAAGGTGTTCGGCGTGCTGACGGTCGAGGCTTCGGTTGCCAGCCGCACATCATTTGGCGGCACAGCGCCGAGCGAAGTCAGGAAGCAGATTGCCTGGTGGCGGACCCGCAACTGAGAATACGATTCAGGGTGCACAATGCCCCGAAAAGCCGTTATGAGTTTTGGCGAATTTGCGAAGAAGGGCTGATTGCCCGGACCGGGAACCATCGATGCTGTCACGAAACACCACCATTCTGCTTGCAGTCCTTGCCATTGCCGGCCTGACGCTGTCCGGCTGCGGGCGCAAGGGCGACCTCGATCGTCCGGGCTCCTCCGCTCCGATCAACACCAAGGCGGTACCCGGCAGCGTTGAAAAACAGGACGAAGCGCGCGGCAAGCCCTTCTTCCTTGATCCCCTCCTGTAACAGAGCACACTCGTGAACCATTTCGAATATCGTGACGGCATTCTGTTTGCTGAAGACGTCTCCGTCATCGACATCGCCAAGGCGGTGGGAACCCCGTTCTACTGCTATTCTACCGCAACGCTGGAACGGCACTACTCGGTCTTCTCCAAGGCATTTTCCGATATTGACGCCATGGTCTGTTACGCCATGAAGGCCAATTCCAACCAAGCCGTACTGAAGACGCTCGGCCGTCTGGGCGCCGGTGTCGACGTGGTATCCGGCGGCGAACTGCGCCGGGCGCTGGCAGCCGGCATCCCGGCCAGCCGCATCATGTTTTCCGGCGTCGGCAAGACCGCCGCCGAAATGGACCTGGCGCTCGACGCCGGTATCTACTGCTTCAACGTCGAATCCGAGCCGGAGTTGGAAGTGCTCAATGCCCGCGCCGTGCGCGAAGGCAAGAAGGCGCATGTGTCCTTCCGCATCAACCCGGATGTCGACGCCAAGACCCATGCCAAGATTTCGACCGGCAAGAAAGAAAACAAGTTCGGCATCGCCTATGAGCGCGCCCGCGCCGTTTATGCCCATGCCGCGACCCTGCCCGGTATTCAGGTGACCGGCATAGACATGCATATCGGCAGCCAGATCACCGAGCTGCAACCTTTCGCCGACGCTTTCAAACTGTTGCGCGAGCTGGTCGATACCCTGCGCGCCGACGGCCACAACATCGATCACGTCGACGTTGGCGGCGGCCTTGGCGTGCCCTACAAGCTGGACAACAACCCGCCGCCCCTGCCCGACGCCTACGCGACGATCGTCAAGGACCAGCTGCGCGAACTCGGCTGCAAGATCGTCATGGAGCCCGGCCGGCTGATCGTCGGCAATGCCGGCATAATGGTGACGGAAGTCGTCTACGTGAAGGACGGCGGCTCGAAGACCTTCGTCATCGTCGATGGTGCCATGAACGACCTGATCCGCCCGACGCTCTACGACGCCTATCACGAAATCCAGCCGGTGCGGATTTCCGCCGCCAACGCGCCGCGTATCAAGGCCGACATTGTCGGTCCGGTCTGCGAGACCGGCGATTATCTGGCGCTCGACCGGGAAATGGCCATGCCGAAGCCCGGCGACCTGATTTCGATAGGTACCGCCGGCGCCTATGGTGCGGTGCAGGCAGGCACCTATAACAGCCGTTTGCTGGTGCCCGAGGTTCTTGTCAACGGCGATCGCTTCCACGTGATTCGTCCGCGCACGACCTATGAGGACCTGATCGGGCTGGATTCCGTGCCTGACTGGCTCGACTGACGGCCTTTCAGCAGCTCCCGGTCCGGCGTTGTTGATAGCACCGCGGCGGACCACCGAAATCGATCACGATTGCGTTGCCGCCCTCGTCTTCGCCACAAAGAGTGTTATCCTTCGCGGTACGTTTCAAACGTTGAAAGGGAACGGATGACGGAAATCCGGCGGGACAGCTCGACGGCGGCGGCAGGCTTCATGCGAAGCCTTGCGGTCAAGCGGACGCTTGCGCGTATCGTCCTTATCGCCGAACAGATGGCGCCCCGCGCCCTGCCGCTCATTGCCATCGTCTTGCTGTTTCTCTCCGCCGCCTGGTTCGGTTTCTTCCGCACCGCCCCCGGCTGGCTGCATGTCACCGCCCTGATAGCCTTTGCCGCTGCCTTCGTCGCCGTATTGATCCCGCTGCTGCGCATCCGCATTCCCGGCAATACCGAGGCCGACCGGATGCTGGAGGAGCGCAACCACCTGCCGCATCAGGCAATCCGAGTTCAGGACGATCAACCGGCCACCAGCGGCGCCTTCGGCCAGGCGCTCTGGCAGGAGCATCAGACCCGCATGGCGCGGATGATCGGTTCGCTACAAGCTGGACTGCCCAAACCGGACATCGCCCGCACCGACAGCTATGGCCTGCGTGCGGTTCCGGTGCTGCTTGCCTGCGTTGCCTTTGCCTATTCCTACTCAAACCGCGCCGGTCTGATTTCCGATGCCTTCCGCCCGCCGCAGCAGATCGCCGCGATACCCGATGTGCGCATTGATGCCTGGGTGACGCCGCCTGCCTATACTGGCAGGGCGCCGGTTTTTCTGACGGACAGGCAGGGCGCTGAACAGATTGCCGGCAGCGCAGAGCCGCTGCGTATCCCGCAGTTCAGCGAATTGACCGTGCGCATCACCAGCGGCGGTGAAGGCACGCCCGTCACGTATCTGGAAGACGGCGCGGCCCAACCGCTGGTAATCGCCGCACAGGCGGCCAAACCCGGCAAGGACGGCAAAGTACCTGTGGTAGCTGCTGCTGCCGATCCGGCAAAACCCGGCAGCGACACCCATATGATGAAGATCACCAAGGACGGTTCGCTCTTTGTTGGTGGCGAACAATGGGCCTTCACGGTGATCCCCGACAGCGTTCCGGATATTGCCTTCGACGGCATTCCGCGCACTACGGTCAACGCTGCGCTCGAAATTGGTTTTGCAGCCAAGGACGATTACGGCATCCAGGATGCCTGGGCCGAAATCGTCCCTCTGGACAAGCAGGCTGCCGATGCGCGGCCGCTTTATCCCCTGCCGGAATACCGCCTCGATCTGCCCAAGCGCAACGCCCGCGAGGCCAAGGGGCTGACCAGCCGCAACTTGAGCGAACACCCGCTTTCTGGAAAGCGCGTCCGCGTCACGCTGGTTGCCAAGGATGCCGCCGGACAGGAAGGCCGCAGTGTGCCACAGGACATGATTCTGCCCGCCCGTCCCTTCTTCGAACCTTTGGCCGGAGCGGTCGCCGAAGAGCGGCAGGTGTTTGCGCTCAATGCCAACGATCTGCCACGCGCGATTGAACTTAACGACGCCCTCTCGGTGCGGCCCGACGAAACCATCCCGAACCTGACGCACTTCCTGCTTCTGCAATCGGCCCGAACCCGCATGGCGCTTTCGCGCAATGACGACATGCTGCGCGATGCAGCAGCCTATCTCTGGGATATCGCACTCGGCATCGAAGGTGGCGACATGGCGCTGGCCGACAAGCGGCTGCGCGATGCTCAGCAGAAGCTGTCCGAGGCGCTGGAAAGAGGCGCATCGGACGAAGAAATCACCAAGCTGATGCAGGAACTGCGCGACGCCATGAAGGACTACATGGAGGCGCTGGCCAAGCAGGCGGCAAAGAACCCGCAAGTGGCGGCCAACCCCAACCAGAACAACGTGCTGCGTCAGCAGGATCTGGAAAAGATGATGAACCAGATCGAAAACCTCGCCAAATCCGGCGCCAAGGATCAGGCGCGCCAGATGCTGTCGGAAATGCAGCGCATGATGAACAATCTCCAGGCCGGCCGGCCTCAGCAACAGCAGCAGGGCCAGGAAAACAGCGAGATGCGCAAGCAGATGGACAAGCTCGGCCAGCTGATGCAGGAGCAGCAGCAACTGATGGACGAGACGTTCAAATACGATCAGGCCCTGCGCGACCGCATGCAGCGCGGCGATCCGCTGGAGGGAGAGGACCATGAACTCTTCGACCAGGAGATGCCGCAGGAACCCGGCCAGCAGCAGGATCAAAATGCCCAGCAGCCCGGCCCGCTCGACAATATGACGGCGGAAGAACTGAAGCAGGCGCTAAAAGACATGCAGGCGCAGCAGGACCAGCTGGGCAAGCAGCTTGGTGAATTGCAGAAGGGCCTTGAAGGCATGGGCATCAAGCCCGGCAAGGGTTTTGGCGAGGCTGGCCGCGAAATGAAGGGCGCTTCCGGCGCTCTCGGCAAGGGCCAGGGCGAACAGGCTGTCGGTAGCCAGGGCCGCGCATTGCAGGCGCTGCGTGATGGCGCGCAGGACATGATGCAACAGATGCAAAGCCAGGGCCAAGGCCCCGGGCAAGGCCAGGGCGTGCCGCAATATGGCCAGAACGGCCGTGACCCACTGGGCCGCCGCCAGCAGAACGCTGGGCCGGACTTTGGCGATCAAGTCAAGGTGCCTGATGAAATCGATACGCAGCGCGCCCGCGAAATCCTCGACGAAATCCGCCGCCGCCTTGGCACCAACTCGTCGCCGGAGACGGAGCGGCAATATCTGGAAAGGCTGTTGGATATTCGGTGAAGGCCAGCTCCCAAACGCGCCGCATCAAGATGCGGTGCCGCTCCACAGCCAGAGCGGCGCAAGAACAGGCCTAAAGCACCGACATTTTCGCCGGCTTCTCAGAATGGCTTGCTGATACAGGCGTATTTCCGGTCCAGGCCCAATCTCATATTTCCGCCGGTCACCTGTTTGATTTTACCCGCGCCACACGAGTTATCATCAACCAGAACCTTGATCCCGCTTTGAATTTTCCCGGGACGGGGTTCCGTTTGGTATATTTTCGGGCCTTTGTGGCCGGTTGCCTGCGTACATCCCACCAAGAAAAACGGAAATAGAAAAAGAACCATAGCTTTCTTCATCACGCCCCTCAGCAACGAACCATTAATAAAGCATCTCACTTTAATAATTTTAGGGATAATGAAAACAAGAAAAATTGTGAGACCGGAAAGTCTAAAGCCGACGCCGCTCAAGCCGCCAATGCAACGGCAACGGCCTTGCGAATATCCGGCAGCGAAAACGGCTTGGAGACCACATCGATAACCTTGCCGGTCAGATTGTCGGCCCGCTCGCGCTGTTCGGCATAGCCGGTCATCAACAGGATCTTCAATGCCGGAAAGGCGGCTGATGCCTGGTGGGCAAGCTCGATACCGTCCATCACGGGCATACGGATATCGGAAAGCAGCAGGTCGAATCTATCGCCCTGAAGGCAGGCAAGGCCCTCGGCGCCATCGGCAGCCTCGACGGTCTCATGACCATCCAGCTGCAAGGCGCGGGCAACGAAACGGCGCAGGCCGTCCTCATCTTCGGTAATCAGGATTTTCGCCATCATGGCCTCCGTTTCGGCAACAGCTCTGCCGGGACGTTTGCCATGACGGCATCCGGTCCCTGACCCGCAGCACAGGCTGCGGGTCAACACCACCAGAGTTTTGTTTGTTTTCCGTAAACGCGGATGGCCAGATCAGGGACTGTCCACAGGCGGATGATTATTCGGCATCGCCAGTGACAATGCCGACGAACGGCAGCTCGCGGAAAGCATAGGCCACATCCATACCGTAGCCGACGACAAAATAGTCGGGGCATTCGAAACCGACATAATCGGCTTCGAGATCGGTCTGGCGCTTGACCTTTTTGTCGAGCAGAACGGCGATTGTCACCGATTTTGCGCCGCGCTCCAGCATCAGTTCCTTGGCGAAGCGCAGCGTGCGGCCCGACTCAAGAATGTCATCAATCAGCAGAACATCGCGGCCATGCACGTCGCTGTCGATGTCCTTGATGATCTTGACGCCCTGCGACACCGTGCCTGTGCCATAGCTGGACAGCGTGATGAACTCGACTTCCGGCGCAAGGCCGACGGCGTGCATCGCGCGGATGAGATCGGCGGCGAAGATGAACGAGCCCTTGAGGACGGCGATGACCAGGAGGTCATTGAGCGGTCCCTTGGCAATTTCTTCCGCCATTTCAACGTTTCGCGCCGAAATGACCTCGGCAGTATAAAGCGGATCGATGTTCTTTCCACGAACGACGGGCATGGGAATGGTCTCCAGAAATAAAAATGGAGACTGCGTTTTATGCCTCCGGAACCTAGCCGCTTAGCACAGTCAGGGCGCCGAATCACCCGGTTGGCCGAAGGAAACGGCCACGCCCGGCAGTTTTCCACCTGTGTGTAGGAGACGGGTCGAGAACGGGCGGCTCTCGCCGGGGGCCAGAACAGCCTGGCCTTGCTCAATCCGCGTGGCCGTCCGCCGATGTCCATTGGCAACCACATCGACCAGGAGTGGGGGAACCATCTTCGGTGCATCGGATTGATTTTTGACTGCACCATAGACCGACAGGATCTTCATGCCGTTGGCATCATTGAGCGATGTGGTGACATCACTGATCGACAATGCCTGTACAGGGGCAATATCGGGCTGGTACTGGGGCAGGCTGGCAAACAGCACGAAGACCGGGGCACACAGGCAGGTGACGAGGACGGCAAATGCCTTGGGGGATGCCGTCTGGAGCAGGCGCTCGAAATGGTTCACCACTCGCCCGAACCCAGATGCTACACGATGCGGGTTCTGGTTCGCCGGGACTGCAGTGCGCATCCGATTGTCGTTGAAGACGGGATAGACGTTACGCCGGCCATTTGCCGTCACGGTTTCGAATTCGGCATCGACGATATTGGTGCGATCGGGCATGCCCCTTGCGGGCGTGGCCCGCCCCCGCCGCTCAGGCGGCAGAAAATCCATGCGGGTTGCGGTGCCGTTGGAACGGAAAGCGTTCATCGTCTCTCCTTCGCAGCCACGCTGGCCGCGCCAGAATGCCCGGGGCATCGACAGGCCAGAATCGGGCATTGAAACAAACCTTTCTCAGACGTAAACCTAAATGGTTAATGCTTCGAAAACGGCGCTGCCAGAGTGCGTGTTTTCACGCTAAATTAACTACTGTTTAACCATGTTGGCGCTGTAACAGCGAATATCGCGCCATATGCTGCAACAAGGGCCATCAGCCTGCCGCGAACAGGTGGCATGCTGGATTGAAGAGAAGCTGGACACTGACCCGTTGATTCATTTTGAAAATGTCGGATTGCGCTATGGAATGGGCCCGGAAATTCTCCGCGACCTGACCTTCGACATTCCCAAGAAATCATTCCAGTTCCTGACCGGCCCTTCGGGTGCCGGCAAAACGACGCTGCTGCGGCTGCTGTTTTTATCGCTGCAGCCGACACGCGGCTTGATCCGCATGTTCGACCGCAACATCTCGACCATTCCCCGCGACGAATTGCCAATGCTGCGCCGCCGCGTCGGCATCGTTTTCCAGGATTTCCGCCTGCTCGATCATCTGACGACATACGAGAACGTCGCTCTACCGTTGCGCGTGCGCGGCAAAGACGAATCGTCCTACCGCTCCGACGTTCTCGAACTGCTTGGCTGGGTCGGACTTGGCGAGCGCATCAATGTTTTGCCGCCAGTTCTTTCCGGCGGAGAAAAACAGCGCGCAGCCATTGCCCGCGCGCTGATCGACCGGCCGGAAATTCTGCTTGCCGACGAACCGACCGGCAACGTCGACCCGCCGATGGCGCGCCGCCTGCTCAATCTGTTCCTCGAACTCAATCGGCTCGGTACCGCTGTCGTCATCGCCACCCATGATCTTTCGCTGATGGATCAGGTCGAAGCGCGGCGGATGATTCTTTCCCAAGGGCGGCTCGATATCTATGAGTGAAGCGCCCGCCAGCAATCACGCCGGTCAGACCGCGCCGCAGGAGCGCAAGGCATCGCTGCGTGTGCGTCCAACGGCGCCGATCGTCCCGCCCGCAAACGTCTCCGGCAATGCGCTGGTGCTGGTCATCGCCATCATGGCCTTCCTCGCCTGCCTAACGCTCGGTGCCGTCAGCATGGTGCGCTCGACGGCGCAAAGCTGGGAAAGCCAGATTTCCCGCGAGATCACCATTCAGATCAAGCCGGACGAAAAGCTCGACATGGAAAAGGCGCTGGCCGACGCCCGCGACCTTGCCCTGACCTTCGAGGGCACCACCAACGGCACCATCGTCGACAAGGCAGCGACCGCACGGTTGCTGGAGCCGTGGCTGGGAGCCGGGCTCGATCTTGACGACCTGCCGGTGCCACGCCTCGTGATCATCACCATCGACGAGCAGAACCCGCCGGACTTTGCGGCGATGCGGACGATGCTGACGGAGACCATTCCGCAAGCCTATCTCGACGATCACCGCACCTGGGTCGACCGGCTGGTGGCGATGGCGCATACAACGGCCCTGATCGGTACCGGCATCCTGGTGCTGGTGTTTTCCGCGATGGTGCTGACCGTGATCTTTGCCACGCGCGGGACGCTGTCGGGCAACCGGCACATCGTCGAGGTCTTGCATTTCGTCGGCGCGGAGGCCGGGTTCGTCGCTTCCGAGTTCCAGAAGCACTTCTTGAAGATCAGCCTGAAGGGCGCAGGCGCAGGCGGGCTTCTGGCAGCGGCCTGTTTTGCGATCGCGGGCTTCTGGCAATCGCGCTCGCTGGCCACCCCGCAGAGCGACCAGACGACGGCCATGTTCGGCAGCTTCTCCATCGGCTTTACCGGCTATCTTGGCATTGCCGCCATCATGATTGTCATCGCGCTGCTCACGACGCTCACGGCCCGCTTCACGGTGATGCGGACCATCGACGAGATCGATCTGATCCGGTCGGACCCGGCTCGCATCGACGGCAATCAGACCTGATCGTCATGATTGCTTTGTCCTGCATCCATCCGTTGCCGCAATCTGCTTCTATGGAAGAATCGGAAGCGGTCCTGATTCTAGCGGAGCAGCCGGAACAGCAATGAGCGACAACGGCGAAACACGGCGGAGGGGAGCGCTGGTGCGACGGCATGTAAGCCTTCGCCGCAGGATCGTGCGCGTAACGTTTTATGTGCTGCTGCTGATTGCCGGTCTTGCCGCAGCCAGCTTTCTCTATTTTGCCGATTCGGTCGCCTCGCTGCAACCGCCAGCCAACCCGAAGGCCGATGCGATCGTTGTTCTGACCGGAGGCTTCCAGCGGATCGACCAGGCTGTCGAGCTGCTGCAGACTGGTGCCGGAAAAAGGCTGTTGATCTCGGGCGTCCACCCGTCGACGACAGGCGGCCAGATTCGCCGCAACACCCAGAGTTCGGCAGATCTGTTCAAGTGCTGCGTCGATATCGGCCATGATGCGATCGATACGATCGGCAATGCCAACGAGACGGCGAACTGGATCCGCGACAACGGCTACCGCAGTATTCTGGTCGTCACCAACAACTACCATATGCCGCGCAGCCTGCTGGAACTGCGCCGGGCCAATCCGGGCATCGAATTCATCGCCTATCCCGTCGTCAATTCCGACCTGAAAAGCACCAACTGGCTGGCAAATCCGATGGTGTTGAAGACGATCCTGCTGGAATATCTCAAGCTGACGATCGCGTCGGCGCGCGATGCGCTGGGCGCTCATCCGGCAAGCGGACTGCGCACCGAAACGAAAGACGCCGGTAGCAAGCAATAGACATCCTGCCGGATCTCGCGAACCCAGCTGTTTTCCTTGCCGGAATATTCGTGTAGGCAGCGGGACAACCTTTTTGCTGCGAAAGCCTGCCGATGATCATCCTGCGTTCAGTCCTGTTCAACATCGTGTTCTACATCAACCTGATCCTCCAGATGGTCGTGATGACGCCGTTCTACTTCCTGGCGCCGCGCAAGACCTCATGGTTCGTTCCGAAAAACTGGGCGCGCAGCAATCACTGGCTGTTCAAGGTCATCGTCGGCACGACGTTCGAGATCGAAGGCCTGGAGAACATTCCCAAGGATGGATACATCTTTGCCCCCAAGCACCAGTCGTTCTGGGACGTTTATGCGCTCCTGCCCTGGCTGTCCGATCCCTTCTTCATCTTGAAGCGCGAGCTTGTCTGGATCCCCCTCTTTGGTTGGTACATCCAAAAGCAGCGCATGGTCCCGGTCGATCGCGGCGCACGCGGCAAGGTGATGGCGGCGGTAATGAAACGCGCCCATGACGAGATGGCGACAGGCCGTCAGCTGATCATCTACCCCGAAGGTACCCGCCGTCCGCCCGGCGCTCCACCCGAGTACAAATATGGTATTGCGAGGCTCTACCGCGACCTGAAAATGCCCGTCGTGCCCGTTGTCATGCATCCGGGTCTGTTCTGGCCGCGCCGCAAGTTCCTGCGGTATCCCGGCCATTTCAAGGTGCAGATCCTGCCGCCGATCGAAGCAGGGCTCGATCCGGACGTGTTCCTGAAGAGGCTCGTTGACGTGATGGAAACTGCCAGCGATGCGCTGCTGGTGGAGACGGTGAAGAACAATCCGCACGTCCCGCTGCCGCCGACGGCCGTCCAGCGCCTGAAAGAGCTCAAGGAGTTGGGCGCTCAAGCCTAATGCTTCGTCCTCTCGATGAGAGCAGCCACCTCTTCCAACCAATGATCGCGAATGCCCATTTCCTTCAGGTGGGCAAGCGTGTTGACCAGATAATCCGTATTGGGTCCTGATTTCCCATGGGAAACGGCCACGGTCGCGGCTGCGTCCTCGGCGCTCAGCGCGCCGGCATATTGCGCATGACCGCGGTCGATCGTGTAGGTGAGAGCTGCGACGCGGCGGCCGTCTGCAAGCAAGACCGGCATGGTGCGCTCGAGATAAACATGGGTGACCAGTTCACGCTCGCGCAGGTAGCCGATAACGTCTTCCTTGTCCTTCAAGGCCACCTTGAATGCCATGCCGCGGCAGGAACCGCCATGGTCGAGACCGAGCACGAGACCGGGGCGTTCCGGGGTTCCCCGGTGCACGAAAGAGCGGACACAGAGCGAGCGCCGATAACCGAACGCCCGGGCTGTCATCTTGTCCTCGAAGGCAAAGCCGGGGTTCCACATCAGCGAACCGTAGCCAAACACCCAAAAATCGTCCATATCCACTGCCATTCACATCCATGCCATTCCGGCGCCACAAACCACGGCCAGGAGCGGCGGACAGTCCACTCTGATGTTTTCCTAGCGCATCTGCCCGGCAATCGGAATCGATTTCCTCCACGCTTTTGAAGCACGGCGGCGGTAAACGGCCAGAGCGGCAGACCAGAAATTCTCGTGCCGCAGCGTCGCGGACGAACGACGGAGCAGACCATGACCGCAGCAGATATCGCCGCCCCCTCCGCCGGCAGCCGGAAAATCAGACGGCTGGCGATCGGCGTCGTGCTGTTCCTCATCGTCTATGCCGGCGCGTGGTTTTTCGCGGCCAACCAGATCGAGACGCGGCTGGCCGCCTTTCTGACAGAGAAGAAGGCCAGCGGCTCATCGGCGGAATGCGACGATTTGAGCGTGCGCGGCTTCCCCTTCCGTATCGGCGTGTTCTGCGACAGCGTCCGCCTCGATAACATTTCACGCGGAGCATCGGCCTCCTTCGGCGCGCTGCGCTCGGCGGCACAAGTCTACCGGCCGGGCCATGCCATCATCGAACTCGACGGTCCGGCCGAAATCCGCTTTTCGCCCGGCATGACTGTCTCTGCCGATTGGGAATTGCTCCACGCCAGCGCGAACGCAACGCTATCCGGCCTCGACCGCACATCGCTCACCTATGACAAGCTGGCTGGCACGGCGATGCTACCGTCCTTCGACGACGACGCTGCACCGGGTGACATGCACAAATTCATCTTCAATGCCGGACATGGCGAGGCGCATTTTCGCCAGAACGGCGCTGATCTCGACGCGGCCCTCAGTGTCGATCAATTCGATCTGAAGCTGGACAAGGGATTAAGCCTGCTGCCCCTCCTTAACGCCAGCGTCGACATGACCTTCGCCGATCGCGCCAATCTGATGCAGCGTGGCGGGTGGAAGCCGGATGCCCTGCGCGGCAGCAAGGGCGAGATGCGCAACCTGACGCTCGATCTCGGCAACGGCATGGTGACATCAGCGTCCGGCCCGTTCACCGTCAACGACCAAGGGCTGATCTCGGGCGAATTCAGCGTCACCATGAAGAATATCGAGGGCTGGCGTCAGAACCTCGTCAAGGTCTTCACCGACGAGGATGGCACGGTGATGGTCAACAATATTGCCAACATGCTGACGGCCCTGGCCGACGGCAAGAACGAGGCAACGGTGAAGCTGAATGTCCGCGACGGGATCGCGTTTCTGGCGTTCTTCCCGATTGGGGAACTGCCGCAGCTTTGAGGTTGGCTGGATAAAACCAAAGCAAGCCTCCCAGCGTCACACGCCCCTCATCCGCCCTGTCGGGCACCTTCTCCCCCTAAACGGGGCGAAGGGATATGCGGCTCACTCCGTCGTCCTCTCTCCCTGCTTGCGGGGAGAGGGCTAGAGTGAGGGGCAAAGCGGAATGTTTGCTGCCACCTACTTCTGATCCATCGCATGCCGCCCGAAATCGGCCATATCGGTATCCTGACCGGCCTGGACGATCGAGCGGCGGATGGCGCGGGTGCGGGTGAAAAGGTCGAACAGCTTGTCGCCGTCGCCCCAGCGGATCGCCCGTTGCAGATAGGCCAGATCCTCGGAAAACCGAGCCAGCATTTCCAGGATCGCATCCTTGTTGTGCAGGCAGACGTCGCGCCACATGGTCGGGTCTGACGCCGCAAGACGGGTGAAGTCGCGGAAACCCGAGGCGGAATATTTGATCACTTCCGATTCGGTCACCGCTTCCAGATCATCGGCCGTGCCGACGATGTTGTAGGCGATGATATGCGGCAGGTGCGAGACGATCGCCAGAACCTTGTCGTGGTGCTCCGGATCCATGTCATCGACCATGGAACCCAGCGTTTCCCAGAAGCCTCGCAGCTTCGCTTTGGCCGTTTCGTCCGTATCGGGCAGCGGTGTCAGGATGCACCAGCGGCCCTTGAACAGGCCGATAAAGCCCGCATCCGGACCGGAATATTCGGTGCCGGCAATCGGATGGCCCGGGATGAAATGGACACCTTCCGGCATATGCGGCGCCATCTGGGCGATGACAGAGCCTTTGGTCGAGCCGACATCGGTGACGATCGCACCGGGCTTCAGATGCGGAGCGATTTCGGCGGCAACCGCGCCGGAGGCACCGACGGGCACGGAGACGATGACCAGATCGGCATTCTTGACCGCATCGGCAGCCGACGTCGTGTAGCGGTCGCCGAGGTTCAGCGCCTCTGCCCGCTTCAACGTCGCGTCGCTGCGCGTCGAGACGGTGACGGAACCTGCAAGGCCCTTGTCCTTGATTTCGCGAGCGATCGACGAGCCGATCAGGCCGATGCCGATCAGCGCGATGGTTTCAAACTGCTTTGCCATCACGCCCGGCCCATGAACTCGGTGAGCGCGGCAATCACGCCTTCATTGGCTTCCGCCGAGCCGATGGTCATGCGCAGCGCATTGGGAAGGCCATAGCCCCGCACCGCCCGAAGGATGAAACCGCGGCTGGTCAGGAACTCGTCGGCTTCCGGCGCGCGCTTGCCGTCGGTATCCGGGAAATGGATCAGCACGAAGTTGGTGACCGACGGCGTGACGCGCAGACCGAGCGAAGAGAAGGCATCGGTCAGCTTGCCGAGCCAAAGCGAATTGTGCTCGACGGCTGTGGCCGCAAAGGCCTGATCGCGGATCGCGGCGGCACCGGCAGCGATGGCAGGTGCGTTCATGTTGAACGGGCCGCGCACACGGTTCAGCGCGTCAATAATGGCAAGCGGCGCATACATCCAGCCGATTCTGAGCGCTGCAAGCCCGTGGATCTTCGAAAACGTGCGGGTCATCACCACGTTCTGGTTGGACGACACCAGTTCAAGGCCCGCTTCATAATCGTTGCGGCGGACATATTCCGCATAGGCGGCATCGAGAACCAGAATGACATTCTTCGGCAGACCGGCCTGCAGGCGGCGGACTTCATCGACAGGCACATAGGTGCCGGTCGGATTGCCCGGGTTGGCGAGGAAGACCATTTTCGTCTTCGGCGTTACCGCAGCAAGGATCGCATCGACGGTGACCTGGCAATCGTTTTCCGCAACGGTGACCGGCGTCGCACCGGCGCCCATGATCTGGATCTTGTAGACCAGAAAACCATGCTCGGTGATGATGGCTTCGTCGCCGGGGGCGAGATAGACGTGGCAGAGCAGGCCGAGCAGCTCGTCGGAGCCGTTGCCGCACATCAAGTTGGCCGTGTTCAGGCCATAGACGGAGGCGATGGCTTCACGCAGTTCAATCGCCTGGCCATCGGGATAGATTTCAAGCTTGGCGGCAGCCTTCTGGAAGGCCTCGATCGCTTTCGGGCTCGCTCCCAACGGCGTCTCGTTCGAGGAAAGCTTATAAACCTTGGCCACACCCGGCGCATGCTCCTTGCCCGGCACGTAAGCGGCAATATCGAGGATACCGGGGCGTGGGGTTGGGCTCGTAAGGTCTGTGCTCATGGGATCAGCTTTCGGCGACAGGGAAAATGACGCTCTGGCAATACCGGTGCAGCGGGTTTTTGTCGAGTGTGGCGCGACGTCACAAATCGATTCGATGCGCTGGCCGCAATGGCTTTTCCCGCGTCGTCGGCACGCCTTGTGGAGCGAGCACCGGCACGAAGACGCGGCGCGAGGCGCGGGCGGCGACAGGCAGGCCCTGATAGAGCCGCTTCTGCGCCTCGACGATGATGACGCCTGAGAATACCGGCCAGAGCGAGCGGCCGATGCGCTCGAAGGCCTGGCGCATTTTCAGGATCAGTTTCAGCTTCGAGGGCGGAAAGAACAGGGCATCGGCGGAGGCGCCCGGAGTGAAATTGGTTTCGCGCAACAGCGACGTCAACTGCCCGCGTGAATAGGGACGGCCGGAACCGAAGGGCGTGTGCTCCATCCGCGCCCAGACGCCGCGGCGATTGGGGACCACGATCACCAGACGGCCACCCGGCGCCAGAACACGCCAGAGTTCCTTCATCGTCTCACGCGGGTTTTCAGCGAATTCGAGGGAATGGACCATCAACACCCGGTCGATCGACGAATCGGGCAGCGGCAATTCCTCGTCGAAGATCAGCGCTGTCGAGGATAGTTCGGCAACCGGCCAGTTCACCGCCCCCTGCCCCGCCGGCATGAAGGCAAACGTGCGCTCGGTATCGGCGCGAAAGCGATCGAGATAGGGGACCGCATAACCAAGCCCGACCAGCCGCTCTTCGGGCAGCTTGGCCCAGACAGACGACAGCGCCATGCTGATCGATTGCTCGGCAAAGCGGCCGAGGCGGGAATGATAGAACTGGCGAAGGTCGACGATATCTGCGTGCATGCCCTCATGTTAGACTGGAACGGGTGGACTTCAAGGCGGCGCTCACTACATTCGCCACAACGACGTGTCCTCTTCAGGAATTCCATCATGGCCAAGCTCGATATCGAACTCTTCCCGTGCCGCACCGATAATTTCGGCGTGCTGATCCACGATCCGGCAAGCGGCGCCACCGCCTCGATCGACGCACCGGAGGAAGCAGCCATTCTGGCGGCGTTGAAGCGCCGGGGCTGGACACTGACCCATATCCTGACGACCCACCATCATCCGGACCATGTGGACGCCAATCTGGCGCTGAAAACACGCTACGATGTGACGATCATCGGCCCCGAAAACGAAGCATCGAAAATTCCAGGCATCGACAAGACGATCGGCGATGGCGGTGATTTCGAATTCGCAGGACACCCGGTGCATGTCTTCGAAACGCCTGGGCATACGGCCGGGCATATCTGCTTCTACCTCCCCAACGACAAGCTGCTGTTTTCCGCCGACACGCTGTTTGCGCTCGGCTGCGGCCGCCTGTTTGAAGGTACGCCGGCGCAGATGTGGACCTCACTGCAGAAACTGATGGCACTCCCTGATGATACCATCGTCTATTTCGGTCACGAATATACGCTGTCCAATGCGCGCTTCGCAGTGACTGTGGATCCGGAGAACGCGGCGCTGAAGGCCCGTGCTGCCGAAATCGACGCCCTGCGCGCCAAGGGCGTTTTCACCGCGCCGACAACGCTTGGTCTCGAAAAGGCTACCAACCCCTTCCTGCGGCCGCATGATGCCGCCATAAGGGCACATCTTCAGATGGACAACGCATCGGACGCCGAGGTCTTTGCCGAAATCCGCAAGCGTAAGGACAATTTCTGATGGACGTTCAACTGCCGCTGTCGGCGCAAGCCATCATTGAAACACTGAAAATGGAGCGCCATCCGGAAGGCGGCTGGTATATCCAGACCTTCAAGGACACAGCGGGCGGTCCACGCGGCCACTCGACCGCTATCTATTATCTTTTGGAGCGCGGCGAGCGTTCTCACTGGCACCGCGTGCGCGATGCGGTCGAGATCTGGCATTTCTATGCCGGGGCGCCGCTGGCACTGAGCATCGCCGAAGACGGCAAACCGGGCACCACCGTCACGGTCGGCTCGAACATCCTGACCGGCGAGAGGCCGCAGGCAATCGTCCCCGCCAACTGGTGGCAATCGGCAACGTCGCTCGGGGCATGGACGCTGGTCGGCTGCACGGTTGCGCCGGGCTTCGATTTTTCAGCGTTTGAAATGGCTCCGCCCGACTGGCAGCCGCCGGCAGCCTGAACCTATTCAGCGGGCTGTGCGGCTCTGGAGCGGCCACGGAAAATAACGTCCTTGGCCGCCAGAACCGCGCCGCCGGTCACGAACAGGCAGGCGAGCGCAATCCGCCAGGACGGCTCGGCGAAACCGAATGCGATCAGGATCAGCGTCGAGAGAACCGGCGCCGCATAGCTGGCGACGCCGAGGATCTGGATATTGCCGTTCTTGACGCCGTAATCCCAGGCGTAGAAGGCAGCGCCGACCGGCAACAGGCCGAGACCCGCCACCGCGATCCACTGTGTTGCTGTTTCAGGCCAGACCGTCGTTTCGAGGCCAAGGTGGCAGAGGAAGGACAGGGCCGCCGTTGCCAGGCAGAAGCCGGTGACGACATCCGTCGAGACGGCTTCGAATCGCCGCGTCAGCAGCGAATAGCCGGACCAGGTGAAGGCACAGGCCAGAGCCGCACCATAGCCCATGACATAGGCGTCATCGAACTGAACGCCATTGCGCGCCACGATCAGGATCGTGCCGGCAAGTCCGCAGATGGCCCCGGCGACATGATACCAGCGTAGCCGCTCACCCGGCAGAAGCGCGGAACCGACAACGATCAGGAGCGGCCAGAGATAGGCAATCAGTCCGGCCTCGACCGCAGGCGCATTGCGAAGAGCGGTGAAATAGAGAAAGTGGTAACCGAACAGCCCGGCAATCCCGACGATCCAGACCTTTGCGGGCTGCTTCAGCAGCGCCAGCCGCTCAGGCTTCAGCGCCAGGACAACGAGGCCGGGAATGCTGCCGATGGAAAAGCAGATGGCAGACAGCTGGAAGGGCGGCATGGTGCCGGAGGCTGCCGTGAACAGCGCCAGCAGCGACCACATCAGGATCGCCGAAAAGCCGATCAGCGTTGCCTTGACTTTCATGCACATGCCCCCCGGCCCGAATGGAAATATCAGCTTCCGAACCGCGTCGCCCAGATGGTGACAGGGCCATAGCTGGTCGGGATGCGGACGTAGACCGGAGCATATACGTTCACAGTGTCAGCCTTGGCAAACCAGATTTCCATGGTTTCCAGCTTGCGCAGGTAATCGACGTCGTCGCGCCCTTTGCGATAACCGGATTTCGGCACGAACTTGATGCCGCAGACGATGACGTCTCCCTGAAAACCTTCCGTCTTGAAGGGCCGGGTCCCCTTCGGCGACAGCTTCAGGTCCATGCGCGATTCGCCGTCGAAGATCGGTACGCTTTTCGGGCAGACCCGCGTATCGGCCGGAAAGATCAGGCCCGAGAGAGGATCTACAACATTGCGCATATCCGCCTTGGTGACCGGCACCCAGTTCTTCGGAATCTTGCGCGGCGGCTTCATCGAGGCGGACACGACATCGCCGTCGCGGAACTGCACGTCGATCGCACGGCCCTTCTTGCCGCTCTGATACTTGACCCGATATTCCGAGGCGCTCAACTGGTCACGCCCGACGACGCCGGAGACCGAGGTCTCCCCTGAGGTCTTCGCGAAAATATCGGCAAGACCAGCGGAGTTCATCGTCCCGGAAATGGTGTAGCGCTTGTCATTCAATTCTGTGTGGAACGAGGCCTTTGCAATTGGCAGGCCGGCAAGCGAGATGCTGTAGTCCGTCGTGTGCGTCACATCGACGGCATAGGCCGTGCCTGTGGAAAACGTTGCCGTGGCCAATGCCAGAAGCGCCGAAAAACCGTTGCGCCAGTTCATTCCAGTTGCCCTTCCATTTTCGCTGACGCGACACGTCCGTTCACTTAATCTTAGGCGATAGGGCGGGTTTGCGGCATTTCTGCGCCGGAAAACCCGCTTTTGCCACAAGGCTTAACCCATGGAGCAATAAAGTGGAATTGGTCGCAGTAAAGATGTATAGGCACGGAAAGAATCTGAACCGAACGGTATCTCCGGCTTGATGGACCCCGCGTTTCTCAAGAGTTTTTCCCGGAAAACGAAGGTTTGGCTTGACGCCGCGGCTCTCGCTGACTATAGAACCGCAACTTTCCAATCATGGCCAACGGAATGCGGCCTGGGCTTACGGCCCGCCAACGCATGGACCGAAGGCGAAAAGAAAAATAGGTGCATCATGTCCCGTAGTTGCGAATTGACCGGCAAGGGCGTCCAGTCGGGCAACAATGTGAGCCACGCAAACAACAAGACCAAGCGCAAGTTCCTGCCGAACCTGTGCCAGGTTACGTTGATTTCCGACGTGCTCGGCCAGCGTTACCGTCTGCGCGTTTCGGCCGCAGCCCTGCGTTCGGTTGAACACCGCGGTGGTCTCGACGCATTCCTGATCAAGGCTGACGAAGTAGAGCTGTCGATGCGCGCTCGCCTGCTGCGCCGCCAGATCGTCAAGAAGACGGCTGAAGCTGTCGCCGCTTAATCGGCACTCTTGGCTTTACAGATTAAAAGGCTTGCCAGGGCAACCGGCGAGCCTTTTTCTCGTGCAAGATTGACGCTAAACCGTTCGCGGTCTACCGGGTGCAAACCACGGCAAACTGCGGGCTTAGATGACTCCAACTGGTGGCATACCCCAGGATAAAAAAATGCTGACAAACCGCACGTTCCTAACTTATGTCGCGCTGATGACCCTCGTGGTCGTGGCCTCCAATTTCCTGGTCCAGTACCCCCTGCCCGGCTCGATTGCCGGCATGCAGCTGGGTGATCTCCTGACCTTCGGCGCCTTCAGCTATCCGATCGCCTTTCTCGTCACCGATCTCACCAACCGCCAGTTCGGCCCCCGCACCGCCCGCAAGGTCGTTGTCGCCGGTTTCGCGGTGGCGGTCCTGCTATCCGTGCTGGTGGCCAGCCCCCGCATCGCGATCGCGTCCGGCTCCGCCTTCCTGCTCGGCCAGCTTCTGGATATCTCGGTGTTCAACAAGCTGCGGGCACAGAGCTGGTGGCGCGCGCCGCTGGTCGGCTCGCTGTTCGGCTCCTTCCTCGACACGGCGATCTTCTTCTCGTTCGCCTTTGCCGCGTTTTTCGTCTTCTTCGGCCCGAACGAGCCTTTCGCGCTCGAAAGCGCGCCGATCCTCGGCATAATGACCGCAGAGGCGCCGCGCTGGATCTCCTGGGCGCTCGGCGACCTCAGCGTCAAGATCATCGTCGGCCTGGTGATGCTGCTGCCCTATGGCGCGTTGATGAACGTGATCAAGCCGATGCCGGGGGTGAAGGCAAACGCCTGACTCAGAAAACCGGATGACAGAATCGAACCCGCATCACCCCGTGGTGCGGGTTTTTTCTTATGCCGGATTCTGTTCCAGCAACCGGAACTCCAGCATCAGGTTGCGCTCGAGAATGGAGTGATTGTCGTCGGAAACGATGATGAGGCGAATATCGCCGCCAGGTTCGACGATAACGTCCAGGCCTTCCATATTGTCGATCTGGTAGCCCATATCGGCGTTGAGCAGGACCTCTCCATCGACCACGGCACCGGGCTTGATATCGTCAGCCTTGATGCGGCGGATCTGCATGCCGATACCTTCGGCGAAGCTGAAGCGGCGCTCCAGAATCAAAAAATCGCCATTGGGCAGGAACGCGCCGTCAGTCACCGCGAACGGGCCTTTGCGAACAACACCGAAAATACCCTTGCGGGGACCATCGAGGACGGCGGCCAGGAGATGCCCATTGCTGTCAAAGCTCAGCTCGGAAACCACAGTGACGCCGCCCGCAAGCGGGCTGTCCTTCGGTGAAACCGCGATGGTTTCAAGACCGCGATTGCCCCGCAGCGCGGTGGTCGGGATAAGAAGCGGCAAGCTCGCCAGCGGCCCTGATTGGGCAAAGCCGGGATCTGGATAGACATCGACGCGGTGGAGCCCCTCATAGCTTGCAAGGACCATACCATCGCGCAACGCCACGCCTTCACAGTCCATGCGCTCCTTGACCTGTTCAGACCGCCCGTTGGCATCGATCATCGAAGTGACCGTCAGATCGCTCGTGCCTGCCAGCCGGCCTTGCTGGTCACGCTCGATTGCACCTTCGACCCAATGCCCCGTGTCCATAATCGCAAGAAAGGATTTCCGGTCCGGGCGAAAGCGGATCGATGAGATCGCGCCAAGCAGCGCGTTCGACGACGACATCTCGATACCGCCGATAAATTCCAGCTTGCCGAACAGCTTCTGGTCTGAACCGATCTTGAAGTTTTCAATCTGCCGGCTCTTTACCGGAACGATTTCCGAGGGCGCCAACGGTGCCGCAACCGATGGCATGACGGCCAGAAGCAGGGAAAAGGCGGCTGCCTGAATCAGTGTCGCTTTCAAAAGACGTCCTTCCGGCAGGCCGGCATGGAGCGCAAAGCAGCTCCGGAAAAATCAAAGAATATGCAAAGCAAGACCGGGGCGCCACGCGACGCACCGGTCAGACAATATTATCAGCTCGCACGCCGCCGCGCAGGCGCGGCCCGGCGGCGGGAACTCTCGTCGTCGAACAGCGAAGCAAGCTGCTCGGTCATCGCGCCGGCGAGCTCGTCGGCATCGACGATGGTCACGGCCTTGCGGTAGTAGCGCGTCACATCATGACCGATCCCGATCGCCAGCAACTCGACCGGTGAGCGCGTCTCGATCTGCTCGATGACGGCACGCAGGTGCCGCTCGAGATAGTTGCCCGGATTGACCGACAGGGTGGAATCATCGACCGGCGCACCATCCGATATCATCATCAGGATGCGGCGCTGCTCAGAGCGGCCGAGCAACCGGTTGTGTGCCCAGATCAGCGCCTCGCCGTCGATGTTTTCCTTCAGCAGGCCTTCACGCATCATCAGGCCGAGATTGCGGCGCGCGCGGCGCCACGGGGCATCTGCGGACTTGTAGATGATGTGGCGCAGATCGTTGAGGCGGCCCGGTGTCTGCGGCTTGCCGCTGGCCAGCCATTTTTCACGCGATTGCCCGCCCTTCCAGGCCTTGGTGGTGAAGCCGAGGATCTCGACCTTGACGCCGCAACGTTCCAATGTACGGGCCAGAATGTCGGCACAGGTGGCGGCAACCGTGATCGGCCGGCCGCGCATCGAGCCGGAATTGTCGATCAGCAGCGTCACGACCGTATCGCGGAAATTGGTATCCTTTTCCCGCTTGAACGACAGCGGCTGCATCGGGTCGATGATCATGCGCGTCAACCGCGCTGAATCGAGATAACCCTCTTCCAGATCGAATTCCCACGAGCGGTTCTGCTGCGCCATCAGGCGGCGTTGCAACCGGTTGGCAAGACGGCCAACGGCACCCTGCAAATGTGCCAGCTGCTTGTCGAGGAACGCCCGTAGACGGTCGAGCTCGGCCTCGTCGCAAAGCTCCTCGGCCGTGGTGGTTTCGTCGAATTCCTCGGTGAAGACGCCGTAATCGACTTTCTCGTTGAAATCGTCGAAAGGATGGTTCGGCCGCTTGACCTCGCCAGGCGTTTCGCTGTCGTCCTCGCCGTCATCCGACATCTCCTCTTCGGAGATTTCGGCGCCGTCCATTTCGCCTTCGTCCATCTGCTCGTCGGCAGATTCGTTCTCGTCGGCGGGCGCTGCGTCGGAACCGGCATCCTCGTCGGAGCTGTTTTCATCCTGATTCTGGCTGCGCGGCTGATCTTCGTCGGTCTGGGTTTCCTGGTCGTCCGGCTCGACATCCTCGTCGCCGTATTTCTCGGCCATCTCCATCGATGTCAGCATGTTACGCACGACACGGGCGAAAGCCTGCTGGTCGTTGACCGCAGCAGACAGTTCCTTCATGTCGCCGGCAGCTTTTTCCTCGATGAAATCGCGCCAGAGATCGAGCACCTTGCCGGCCGACGCAGGCGGCTTCTGGCCGGTCAGTTTTTCACGCACGATCAGCGCAACGGCTTCTTCCAGCGGCGCATCCGCCTGCCGGTCGATATTGCCGAAATTGGCGCGGGCGTATTTTTCATCCAGCATCGAGGTGAGGTTGCTGGCAACGCCGGTCATGCGCAACGAACCGATCGCCTCGACGCGCGCCTGTTCGACGGCATCGAAGACGCCGCGCGCATCAGCCCCCTGCGGGGCCATGGTCGCGTGGATGCGGGCATCGTGGCAGGCCTTGCGAAGAGCCATCGAATCGCCAAGCCCGCGGGTGACGGCGAGTTCCTGGCGTGTCGGCCGCTTGGAAATTTCGGGCAGCCGCATGCGCTCGCCGGAAAGGCCCGGGCGCTCGTTGGCAAACACGACCTCGATTTCCGAATCCCCGGCAATCGAGCGGATGCAACCGGTCAGTGCGCGGCGGAATGGCTCCACATCCACGACACCGGCCGGCCTTGCTTTCGAATTATCGCCCCGGCCTGCCATGGATCAGGCCGTGGCTTCGAGCACGATATTGGCAGCACTTTCCTTCAGCTCTACACCGAAGGCGCGCTGATAGTGTTCCGCCACCAGCGCACGCTCAAGCTCGTCGCACTTGTTGAGGAAGGTAACGCGGAAGGCAAAAGCGATATCGCCGAAGATATGTGCGTTTTCAGCCCAGGTGATGACGGTACGCGGGCTCATGACGGTCGACAGGTCGCCGTTGATGAAGGCCGCGCGGGTGAGATCAGCAACGCGAACCATCTTCGAGACGGTTTCGCGGCCGCGCTCCTTGGTGAAGCCCTTGACCTTGGCGGCGACGATATCGACTTCGTTGTCATGCGGCAGGTAGTTCAGCGTGGTGACGATCGACCAGCGGTCCATCTGCGCCTGGTTGATCTGCTGCGTGCCGTGATAGAGGCCGGTCGTATCGCCAAGGCCGACGGTGTTGGCCGTTGCGAACAGGCGGAAAGCCGGGTGGGGGCGGATGACGCGGCTCTGGTCGAGCAGCGTCAGGCGGCCGGATGATTCCAGCACGCGCTGGATGACGAACATCACGTCCGGGCGGCCGGCGTCGTATTCGTCGAAAACGAGCGCCACATTATGCTGGTAGGCCCAGGGCAGGATGCCGTCCTTGAATTCGGTCACCTGCATGCCGTCCTTGACGACGATGGCATCCTTGCCGACGAGATCGATACGGCTGACGTGGCTGTCGAGGTTGACGCGTACGCAGGGCCAGTTGAGTCGGGCCGCGACCTGTTCGATATGGGTCGACTTGCCGGTGCCGTGATAGCCGGAAACCATGACGCGGCGATTGTGCGCAAAGCCGGCGAGAATGGCGAGCGTCGTCTCGCGGTCGAAGAGATAGTCGGGATCGAGATCAGGCACATAGGCATCGGCCTTCGAATAGGCCGGCACGCGCAGATCGGTATCGATACGGAAGACGTCACGGACGGAAACTGTCGTATCGGGGAGGTTGGAAATGTCGAGGTCTACCTTGCTCATCATGTCTCCAGCACGGTAAAGCCCCTTGACTCGATTAGCGGGGGCGTTCCCGTCTATGCCTTTATAAATGTGTGACCGTAATAAGACGGGTTCCTAGCAGAAGCCAGCCTGTTTTAACAATTGATATGCTTGGATCACGGCGCGAAAACGCTCTTCCGATCCCCTGTCTCCGCCATTTGCATCGGGGTGATGCTTTTTTACCAGCTCTTTGTAAGCCGATTTCACATCTGCCGCAGTCGCATTGGCATGCAGACCGAGCGTTTCGAAGGCCTTGGCCTCCAGCGTTTTCAGTTTGCGCAGCCGCGGCTCCTGCCGGTTGGCGCGGGCGCGTGCCTGATCGACGAAGCCGAAGGGATCGCGCATGCGGGCCTGCGCACCGGCGGAACCGGAGCGCTGATGCGATTGTTGCGGCGCATTCTTGGCATTCTTGTTGACGCCGACAGTCCAGGTCGGCCGGTGGCCGGTGATGGCTTCCTTCTGATAGCGGGCAATCTCGTTATCAGACAGGCCGGAAAAGTAGTTGTAGCCCTTGTTGTATTCCTTGACGTGCTCGAAGCAGAACATGAAAAACTCGTTTTCCGCGTGGCGGCCCACGGGTGCACGATGAACAGCATTCTCCTCGCACCCGTCCCATTGGCATTTGGGTGCCATCGGCTCGGGTTTCTGGGTCACCCTGCGGCGCGTCCGTATCCCGTCGAAGTATTTTGAATCGAGTTTCATGGCGCTAATTATGGGGCGTGGCGGACGCCACAACAAGAATTGACAAATCGGAATGTTGCAGGCTTTGTGAACCCATTTTGCACCGCGCAAAAAGCAATCCCGCACAGGTTGCCCGATCGAGATCGGAACCTACGGAAAAGCCAGAGAAACGGGGCTAAAACATGTCACTTCAAAGCCGCATCGAAACCAAGCTCACCGCGGCCTTTTCTCCCGAACGATTGATTGTTGTCAACGAAAGCCACCTGCATGCCGGCCACCATCCCGATATCGACGGCACCGGCGAAACCCATATGCGGGTGCGAATTGTTTCCAGCGCTTTCATCGGCATGAGCCGCGTCGCTCGCCATCGAGCCATCAATGATGTCCTGAAGGCCGAAATCGACGCGGGATTGCATGCGCTCGCCCTTGAACCGGCTGTTCCCGGGGAAACAACCCGCTGGTAAGGATAGCGATAGCGTTTAGTGAAGCAACGAACCGGGATCGAAGGGTCTAATTCGTGCTGAATTGACGAAATTGTGGCCAACATCTACAATTGCAGATGGGACGACAGAATAGTCGGATCGTACGATCCGTTCCTTTATTACGACATACAGAAAATTTTCATCACAGGCGGAGCCGGTTCAAGGTTGTCCGGTGAGCCCTCTATTTTTGAGGTCAAGACGATGCTCAGGAGGTTTGGGCTTGTCGCGGCGTTCGTCGCCGCGTTTCTATCATTCAGCGAGGTATCGGCAGCAACGCCGTCCGGTAAAAAAGTAGCCCTCGTCATGGGCAACAGCGCCTACAAGCACGCAGTCGAGTTACCAAATCCGAAAAACGACGCCAAACTGATGGCGGAAACGTTCCGCACGGCAGGCTTCACCGTCATCGAAGGCGAAGATCTCGACAAGACGGCGATGAGCGCATTGGTCGATCAGTTCACCGAGATCGCCTATGACGCCGACATTGCCGTTGTCTACTATGCCGGCCACGGCCTGCAGGTCGATGGACGCAATTATCTCGTGCCGGTCGACGCACAGCTGGAAAAGGCAGCTCAGTTGCAAACGCGCACCGTCCCTGCCGAAAAGTTCCTGGCCGCCCTGCCGCCGGACCCGGCCGTCAGCATCATCATCCTCGATGCCTGCCGCGACAATCCGCTAGCGCGTTCCTTGGCAAAGGTGATGCCAGCCAGCCGCTCCGCCTCGATGGGCGTGGGGCTGGCGCCGGTACAGGCCAACAATCAGGCAGCCGGCGCGGGCGGCCTGCTCATCGCCTATGCAACCGATCCCGGCGCCGTTGCGTATGACGGCAAGGGCATCAACAGCCCCTATACCACTGCCCTTGCGCGGCATCTGACGACGCCGGGCCTTGAAATCCAGAGTGCACTGACGCGGGTTCGCGCCGATGTTTCGGAAGCGACCGGCGGCGCGCAGCATCCCTGGCACAACGCCTCGCTGTCCCGCGAAGTCTTTATCGGCGGCGATCCGGCAGCGCAGGCCGCTGTTACCATCCCCTCCGAAGCAAAGCCTTCCGGTGAAACGGCTTCCGCCGGCGCCAACGACGTCAATTGGACCGTCGAGCAGAAATTGTGGGAAGAAGCTTCCAAGCGCAACACCGTCGCCCATTACGAGCTTTACCTGCAGCAATATCCGAGCGGCAATTTCGCCACCCTTGCCAAGCTCAATCTCGACCAATTGAAAGCAACGGCGACCACGCAAATTGCTTCCATTGCCCCTGCCGGCGAGGCAGCAGCCTCGGCTTCGCAGGTCCGTACCGCGGTTGCCATGCCTGATGATGTCAAGCTGAGCATCGGAACGCCGGAAACGGAAACCACGCTCAACCTCGACAAGGAAGGCCGGATCGATCTGCAACTGCGGCTCGGCGCACTCGGTCATGTCACCGGTGGTGCGGATGGTGCGCTCGGCGCCCGCTCTCGCGCAGCGATCGGGGCATGGCAACAGCAGAACGGCATGGTTGAGACAACCTACCTGACGCAGCAGCAACACATGTTCCTGGTCGTGCAGACCGATCCGATGATGCCGCAGATCCGCGCGCAGTACGAAGCGCAGAAAGCTGCCATCGCGGTTCGCAAGGCACAGAACCCGGTTCGCCAGAAAGTGGCTGGGCAGCGCGTCAAGCGGCAGCACGATGGCGCAACCCTGGAAGGTCCTGTCGAACGACAGGGAAATAGCAGCATGGATCCGGCAGGCGCGGCCTTTGCCGGTGGCCTGCTCGGCGGCGCCCTTGGCGGTATCATCGGCAGCCGCTAGGCTTAACGCAGCCTGCCAATCATTCGATGCCTTCGCTCTTCACCGCGAGCGAGGGCATTGTTACATCATCGGCCGGCCGGATCCGCAGCCGCGTGATCCGGTTTTTCACCCGCTTCATCACGGTGAAGCGCTTGCCGTAAAACGTGAACGCCTGCCGTTCTTCGGGAATCGTTTTGGATTCGTGGATCACAAGACCAGCCACCGTGGTTGCCTCCTCGTCCGGAAGGTTCCAGTCGAGTGCGCGGTTAAGGTCGCGGATCGGCACGCTGCCATCAACAACGACCGAACCGTCCGCCTCCTGCCGCACGCCCTGGATTTCGATATCATGCTCGTCGGAGATATCACCGACGATTTCTTCCAGAATATCCTCCAGCGTCACCAGACCCTGCACCTCGCCATATTCATCGACGACGATGGCGAAATGCACCTTGCGGCGCAGGAAGGCATTGAGCTGCTCTTTCAAATTGGTGGTTTCGGGCACGAACCACGGCTTTTGCGCAATCCGGACAATATCGAGATTTTCCGGCTCGACATCCGGTTCAGCCAGGGCCCGCAACAGATCCTTGGCATGCACGACACCAATGATGTTGTCGGTCGATCCGCGCCAGACCGGCATACGGGTGTAGGGGCTTTCCAGCACCGCGCGAACCGCCACTTCCGGCGCATCGTCGGCATTGATGCCGCGCATCGACGTGCGGTGGATCATGATGTCGGAGATTTCGAGTTCGCCGAGATCAAGAACGCCACCAAGCCGGTCGCGGTCAGCCTTGATGACGGACCCTTCGCGATGCAGGAAATCGACAGCCCCGCGCAACTCTTCATGCGCCGTCAGCATCGGCATTTCCGAAGACAGGTTGATGCCGAACAGGCCGAGAATGCGCCGGACGATCCAGTTCACCAGGCTGGAGACCGGACCGACAATGCGAACGACGATATCGACCGCCCGGGCAACGACAAGCGCAAACCGGTCCGGCGATGCGATCGCCCAGCTCTTCGGCAACACTTCGGCGAAGATGACCAGAATGACCGTCATCGCCAGCGTCGCATAGGCAACGCCGGACGCTCCGAAGAAATGCAGGAACAGACTGGTTGCGATCGACGACGACAGGATATTGGCCAGGTTATTGCCGATCAGCAGCACACCGATCAGCCTGTCGCGGCGCTCGATCAGGCGGTTGACCAGTCCAGCGCGCTCATCACCATTGTTCTCCAGCGTGTGCATGCGTGACCGGGACGCAGCCGTGAGCGCGGTCTCCGAGCCCGAAAAGAACGCCGATAGCAGGATCATCGCGACAATGATCAGGATGCCCGGACCGTAGTCAGCCAGAAACAGTGTGAATGTCTCGTTGCTCATCCCGGATGCTTTTCCTTCAGAAAGGCGCTGACTTCCGATCCCGGAACGTCATCGGCGACAAACGACTGGCCGATGCCGCGCGTCAGGATGAAGGTAAGCTTGCCACCGCTGACCTTCTTATCCTGGGCAATCGCATCCATCAGTTTGTCCACAGGCGGCAGGGTGCCAGGGATTTCATCCATGCGCGTCGGCAAGCCGACCGTCTTCAGGTGCGCTTCCACACGTTTGGCGTCGTCCGGGCTTGCCAGATTCATGCGCGCCGAGAACTGATACGCCAGCACCATGCCGATCGCCACGCCCTCGCCGTGCACCAAGCGCGTACCATCATACAGTGTCGCTGCCTCCAGCGCATGCCCGAATGTGTGCCCGAGATTGAGCAGCGCACGGCGGCCATTCTCGCGCTCGTCGGCCGCAACCACATCGGCTTTCGCCTGACAACTGATGGCGATCGCCTCGATACGGGCGTCGCCACCGGCAAACACGGCCTGCCAGTTGTTTTCCAGCCAGATAAAAAAGTCCGGCTTGTCGATCAGCCCGTATTTGGCGACCTCGGCATAACCGGCCCTGAACTCGCGCTCGCTCAGCGTATCCAGCACGTCGGTATCGGCGAGCACCAGGTCGGGCTGATGGAAGACCCCGATCAGGTTCTTGCCGTGCGGCGAGTTGATGCCGGTCTTGCCGCCGACGGAGGAATCCACTTGTGCCAGAAGCGAGGTCGGGATCTGGATGAAGCGCGAGCCGCGCCGGGCGATCCCGGCGGCAAAACCGGTGAGATCGCCGATGACGCCGCCACCGAGCGCGATCACCGCATCGTTGCGCTCGATACGGGCGCCGAGGATCGCCTCGCAGACGGGGATCAGATGTTCAAAACTCTTGGTCTTTTCACCCGCCGGCAAAACCAGCGACACGGCCGTGATGCCCTTTTCCTTCAGGCTATCCATCAGCGGCTCGAGATAGAGCGGCGCGACATTCTCGTCGGTGATCACAGCCATGCGCCGCCCCTTCAGCCGGCCGGCGATCTCGTCCGCGGCGGTGGCGATCAGGCCGGGGCCGATCAGAATATCATAGGAACGGTCGCCCAGGTTGACGCGAACGGTTTTACGGGCGGCGGACAGGCTGGCAGTGGTCATGGCTTCACTTCTTCGGCATGGCGGCAAGAGCGGCGAGAACCTCTTCCACCATCACCTCTTTCTTCACATCACGGGACAGCACGGTCAGATCCGCCTGTGCATAGATCGGATAGCGGGCGTGCATGAGGTTTTCGAGCGTCTGCTTGGGGTTTTCAGTTTTCAGCAGCGGGCGGGTGTCGCGCTTGTTGACGCGCTCCCACAGAACGTCGAGTTCGGCATTGAGCCAGACAGACAGGCCGTGCCGCTTTATATGCTTGCGGGTGCGCTCGTTGATATAGGCGCCGCCGCCGGTGGAGACGATGCGCGGGCCGGTGTTCAGCAGCCGCTTGATGACGCGGGCCTCCAGCGCACGAAACTCGTCCTCGCCATAGGCTGCGAACAGTTCGCTGATGGTCATGCGCGACACGCGCTCGATCTCATGATCGGAATCGACGAAGGGAACCCCGAGCGCCGACGCGGTCATCCGGCCGATCGCCGATTTTCCGGCCCCCATCAGACCGACGAAGACGAGGTTTCGTCGCCCGAGCGCGGCCTTCGCCCGCTCGATCAGCGCTTCGGAAACCGGTTCAATCACGTCGCTCATGCAGTTTCAATTTCCCCGTTCCGTTCCGGTATCGACAAATCAGCCGGAAGCGTCAAGACTTCACGGCATACAAGGCAACCGGAATCCGGTGCGATACAGCGGTTCTTGCACTTGCAAACAGGCATGGTCATATAGACCCCTGACCCTAGGAGTTGAAAATGCCCAGCCTGTTCCGGTTCCTGTTCATCTGCGCCCTGATCGCCGGCGTGATCTATGGAACGATGATCGCGCTGGTAACCTTCGTCAATCCGGTGGAGCGCGACGTGACCATCCGCATCCCTTCCGAGCGGGTCAACAAACCGCAATGATCGATCTCTCAGCCGCCCATATGGAATCCTTCCTGGAGATGATGAGTGCCGAGCGGGGCGCCGCAAACAACACTCTGATCTCCTATGAGCGGGATCTGGAAGACGCCTATTCCTTCCTCAAGCAGCGCGGCGTCAAGCCGACGGATGCCGCCTCCGAAGACCTGCGTGCCTATCTCCAGCATCTGGCCCAGCAGGGGTTCAAGGCCTCGTCGCAGGCACGCCGGCTGTCGGCATTGCGGCAGTTCTACAAATTTCTCTATGCCGAGGGGCTGCGCACCGACGATCCGACCGGCGTTCTCGACGCACCGAAAAAAGCCCGGTCGCTGCCGAAGGTGCTGAGCATCGACGATGTTTCAAAGCTGATCGGCCAAGCGGAGCAGGAAGCAGCGCAAGGCGGCAACGATCCTGTTGCCCGCCTGCGCATGCACGCCCTGATCGAGCTGCTCTATGCCACCGGCATGCGCGTCAGCGAACTGGTTTCGCTGCCAGCCTCGGTGCTTGCCCAGAATGGACGTTTTCTTGTCGTGCGCGGCAAAGGCAACAAGGAGCGCATGGTACCGCTGTCGCATGCGGCGATCCGGGCGATGCAGGCCTATGGCGCGGCGATGGCCAGCAACAATGCCGCCCAGGAAACCCCACCGCCGGAAAGCCCGTGGCTGTTCCCCTCCTCCGGCAAGGCGGGATATCTGCCGCGTCAGGTTTTTGCCCGCGACCTCAAGGATCTCGCCGCCCGCGCCGGCATCCGCGTTGCAGCGATCTCGCCGCATGTGCTGCGCCATGCCTTTGCCAGCCATCTTCTGGCCAATGGCGCCGACCTTCGCGCCGTGCAGGAACTTCTCGGGCATTCGGACATTTCAACGACACAAATCTATACACATGTACTGGAAGAACGGCTGCATCAGCTGGTCCAGAACCATCACCCTCTTGCCAAACAGGCGAAAAAACAGGATTAGGAGCGCCAGAACCCTTGGCAGGGACGACGGGATCGTCATGTCCGAAGCCACTGACGCAATATGATCGGAAACGCATCACATGCACAATTATCTCGATTTCGAAAAACCAATCTCCGATCTCGAAGGCAAGATTCACGAGCTGAAGAAGATTGCCAGCGAGGACGAGAGCATCGACACGGCCGACGAGGTCGAGCGTCTGGAAGTCCGCGCCCGCGAGGCGATGGCCGAAATCTATTCCAAGCTGAACCCCTGGCAGAAGACGCAGGTTGCGCGCCATCCGCAGCGCCCGCACTTCCAGGAATATGCCGCCAATCTGTTCACCGAATTCACGCCGCTCGCCGGCGATCGGAAATTTGCCAATGACGAGGCGATCCAGGCTGGTCTGGCGCGCTTCCGTGGCACCCCTGTCGCGGTCATTGGCCAGGAAAAGGGCAACGACACCAAGTCGCGCATCAAGCACAATTTTGGTAGCGCCCGTCCCGAAGGTTACCGCAAGGCGATCCGCGTCATGGAAATGGCGGACCGTTTCGGCCTGCCGCTGATCACCCTGATCGACACCGCCGGCGCCTATCCCGGCATCGGCGCCGAAGAGCGCGGCCAGGCGGAAGCTATCGCCCGTTCGACGGAAATGTGCCTCAACATGCGCGTTCCGATCGTCTCCGTCGTCATCGGCGAAGGCGGTTCCGGCGGGGCGATTGCCATTGCCACCGGCAGCCGCGTCTATATGCTGGAGCATTCGATCTACAGCGTGATCTCGCCGGAAGGCGCTGCCTCTATCCTCTGGCGCGACTCGACGCGTGCCAAGGAAGCTGCGACCAACATGAAGATCACCGCCGAGGACCTGAAGTCGCTGGGCATCATCGACGGTATCATCGGCGAACCGGTCGGCGGCGCACATCGTGATCCCGATGCCGTGATCGAGAAGACCGGCACGGTCATCGCCGACGCACTCAAGGAGCTTTCGGGCCGCACGGGCGACCAGCTGCGCTCCGACCGCCGCCAGAAATACCTGGCCATCGGGCGTCAGCTCTAATCACATTTGCCGGTTTTGGACAGTCCAGAGTGAAAACGGAGCGCGCGGTCCAACCTTGGCCATATTCGTGCGCTCTGGAACGCTTGCGGTAAGGCGCTTTTCTAGGGTTAATATTTTGTGAAGTATAAGGGAATATTGATTCCCTGTGGACTGCCGAAGCGGGAACGCCACGTTCGACAATTTTCTTGATGGACCTATGCCGATGCGTTTGACACATCTTGTTGCCACAGCCGCCATCGCTGCGCTGCTCGCGAGCTGCACCGCCAATGAGGCGATGGACACAGTCGACGTCGACCTGAAGAAGGTTTCCAGCAAGGTCAATTACCAGCTCTCCGGCAAGATCGTCCAGAAGATGCAGGCAATGAGCATGGCGAAGGACTCGCCGATCATGCTGCGCATCTTCAAGGAAGAAGGCGTTCTCGAAGTCTGGAAGGCCAATACGTCCAACCGTTTCGAGATGCTGCGCCAATACAAGATCTGCGCCTGGTCCGGCAAGCTCGGCCCCAAGGTCAAGGAAGGCGACCGTCAGGCGCCAGAAGGGTTCTATCCGATCTCCCCCGGTCAGATGAACCCGAATTCCAGCTATTACCTCGCGATCAATACCGGCTTCCCCAACCGTTACGACCAGGCCAACGGCCGCTACGGCACCAATCTGATGATCCACGGCGCCTGCTCCTCGTCCGGCTGCTACTCGATGACCGACGAGCAGATGCAGGAAATCTTTGCGCTATCGCGTGACGCCTACAAGGGCGGCCAGCAGGCAATCCAGCTGCAGGCCCTGCCCTTCCGCATGACTGCGGAGAACATGGCGCGCCACAAGAACAGTCCGAACATCGACTTCTGGAACATGCTGAAGCCCGGCTATGACCAGTTCGAGATCACCAAGCGGCCGCCGGAAGTCAACATCTGCGAGAAGAAATACGTCTTCAACCAGCAGACCGACGGTAAATTCTCGCCGACCGGTCAATGCCCGGCGCTGTCGACGCCAGCGGCAATGCAGGGCGCACTGGCGAGCTACAACAAGAAATACAACGACGACTACGCCAAGGCGACGAAGAAGCTTGACGGTCTGGTCTGGTATGAGCCCACTGAGGCCGAGCGCAAGGCGATCGTCGCCAAGCAGCGTGTCGGCAAGGAACTGGCTTACGCACCGACCGGTACCTCGCTCGACGCCGGCAAGCTGATGAAGGTTGCCGATCTCGAAAAGCAGGAAGCCCGCCGGGCCGAACTGGAAGAAGCCAAGAAGGCGATCGAAATCCAGCAGGCCGAGCTCGCAAAATCCACCCGCGGCGGCAAGAGCGTGCCAGTACCGGCCGAGAACCCGTTGCCGCGCCCGGTTGAGACGGCATCTGTCGGACAGGCGGCGGCCAAGAAGGGTTTCTGGGGAGGCCTGTTCTCCAAAAGCGCTGATAACGCGCAACAGCTGCAGCCAGCCGCTGCCGCACCTGTCGATACGGCCCAGCAACCGGCAATCGTAGCTGCAGCCCGGACAAACGGCGCGGAAGCCGTGCAGAAACCGTTGGAAGCCGCAAAACAGGGAGCCGCCACAATCCAGACTGCTCCTGTGGCCGAGCAAATTGCCGAGCCGGCGCCTGCAAAGAAGGGGTTCTGGGGCAGCCTGTTTGCAAAGGGCGGCAATGGCGCCCAGACATCTCAGCCTGCAGCCGTGACGGCCGCCAACGTTGCCGTTCAGCAACCTGTCGTCCAACAGCAGGTCATAGCCTCGACAAAGCCCGCCGCCACCGAAACGGCGAAAAAGGCCACGGAAACTGCCGCACAGACAGTGGCCAGCACCGAGGTTGCGCCAATCGCCGAGCAGGCCGTTGCCGAGCAGTCGAAGAAGCGTCCGTTCTGGAAACTCTGGGGCAATTGATGCCTGACAGCCTGGTCTATGACCTCAAGGGGCTGAAATGCCCCTTGCCGGTCTTGCGAACCCGCAAGCGCATGCTGACCGTTGCTCCTGGCACGCTGATCACGGTCGAGACGACCGATCCGCTTGCCATCATCGACATCCCGCATTTCTGCAATGAAGACGGCCACAGCCTGGAGCAATCCGAGACGCTGGCGGGCGGCCATCGTTTCGTCATCCGCAAGAAGGCTTGAGCGCTACCGCTTGGCCTCAAACCCTGTCTGGCGGCCCGCCCCATGCTATCCTGCCGATCGCGTTCTGAAAAATTCTTCAAAAACATTTGAATTGATGTCGATCGGACCACAACTCGTTCGTCGTATGATCAGGAAGGCCAATCCGGCGTCCTTCACCCAAGGGAGAATACGATGCGTGTCATGGTTATTGTAAAGGCGACGAAGGACAGTGAAGACGGCATCATGCCGACGACCGACCTCTTGGAAGCCATGGGTAAATACAACGAGGAACTGGTCAACGCCGGCATCATGATGGCCGGAGAAGGCCTGCATCCCTCGGTCAAGGGCAAGCGGATCGCCTTCGATGGGCCAAGCCGTACCGTTATCGACGGCCCTTTTGCCGAAACCCGCGAGCTGATCGCCGGTTTCTGGCTCTGGGAAGTCAAAGACATGGCGGAAGCCATCGAATGGGCCAAGCGTTGCCCGAACCCGATGCTTGGACCAAGCGAGCTGGAAATCCGCCAGGTGTTCGAAGCAGCCGATTTCGGCGAGGCGTTTACGCCGGAACTGGCCGAGCAGGAAGAACGTCTGCGCGAAAAGGCAGCCAAGCGCTAAAACCCGTCAAGCTGCGTCAAGCCGCCCCCCCCCGCTTGACGCAGGCCTTGCTCCTCGCCTAAGCGGGATGCATGGCAGTAAACGAAACGCATCACGCGATAGAGACTGTTTTCCGGATCGAGCAGGCCAGATTGATCGGCGGCTTGGCCCGGATGGTCAGGGATGTCGGCCTTGCCGAAGAACTGGCGCAGGACGCGCTGGTGATCGCCCTGTCCGAATGGCCGAAAACCGGTGTCCCCAAAAATCCGGGCGCCTGGCTGATGGCAGCGGCCAAGCGGCGGGCCATTGATGGCTTTCGGCACAAGAAGATGCTCACCCGCAAACATGCCGAAATCGGCCGCGACCTCGAAGACGAACGCGATACCAGCGTCGAGGATGTGGAAGCTGCACTGGACGACGATCTCGGTGACGAACTGCTGGGGCTGATCTTCACGGCCTGCCACCCCGTCCTGTCGGCGGAAGCGCGTGCAGCACTCACCTTGCGGCTGATCGGCGGCCTGACAACCGACGAGATCGCCCGCGCCTTTCTCTCCAATGAAGCGACCATCGCCCAGCGGATCGTGCGGGCCAAGAAGACACTCGGCAATGCCGGCCTGACCTACGGCGTGCCGCGCGGGCCTGAACGCAGGGAACGCCTGTCATCGGTTCTGGAGGTGATCTACCTGATCTTCAACGAGGGCTATGCGGCTACCACCGGCGAGGACCTGATCCGTCCTGCCCTGTGCGCCGAAGCCCAGCGTCTCGGCCGTATCCTCGCCGGCTTGCTGCCGGGCGAGCCGGAAGTGCTGGGCCTGCTCTCGCTGATGGAAATCCAGGCTTCCCGCCTCAACGCCCGCACCGCCCCGGACGGTTCACCGATCCTGCTGACAGAGCAGAACCGCGCCCATTGGGATCAGTTGCTGATCCGCCGCGGGCTTGCTGCCCTTGAGCGCGCCGAAGCACTCGGCGGCGCCAACGGTCCCTATGCCCTGCAGGCGGCGCTGGCGGCTTGCCACGCCCGCGCCCGCAAGGCGGAGGACACGGACTGGCAGAAAATCGCCGGGCTCTACGACACGCTGCGCGAAATCATGCCGTCTCCGGTGGTCGACCTCAATCGGGCGATCGCACACTGCATGGCTTTCGGACCGGAAACAGGCCTCGCGCGCCTCGATGAAATCGATCCCGCAGCGGGCTTGCACGCCTATGCTCCCCTGCCGGCAGCACGAGGCGATTTCCTCTTTCGCGCCGGGCGGCTGGATGAAGCCAGGGTCGAATTCGAGCGGGCGGCAAATCTTACCCGCAATGCTCGTGAAAAAGCGTTCTTTCTCGGCCGCGCTGCCGCCTGCGGCCGTGGAGCCGTTCGCGCCGGCTAATCCGCAGGGCCATCGTCAGCCAACAGGTTGTGTTCGGCCCAGTCGCCTTTCGGAATCTCGCTGCCAACGGCAAAGGCAAACGACACGACCTGCTTCAGGTCCGGGGTCACCTCGCAGTTGAAGCCGATATTATACCAACGGCCTTTGCTGCGAAACGCGCCGCCATGGGCCGTCAGCTTTTGTCCGGAAAATTCGGTATCCGCCATCGCATAGGCAACCAGAAAATCCGGTTTCAGCGCCGCTTCCCAGAGATGGACCTGTTCCATCGCTTCGATATTGCAGAGCTGGACGATGCGCTCGGACGGTGCCAATTGCCCAAGCGTCTTGCGCGCCTTGGCGCTGCGCGGATCGGCCAGAACCTTTGCCGACCGCAGATGTGTTGCCTGAACCATGACGGGTGCTTGCGCAGGTGGCCGGTCCGTCGGCAGCTTGGCAAAATCTGGCGCGGGGCTTTCGGTTGATGGCTGAGACGACGCATCGTCCACGAGCTGAGGCAAGGGCTCAGCCGGGATTTGTGCCTCGGCAACCGGCGCCCTGCTTGCGGCTTCAAACTGTTGCGGCGTCAGAACATCGACACTGACGCTCTCTTCCGATGAAGGCCCCTGCGGGCGCGGCGCTACCGCGAGAAGGAGAGCAAGCCCGATCAGCAGGTGGAAGCCAAGAGAGGCGCTGACACTCCAGCCGCCGGGGCGGCTGGCAGCAGAGGCTGGCGCCCGCATGTTGCCGATGACTTCGCCCGCCTCGAGAAACATGCCAGCCCCTTGCCGGTGTGTTACATCCTGAGCCCGGGCACCGCGAGCGGATTGTCTTCCAGCGCCTGCCGGTCCGGCCGGTCGATACGCGGCTTGCCGGTGAAGGCGTCGAAGAGATCGCGCACGAACGCTTCCGGCAGGTCCTTGGTGATCAGCACCATGCGGGTGCGCCTGTCGGACGGGTCGGGCCAGGCCGCCATGCGCTGCGGCGTATGAAACACCGTCTGTACGCCGTGCAGGATCAGCGGCCTGTCCGGATTGTCCGACATCGAAACGATCGCCTTCATCCGCAACAGCTTTTCACCATGGGCGGAGCGCAGGAGGTCGACGAACATTTCCAGCGCCATCGGATCGATCGGCCGGTCATGCACGAGGCTGAACGAGCGGATATCGGCGCCATGCCGGTTTTCATCATGGTGGTGGTGATCGTGATGATGGTCATGACCGCAGTTTTCATGGCCACAATGGTCATGGTGATCATGATGGTGATCGTGGTCTGCCACCGCCTCATCCTGCAGCCAGCGTCCAACATCGGCGATCTTGGTTGCCGGGTCGTAGAGCCCGCAATGAAAGAGTTCGGCTTTGCCCGCTTCAGGCAGATCGCCATCGATCATCGGCGCGCGTGGATTGAGCGCTCGCAACCGCGCCTTCAGCGTGATCACCGCATCCGGCGTCGCAAGCTGCATCTTGCTGATCACCAGCCGGTCGGCCATCGCTACCTGCTTGACCGCCTCTTCGTGATGATCGAGCGTCGACAGACCATTGGCCGCATCGACGACGGTAACGACGCCATCGAGCCGGAAGCTCTGGGCGATGACCGGATTGCCCATCACCGACTGCAGCACCGGCGCCGGATCGGCAAGACCGGTGGTCTCGATAACGACGCGCTTCAACGGCTTGATCTTGCCGGTCTGCATCCGGTCCATCAGATCGGCCAGCGTATCGACCAGTTCGCCACGCACGGTGCAACACAGGCAGCCATCCGACAGCTCGATGATCCCGTCGCTCGATGCCTCGACGAGAAGGTGATCCAGCGAAACGTCGCCGAATTCATTGATGATCACGGCGGTATCGGTGAGATCAGGATCCTTCAGCAGCCGGTTGAGCAGCGAGGTCTTTCCCGCACCAAGAAAACCGGTGAGGATCGACACCGGCACGGCGTTCAAAACAGGGCTCATGGATTTATCCGATCAGTATGCGGGATGCTCAGAAGACGGGACGCGGAACCGGGACCGGCACATTGGCGACATCGCCCTGGGCGGCCTCCGTCTGTGCCTTGCCCTTGACGTCAGCCGCCTTCTCGGTGCCCGGGATAAGCCCGGCGGCAACAAGGTTCAGCGGACGGTTGATCTCGTGGATATAGGGCGACAGCAATTTCTGCCGGCCACCTTCGTCACGGTTTTCCGAACGCACCTTGGCAGCCTTCGGATTGCAGATTTCCTTGCTGACATCGGCGACCATGTCGCGGGTCTCGCCATAGGGCGCGATCTGGCCAAGGCCCGGCTTGCCGCCGCCGCTCGAGGTCAAACCGAGTTGAAGCAGTCGCGCCGACTCGTCCGCCCGCCCGCCAAGACTGTCTGCTCCGAGAACGACAGAGACGACCGCACGGCCATTGCGCGTGGCGGAAGAAACCTGATTGAAGCCCGAAGCGCAAATGAACCCGGTCTTCATGCCATCGGCACCATCGAAGCGGCCGATCAGCATGTTGAAGTTGGGATAATTCTTCTTGCCGGTGGTAAAACCCTCATAGGCGAAATACGGCGCGTATTCCGGAAACTCGCGCTTGATGGTGATCGCCAGAACCGCAAGGTCCCGCGCCGTCGTATACTGACCGGCACCCGGCAATCCGTTCGGGTTGATGAAATGCGACGAGGTCATGCCGATCCGCTTGGCTTCGGCGTTCATCTGGTTGACGAAGGCGGGCTCCGAGCCGGCGACTGTCTCGCCGATCGCGACCGCAATATCGTTGGCCGACTTGATCAGCATCATCTTCAATGCGCTGTCGAGCGTGACGGCCTGTCCGGGCTTGTAGAACATCTTGCTCGGCGGTTCGCCCGCGGCGTTTTTGCTCATCACCACCGGGGTTTCGAGCGTCAGCTGGCCGGATTTCAGGGCGCGGAAAGTCGTGTAGGCGGTCATCAGCTTGGTCAGCGAGGCCGGATACCATTTCTGGTAAATTTCCCGCTGCTCGTAGACCTTCAGCGAACTGACATCGACAACCAGCTGCGGATTGGCAGCACTTGGCAGGGTGGCAGAAAGCAGCGACGCGCAGGCGCCCGTCAGGACTGCGAATAACTTCAACGCGCCAGTCTTGCGAATTCCAGTTGTCACATCAAACCTCGAAATTTCGGGAATTGCCTCGTATCGTCCGGCTATTTAACCTATATGGCGAGGAGATGGCAAAGACCATTCTTTGTGCCGATGCCGAATATCCCGTATCCCATGCCCGCAATGGACCCACAGGAAGCCAAAATGCCTATTCTGAACCGCGCAGCAGAGCTCCAGACCGAAGTCACTGAATGGCGCCGCCATCTTCACACCAAGCCGGAACTGCTGTTCGCCGTCGAAAATACGGCAGCTTTCGTCGAAAATAAATTGCGCGAATTCGGCGTTGACGAAGTCGTGACCGGCCTTGGCCGCACCGGCGTCGTCGGCCTGATCAAGGGCAATCTCGGCGAAGGCCGCACCATCGGCATGCGCGCCGACATGGATGCGCTGCCGATGACCGAAACCAGCGGCAAGCCATGGGCTTCGACCACGGCGGGCAAGATGCACGCCTGCGGCCATGACGGCCATACCGCCATGCTGCTCGGCGCTGCAAAATACCTCGCAGAGACACGCAATTTCAAAGGCGCGGTCGCGGTGATCTTCCAGCCGGCCGAAGAAGGCGGCGCCGGTGGCCACGAGATGGTCAAGGACGGCATGATGGAGCGGTTCGCCATCGAGGAAGTCTACGGCATGCACAACATGCCGGGCATGCCGGTCGGCCAGTTCGGCAGCCGTGTCGGCCCGATCATGGCCTCGACCGATGAATTCAACATCACCATCGATGGCCGCGGCGGCCACGCCGCTCAACCGCATAAGACGATCGACCCGATCGTTATCGGCTCTCAGATCGTCAACGCGCTGCAGACCATCGCCTCGCGCACCGCCGATCCCCTGGCTTCAGTCGTGGTCTCGGTCACCAAATTCAACGCGGGCTTTGCCCATAACATCATTCCAGAGCAGGCCATCCTTGCCGGTACCGTGCGCACGCTGATGCCGGAAATGCGCGACATTGCCGAACAACGGATCAAGCAGATTTCCGAGAACTTGGGCGCCGCCTATGGCGCCAAGGTCAAGGTCTCCTATGCCCGCAACTATCCGGTCACGGTCAACCACCGCGAAGAAACCGGCCATGCGCTTTCGGCGGCGGCAAACATCGCGGGCGAGAATCAGGTATCGGGCGATCTCGATCCGATGATGGGTGGCGAGGACTTTTCCTACATGCTGCTGGCCCGTCCGGGCGCCTTCGTCTTCATCGGCAATGGCGATACCGCCGGTCTGCATAACCCGGCCTATGACTTCAACGATGAGGCAATCCCGCACGGCATTTCCTATTGGGTGAGGCTCGCCGAAATGCGGCTGGCGGCCTAAGCTGCTTTCGCCATTGAAGACATGGCGCGCAGATGGGTTTTTGCGCGCCGAAGGGTTTGGAGGCATCCCATGCATGAAATAGACAAGATCGACCGCCGGATCCTCAACATCCTGCAGGCGGATGGCCGGATTACCAATCTGGAACTGGCCGACCGCATCGGGCTTTCCCCCACGGCCACCAGCGAGCGGCTGCGCCGTTTGCTGAAAGAGGGTTATGTCTCCGGCTTCGGCGCCCGGCTCGACCCGCACAAACTCGGCTTCGGGTTGCTCGTCTTCATCGAGGTGATGCTGGACAAGACGACGCCTGAAGTGTTCGACAAATTTGCCGAGGCGGTCAAACAGGCACCCTCCGTGCTTGAATGCCACATGGTGGCCGGCGGCTTCGACTATCTCGTCAAGACGCGCTTCGAAGACATGAACGCCTATCGCAATTTCCTTGGCCAGGTGCTGTGGACCTTGCCGGGGGTCAAGGAAACGCGGACTTACGCCGTCATGGAAGAAATCAAGAACGACGGGCCGCTGCCGCTGGGCTGATATGCGCCGGCGCCGCCGTCCCGTTCCTCAATCTCAAATTGCAGCCTTCGCGAAATTCCATATTGTGCGCATCTGCGGTGATCAGAGGTGTGATTCTCGCTTCAATCCACAGAGTGCCGGCGCACCGCTGTGCCGTGCAAGGGAAAGTCGACCATGGCCGTAGCTCACCTGAAACACTGGAACATATCGTTTGGCGAGGGCCAGCCTTTGGCCGTTATCGCAGGGCTGAATGTTCTTGAAAATCTGGAGCTGGCACTGGGGGTCGGGCAGCACCTGAAGGCGGTGACGGCCGATCTCGGCTTGCCTTTCGTGTTCAAGGCAAGCTTTGACAAGGCAAACCGCTCCTCGAACGCCAGTTACCGAGGTCCTGGGCTGAAAGACGGCCTCGCCATGCTTGCGGAAATCAAGCGAACCTTGAATGTGCCGATTGCCACGGACATTCACGAAATCGACCAGGCAGAGGCGGTTGCCGCCGTTGCCGATCTGGTTCAAATTCCGGCGTTCCTCTGCCGCCAGACGGATCTGATCGTTGCCACCGCCATTGCCACGCAGCGTGCCGGTGGCCTGCTGCACGTCAAGAAAGCCCAATTCCTCGCTCCATGGGATTGCAAGAACATCATCGCCAAGGCGCGGGCGGTCGCGCCGGATCTCCAGATCGTCTTGTGCGAACGCGGCAGCTCCTTTGGCTACAACAATCTGATCGTCGACATGCTGGGTATCGCCGAAATGCAGCGCCTCGGCGTTCCGGTGACGATCGATGCGACCCATTCGGTGCAATTGCCGGGCGCCGACCCCCGCACCAACGGTGGTTCGACAGGTGGGCGCCGCGAGGGTGTTCCCATCATCGCCAAGGCGGCCGTGGCGGCCGGTGCCAATGGCGTGTTCCTCGAGTTCCATCCTGACCCTGACCGTGCGCTTTGCGACGGGCCAAGCTGCCTGCCGCTCGACACGGCTGCAAGCCTGCTTTCGACCCTGCGCGCGGTGCACCGGGCGGTGCGGAGTTAGCGCGGCGGCCACACGACGGCGGCCATCTTCGTGATGAAATCTGCCGATCTGGGGCTCCCCCGCGCACCAATCAGCACAATTTTGGTTCTTTTCAAACGGCCCTGATTGCGCATAGGCTCAAGTGCAGCTCGATCATCGAGCATTGCTTTGAGGGGTTAGATGAAAAAGATCATTTTCGCCGCAGCACTCGCGCTTGAGGCCGCGACCACTGCGCATGCGCAGACTGTCAACGCCGGAAAATACACGGTCGAGGGGACCAATCTTGATGGATCGAGCTATTCCGGCACGGCTGAAATAACGCTCGCCAGCGAAACCACCTGCGTGATCGAATGGGAAACGGCAGGCGTGAAGTCGACCGGTGTTTGCATGCTCAACGGCAACGCGTTTGCGGCCGGCTATGTCTTGGAAGACGCGCTGGGTCTGATCGTCTACAAGGTCAACGGCGATGGTACGCTGGATGGCAAGTGGACGATTACCGGCAAGGACGGCTCCGGCACGGAAGTTCTGACCGAAGTTAAATAGTCCGCCTTTTGGTGGCAGGACAATGAAAGGTCGGCAAGTCGAACCTGCCGGCCTTTCGTTTGAATGGATTACAGTGTCGCCATGTCGATGACGAAACGGTAGCGCACGTCGCTCTTGATGACGCGCTCATAGGCTTCGTTGACCTGATCCATGCGGATCAATTCGATTTCCGAGACGATATTGTGCACGCCGCAGAAATCGAGCATTTCCTGGGTTTCCTTGATCGAGCCGATCATCGAGCCGGCAATCGAGCGGCGGGACGGAACCAGCGAGAACGCATGGACCGGCACCGGCTTTTCCGGAATGCCGAGCAGCACCAGCGTGCCATCAACCTTGAGCAGGCCGAGATAAGCGTTCCAGTCGATCTCTGCCGACACGGTGCACAGGATGAGGTCGAACGTTCCTGCCAGTTTCGTGAAGGTCTCAGCGTCGGCGGTCGCGTAATAATGATCGGCACCGAGCTTCAGGCCATCTTCTTTTTTCGACAGGGACTGGCTGAGCACAGTGACATCCGCGCCCATCGCGTGGGCCAGCTTGACGCCCATATGGCCAAGCCCGCCCATGCCGACGATAGCCACCTTCTTGCCCGGGCCAGCGCCCCAGTTGCGCAGCGGGGAGTAGAGCGTAATGCCCGCACAAAGCAGCGGTGCCGTTGCCTCGAAGGGCAGGTTCTCCGGGATGGAGAGGACATAACCTTCCTTGACGACGATAAAATCGGAATAGCCGCCCTGGGTGGGTGTCTTGCCGTCGGCTTCGACGCTATTATAGGTGCCGACAAGGCCGGGCATATACTGTTCCAGGTCGACATCGCGGCTGGCGCAGGTGGTGCAGCTATCGACGAAGCAGCCGACGCCAACCCGGTCGCCGACCTTGAATTTTGATACTTTCGAACCTACAGCCGTAACGATACCGGCGATCTCATGGCCGGGCACCATCGGGAATGCCGAATTACCCCACTCGTTGCGGGCCTGATGGATATCCGAATGGCAGATGCCGGAATACTTGATGCTGATGACGACGTCGTCCTCGCGGGGTTCGCGCCGTTCGAATGTGAAGGGCTGCAGCGGCTTCGACGCATCCGTCGCCGCATATCCTCTTGCCAGGGCCATGGATCACTCCTTTATCTGATGAAGCGGGGATGTGATGGAAGCACAGATCGCCTCTCCCCGGAAGCATACTGGCAGATCGCACAGACAGAACGTTAGAGCAATCCTGCAAGATTATTGTACGATCCTGCAAAACATGTCGCCGCGGTTTTGCAAATGCACGCAGGAGGACTAACTTCCGGTGTGCGAGACACAATCTAAATAGCTGGAAAGACTTTCGATTATGACAGCTTCACGAACCCCACGCAGTCAGGAACTGATTGATCTTATTGCCCGTTTCGCCAAGGAAGATGGCGATCACCCAACGGCCATTCCGGGCGTCAGCGTGCATCGTCGCTCCGGAACCGGCACAAAATCCTGCGGCTCCTACAGACCGAGCCTGGCGTTGATTGCCCAAGGCGCAAAACAGGTGGTGCTCGGCGACGACGTCTATCGCTATGGCGGCGCCGATTATCTGCTGACCTCGATCGACCTGCCGGTCACCACGCAGATCGTCGAAGCCTCGGAGGACAAACCCTATCTGAGCGTGATGTTCGGCATCGATACCACGCGCATATCCTCGCTGCTGGAACACGCCGGCAGCGGCGGCACCCCTGCCCCCTCCGCACGCGGCATGACCGTGAGTTCGATGACAGTGGAACTGGAAGACGCGGCCATACGACTTCTCAAGCTGCTGGATCGGCCGGAAGACATACCGGCTCTGCTGCCACTGATCGAGCAGGAGATTATCTACAGGCTTTTGACCGGTCCTCAGAGTGCGCGCCTGCGCCAGATGGCAGTGACCGAAAGCCAGTCACACCAGATCAGCCGCGCCTGCGTCTGGCTGAAGGAACACTACGCCCTGCCCCTCAAGATCGAGGAACTGGCCAGCCGTGTCAGTATGAGCGTCTCCTCCCTGCATCATCACTTCAAGGCAATCACTGCCATGAGCCCAATGCAGTATCAGAAACAGCTGCGGCTGCAGGAAGCCCGCCGGCTGATGCTGGAAGACATGCTGGATGCAGGCTCTGCCGGCCATCAGGTCGGCTATGAAAGCCAGTCGCAGTTCAGCCGCGAATATGCCCGCCAGTTCGGCGAACCGCCGCTACGCGACGTCGGCCGTGTCCGACGCAGTCTGATGGACCGCTTGACCGGCGGCATGGAAATGTTGAGCGAAGGGTGAAGAGCGGGCGAAGTGCCAATCCTCGTGCTGCTACCTGCGGCTCCTGCGGGAGCCTGTGTTTAAGACACTCCTCCACTTCGACACCTAGACATCACGCACGTCCTGGCGCAAGGCGATTACAGACACAAGGTCCACGAAACGCGGTGGTGGTACGGCCTTGCCGAGGACCATTTGAACCCAAGTGATTTTGTTGAAGCGATTGCCTTTTCCAGCCAGAAAGCCCGTGCTGCATAACCTGGCCCCCCGGTTATTGGTGCGGATTGCGGGTTTCCTCATCCTCATCGTGGCTTGGCAGCTTTATGTCATCCTCGCTGGCGTACCAGCCTACATTTTGCCAAGCCCGCTCGCCGTGGCCAATTCCATCGTGACCGATTGGCCGATACTGGCGCCGGCTCTTTGGGTCACCACGAAAACGACCCTGTTCGGACTGATCCTTGCGGTCATCGGCGGGGTCGGCGCTGCGGTGGTTCTTGTTCAGGCCCGATGGGTCGAAACACTGTTCTCCCCGCTCATCGTGACCCTTCAAGTCACACCGATCGTCGCGATCGCGCCACTGATCCTGATTTACGCACCGTCGCCACAAATCGCTCAACTCATCTGCGCGTTTATCGTGACGTTCTTTCCGGTCCTTCTGAACACGCTTCAGGGCCTGAAAAACGCAGACCGGGATTTTACCGATTTGCTTCGAACATATGGTGCATCCCGGTGGCAGACGCTTCGTTATCTCGGCGTGCCATCGGCACTGCCGCATTTTTTCGCCGGCCTTAAAATTGGTGGCGGGCTGGCATTGATCGGTGCCGTGGTCGCGGAATTTGCGGCAGGCTCCGCCGGTGCGACGTCGGGGCTGGCATTCCGCCTGCTTGAAGCACAATACAGGCTGAACACCCCTCGCCTTTTCGCCGCCCTCGTATTACTTGCTTTGCTCGGCTACCTGATGTTCGAAATCACATCCCGTTTGTCCAGGCTGGCGCTGCGGCGGTGGCATCCAAGTGAAGCCGAGCGCGAAGGCTGAACCAGGTCCTGCCGCAGCAACATTCCGATCAGTACCGATCCGAGAGCGATACTCTACTTCTTCAACGCCAGCCCTACGCCTTTGCAAGAAAAGCGCGTATCGAATGCCACGGTATAATCGGTCTCCGCACGCAACAGCTTCACCTTCACCAATTCGTCAAAGAGCTGTTTGTAGCGGGCCCCCGTCATGCAGCCGATCCCCTTTTCCAGGGTATCGCCACTATCGACAATCCCATATGCCTTGATTTTGCCGATGGCATAAGCGATCTGGCCATCGGTCATCTCCGGGTTTTCCGCCTTGATCAGAGCATTGGCAGAGGTGTTGTCATTGTTGAGGTAATTGTACCAACCCTCAATTGATGCATCGACAAACCGCTGGACAAGGTCGGGATTGGTGTCGATGAGGCTCCGCTGGACGGTGATCATGTTCGCATAGGGTTTGTATCCGCTATCCGCGAGCAGGAAGATCTTTGGCTCGGTGCCGGTTTGTTTCTGGATCTCGTAGGGCTCCGCTGTGATCAGGCCCTGCTGTGCGGAGTTCTTGTCCAGGAGGAATGGCGCAGGACTGAAATTATAGGGCCTGAATTGCTCATTGCGGAAGCCGGCGAAATTAGCTTTCATCCATTCGAAATATGCGCCAAACCCACCGTGCGTCATGAAAATCGTTTCGAGCTTGGCAAGGCCTTCGAAATTCTCGATGCCTCTGTCAGGGTGCGCAAGAATAACTTGGGCATTCTTTTGATAGAACGCCGCGACATCGACCAGCGGAATACCCTGCTCGATCCCGATCAGTTGCTCCTGCTGGGTGCCGAGGTAAAAATCAAGCTTGCCTGCGAGCAGCATGGTGCGATTTTGGGTTCCAGGGCCGCCTTGGGTAATTTCCACCTCAAGACCGTACTTGGCATAGGTGCCGTCGGCAGCAGCCTGATAGAACCCCCCGTGATCGGCCTCGGCGAGCCAATCGGTGCCGAACCGGACCTTATCCAACGCATAGGAAGGAGAAACCATAGCGGCTGTCGCGATTGCCCACAGAGCGGCGCTACCCAGCCTGTGCAACGAAACATATGAGTTCATTCAAAATTCCTAAGATAGTTGACATGGGGGACAAACGCATGCGTTGTAAAGACATCCGTTTTGCCCGTGTCAATGGCAGTTTGTGAAAACGTCAAGCTATGGTTGGCTCGAGCCGATTGCCCGCCAATTATTGAAACAATTGCAGGACATTTTCGGCATTCACGTTGGCGATCTGAAGTGCTTGTATCCCAAGTTGCTGCTGCGTCTGGAGGGCTTTCAGCCGGGTCGAGGCTTCGTCCATATCGGCGTCGACAAGACGGCCGATGCCCTTGTCGATCGTGTCCATGAGGGTCTGCACGAAACTTTCCTGCATATCGACCCGCGTCTTGACGGCACCGAGCGTGCTTGCGCCTGAAATGACCTTTTGCAGCATGATATCGACGCCGGTCAGATAGTTGTCGAGATCATTGGCTGGGTCGGTGATATCCACGTCGAGGATGTCGAAATCCGGTACAGGACCGATATTGTCGGCAACGTTGCCGATGCTCATGAACGAGCGGGTACCGGCATTCGGATAAAGGGTCTTGTCGATGTCGAAGGTCACGGCCGTTCCGGTAGAACTGACATTCAACCCTCTCCCTGCAAGCTCCAGGCCAAGAAGCGTTGCCATGTCGGCGGCGGATGTGATTTTACCGTCCGATGTACCAAGCGCCAAATCCACCTTGTCGCGGGTGATGGTGAGGGTTATCGCCGGATCGCTTCCGACCTGAATGTCGAAGCTGAACTCCACGTCGCGATGGACCGACACAGGACCGGAAAAGCTAAAACTCCATTGCGGATACATGTTGGCCTGCTCGGCGACCGGTGGCAACTCCAGCCCGGCTCCAAAGTTCCCAGGGGCAACACTCGACGTGACGCCGGAAACGGCGATGCTGGAGCCGGGATGACCGGTCGTTTCATTGCTCCGAATAGAAAATGCGCTGCCGCCAGCCCATTGCGCTGTCGCTGGAACGCCGCCGGCGGCGAGAACATGCTGCAGCACTGCGGCATAAGCCTGGGCAGTCGAAACAAGGCCATCAGTCGTACCGAGAGCGGCATCTACCGCCGCCCTGTTGATGGTGATGGGGTAACTCGTGCCGGCCGCAAGCGGGCTGTCATCGACCAGAACGTCAAAGCTGATCGTGTCAGCAGCGTCCCATGTAAATGGACCGGAGAAACCATACTGCTGATAGCCAGCGCCCCCCGCCGCATCAATGTCTGTTGGCCTGAACCCGCCGATGTTTCCAAGCGCACGGATATCCTTCTGCAAGGCGGCACCGCCACCGGCATTGAACAGGCTGATATCGGCGGTATCGACTTCCGTTGTGCCGACGTGAACAGTGCCATCCGCAGAGCGCGTGAAGGCGGAGACGATGTTCGTGGGAAGCGAGGATAGATCCCAAAGATTTTGCGGTGCATCCGTCTTGAGCCAGTTGACGCCGTTAAAGCTCGCAGACGTGGCGATGGAGACGAATTGCTCCTTGAACTGTTCAAGTTCCTTCTGGATTTTGGCCTTGTCCACGCCTGGTTCTTTTGCGGCCACCAGCTTTGCCCGGAATTCGCTGAGAACATCTTTGGCGGCATCAAGGCCGGTATAGGTCGTATCGACCTTCGCCGCACCAAGCCCGATCGCATCAGCCACGGTGGAAATCGCCATATTGTCGGAGCGCATGGTGGTCGAAATCGACCAATAGGCTGCATTGTCTGCTGCGGTTTGAACGCTCAGGCCCGAGCTGATCTGAGACTGCGTTTCAGCCAGGCGGGAGCCTATGCCGCGCAATGTCTGGAGGGCAGCCATAGCGGCGGTGTTCGTCAGGATACTGGTCATGTTAAAAGCTCCTTGAGCATAGGCTAGCGCCCGGCGGTCAGAACCAGTCCGGTAAAAAGCTAGCAATGATGGGAACACTTTTAACGGTTAACCACGAGGGTGCCCGCCGTCATGGCGAGACCGTCACCCTAAAAAACGAGAACACTTGATATTTAGAGTTGCCCGACGAGAATCGAGCATATTTCATTAACCTTACTGCATTAAGATAGGTTAACAAAAAGTTAACGCCGCGCGAGCGCCTCTCTGACACGCAAGAACTGCGGTATGACGCGTGCGACCAATTCGAACTCCGGTTCGAAGTCAGCCATAAGCTGCACGATTTTACTCTCCACACCGTCCGTGTCGCTCATATCTTTCACAGCGGCGGAGTTTTTCCGCAGGAAACGTGAATAAAGTCCCCGTTCGTCAACGGCACCCGGCGGGAACTGGATGCGTTCCAGCCCTTCGGCAGATGCTGCCATCCGGATCGCCTCGATAATCCCCTTGCGGGTCTTATGGTCTGAAATGGGACCGACTTCCGCATTCAGCTTGAGGACCCCTGTGATTCCATCATCGCCAGCCCGTATCTCCACCCAGGCAATAAACGGATAGCCGGCCCACCAGTTCTCGCAGCCAGGCCACCTGCCCTTCGTCTTGTCCAACTCCTCGTGCCATCGTGCAGGCAGAAAACTTACGAGGTTTTTCTGAATCCCAGGACATACGACCGTGCTGTTGCCTATCCTGACGGGCTTCTCCCGCTCAGGTTTGTCACCAAACAACCGCTGGGCGGCGAGCTCAAAGCCCGTACCGGAACTGCGCTCCGCAAGCAGGCCCAGCACCTTTTTATGGTCGCGGTAAAGCTGACGTGCCAGGTTTTCCATCTCGGAGCGTTCTTTACCCATACCGGTCATTTCCTCAACAATTTGGAGGTGTTGGACAAGGCACGTAGCCGCATGGAGGGAAAAAAGAAAGATGCCTTGTCATTCCGCCGACACGCAGACGAAAAGTTCAACATCGAAGGCCTAGATTGTCGAAACCAAGGTATCGAGAATGGCAATCGGCTCTGCGCTCATGAAAAACCTCGGAATTCTAAAGGCGTAGTCTTGCAATCTTTGCAGGCTGCTCCTGCTCGCCATCGTGGCCTGCCGTTGAAGCTGCCTGATGCGCAGCAGCCTCAACGAAGCGACGTCGCTGGAATCACTCGAAGCAATTTTCACCACGGAGGCCGCAGCTTTCACTGCATCCTTCAACCGATCGGCATGCACCAAATAGTCTCGCTTCCTCCGATAGAGCTCAACGCTGTTTGGGAGTGAAGAAATGCCGTTGTCCAAGGTCGATATCGCGGCGGGCAAATCGCGAACCCGCATATTGAGGTGTGCAAGGTGAAGGATGTCTGCGGTATTGCGCGGAGCAAGGGAGACCACGCGCGCGGCAGCTTCGCGAGCCTCATAATTGCGCGCCAGAGCGTCGAGGCAATCCCGCCGGCGCCGCAACGCAAGAAGGCTTGCATTGTTGTCGATTGCGGCATCGATATGCTGAAGTGCACCAGAATAATTCTTTAGCGCGCCCTGCCGCAAAACTGCGTAACAACGTCCGCAAAATCTTGGAGACTTAGGTCACGGTACCAGTTATCGGCGCGCTTCTTGACGGCGATAACGCTGCAACCGCTTTTTTCAAGAAATTGCTGGCCAAAACCAGGCAACAATGGATCGTTTTCTCCAAACGACGAAAAGGTAATCACGAGCCTCTGGGCCGAGATAGGCGCATGACCGGCTTCGATGACAGTCATGCCATTGTCAAATAGAACAGCCCTCATTATTAGAACTCACTACAATAGTATAATCTAAAATTAAATAAAAATGTCCAGAATTCGCGAAATCAACACCTCGGATTCAGAAGCTCAATGCACTTGAATCGATCGGCTTTGGCAGTATTTAATGTTTGATCAACCTAAAAAGCCAGAGAATTTTGCTCCGGAGTCCTGCCGAAACAGCTCATAATAGTCAACTCAATATTGCAAGGACCCGACTAGCAGCTCTTGCTATGCTGAAAGCCAGCGTTCAGCCTGGACGATTTCTCGTTCCGGGCGGCTGTAAAAGTGCAGATGGATTGTTTTAGCCGCTGCGAGCTCAAACCTCGACGGCGTTACGCTGCAACAATGCCAGCGTTAAAACTGCGCGAATAGGTTCGAGCGAGCCTAACGCGGCCAATGAATGAAGGGGTGTACAAATGTACCGGAATGGCACCAGCAAGATTTTTTCAATAGTAGAGGTGGATTCTTCAATACTACTCTTGTTGAAGAGCAGTGGTAGCGGGAGAGGGACTCGAACCCCCGACACGCGGATTATGATTCCGCTGCTCTAACCACCTGAGCTACCCCGCCATCAGGCTGCGACTTGGGCTCTTGGCCGCTGTCGTCGCCGTCAGTGGGGCGGCTTATAAGGTGCGGTTCATGCTGGTGTCAAGCCGAGGTGTTTCAAAAAACGGGAAGTTTTTCAAGGGACGGTGGACAACGGCCGGAGACGGCATGTTATGGACCGTCCCCTGCCCTCAATCAGGCCGCAACCACGCCCTGCAGCAGATCCTTGAGCGCGGCCTCGGCCGCTGCCTCACGTTCGGAACGCAGGATGAAGCCGCCGCCGTAGACGCGGGCATCTTCGCCGATACCGGAATAGAGCGCGCAAGCCTGGCCGGGGGCAACGCCCGCCTCACCTTCCAGAAGCTCGACCGAGACGCCATTCTCGTCGGCACGCAGGATCGCAGGTGCCGGTTGGCGGGTGGATCGAACCTTGGCGAAACAGGCAAAACCATCGGCCGCCACATCGAAAACATCGCCGTCGCCCAGCCAGTTGATGTCGCGCAGATAGACGCGGCGTGTTTCCAGCGCCTCCTTCGGGCCGACGATGACGCGGCGCGAACGGGCATCGAGATGCACGACATAAAGCGGCTCGCCGGTAGCGACGCCGATGCCGCGGCGCTGGCCGATCGTATAGTGCAGGATACCATCGTGGCTACCGAGCACGCGGCCGTCGAGGTGGACGATATCACCCGCCAGCGACGCATTCGGCTTCAGCTTGTTGATGATATCGGCATATTTGCCCTGCGGCACGAAACAGATGTCCTGGCTGTCGGCCTTCTTGGCAACGACGAGGCCCATCTCTTCGGCAAGCTGCCGTGTTTCAGCCTTGGTGAGATTGCCGAGCGGGAACCGCAGATAATCGATCTGCTCCTGCGTGGTGGCAAAGAGGAAATAGCTCTGGTCGCGATCAGCATCCGTCGGACGAAACAGCGCGCGACGGCCCGGCGCACCCGGCTGCGGATTGGCCTTGGAGCGAATGTAGTGGCCGGTCGCCAGCGCATCGGCGCCGAGATCGCGCGCGGTTGCCAGAAGGTCGGCGAATTTGACGGTCTGGTTGCAGGCAACGCAAGGGATCGGCGTTTCGCCGGCAACATAGCTCTCGGCGAAAGGATTGATCACCGTTTCGCGAAAACGCTGCTCGTAATCGAGCACATAATGCGGAATGCCCAGCACCTCGCAGACACGGCGGGCATCGTCGATATCCTGTCCGGCACAGCAGGAGCCGGCGCGGTGGACGGCAGCGCCATGATCGTAGAGTTGCAGCGTGATGCCGAGGACGTCGTAACCTTGCCGTTTCAGGATGCCGGCCACCACGGAACTGTCGACGCCGCCGGACATGGCAACGACGACGCGCGTATCTTCGGGCTTGCGATCAAAATCGAGACTGTTCACGGCATCCAATCCGGCATTCCGGTCCATCGGCGGGTTGTTCGGCATTTTCGCGCGACCATACCCTGTTTCCTGCAAACGGCCAACGCCGCAGCGAAGCGGTCGCCGGGCAGACCGGCCATACCGCAAGCCGCTATATAGAAAGTCGGGAAGAATTGAACAAGGGCAAGGGCTCTGCCGCGTTCAGATCAGCTTCATTCGCATGGCGCGCGCGATCGCCTGCATGCGATTGACGGAATCGAGCTTGCGGGTAGCGGTCTTGAAATAACTGGAGACCGTATAGGCGGAAATGCCGAGAATGATCGCGATCTCATCGCTGCTCTTGCCGGCTGCAGCCCAGCGAAGACATTCAATCTCGCGCGTCGACAGCTTGTCGCGCGCCGAGGCGCCGACCTCGAAGGTGCGCTCGAGAGTTTCGAACAGTTGCAGCAATGTCAGATAGAGGTCAGCCGTCTCGGCCCTGTCAGGTTCACCACGCGGCCCGCAGAGCAGGACGGCAAACGCTTCCCCGTGGGTGGTGTGCAGCGTAACGGCAAATGTGTTGCTCATCGCCTGCCCGCCAAACAGCGCATCGACATGTTCACGTGCCGCAGGTCCTTGCGCATTGAGCAGGGATTGTGTTGCGCCGAAAACTGGCAGCTTCGTATGGCGCAGCTGCTCGATCAGCGCACTGGCCTGGAAAACCGTAGCGGCGTCATATTCCCGCACAAGCTCCGATGGCCAGCTGCTCAAAACGAGACGCTCGGCGAAGCGCTGCTGCTCGCCGAACGGAACGCGCGCGATCATGAAATGGCTAAAACCGAACTGCGCCGTACACTGGCGCATCAGGTGGAGCACTTCATACTCCGTCTGGACTGCGGAACTGTTCATACCGGAAAGGAAATCAGCATAAGCCTCGCTTCGCAAGGTCAGCTTGTCAGGGTCTCTCATATTTTTAATCACCAAACTGCCGGCCATACCACCAGCTCTCCAAAAAATTCTCGTTCCGGAATTTTTTCGGCAGCACGCTATAAATCCAACACCGACAAAACCCCGAGAGGCCCCAAGGGACACAATCGAAGCGAAAGGAACGGTATTTTGAAATAAAATGGTGCATCGAGAGCATTCCAGAGCAACAAAATGCTGCATATGCTCAATTACTGGCCGTTACTATCAACAATTTTATGCAAATTGAACCATTATATTTGCATAGCTCCCATGCAGACCTTGAAGACACGAATACAAAACTTCAACACCTTATAATAGAGCCACGCACCCGGGAAAACTCATGATGTATGTGCACGGGGTTTTCGAGATCTGCAATTGGTCGAAGAGCACGCTGGAAGTCTCTAAAATTATTAGCAAATTGTTACCACTCGCTTAGGCAAATGTTAAATGTGGCAGGGTAAGTTGAGCCTATATGGTCTTGAGTATGTGTAGAGAGTCCAATGACCGAAATGATACGACCCCGCGTGAAATATGTCATCGGACCCGATGGCAGCCCTTTGACAATTGCTGACCTTCCTCCGGCCAATACGCGCCGTTGGGTGATCCGCAGAAAGGCAGAAGTCGTCGCCGCCGTGCGTGGCGGACTGCTGAGCCTGGAAGAAGCCTGCGACCGCTATACCCTGACCGTTGAAGAATTCCTGTCCTGGCAGTCCTCGATCAGCGACCACGGCCTTGCCGGCCTGCGTACGACGCGAATCCAGCAGTATCGCCACTAGCCAGATACTTAATTTGCAAGAGCTCAAGCGGCCGCATTCAGTGCGGCCGCAGCCGCATTTGAACGAGCCCCGTCAGCACCGCCGATCCGGCATAGAACCATAGACCGGGTTGAGTGAAAGCCTCGGCCATTCCACTGGTCTTGGCTGCAAAGATGACGAGCGCCACAAGCATCACATCCATCATCGACCATTTGCCGAGGATCGGCAGAAGGCGGGCAACCACGCCCGCAGCCTTGCCGTCCGCCGACGCTGTCGCCTCGAAAGTCATGCCGACCAGCTTCGCCAACGGGAACACGACGGAAAAAAGCGCCACAATGACGGCAAGCATCTGATTGCCCTCATCCCAGAGTGACGACACGATTCCGAGAAGCGACGGCGTTTCGTTGAAAATACCAGTTTTTCAAACCTGACCAGCGGCAACACAAGCCCGAGAGCCAGAAAAAAGGCTGAAAGGACAAGGAAAAGCGGTGTGATAAGACGCATGATTCTTGTCTTCTGTTGCGCGGACAGGATTACATATCATCTTTGGCGATGCTGAACAGCGAGGTCCTTGGTGGTGCGCCGGGGACCTTGGCCTGAACATGTGCGGCAATGAACCAACCACGCAACGGAAACGGTCCCGGCTCAGCCGGAAAAAAGGGAGAGATGTCATGGATATCATCAGTGAGGAAACCGGCTCGCATGGCCGCTACAGCACAACGGTCGAGGGCCATACCGGAGAAATGACCTATTCCCGGTCATCGTCGCATCTGATCATCATCGATCATACCGCCGTTCCGGACGCGTTGCGCGGCAAAGGCGTCGGCCAGGCGCTGGCGGCGCACGCAATCGCCGAGGCGCGAAAAGGTGGCTGGAAGATCATTCCGCTCTGCCCTTTCATGCGTGCCCAGACGCAACGCCATCCCGAATGGCAGGATGTGATCCAGGCTTAGGAAGTGCTGCTAAAAACAGCTGGGAAATACACAAGGCCCTTCTCACGAACTTGAGACAAGTCCGTGAGAAGGGCCTTTTGGCCTTGAGCAAAAGCTCGAGCGCGCCTTAAGCGCGCATGCGAGCACCGCTATCACGTTCTTCAAGCGCTGCGGCCTTGGCGAATTCCGCCTGAACCTCTTCCAGCGCGAGTTCCGCCGCATCCTGCTGCACCTTCAGCTCCCGAACCGAGACCTGGAGATTGTCTGCCCGCTGCCGCGCAGCCTTGGCAAATGTCGGATAGGCGAAATGGGTGGGATCAGTGATCCCGGACTTCTTTTCCTCGAACGTGATCTGGTTTTCCAATTCCTTGGTCATCCGCTCAAATTCGGACATCATCAGCTGCAACTGGCTCAACTGACGCTGTTTCTCCTTCACCTGAAATTCCTTCAGGCGAACAAGGCTCTCACGTGACTTCATACGCAATACTCCCGTGATGCGAGACCCCGGTTACTGGATTTGACCCGTCCAACCGACCTTACGGTGTCGGAAACAAAAAAAATTACAGCGATCTTAACAAAATCCTACCGCTGGTAACCTTTCGTTTACGGGCATCGTTAATCATAGGGACGATCATTTAAGGGTCAGTAAATGCTAAGCGCAAAATTTGGTGTTTGGCATAGATTGAGTCAGATGAGTCAGATAGCCGATTTCCTTAATGTTACGCATTAAGGATGTCATTCTAGATTCACATGCAAAATCAGGGGACTGCAAAAAATATTTAACATTTTCGGTACACCTTGCCAGAGTGAATCAGAATTTGTTAACCATTTGCTGGCAGCCTCCAAATCAGGCAACGACTGGATCCGTATCGCGTAAGGGGGCCATCAACACCTTTCGGCGGCGGAAAAGGGGACAATTATGCGGGTTCTACTCATCGAAGACGACAGCGCGACAGCGCAGAGCATCGAACTGATGCTCAAGTCGGAAAGTTTTAACGTTTACACCACCGATCTTGGTGAAGAGGGTGTCGATCTCGGCAAGCTCTATGATTACGACATCATTCTGCTCGATCTTAACCTGCCGGACATGTCCGGTTACGAGGTTTTGAGAACGCTGCGCCTATCCAAGGTCAAGACACCTATTCTTATCCTGTCCGGCATGGCCGGCATCGAAGACAAGGTTCGCGGTCTCGGCTTTGGTGCCGACGACTACATGACCAAGCCGTTCCACAAGGACGAACTGGTCGCACGCATCCATGCGATCGTGCGCCGTTCCAAGGGGCATGCACAGTCGGTCATCTCGACCGGCGAACTGATCGTCAACCTGGATGCCAAGACTGTTGAAGTCGGCGGCCAGCGCGTTCACCTGACGGGCAAGGAATACCAGATGCTGGAGCTGCTTTCGCTCCGCAAGGGTACGACGCTGACCAAGGAAATGTTCCTCAACCACCTTTATGGCGGTATGGACGAGCCTGAACTGAAGATCATCGACGTGTTCATCTGCAAGCTGCGCAAGAAGCTCGCAAATGCTGCCGGCGGCGCAAACTACATCGAAACCGTCTGGGGCCGCGGCTATGTGCTGCGCGAGCCTGAAGGCGAACTCGCAGAAAGCGCCTGATCGGCGCTTGAAAGACAATACGGGCAGCCGGTTGGCGCTCAGCATCCCGCATATGCGCGGGCGCCATGACGGCATATGCCCCGAAGTTTCAGAAACCCGCCAGAAATGGCGGGTTTTTCGTTGCCACCTGCCAGGATAACCGGCACAGGGACTGAAAACAGAGACGAAAAAGCCGCGACCAAAGGGGCGCGGCTTCAAAGAAACTGGAAACTTGGCGAAGGGATCAGGCGGCGATCGACAGGCTGCCGAAGACGCTCGTCAGGATCTTCCGGTCGAATGGCTTGAGAAGAAAATCATCGGCACCGGCGCGTTTGCCAGCCATCATCTTCTTCAGGTCCGCCTCGACGACGCAGTAATAGATGCGCACGGTCTTGCCTTCAGGCAGATTGCGGATGTTGGCAATCAGATCCAGCGCGCCATCAAGACCGGCATCGACGATGATGATGTTGGGCAGTTCCGCTTCGCAGCGCACGAGTGCTTCGAGACCATTGGCAGCTTCGGAGACGAGGAAATTCAGGCCGGAGAGAATGCGCTTTCCGACCTTGCGTACGACGTCCGAATCATCGGCAATCATCAAGCGTTGCATCTCAAGCTCCCTCTCTGCGCTACAGCGGGAATTTAATCCCTATCAACAACCGTAGGCCGCTTTGGCAAAGAATCAGTTACCGCGACGCCTAAAAGCAGATTTATCTCCGCCTCAGGCTGCAACCATCTTCGCGGAAAACACGATTTCTTCCGCGTTCGAGTTGACCTCGATTTCCATGCCGGCCTCCTCGGCAAGCAGAACCGTGTAATAGGGCTGGATCGTATGGGCATCGACGGCTTCTTCGAGTGTGCCCGAAAGAAGCTCGACCAGTTTTGGCGGTACACGCATCATCCGCCCCTTGCAGATCAGCTTGAAAGCCGCGTCATATTCAGGGTTTTCCAGGATGACATCGATCGAACCACCGCGCGGAATGGCGCCGTAAGCGATCAGGAACAGGTTGAGCAGCAGCTTGACGCGGTTCTTGGCGATGATCACGCGCGGGCCGGTCCAGGTGACTTCCGTCTTCTTTTCGACGGAAGCGAAATCCTTGGCTGCTTTTTCCGCTTCACCGGTATCGATCGATGCGCCGACCGAGCCCGAGGCGCCGAACGCCAGCCGGGCGAATTTCAACCGGACGGAAGCATTGAGCGCGCTGGTGCGGATCAGGTCCATGGCATCGGCATCCGCCCCGCCCTCGTCGAGCAGTTCAAGGCCGTTGTTGATCGCGCCGACCGGCGAGATGATGTCGTGGCAGACACGGCTGCACAGAAGCGCTGCGAGATCGGGACCGGTCAAGGTCAGGTTCGGGTTCTTTCCCATGGTCGTATCCTCAATAGCCTTCGAGCGGCTCACAAGCGAGATCAGGCGGCCTTCCGCGATCCTTTTGCCCCATCGTCTAACCCACGAACATTGTGCGGGCATAGCCTCGGGACGAAGATCATAAAGACACCACATTTGGTAAACCGATTGTTAAGATCATCGGTTCAAATTGCTGACGATCAGCCCGAAGCCCGTCACCAAGTGAGACGGGACAGGACAGCGGCCCGCGCATGACGTCGCAGGCAGGCCTGAGTTTACGGAGAAGAACATGCAGCGGATCGTCAATGCCGTGAAATTCCCACTCTTGCGCACATTCGTGGCGTTGATGGCTGCGTTCAGCCTCATGCCGGCGGCGTTTGCGCAGAGCAACAACGGCGGCCAGTATACGATGCAGGAAATCGTCGATGCCGGCCACGGCTTCTTCGGCTCCACCTCTGGCGGACTTGCCAAGGTGGTCGAGAACGCATTTTCGAAATACGGCCTGCCGAATGGTTATATTCTCGGCCAGGAGGGATCCGGCGCATTCGTGGCTGGCCTGACCTATGGCGAAGGCGACCTCTATACCAAGAACGCCGGCCAACATAACGTGTTCTGGCAGGGGCCGTCCCTTGGCCTCGACTGGGGTGGCCAGGGCAGCCGGACGATGATGCTGGTCTACAACCTGCCGGCCGTTCCTTCACTCTACAAGCGCTTCGGCGGCGTCTCCGGCTCGGCCTATGTGGTTGCCGGGGTTGGCATGACCGTGCTGACGGACGAAAACATCGTCCTGGTTCCCATCCGCACCGGCCTTGGTGCACGCCTCGGCATCAATGTCGGCTATCTGAAGCTGACCCAACAGCCGACCTGGAACCCCTTCTAAACGCTCCGCCTTTTCCAAAAGTCTTTCCAGTCGCCGAGGCGGCTGGAAAAAAATGCGCGTTCGCGAACACTTGAAGTGATATTGTCGTTCGTCTTTAGTGCGAATGAAACGAAAACCATGGATTATGGCGTATCGCCGCGTGTTCAGAACTGAAATGGCCAGCCCGTGATTGAATTCGCACTCCTGTTTGCCCTGGGTTTTCTGACCGCGGCTCTCCTCGGCCTGCTGGCGGCACCGGTCGTTCACAGGCGTATCGTGCGCTTTGCAGAAGACCGGCTGACAGCAACGATGCCGCTATCGCCACAGGAAGTTCGCGCCCAGAAAGACGCGGCCCGCGCCGGTTATGCAGCCGAAAATGCCCGGACAAGCCAGATGCTGAAACGCGAGCGCGACAAGAACGTCGCGCTGCTGCTCCAGAATGGAGCGACGCTAAAAGAAACCCAGCGCCTCGCTGGTGAAAATGCCGACCTGCATGCGCAACTTGCCGACATGAATGTGGAAGCCGCGGACCTGCGCTCGGCAGCCCGCCAGCTCGAGCAGAACATCGAGCGGCTGAAAGCGACGCTTGCCAATGTCGAACGGGACAGTGTCAAAAAGAACGTCGATATCAAAACCCTGAACAGACAGGTGGACCATCTGACCGGCGACATGGACAGCCTGAAGATCGACGTCGCCGCCCATGATGCAGAGGCCGAGAACCTGAAAAGCCGTATTGCCGGCCTGAAGGATGAGCGCGAGATCATGCGCAACGAGTTGAAAGCCGAAAGCACCAAGGCGCGGGAACTGGAAGTACGGCTTGCCCGCGACGAAACCCGCCTGAAGCAGTTCGAAGTCAAGCTCGCCCGGGAAATGGCCGCCAATGCCGATAAGGACAATTTTCTTGAACGCAGGGGCAGTGAGATCGAACGCTTGAAGGCCAAGGTCAGGGATACGGGCACGGACCTGCGCGATGCCTCCAAGGCGCTGCGGGCCGCCGGCCTGACCATGCCCGTGCGCCGCGAAAAGAAAACCACAGCAGCCGGCCCGGCAACAGGCGGCACTTTGGAAACACAGGACAACACCGATGCACAGAACACCATGTCACCCGTAGCAGCCATCGATCTGACCGTACCGGCCGACTATGCCCGCAACCGGGCTGCAGCACTTTCGGAGCAGCTGACACACTCGACGTCTTCAGCGCATGACGATGCCTTGCGCGAGGAGATTGCCGATATCGCGGCAACTATGGTGGCTTTGACAGCGGCCAAGGAAGGTCCGGCGTCACCGATCCCTTCCCTCCTCTCGACAGCAAGCACGCAACCCAACGCCCCAGACAAGAGCCTCGCTGCCCGCGCCCGCGACATGCTACCGCCGGAACAGAACTAATCTTTGCCGTCAGATAAAGCCGTTGATCATCGCCACCTGATGCAGAGCGATGCCGGTGGCGGTAGCGACATTCAGACTGTCCAGTCCCGGCCGCTGGCGGATACGGGCGGTCTGGATCGATGCCATGATGTTTTCAGGCAACCCCTCGCCTTCCGTCCCGGCGAGAAGCACGGTGCGCGGCGACGGAGGAATATCGTGCAGGTCGGTCTTTCCGCGCGGCGACAGACCCCAGATCGCAAAGCCTTCAGCCTGCAGACGCCCGATCAGCGCCGTCACTGATCCTTCGCGGGCGAAGGGGACACTCAGCACCGAGCCGACAGAGACCCGGATCGCCTTGCGGTACATTGGATCGCAGCTGCTTTCGTCCATCAGGATGGTATCGACGCCAAAGGCAGCGGCGTTGCGGAACATCGATCCCATATTGTCGTGGTTGGAGATTCCGCAAGCGGCAAGAACCAGGCTTTTGGCGGGAAGACCATTTACCAGCGCATCCAGACCAGGCGCCGTTTGGCGCTTACCGAGCGCCAGCACACCACGGTGCATGTTGAAACCGGCTATGGCGTCGAACACGGGAGCACTGGCGACATAGACCGGAATGTCCGCCGGGAATTCGGCGAGAATGCCGCTGACACCATCGACGCGGTTTTCGAGAAGAAGAATGGCTTCAGCCTCGATACCACGGCCCGCTTTATGCGCCACCGCCAGCATGCGCAGCACGACCGTGCCCTCGGCGATAAAGCGGCCATGCCGGCCCGTCAGGTCGCGCTCCCTAATCGAGACGAAACCGGCAATACGCGGATCGGCCGGATCATCGATGCGGAGCGGTGTCACAGCTCAGCCTTCTCAGTTGGTCTTGACGGAGACATCCGCAACGACGCGGCCAGCGGCGATATCGAAAACGATCGCCTTGCGCTCTCCACCAGCAACCGCGCCGTAGAACAGGATCTGCCCGCCCGACAAGGCAACATTCGAAACTTCAAACCCGGCGGGCAGTGCTGCGATTGCCGTGATCGGCGCATCGCCCGGCACCGAGACTGAGGCGCTTTGCTCCACATCGGCCTTGCCCGGACGCGTAAGCTTATAGACAATCGCTGCAAGCACGACCATAAGCATCACCAACATGATACCACCCGAGACCAGCTGCAGCTTGATCATCTTGCGGCGCACGTTCTCCATCACCGGATCGAGCGGCTTGTCTTCCTGTTCGACTGGTTTCTGATTGGACATGGCTGGCCTTACCTGCGGAATGGAACGAGAATGAACGACCCCTTTAAACAAGCCCCGGCAATTAGGAAAGTCCTGACGGCAAATGAAGACGCGGCTGGGCGTTTGGACGCATACCTGACGGAAGCGCTGGGCGGCGAGTTTTCCCGCAACCGCATCAAGGCCCTGATCGAACAGGGTGAGGTCTCCGTCAACGGCAAGACCGTCAAGGAAGCCAAGAAGAAGGTGCAGCCCGGCGACGTCTTCGAGATCGGCCTGCCGGAAGCGGAAGACCCCGAGCCGAAGGGCGAGGATATCCCGCTCAACGTGCTCTATGAGGACGACGATCTGATCGTGCTGGTCAAGCCCCCGGGTCTGGTCGTCCATCCCGGCGCCGGCAACTGGACCGGCACGCTGGTCAACGCCCTGATCCACCACTGCGGCGCAAGTCTTTCGGGTATTGGCGGGGTCAAGCGGCCCGGCATCGTCCATCGGCTCGACAAGGATACCAGCGGCGTCATGGTGGTCGCCAAAAACGATATCGCTCATCGCCACCTCTCAGACCAGTTTGCCGACCATGGCCGCACCGGTCCACTGGAACGCGCCTACATGGCCATCGTCTGGGGCCGCCCGCGAGGGCTGAAGGGCACGATCGATGCACCGCTCGGCCGCGCCGGCGACCGCGTGAAGCGCGCGGTCAAGCAAGAAGGGTCAGATGATGCGCGCGAGGCGATCACCCACTATGAGGTGATGGAGCGCTATCACGAAAAACCGGATGCGACCGCCCTTGCCGCGATGATCAAGTGCAATCTCGAAACCGGGCGCACCCACCAGATTCGCGTCCACATGGCCCATATCGGCCACCCACTGATCGGCGATCCCGATTACGGCGCGGCCTTCAAGACCAAGGCCAACCTTCTGCCGGATGAAGCAAAGGCGGTAGTCAACCGTTTCCCCCGGCAGGCGCTGCACGCCTTCATGCTGGCCTTCGAGCACCCCACCACCGGGGAAACCATGCATTTTGAATCGCCGGTCCCGGATGACATGCAGGAACTGGTCGAAGCCTTGCGGGGCTAACGCTGGGACTTGGCGATCCGGCCATTCGAGGCGTATAAAGACCCTTGGAACCCGGAGCGCTCATGAGCCAGTTTGCGGCCAGGAAAATTCTCGATACCGAGATGGTCAGCGTCCATGACGTGCTGTGCACCGGTGAATGCCGGCACAGGAGCGACGTGGAATGTTCGCACGTCACCAGTCTGGTGTTTCCCTATCGGGGTGTCTTCCTTCGCCATGTCGGCAGCGATGACGTTGTTGCCGAAGCCAATCAGGTCTTGTTCTTCAATCGCGACGAGGACTATCGCATCACCCATCCCGTGGAAGGCGGCGATGCATGCCTGAGCCTGGCCGTGCACGAAGCGGCGCTTGAGGAACTGGTCCCAAAAGTTCACAGTGCCGCAAGAAGTCCCTTCGCCTTCAACAAGCAGCGCCTGCGCATAGACGCCCGCGCACAGGCGCTCGTCGCCCTTTTGCGCCACAGCCTGCTCAGGGGCACGGCGGAAACCCTGGAAGCAGAAACGCTGGCAATGACGCTGGTGCGCCGCGCAGTCGGCGAACGCACGGCCCGTGCGGCGACCGCCAGCATCGGCCGGCAGAAACTGGTGGACCGGGCCAAGCTTATCCTCTCCTCCGATCTCGCCCGGCGCTGGACACTGGCGGAGATTGCAAGGGAAGCCGGTGTCTCGCCGGTCTACCTGACGCAAGTTTTCCAGCAGGTGGAAGGCACGCCGCTCTATCGCTATCATTTACGGCTGAGATTGGCCAAGGCGCTCGACTTGCTCGGCAGCTATGACGACCTGACGGGGCTTGGCCTCGATCTCGGCTTTTCGAGCCATAGCCATTTCTCGTCGTCATTCCGCCAGGCTTATGGCCGCACTCCGGCCGAATTCCAGCGCTTCGCCGGCCTGCGCTGATCGATAGGCAAGATCGCTAAAGAATCTGACAGCGCTGTCCTGGCCAAAATGGTCTTCTCTCCTGGTCGAAACACATCAACCGGAGGAATGATCATGCAGGACAATACATGCGCCGCCTGTGACTGCGAACTTGATGCCAGCCGTATCGCCGTCAAGATCGGTGGCAAGACCGTCGAAGTCTGCTGCGAGGAATGTGCGCAGGCGCTGCGCGAGGCCGACGCGGCAATCCACCCCACCCAACTATCGAAGGGATAGGACCGAAACCGGTCCCCTGCCCCGACCCGCCGGCCTGATGATGGGCCGGCATTTCCCGGAGAGATATCGATGAAAAACGAACCTCATGTGATTGGTGATCGCGTGCCGCACGAACACGCCCTGATCGCCGGATTGAAGCTTGTTGTGCAAGGGTCCGGCGATCAGGCGTCGGCGGACATCACCCACCCCGCAGGCTTTGCGCGTCTACGTGCATTTCTCGGATCGATCGGCAGGCTGGTGCGGCAGCGCCGCAACCGGCTGGCCCTATTGGAACTCAACGATGACCAGTTGAAGGATATCGGCATCTCGCGATGCCAGGCCTATGGCGACGGATACAGCCGCTATCGCCGGGCCAGAACGGGTAACGGCGGCGCTTCGATTTGACGGCCCATGGGCTGGATTGAGGGCGGGCGGATTTCTAAGGCCGGTATGCATCCTTTCCCGCCGTCGTGCGTTTTGGCATGACAATAAGGAGAAACCCGATGATTGATGCCACACAGATCAGAGAACATGCCGAAATCATCAGCGCCGACGGTCTTCATATCGGCACGGTCGATCGCGTCGAAGGCGATCGCATCAAGCTGACCAAGAAGGACAGCGGCTTCGGCCACGAAGACCACCACCACTTCATCGCCCTTGAACTGGTGGCAAGCGTCGATGACAATCGCGTCCGTCTCAGCGCCAATGGCGATGTCGCCGTCATGTTTGAGGAAGAACAGGACAACTCGCCGATCCATTGACCGGCACGCGCCGGAAATTCTACAAAATGTTACAAATGACCGGTTCCGCCCTTGATATTTCGAGGGCGGACACAATTTACAGGCTGTAACCCAACTGGAGCATGCGCTTCTCTGGCTTCACATCTCTGTGAAACCGGAGTTCTTGAATCATGCTTTCGCCGCACTTATCTATGAGCATGTGGGGTCGGATAGACCCACATGCCCGGCCTGCCAAGAGGAGGCTGGAACGCGAAAGGGGGGTGCATCATGGCCCGCAGTACGTTACCGTCCATTACCGCTGGAGAAGGCGGTCTCAACCGTTATCTCGATGAAATCCGCAAATTTCCCATGCTTGAACCGCAGGAAGAGTACATGCTCGCCAAGCGGTATCAGGAGCATGACGACCGCAAGGCTGCCCATCAGCTCGTAACCAGCCATCTGCGCCTCGTGGCGAAGATCGCCATGGGTTATCGCGGCTACGGCCTGCCAATCGGTGAAGTCGTTTCAGAAGGCAATGTCGGCCTGATGCAGGCGGTCAAGAAGTTCGATCCGGAACGCGGCTTCCGCTTGGCCACCTACGCCATGTGGTGGATCAAGGCTTCGATCCAGGAATATATCCTGCGTTCGTGGTCGCTGGTGAAAATGGGTACGACCGCCAACCAGAAGCGGCTGTTCTTCAACCTGCGCCGCCTCAAGGGCAAGATTCAGGCCCTTGACGAGGGCGACCTGAAGCCCGATCAGGTCGCGCATATCGCCACGACCCTGAAAGTGTCGGAAGCGGAAGTGATTTCGATGAACCAGCGTCTCTCCGGCGACGCTTCGCTCAACGCGCCGATCAAGGCCGGTGAAGGCGAATCCGGCCAGTGGCAGGATTGGCTTGTCGATGATCACGACAACCAGGAAGACATCCTGATCGAACAGGACGAACTGGAAAGCCGCCGTAGCCTTCTGTCGAGCGCGATGAACGTGTTGAACGACCGGGAACGCCGCATCTTCGAGGCGCGCCGCCTGACGGAAGATCCGGTGACGCTGGAAGATCTGTCGACAGAGTTCGACATCAGCCGCGAGCGCGTCCGTCAGATCGAGGTCCGCGCCTTTGAAAAGGTCCAGGACGCCGTCCGCAAGGCGGCTCAGGATCGCCAGAACGCGCTGCGGGTCGTTGAAGACGCCTGATACCGGCGCTGACTGAACAAACAAAAACCCGGCTGGATCGCTCCAGCCGGGTTTCTTTTTGTGCGTATGGACGAATTACTGACCGGCCGGATCAGGCTTTGCGGCCAGGCTCCAGGCCTGCATGGCCTTGGTGAAGGCTTCGGTGCCAGCAGCACCCTTCTCCAGCGTCAGCAGCGCGCGGCGGCCGTTGCGGTAGGTCAACGGAATATCCATCCAGCCACGCGTGCGTAGAAGTTCGGTGTTTGTCGCAACGGCTTCCGGGAAGTCGTTGAGCGCGATCATGTGGAAATCCTCGGTGATCTTGGCCGGAACCGCGATCAGCGCATCGCCACGATCCTGTTCGTTGCGCTTCATCGAAACACGCTGAACGCTATCGATGCTGCCGCCTTCGAAGTTTTCCGGCAGTGAGAAGACGAATTCGATTACATGGCTGGCGGGCAGCGACGAGTCGGCATTGCGCTTGATCGTCATCAGTGCCGTCAGACCGCGTTCCGGAACATTGATTTGCGCCTGAACGACCGGCTCCGGTTTGGCGTCGCCACCCGGGGATTCTTCCTTCACAGACCAGGCAACATTGCCCTCGATCGCCGTTGGTGCGGACTGCCCCAGCCGTTCCTCGTAAAGGAACATCTTCTGGGCTCCGGCCGGCACCTGTTGCGTCGCCGGATTGGGTGTCGTCTGCTGACCGGGCACCGGTTGGGCAGGTTGCGCGTCAGTTGCCGTCTGGCCTGCAGGCGTGGTTGCCGTTGCCTGAGCGGTATCGACCGGCTTGCCCGCTTCCGTCTGCGCAGCCACAGACTTGCCTTCCTCGGTGGCAGCAGAACCTGCAGGCGCGGGCGCCGGGCCCTCGTCGATCTCGGTGCCATCCTGCTGCAGGCGCTGCGTGAATTTGGTGCTGCCTTCGACTGCCGCGACCTCGGCATTCGGAGGCGTCTGCGTCTGGTTGTTCGTCTCCGGCGCGGTCAGATCCTTGCTGCCCTCTTCAGGCGCAGATGCTTCCGGCGTCGTCTGTCCCGGGATGCTGGCGGTGATAGAAGCCAGTACGCCGGAAACCCAGGAATTCACCGTGGTCTGATTTTGCCAATAGGCGTAACCGCCACCGCCCAGGATCAGCGCAAGCACTGCCGTGAGCCCGATCGCCTTGACATTCAATCGCGAGCGCTTCGGCTCCACCCGGTAGGAAACCGGACGCGCCGGCACTTCGACATCTTCATCGACGGCGGAGGAAGCCTTGCCGGCCTGTGACGCTGCTGCAGCGCCAACGGCTGCAGCCGTACCGCCATGCGCCAGAAGCTCATCGATATCATTCCAGCTGTCATTGGCAGCCTTGCGCTGCTCAGGCTCAGCAGCATCCGTTTTCTCGACCGGCCAAGACCAATCGGCGATGGCGGGTTCCGATGTTTCGGCGGCCGCAGCGGCCGGGGCCTGGGTAAACGGATCGTTATCGTCCCAAGCCCAGGCAGCCGCAGCTTTATCCTTGGCGCCGCTGTCGTCATTCAGCGGCGTTACCGTCTCGACAGGCTCGTATTGCGTGAGGTCGGGGATTTCATCGGCAACAGGTGCTTGCTCCGCAGCCTCTGTCCAGACCGGCTCGCTATGGGCGGTTGCCGGAACCGGATCGTTCCATTCCGGCAATTCCCATTCCGTGGAGGCCGAAGGCGCGGGTTTTTCAACGACCGGCTCTACAGCCGGCTCTGCAAAGGTGTCCGATTGGACCGCGGCTTCCAGAATATCGGCCGTTTCATCAACCGTTGCGCCGTAACGGCTCTGAGGCTCGAACGTCGCGGCGGCCGGATGCTCCGGCTCTGCGACAACCTCGTGGCGATCATCTTCCGGTTCTTCCGAATAGGCCGCCTCGACGGGGATATTTTCCTCTATAGCATCGGCTGTGTTGCCAGCCTCGACCACTTCGGGTTCCGGCTGAGCATCAACATGATCGTCCTCCACCGTCGGCTCAACGACCGCAATCGGTGCAACGTCCGCGACGGGTTCCGGCTGTTCCACCGGTTCAGGTGCGACCTGCGACTCCGCTACAGGCTCCGCGCGTTCCTCTTCCTCGACGTCAGCCTCGGGCTCACGCGCTTCCACCACCGGCGGCTCTGCAACGTGATCCTCGACTTCGGCCGCTTCCGGCACCACGTCCGCGGGCTGATCGTCCAGCGGAGGTAGCGCCTCGGCGTGATCGTCCTCGACCTCGTTGATCGCCGCCTCGAGCTTGACCATCTGGCGTTCGATCATCTCGTCCGAGGGACGAGGTTTCATGCTTTCAAGCTGACGGCGGACAGCACCGCGGGCCTTGTCATAGACCTTGGCCCGCATTTCAGGAACATTGTCCGACAGACCATCGACGGTCCTTCGAATAACTGCAACAAAATCCGCCATCAGAACTTTCTCATACCATCGGCGTATTTACGCCAAATTCTTCCCTAGCCGTCAACGTCAGACTAGTCCTCAAACGGGTCCGTCACAAGTATGGTGTCGTCACGTTCGGGGCTGGTGGAAAGCAGCGCCACCGGCGCACCGATCAATTCCTCGACCTGACGCACATATTTGATCGCCTGAGCCGGAAGCTGCGCCCAGCTGCGGGCACCGACAGTCGATTCTTTCCAGCCTTCCAGCGTGATATAGCGCGGTTTTGCCTGGGCCTGCTGTGCCTGGCTGGCTGGCAGGTGATCGATATCGACGCCATCGAGCGTATAGCCAACGCAGATCTTCAGTTCATCGAGGCCGTCGAGCACGTCGAGCTTGGTCAACGCGATGCCGGTGATGCCATTGGTGGCAACCGACTGGCGCACGAGCGCCGCATCGAACCAGCCGCAGCGGCGCTTACGGCCAGTGACAGTGCCGAACTCATGGCCTTTTTCACCGAGAAACTGGCCGATTTCATCGTGCAGTTCGGTCGGGAACGGACCTTCGCCGACGCGGGTCGTGTAGGCCTTGGTGATGCCGAGGATATAGCCGAGCGCACCCGGGCCCATGCCGGAACCGGCAGCCGCCTGACCAGAAACCGTGTTGGACGAGGTAACGAAAGGATAGGTACCGTGATCGATATCCAGCAGCGTGCCCTGCGCGCCTTCAAACAGGATGCGGGCACCCTTGCGGCGATGACGATCCAGCAGCAGCCAGACGGTTTCCATGAACGGCAGGACGCGAGCAGCAACCGAGGAAAGCTCGGTCATGATCGTCTCATGGCTCACTTCGGCTTCGCCAAGACCACGGCGCAGCGCATTGTGATGGGTGAGCAGCCGATCAACCTTGGCCGGCAGTGTGTCGAGATCAGCGAGATCCATAACGCGGATGGCGCGGCGGCCAACCTTATCTTCGTAGGCCGGGCCGATACCGCGGCGTGTCGTGCCGATCTTGGTGCCGCTGTTGGACGCCGCATCCTCGCGGATGCCGTCCAGTTCGCGATGCAGCGACAGGATCAGCGTGGCATTGTCGGCGATGCGCAGGTTTTCCGGGGTAATGGCCACGCCCTGCTTGTCGAGCTTCTCGATTTCCGCGATCAGCGCGTGCGGGTCGATGACCACGCCATTACCGATGACGGCGAGCTTGCCCGGACGAACGACGCCCGACGGCAGAAGGGAAAGCTTGTAGCTGGTACCGTCGATGACCAAGGTATGGCCGGCATTGTGCCCGCCCTGAAAGCGCACAACCACGTCGGCACGCTCGGAGAGCCAGTCGACAATCTTGCCTTTGCCTTCATCACCCCATTGCGATCCGACCACCACGACATTCGTCATTTCAGTTTTCCTGTTTCCACGCGCCTGTGATTGCGCTGTCTTCAAACCCGCGCATCTATACTGTTTTGTTTTTTGGAAAGCGACCCTGTTTAACCGGGGATTCGGGGTTTTTGCATGGCAAAGACCGCATTTCGCTTCCCTTCATCGATAACAACACCAGCGACGGCCAATAATGCGGGGTTGCCATATCCGTTCTGGATTGATTCAATACAACCGAGAATGAGGTGTTCTGCAAGATCGATACGACCGCTTCATTCTATCCGCTGCCATCGTTTGCTTCCCCGACTTGCCAGGAACACCGTGCCCGTCAATCTGCAAGCCTATATCATCCTTTGTATCACCACCTTGATCTGGGGTGGAAATTCCGTGGCCGGGAAAATGGCGGTCGGCCATGTCAGCCCGATGATGCTGACCGGCATGCGCTGGGTCATTGCCTGTATCGTGCTGTTGATTTTCGCGGCCCCGCAGGTACGCCGCGATTTTCCGGCCATCCGCAAAAACTGGCTGCTTCTTTTAGGCTATGGCACCGTCGGGTTCACCGCTTTCAACGCCTTTCTCTATTCGGCATTGCAATTCACCAGCGCCATCAATGCCGTCATCGAGCAGGCTGGCATCCCGATGGTGATCTTCGTGATGAATTACGTGCTGTTTCGCACCGCCTTTTCCATGGCGCAGATTGCCGGTTTCACATTGACCCTGTTCGGTGTTGCATTGACCGCATCGCATGGCGACCTCACCACGCTGCTCTCGCTGGATCTCAACCAGGGCGACGCCATGATGATGGCGGCGGTCCTGCTCTATGCCGGCTACACGGTGGCGTTGCGCTGGAAACCGGACATCCACTGGAAAAGCCTGATCGCGATCTCCGCCTTCGGCGCGCTGGTCAGCAGCATTCCGCTGGTCATCTGGGAATTCTCCACCGGCCGGATGATCTGGCCCGATACGCAAGGCTGGATCATCGTCGCCTATGCCGGCCTACTGCCCTCTCTCGTCTCGCAGATCCTGTACGTGCGAGGCGTCGAGTTGATCGGCCCCAACCGGGCCGGCCTGTTCATCAACACCATTCCGATCTTCGGCACCCTGCTGTCGATCGCCCTGATCGGCGAAGCCCTGCAGATGTTCCATATTATCGCGCTCGCACTGGTGTTGGGCGGCATCGCGGTGGCGGAACGCGGCCGTCCGCGCCTGCTTGAAGACACGAGAAAAAACTAACTGAAATCTGCGCTGTTGAGATCGCGCTCCATGTAGACGGCCTCGCTGCCATAGCCGGACAGCTTGGCGGCAAGCATTTCGTGCCTATGCACCGCAAAACTCTGCCGTTCCCAGAAACCTTGCGATCCGTTGACGGAGACGAGTGCGACGGTTCGGTATCCGGCCTGACGGGCCTGTTCGGCAAGCAGCCCTGCGACCTTGGCCCCTGCCCCGGAACCACGTGTCCCCGGCAGCAAGGCCAGATCGTGAAGATACCAGCTATCCGCCTCCCCCGGGATCTCGCCCAGCTTTCTATCGAGTTGCGGCGGTGAAAACCGGCGCCATGGGTGGCTGAGAAGATATCCCGAGATTGTACCGCGCTTTCCAAACACAAAGCATCCCTGCGGGCACAGTTCAAGCCGCTCGAGCAGGACATCACGCGCTTCGGGATGATCGGCATGCGCGATGCACTGGATGTCGTAGATGGCGGCAATGTCCACCAGGGCAGCCGGGCGCCAATCGGCGGAGCGGTCAATCATGTTCATTTCATTCACTTTCATCAACGGCAAACGCGCCGGAGGTCATCCGGCGCGTTTGTGTCAATCCTTCGGAGCCCAAAGTGCTCCGGCGTATCAGTCGACGTTGAAGACCAGTGGCTTGGCAGCCCGGATGGCCGGGTTGGCGCGCAGCTTGTCAAGAACGTCTTCAGACACGGCACCATCGACATAGAGCAACGCAATCGCATCGGCACCGGCATTGTGGCGGCCGAGCTGGAAGTTGGCGATATTGACGCCCGCGTCACCCAGCGTCATGCCGATGAAGCCGATCATGCCGGGAACGTCGGTGTTGGTGATGTAGACCATGTGGTTACCGACATCGGCGTCAAGGTTGATGTCCTTGATCTGGATGAAGCGCGGCTTTCCATCCGAGAACACCGTACCGGCAACCGAACGTGTCTGGTTCGCCGTCGTCACCGTCAGCTTGATATAGCCATCGAAGACACCCGACTTGTCACGCTTCACCTCGGACAGGATGATACCCTTTTCCTTGATCATGACCGGCGCCGAAACCATGTTGACGTCGGAAACCTGACTACGGATGAGACCGGCAAGGGCTGCACTCGTCAGCGCCTTGGTATTCATCCCGGCAGTCGATCCGTCAAACAGGATCTCGATTTCCTTGATGGCGCTTTCCGTCACCTGACCGACAAAAGCGCCGAGGACATCGGCGAGCCGGATGAACGGCTTCAGGATCGGTGCTTCTTCCGCGGTGATCGACGGCATGTTGATGGCGTTGGAGACGGCACCCTTGACGAGGTAGTCCGACATCTGCTCGGCAACCTGCAGGGCAACGTTCTCCTGCGCTTCCGTGGTGGACGCGCCGAGGTGCGGAGTGCAGACGACATTCGGCAGGCCGAACAGCGGGCTTTCCGTTGCAGGCTCGACCTCAAACACGTCGAAGCCGGCACCAGCGACATGACCGGACTTGATGGCATCGGCAAGCGCATGCTCATCGACCAGACCACCACGGGCGCAGTTGATAATACGCACGCCAGGCTTGGTCTTGGCCAGCGCTTCGCGGTTGAGGATGCCGCGCGTCTTGTCGGTCATCGGCACGTGCAAGGTGATGAAATCGGCCTGAGCGAGCAGTTCGTCCAGTTCCACCTTGGTGACGCCCATTTCCTCGGCCCGTTCCTTCGACAGGAATGGGTCATAGGCCAGAACATGCATCTTCAGGCCAATGGCGCGCGAGCAGACAATACCGCCGATATTGCCGGCGCCGATGACACCGAGCGTCTTGCCGGTGATTTCGACGCCCATGAACTTCGACTTTTCCCATTTGCCGGCCTGGGTGGAGCTATCGGCCTGCGGCAACTGACGGGCAACGGCAAACATCAGCGCAATGGCGTGTTCGGCCGTCGTGATCGAGTTGCCGAACGGCGTGTTCATGACGATGATACCGCGACGCGACGCGGCCGGGATATCGACATTGTCGACGCCGATACCGGCGCGCCCGATCACCTTGAGGTTGGTCGCAGCCGCAATCAGCTTTTCCGTCGCCTTGGTGGCGGAACGGATAGCGAGACCATCGTAATTGCCGATGATCGCGGCAAGCTTTTCCTTGTCCTTGCCGAGCTGCGGCTGGAAATCGACGTCTACGCCGCGATCCCGGAAAATCTGGACGGCGGTTTCCGACAGTTCATCGGATACGAGTACGCGAGGTGCCATGAGAGGCCTCCATTGGTTTCGTCAAAAAATCTGATTGGTGAGGAGGACCGCGCCCTGTTGGCGCGGTCTAAGCCGGTTAGGCGGCCGCCTGAGACAGCGTCGCCTTCTGGGTCGCAAACGCCCAGTCGAACCAGGGCATCAATGCCTTGATGTCCGAAGTCTCGATCGTCGCACCGGCCCAGATACGGAAACCGGACGGCGCATCACGGTAAGCGCCGATGTCATGGGCGACAGCCTGCTTTTCAAGCAGTGCCACCATGCCCTTGGCAAAGGCCTCCTGACCAGCGGCATCAAGTGCTGCAACGTCCTTGTCGACGATCTTCAAGCAGACCGAGGTGTTGGACTGCGTTGCAGGATCGACCGCCAGATTGGCGATCCAGTCCGTCTTCGCAACGAAGTCATGGATGGCCTGCGCATTGGCATCAGCCCGGGCGATCAGCGCCTTGAGGCCGCCGAGCGACTTTGCCCAGTTGAGCGCATCGATATAGTCCTCGACGCACAGCATCGACGGGGTGTTGATCGTCTCGCCCTGGAAGATACCCTCGATGATCTTGCCGCCCTTGGTCATGCGGAAGATCTTCGGCAGCGGCCAGGAAGGCTCATAGCTTTCCAACCGTTCGACAGCGCGCGGCGACAGGATCAGAATGCCATGCGCACCCTCACCGCCCAGCACCTTCTGCCAGGAGAAGGTGACGACATCGAGTTTGGCAAAGTCCAGATCCTGCGCAAACGCGGCAGACGTCGCGTCGCAGATCGTCAGCCCCTTGCGGTCCGCCGGGATGAAATCGGCATTGGCAACGCGGACACCCGAGGTCGTACCATTCCAGGTAAAGACGACATCACGGTCGAAATCGACCTGGGCAAAGTCGACGAGCTTGCCGTAGTCGGCAACGAATTTGCGGGTATCAGGGAGCTTCAGCTCCTTGACGACATCGGAAACCCAGCCGGAGCCGAAGCTCTCCCAGGCGACCATGTCAACGCCGCGCGGACCGAGCAGTGACCAGAGCGCCATCTCGACTGCACCGGTGTCGGAGGCAGGCACGATGCCGATGCGGTAGTCCGCCGGCACCTGAAGAATTTCACGGGTGAGATCGATCGCCTGCTTCAGCTTGCTCTTGCCAACCTTGGCACGGTGCGAACGCCCGAGGGCCGCATCAGAGAGCGCATCAAGCGACCAACCGGGGCGCTTGGAGCAGGGACCAGAAGAAAAATGAGTATTTGCCGGACGCAATTCCGGTGTCGCAGGGATCGTCATCGAAGCTATCCTTCCAGATAGAAAGCCTCTCGTTAGGGAGAGGTGGCCTGCCGCCGTGAATATGGCGGACAGGCCTGGAAGTCAAGAATGATGTGTCGTTTCCGGAAAGATTTTTGGCGCTCGAAGCATCGCTGAATGCGGATGCTCTTTCAGCTACCAGATTGACAGGCGCAAACCGGCGCGGATTTCGTGGCGGCCGAGACCGTCGTCGAGGCCGTCGATATCGCTGCCATTGAACATATCGCCGTCGGTGATCTGCGAATAGCGATAGCCGACGTCAAGCTTCAGCTGCTCGGTCATGTTGTAGGAAACGCCGGCCATCAGCGCGTAGGTCAGACGCCAGCTGCTTTCGCCGTCAAAGGTCTGGTTGACCGGCCCGGCACCGGAGCAGCCTGCCGCTCCCGGCACGCAGCTGGTGCGCAGTGCGACGTCGTTCCAACGAAGCTGCGTCACCCCGAGACCAGCACCGACATAAGGCGTCAAGCCAGCCACCGTTGCCAGATCGACATAGCCGTTCGCCATGAGGCCAATTGCCTTGTAGTCGGCATTTAGCCGGCCGCCGCAAGACGTTCCAGCGGCTTCGCCAGCGCAGGGAATGTTGGCCTGGCCGCTTCCGCGGACGTCGCCTTCGAAATAATCGCCAGTCAAATCCGCCCGAAACATGTCGTTGAACTGATAGCCAACGCCGAGGGTCCCGGAAAAGGGTTGGTCGAAATCATTGTCGAACGACGCGGAGTTGGTAGCGCCGGTGCCGGCATCGAACAGCCGCAGTGACGGGTCGCCACCGCGCGTCCATCCGGCGTAGCCAAGATCACCACGCAGGTAGAAACCCTGGCCGCTTGTCTCCAGCGGCGAGATGCTGACTTCCGGCGCTTCGAGAAGATCAGCAGCCATCGCCTGCCCCGCGGCAAACAGCAGGATCAGTGCAGATGCATTGAGGAGAGTGTGCCGCAACTTCATTTTGCTGTCCTTGGAAAATCGTAACGGCGACAGAAACGCCCGTCGCCCGTGTTAATATGTCCCCATCATCGCATCCACGGGTTAACCTCAGGTTAAGCATGCTTCTTAACCAAACAGGCCGGCAAAAACCGAAAAGGCCGCCCGGAAACCGGACGGCCTTTTGAAACGAAGAGCGCGATGCGCTTACTTGTAGACGATCGGCTCAGCCGGTGGGACGTAGGCTTCGGCGCAACCACCGAAGGAATAACGCAGACCTGCACGGGCTTCATGCAGATACATGCCCTTGTCGGATCCAGGACCGCTATTGGCGTTGTAGCCGAACATGTCGCCACCAAGCACGTGGCGGAAACGATAGCCTACGTCTGCCTTGAGGTTACAGGTCAGGTCGATCGCCGTACCGGCCATCAGGCCATAGGTGAAGCGCCACTTGCTACGGCCATCATGTTCGAAGCTCGGGTCGCAATTGGTGGGGTCGCCGATTTCGCAGCTGGTATTGCGCAAATTGTCCCACTTGACCTGCGTACCACCGATACCAGCACCCACGTAAGGCGTGAACGAACCGTAGGTGCCGATATCAACATAGGCGTTGGCCATCAGGCTCCATGCGGCAATTGCCGAAACATCGCGCGAAGTGCAGGCGACGGCGACGCCGCAACCTCCGGTCGTCGAGCCTTCAAAATCGGCGTTGCCGAGATAATCGAGCGTCACGTCCGTGCGCAGATAGTTGTTGATCTGGTAACCGACACCGACGCCGGCGGTCCAGCTGTCATCGAGATCAGCATCGTCGAAATCGCGGACAAAGCGGCCTGGGCCTTGATAGAAATTGGCGCCACGCAGATTGGTGAAGGCATAACCGACATCACCACGCAGATACCAGCCACTGGCCTCCGTGAGCTGGACCGGTTCTGCAATTGGCGGCTCGATGGGCGGCTCGTAAAGATCCGCGGCGAAGGTCGCGGTGCTGCCCAGCATAGCTGCAACAACGCCAATCAAAATAGTCTTCATGGCCACACTCCAATACTTCTCGTTGCCTGGTCAGCCGACAAACCGGCCTCCAACAAATTGTGTTGGTGTGGATCATGGATAAGAAAGGTTAAGGTCCAATTAACTACAAAAATTTACCGTAACTGTTAATGAGTTGGCTACAGCGCCAAGCAACGTGCGCAAATACTTAAATAACACACAAAAAAAGACCGGGCAAAACCCGGCCTTTTCAAGTCTCATCGCGGCAGACAGATCAGGCGACATTGCGCACACCGCCGATCACGCCTATCAGTTCATCCACGATACGCTCCACCTGGGCGCGGTCATCGCCTTCCGCCATGACGCGGATCAGCGGTTCGGTGCCGGACGGACGGATCAGCAAACGGCCGTTCTTGGCAAGCTCCGATTCCGCATCGGCGATAGCCTGGCGCACGGCAGCGTTTTCAAGCGGCATGCCGGCAGACACCCGGACGTTCTTCAAAACTTGAGGCACAGGGTCGAACCGATTGCAAACTTCGCTGACGGTTTTGCCCTGCCGCTTGACGCAGGCAAGGATCTGGAGTGCAGCAACGAGACCATCACCGGTGGTGCCGAAGTCGGAGAGAACCAGATGGCCGGACTGCTCGCCGCCGACGTTGAAACCGTGTTGGCGCATGTGCTCGACCACGTAGCGGTCACCGACCTTGGTACGGTGCAGATCCAGCCCGCGGCCGTTGAGATAGCGCTCCAGGCCGAGATTGGACATGACAGTCGCAACAATACCATTGCCCTTGAGCACGCCATCGTCCGCCCAGCTATTGGCGATAACAGCCATCAACTGATCACCATCGATAACCGTGCCGTTCTCATCGACGATCAGGACCCGGTCGGCATCGCCGTCAAGCGCAATACCGATATCGGCCCGCACTTCATGCACTTTCCGTGATAGCGCAGCAGGGTGTGTAGAGCCGCAGTCGAGGTTGATATTGACGCCGTTCGGCTCATTGCCGATGGTCACCACCTCGGCCCCAAGCTCCCAAAGGGCCAAAGGCGCGACCTTATAGGCAGCACCGTTCGCGCAATCGATAGCAACCCTCAAGCCCTGCAGTGTCACATCGCGCGGTAACGTGCGCTTGGCATGTTCGATATAACGGTAGATGTCGCCCTCGACGCGCTTGGCCCGGCCGATTTCCTGCGACTTGGCAAGCTGTGCCGTCATGTCCTTGTCGAGCAATTCCTCGATCTGGCCTTCAAGATCGTCGGACAACTTGTAGCCGTCCGGACCAAACAGCTTGATGCCGTTGTCTTCGAACGGATTGTGAGAGGCCGAGATCATCACGCCAACGTCGGCGCGAAGCGAGCGCGTCAGCATCGCCACGCCGGGGGTTGGAATAGGACCGAGCAGGAACACGTCGAGCCCCGCGGCGGTAAAGCCGGCCACCATCGCGTTCTCCAGCATATAGCCGGACAGGCGCGTGTCCTTACCGATCACCACGCGGTGGCGGTGCCCGCCGTTGCGAAAGATCGTACCGACCGCAATGCCGACCCGCATCGCCAGATCCGGCGTCATTGGAAACACATTGGACTGGCCGCGGATCCCGTCCGTGCCGAAATATTTGCGCTTCATAAAAACTCCAATTTCTATCTGGGGTGCCAGCGGCTCACCAGGAGAGCACGTCCGGCGACATCGCCCTGGATTCCATCTCAAACCCAACGGGTCACTTCAAGAAACCCGTCGCCGGGGCGCATCCTCAACGACCGCTCTCCCGCCGCGCTCAGGCTTGCAGTTATGCCTGCAGTTGCGCCAAAATCCGACGCATCCTTTTGGGCGACCTCGCTACCTCATGCCATAAATCTTCTGCAACAGCATCCCGTTGTATCATCAGAATTCATTACAGCGCGTTACCAAGCCGGAGCCAGTCGGTACAAACGAAAACCGCCGCGCATCAAGGCGCGGCGGTTTTCGGTTCGATTGCCTGCTTCACGCAAGACTATTGCGGTTGCGGCTCAAACCCGCCTTCGGCTTCATCACCCTTGCCGACCGAACCATCTTTCTTAGTGCCGGCCGACGGAACGGCCGAACCACGATGCGGCGTCGAGTCGTCGCCAAGGTCGCGAGCCGGCTTTTCGCCGCGGATCAACGCCTTGATTTCATCGCCAGTCAGGGTCTCGTATTCGAGCAGGCCTTCCGCGATGGCCACGAACTCGGCGTGCATCTCCGTGATGATACGCTTGGCTTCCTGATACGCTTCATCGATCAGGCGGCGCACCTCGTTGTCGATCTTCTGGGCTGTCGCCTCGGAAACGTTCTTTGATTGCGAAACAGAGTGACCGAGGAAGACTTCCTGCTGGTTCTCGCCATAGGCAACCTGGCCAAGCTCATCGGAAAAGCCCCATTGCGTCACCATCGCACGGGCAAGCTTGGTGGCCTGCTCGATATCGGACGACGCACCGGAGGTGATGTTTTCCTTGCCGAAGGTGATTTCCTCGGCAACACGGCCGCCCATCATGATGGCAAGGCGCGACACCATCCACTTGTAGCTCATCGAATAGCGGTCGCCTTCGGGGAGCTGCATCACCATGCCGAGTGCACGGCCGCGTGGAATGATCGTCGCCTTGTGCAACGGATCGGCGACCGGAACCTTCAGCGCCATGATGGCATGACCGGCTTCGTGATAGGCAGTCAGCTTCTTTTCGGCTTCGGTCATGGCGGACGAACGGCGTTCCGCGCCCATCATAATCTTGTCCTTGGCGTCTTCGAATTCCTGCATGGTGACAACACGCTTGTTGCGGCGTGCGGCCATTAGGGCAGCTTCGTTGACGAGGTTCATCAGGTCGGCACCGGAGAAACCAGGGGTACCACGGGCCAGAACCTTCAGATCGACATTCGGCGCCAGCGGCACATTGCGGATATGCACCTTGAGGATACGCTCGCGGCCATTGATATCCGGGTTCGGAACGACAACCTGGCGGTCGAAACGGCCTGGACGCAAAAGGGCCGGGTCGAGAACGTCGGGACGGTTGGTCGCAGCGATCAGGATAATGCCTTCATTAGCCTCAAAGCCGTCCATCTCGACCAGCAGCTGGTTGAGCGTCTGTTCGCGCTCGTCGTTGCCACCACCAAGACCGGCACCACGATGGCGGCCGACGGCGTCGATTTCGTCGATGAAGATGATACAGGGCGCGTTTTTCTTGGCCTGTTCGAACATGTCACGGACGCGGCTTGCACCGACACCGACGAACATTTCAACGAAGTCAGAACCGGAAATTGTGAAGAACGGTACATTGGCTTCACCGGCAACCGAGCGGGCAAGCAGCGTCTTACCGGTACCGGGAGGACCGACCAGCAGCACGCCGCGCGGAATGCGGCCGCCGAGGCGCTGGAATTTCTGCGGGTCGCGCAGGAATTCGACGATTTCCTCGAGGTCCTGCTTGGCTTCGTCCACACCTGCGACATCGTCAAACGTCACACGGCCATGGGCTTCGGTCAACAGCTTGGCCTTGGACTTGCCAAAACCCATCGCACCACGCGAACCACCCTGCATCTGGCGCATGAAGAACAGCCAGACACCGAGGATCAGCAGCATCGGCAGCAGCGTACCGACATAGCTGAGGAAGCCGGACGAACCATCGGTTTCGGGGCGAACCGTCACAGTTACGTTCTTGGCTTCCATACGCTCGGTCAGGGCCGTGTCGATCGCAGGCGCATAGGTCTGGAACGTCGCGCCGCTCTCGGCATACGAGCCGATCACCTTATTGCCGGTGATCACCACTTCCTTGACGCGACTTCCGTCAACATCCTTCAGGAATTGGGAAAAGGGAACTTCCTTCGAACCAGTACGCTCGGTCGGCTGCTGGAACATGCTGAACAGCGCGATCAAAAGCAGGGCAATGATTGCCCAAAGTGCAAAATTTCTGAAATTAGGGTTCATCGAACTCCCCGGAACCTCTGTCGCAACCCGCAATGATTTGTGGCTGCATTCTTGCGCCTAACATAGGGTTGCGTGACCAGCTTGCCAAGGCAAACTCAAGACTAACCTGACTTTTCCGTCAATACACCGTAAACCGGAGGAGCAGGATAGTTGTCACGGCCAAAGAGCGTGGCAATGCTGTTTGCCATCATCAGGTCGAAACACGGCAAAAAGGTGTCGTAAAGGCTGATATAGGTTTGCACACAAGGCGTTGGCACCAAAGCGACAGCAGCATCCGGACGATCTGATGCCTGCGTCGGCGCAGAAAACCCGATAGCCGATTTGACAGCGCGCTTGGCCACAGGTTCGGGCAGGCCTGCGGCAATCAGTCTCGCGCACAATCCGGCCGTTTCGCCACGGGCGTGAACCGCTACACGATGCGCCCCTTCGTTGGTGACCAGAAAGCGGCCATCCCAAAGCCCGCACTGAGCGGGGTGAAGTTCGATCTCCGGCAAGCCCCTCGCTTCGCGATAGAGATAGAGACCCGATTTGCGGCGATCGAAAACCACGCGCCCTGCAGTCATCCGCCCGCCACTTGCGTCTCCCAAAAACGCCGTAAGCCGCGCGGCCGTCTCGCGGCCAGGAAGATGAAGACGTCCGCCGATGACGGAGGCGATCGACAGAACCGCACGCATACAGTCGGGATCGGCCATACCGGCCGGAATTTCCGGATCGACCTTCGCCACAAGGCCTTCAAAACCGTGCACATACCGGTCAATCAGCCGCGCTGCACGCTCGCTTGACCCGAAACGGGCTCGCCCCGCGGCAAGTACATCCGCGGACGAAGATCCCTCGCCGGACAGCGCCTGGCGCACTCGCACGCGCTCAAAGCGGCGATTGCTGTTGCTCGGATCATCGAACCACCCCTCGCCCCGCTCCATTAGAAAAGAGCGGATATCGATCCGGCGCAGATGAAGAAACGGACGCCAGACCCAGGCTCTACCGCCGACCAGAACTCCCGCCGCCATGCCTGCCAAACCAGGCGCATCTGGCTCCGACCGGCCTAGGCGCATGGCAATCGTCTCGTTCTGGTCATCCGCAGTGTGGGCAGTGACAATGCAGATGGCAGCCATATCTCGCGCGGCATCGGCAAGCTGCCCGTAACGTGCTGCCCGCGCCGCCGCCTGAATACCGGCCACCGGCTTGTCGCCGTCCCATTGGCGAATGGTATGCGGAATGCCTTTTTCAGCGCAAAAAGCCGCGACCGCCCGCGCTTCCTCAGCGGATTCACGGCGCAGCGCATGATCGACAGTGCAGGCGGACAGGGAAAAGGCCGAAAAGCCACCAAGCGTGATCGCCTCATGCAGCGCCAGAAGCAGGCCTTTTGAATCACTGCCGCCGGAAACGGCGGCGAGGATCATGCCGGGTGTCTTGAATGAAGAGAGAAATTGTTTCGCCGCCTCTACGGCAGCAAGCGGCGCGGCGCGGTCCACCTCAGCAGGCAAGGCGGCCCTGTTCGCTGGCAACCTTGGTCTTCACCGCCTGCGAAGCCTTCGGATAGCGCTTGTTGACCTCACGCAGCGTGGCGCAGGCCGTGTCCTTGTTGTCGAGTGCAGCCAACGACATGCCGAGTTTCAAGAGCATCTCCGGCGCCTTCGGCGACTTGCTGTAGGCTTGGTGCGCATTCAGGAACGTCTTGGCGGAATCGTTGAACTTGCCTTGGGAGTATTGCGCTTCGCCCATCCAGAAGCTGGCATCCGCGGCTTTTTCGCCCTTCGGGAATGCTTCGAGATAGGAGCGGAATTCGTTTTCAGCCTTGCTGTAGTCGCCCGTCAGCACATGGCCATAGGCCGACTGATAGAGATCGCCGGGATTATCGAGAGCGGCCGTCTGCTGCTGGCTGTCCGGCGTCTGGTTGATGCCCTGATCGGTACCGGGGAGCGTTGATTCCAGACTCGATGTGTCCTGGTTTGCGGCGATAGGATTGCCGTTTTCGTCAAAGACGATCTGGCCCAGCGTCGAGGACGCCGCGCCGGTACCGGAAGCAGTATCCGATCCCAAACCTGCGTTGGGATCGGTTACAGTTGCCTGATCAGTCGGTGCAGGCGCAGTGCCAGCTGTCTGATTGGTGCGCGGTGTTTCCAGCTGGCTCTTCTTCGTCGAGCCCGACTTGCCGCCTTCCAGATCCTGGAAACGGAACTCGTTGTCTTCCTGGAATTTGCGGATCTGCTCCTGCATCTGCAGAAGCTGGAAACTCATTTCCTCGATACGCCCGTTGAGCGAGCGGATCTGTTCCTCGAGCTGCCCGATGCGTCCAACCTCGTTCGACTGGACCTTGAGCAGCGGCGCCTTGCCCGGTGACTGGGCCTCGCCGTGGATTGCGCGGTTGAACAGCGCGGATAGCGGCATGGCGGTCACTGTCTGTCCAAACCCCGCAAAGGCAGTCAGGCCGATCAATCCCGCCACGACAAAATGTTTCATGTCATGTGTCCTGTTTGTGTATCCACTCTCATCCGAACCGGTTCAAATCGGTTGATGGATGATTGCCGCACAGTTTTCCAATTGGCCTCAAAAAGCAACGGAGTTCGGTCAAAGTGTGACAAAAAAGAAAAGGCGGCCCGAATGGCCGCCTTTTCGAGAGACTGCTGAAGGTCCGGCAATTACATGCCGGCGCCACCCAGAACCGTGACAGCGCGACGGTTCTGCGACCAGCAGGAAATGTCGTCGCAGACGGCGACCGGCTTTTCCTTGCCGTAGGAGATCGTCTTGATCTTCGAGGCCGGGATACCGCGCGAGGAGAGATATTCCTTGGCCGCTGCGGCGCGGCGTGCGCCCAGTGCCAGGTTGTACTCGCGGGTGCCGCGTTCGTCGGCATGACCTTCGACCGTGATGGCATAGTTCGGATACTTGGCCAGCCACTGCGCCTGGCGATCAAGCGTTGCCTGGGCATCTGCACGGATCGAGGTGGAGTCTGTGTCGAAGAAGATGCGGTCGCCGACGTTGACCGTGAAGTCCTGGCTCGAGCCCGGGGTCGCCGCATTGGCGCCGAGGCCGAGATCACCAGCGCTGTTCATCGGCTTCTTGGCGCAAGCAGCAAGCGCCAGGCTGGCAAAGAGAGCGATCATGATCGGGTTGCGGGCGAAGGATTGCATGCGGCCTGCGGCCTGGGCGTGAATGCGGCTCATGGGCCGGTCTCCTTGGATGGTCTGTCTTAATTCAGGGTTGCCAGACTGTAACCGGAAGCGGTTAATCCCATTTCAACGGATATGGTTAGCAGACGGTTAAAATTCGCGTGGAGGCTTGCTAGATCAGTCCTTTGCGGCGAGAAAGCGGCAAATTCGCCATATTCCCCGCCGCATCGTCACAATGCTATTCAATGGGGCTATTCAAGTAGCGGCGACCATGCCGGGTCAGACGCAAAGCCCTTGGTCTGGACCAGCTGCTCGTTATAGCCGGTCAGGTCGATCGAATAGAGCTGCGGACCACCGGCACCGGAGTTCTGCCGGAAGAACATCAGGACACGGCCATTCGGAGCCCAGGTCGGGCCTTCGTTGTGGAAGCCGGTCGTCAGGATGCGTTCGCCCGAACCATCCGGCTTCATCACGCCGATCGAGAACTTGCCACCCGACTGCTTGGTAAAGGCGATCAGGTCTCCGCGTGGCGACCAGACCGGCGTGGAATAAGAGCCATCGCCGAACGAGATGCGGTTCTGTCCACCGCCGCCGGCGCTCATGACATACAGCTGCTGGCGGCCGCCGCGATCACTTTCAAACACGATCTGGCTACCATCCGGCGAATAGGACGGAGAGGTGTCGATCGCAGCGGTCGACGTCAGCCGCGTCGTGGTGCGCGAACGCAGGTCCATCGTGTAGATGTTGGCGTTGCCGTCCTGCTGCAAGCTCATGATCACCCGCTGGCCATCCGGCGAAAAGCGCGGAGCAAAGGTCATGCCGGGGAAATTGCCGACCACTTCGCGCTGTCCGGTTTCGAGCTGCAGCAGATAGACGCGCGGCTCGTTGCCTTCAAACGACATGTAGGTGATTTCCTGCTTGTTCGGCGAGAAACGCGGCGTCAGCACGATGTCGTTGGAATTGGTGATGCCACGGGCATTGAAACCATCCTGGTCCATGATGGCCAGTTGACGCTTGCGTGCCGTCTTCGGGCCGCTTTCGGCGACATAGACGATGCGGGTATCGAAATAGCCCTTTTCACCGGTGATCTGCTCATAGATAGCGTCGGCGATGATATGGGCGACACGGCGCCAGTTTTCCGGCTGGGTGAAGAACTGCTGCCCTGCCATCTGCTGGCCGGCAAAGCTATCCCACAGGCGGAATTCCGCCTTCAGGCGGCCATCGCCTTCCTGGGTGACCCGGCCGGTGACCAGCGCCTGCGCATTGATGACCTTCCAGTCTTCAAAACGCGGAGCGGCATCCGGATTGGTGATCTTCTCGATGAAGGCACTTTTGGCGATCGGCGCAAACAGGCCGGAACGCTTCAGGTCGGCTGCAACGACGTCGGAAATCTTCTGGCCCAGTTCACCTTGCAGGAAGTCGGTGACGGCGATGGGCAAAGGCTCGACATTGCCTTTGTTGATGTTGATTTCCACCCGCGCATGTGCAGGCGCGATCATCAGGGTGACCATCGTCGCGAGCGCGATCAGAAAACGGAAGGGATTGCGTTTCAACATTGTAACGGAGCCTTTCAGCCATTCATTCTATGATGTTCTAGAGCATGGAGCTTGGATCGAAATTGACGACCACTTCGCTCCAGGAATCGTATTTGTCTGCCGGCAGGTTATCGAACGGCGCCGATTTCAGGATGGCCCGCCGCACGCTGCCCTCGAAGGTTCGCCGTGCCGAATCCGTACCGCCCGAGGCGACCACTTCAGGCCGCCCGATGATCTCGCCATTCTTGTCGAGCTGCATCGTCACCGTGATCGTCAGCCCTTCGGCACCGGAAATACCGGCAACGACGGACCAATTGTTCTCGATGCGGCCCCTCAGCGCATCCATTTCGCTGGCCGACAGCGTGTTGCCGGTCGTCTTCTTTGCACCCAGCGAAGCTGTTTCGCTGGACCGCTTCTTGCCACCGCCGGAGGAATCCTGCTTGTTGAGAAGCGCCGCCACTTCATCGGCATCGAAGTCCGACTTCATGGCAGTCGATGTCTTCTTCTTCTCGGTCTTGTTTTCTTCGTTCTTGCGATCGGGCGTCTTGGCCGTCTGCGCCGGCTGTTCCACCTTGGGCTTTGTCATTGGCGTCGGAACTTTGTCCGGCAGCGCTTCTGCATCCGGATTTTCCGCAGGCTTTTCCTCGGCAGGCGTTTCCGCAGGCTTGGGGTCGGGCTGGACCTCCTGCTTCGGCTCGGGCAGAGCGGCAACTTCCGTTGCAGGCTCGGATGCCGGCTTGTCTTCCGTCACCTCGGGCTTGTCTTCCTTCACCGGCTCAGGTTTCGGCAGCGGAACGTCTTCAGACTTGATCGCGCCCGTCGATTCCTTTTCGATCGGCTTGGATTCCGGCTTTGGCGGTGTTTTCAGATCAACACTGTTGTCGCCGACGTTTTCACCATCATTGTTCTCAACTGGCTTCTTTGTCGGAACGGGCGAAGGCTTTTCGGATTTCGGAGCCTTTGCGTCCCCCATCTGCAACTGGGTCAGCTCTTCGACAGACACCATATCGACCGGGATGGACTCCATATTGGAGACCTCGAACGATTTGGGACTGCCGAGCGACACCAGCGCCCAGGTCAGAACCAGGCCATGCAGCACAGCGGATGTGATGAGACTGCTCTTCATCGTACGCGCTCTACTGGCCCTTCTGCGGCTGGGTGACGAGACCGATATTCTTGAAGCCTGCTTCCTGGATACGCGCCATGACATCGGCGATCACGCCGTAAGGCGACGTCGCATCACCCCGCACGAAAATACGCTCGCTATAGCCTGTCGTTGCGATCGCCTGCAGCTTTGCGGCAACCTCTTCGACCGGGATCGGCGTTTCCTGCAGGAAGACCTGGCCGTCGCTCTTGACCGAAATCGTGATCGGCTGGGTTTCGGCATTCAGCGCCTTCGCCTGCGTTTCCGGCAGATCGATCGGCACGCCGACCGTCATCATCGGGGCGGCAACCATGAAGATGATCAACAGCACCAGCATGACGTCGACGAACGGCGTCACGTTGATTTCGCTCATGACGCCCTTGCCGCCGCGGCCGCCACGGCCACCGCGGCGACGGCCGCCACCCTTCGATCCACCACCTGCTGCTGACATACCCATTGGTCTATCTCCGTCTTCGTGCCGCTCAGGCTTTACTGCGCGGCCTGGCGCGGCTGCAGCTTCTCATCGATCTGGCGCGAAAGAATGGCCGAGAACTCGTCGGCAAACCCTTCCATGCGCGCCGTCAGCTTGCCGGCATCGGCGGAGAACTTGTTGTAGGCGATAACCGCCGGGATAGCGGCGAGAAGGCCGATTGCGGTGGCGAGAAGTGCCTCGGCGATACCGGGCGCAACAACCGCAAGGTTTGTCGACTTCGAACCGGCGATGGCCTGGAACGAGGTCATGATACCGACAACGGTACCGAACAGACCGACGAACGGGCCGGCCGAACCGATGGTGGCGAGCGATCCGAGCCGCGATTCAAGCGCTTCGGCCTCACGGGCCAGCGTCACGTCCATCGCCCGGTCAATACGCATCTGCAGACCGATCGGCGAACGGGCGCCGCGTTCGAAGGACTTCTTCCATTCGCGCATGGCAGAGACGAAGATCGCCCCCATGCCGGAGGTCGTCCGGTCGGACAGTGTCCGGTAGAGTTCTTCCAGCGACTGGCCAGACCAGAACACCTGTTCGAACGCATCCAGCTGGCGGCGCACCTTGCCGAATTTAAGCGTCTTGTCGACGACGATCGCCCAGGTCCAGATTGAGGCGCCAATCAGTCCCAGCATGACGAGCTTCACCACGAAGCCCGCCTCCATGAATAGCGACCACAGCGTTACGTCTGTCGTCGCTGCAGCCAATCCAACCTGTTCCATCGTTCTCAAATCCCCGAATCCAAACGCCCGGCAAGAGCAATCTCATGCTCACAGCCAGGGTGCTTAAACGTCATTGTTGCAAGATTGACCCGGCAGCTGCCGATAACCGGCCTCATGCCGATCTTTAAGCTTCCTGTCTGCCTTCTTGCGTTCAATCTTGGTGAAAGGATGACGTGCAGTGCACAAAACCCTAATATGTGCATTAAGACATCATTATGGTTAAGAGAGTCTTACTTTGCCGCATTGCAATCTGATCTTTGCCATGAAGTACTGCGGGAACATTCAAGGCTTGGCCGCGTTCAGCGGACATGAGCACGATCACGCCAAAGACATCATCCAAACGTTCCTCCCGGCCGCATTTCGATCATCGCGACCGGTTGATCCTTGCGCTTTATGCGCAGCTGAGGGCGGAGCGTGAGACACGTGAAGCGCTGGAATGGGCCATCGAGAATGGCGCCGTTTCGCCTGAAGTGCTGCAGGCCATGGTGTCCGATCCGGTGCCGGTGATCACCAGCGAGGATGTGGCTGCGCTGGAGCGCCTGCTGGCCCGCGACACGAACACGGGGAATATTGCGCATTAAAACACCGGCCGACGGAGAAGGTGGAAACATGGTATCGCGTGCATTGTGGAAAGGACAGCTGCGTCTCTCCCTCGTTTCCATCCCTGTCGAAGTGTTCAGCGCCACTAAGACGGGCGCGCGCTTTGCCTTCCGCCAGATCCACGAACCATCCGGCAAGCCCGTCCACTACGACAAGGTCGTCGACGGCATCGGTCCTGTCGATACGGACGAGATCGTCAAGGGCTACGAGTATGAGAGTGGCAAGTATGTCCTGCTCGAACCGGAGGAAATAGACGCAGTCAAGCTTGAGACGAAAAAGACATTGGAACTCGTGCAGTTTGTCGATGCCTCCGAGATTTCACCGATCTACTATGACAAACCCTATTATGTCGTTCCCTCCGACGATCTGGCCGAAGACGCCTATCGGGTGGTCAGGGACGCCTTGCGCAAATCAGGCAAGGTGGGGCTTGGCCAGCTGACCCTGCGCGGACGCGAATACATCGCTGCGATCAAACCTTGCGGCGATGGTCTACTTCTCGAAACACTCCACTACGCCGACGAGTTGCGGAAAGCCGATCCGATGTTCCACGGACTTTCCGGCAAAACCTCCGACGATGATCTTCTGGAAGTGGCAACCGCGCTGATCGACAAGAAGACCGCCCCCTTCGACGCCACCACCTTCAAGGACAATTATTCGACGGCACTGAAAGAACTGGTCCAGAGAAAGCTCAAGGGCAAGAAGGCAAAGATCGAGGTCGAAGATGAGGACGACACCGGCAAGCGTGGCGACAATGTCGTCGATCTGATGTCGGCACTGAAGAAAAGTCTTGAGGGTAGCGGTGGGAAAGCTGCGCCCAAGAAAGCCGCTCCGAAGAAAAAATCCGCCTGAGGCACCGCTATGGCCGAGCATTACGATTCCCTCACCGAGTATAACCGCAAGCGCGATTTCACCAGGACCGCCGAACCCAAGGGGGCGTCGAAAAAGGGAAAGGCGGGCAAGCTCTTTCTGGTGCAGAAACATGATGCAACCCGGCTGCATTATGACTTCCGGCTGGAATGGAAAGGCGTACTCAAAAGCTGGGCGGTAACCCGCGGCCCAAGCATCAACCCGGACGACAAGCGGCTTGCCGTGCGCACCGAAGACCATCCCATGGCCTATGGCGATTTCGAAGGTACGATTCCGAAAAAGCAATATGGCGGCGGCACGGTGATGCTGTGGGACACCGGCTGGTGGGAGCCAGACAACGATCCCGACGAAGGCCTGAAGGAAGGCAAGCTGAAATTTCATCTCCACGGTCAGCGCATGCATGGCGGCTGGACCTTAGTGCGGATGAAGCCGCGCAACGGTGAAAAGCGCGAGAACTGGCTGCTGATCAAGGAGCATGACGGCGAGACCAGCGAAGACGGCGAAAGCCTGTTGACGGAAAATTTGACCAGCGTCAAAAGCGGCCGTTCGATGGGGGAGATCGCATCCGGCCAGGGGGAAAGGAAAGCCCATGTGTGGGAATCGGCGAAAAGCGCCGCCGCCAATGTCAAGGCTGGCGCCGTCGCCGAGGAAAAATCAGAGCCGCCAAAAGAACGGAAACGGTCGGGCAAGGCGCCCACCTTCGTCAAGGCGCAGCTGGCAACCCTCACCGCGGACGCGCCTGATGGCGACGACTGGCTGAACGAAGCCAAGTTTGACGGTTATCGTCTGATGGTTTCCATCGGCAAAGGTGGCGTCACCTGCTTCACGCGGACCGGACTGGACTGGACGGAAAAATTCCCCGATATCGCCAACGGATTGATGCCGCTGGATTGCGACACCGCTTTGATCGATGGCGAGGCGGTCGCCGCTTCTAACGAAGGCTCCAAGTTCTCCGCATTGCAGAAGGCAATCAAAACCGGGGGCGAAACGCGCTTCTATGCCTTCGATCTGCTGCACCTCGACGGCAAGGATTTGCGCAAAGCGCCACTGGTCGAACGCAAGGAGGCGCTGAAGGTGTTGCTGGACACGCTGGAACCTGGCCCTGCTATCCAGTACAGCGAACACGTCCGGGGCAATGGCCGAAAGGTGTTTCAGGCCATGTGTAAGGCCGGGCAGGAAGGCATCATCGCCAAAAAAGCCGATGCGTCCTATCGCGAAGGCCGCGCCGGCAACTGGCTGAAGATCAAATGCACCAAACGGCAGGAATTCGTCATCGGCGGCTATTCCCCCTCTGACAAGCGCGGGAGGGCTTTCGCCTCGCTGCTGGTCGGCGCGTATGACGGGAGGAAATTCGTCTATCAGGGCCGCGTCGGCACCGGGTTCGACGAAGAGACCATGGCAGATCTGGCCGCGCGTTTTCCCAAGCTGATACGCAAGACGTCACCATTCGATGCGGTCCCGAACCAGATCGCGCATGATGCGGTCTGGCTGACTCCGAATCTTGCGGCGGAAATTGATTTCGCCGAATTTACCGACGATGGTCACATCCGCCACGGCGCCTTTCAGGGCCTGCGCGAAGACAAGGAGGCTTCTGCCGTGACGCTAGAGACGAAGAAACCAGCACCAACGTCCAAAGCCGCCGTGGATAAACCGGAAGTGCCGGGCGCGGATAAGAAACGGCCACCGCACAAGGAAAAGGATGCAGACGGCGACGTGCTCGGTATCCGCATAACCCACGCCGACAGGCTGCTCTTTTCCGACCCCGCGATCACCAAGGTCGACCTTGCCCGATACTATGGCGTGATCGCGGTTCGCATGTTGCCCTTCGCCGCGGATCACCCTGCCTCAATCCTGCGCTGCCCGCAGGGGCCTGATCATCAGTGCTTTTACCAAAAACATGCCGGCGATGGCTTTCCCGATGAAATCCATCAGGTCCCGATCGAGGAATCCGATGGCGATACCGCCAACTATCTCTACGTCAACGATGCCAAGGGCCTCGTGGCCGCCGTGCAGATGGGCACGATCGAGTTGCACATCTGGGGCTCGACCATCGACCGGCTCGACGCTGCCGACCGGCTTGTCTTCGATCTCGATCCCGACCCGAGCGTCACCTTCGAAACCGTCAAACAGGCGGCCGTCTTGCTTCGCGACGCGTTGGAGGAGCTTGGCCTGAAATCGGTCGCCATGGTCTCTGGCGGCAAGGGCATCCATGTCATCGTGCCGCTGTCGCGCCGCGCGCCGTGGGAGGACGCCAAGACCTTCGCCAAGGGCCTTTCGGCCAAGATCGCCGACGAAGATCCCGAAAATTACATCGCCACCATGTCAAAAGCCAAGCGCAAGGGCCGCATCTTCATCGACTGGCTGCGCAATGAGCGCGGCTCCACCGCCGTCGCGCCCTATTCGGTGCGCGCCCGCTCCAATGGTCCGGTGGCAACGCCGGTCAGCTGGGATGAGCTTGGTGATCTCGGTGCTGCCAACGGTTTTCACATTCCCGATATTCTCGAGCGCCTGGAAAGCGGTATCGATCCCTGGGCGGAGGCGAAGGACTGGAAACAGAGCCTGACCAAGGCAATGCTGAAAGCGGTCGAAGCCGGGGACTGAAACTCAGCCCTGCCCGAGGAACTTCTTGCCCAGTGTCTCCGGCAATCGCCGCGGCCGCCCCTGCCCGTTGATGACGGCGATGATCACCTTGGCGGCGATCAGTAGCGTGCCCTCGCGGCGGATTTCCTGTTGCAAGACCATCTTGGCGCCACCGGCTTTTTCCGTCGCCGTGGTGATCGTCAGGATGTCGTCCATGCGTGCCGGTTGCTTGAAATCGATCTCCATCCGGTGGACGACGAAGACCAGACCTTCCGTGTCACCCTCGATCGCCAGCGTTGCCTGCTCGACGCCGAGAAGACGCAGATAATCGGTGCGTGCCCGCTCCATGAAATGCAGATAGCGGGCATGATAGACGACGCCGGAGAAATCCGTGTCCTCATAATAGACGCGCTGCACCAGCCGGTGTCCGGCATCCGTCAACTCGCCGGAAAGTGCAATCAAGGTCATGGGCATCCTCTGATTTTTGTTTTTCTGTGACGGAACAAATTGCTTTTGGCAAGCATTGTCGTCCTGTCACAATCCGCCCCTATCACCATCCATAGCGTTCCACCTGAAGGAGACGACGTGCATGAAAATTGCTGTCCTTGGCGGTGATGGTTTTGTCGGCTGGCCGACGGCCCTGCATTTGTCTGACGCCGGTCACGACATCCACATCCTCGACAACCTCTCCCGCCGCTGGATCGATACCGAACTCGGGGTTCAGTCTCTGACGCCGATGGATTCAATCCAGGAGCGCACGCGCATCTGGCACGCGGAGACCGGCCGGCGCATCCATTTCCACTTGATCGATCTGGCCCGCGATTACGAGCTCCTGAAAAATTGGCTTGCGGAAAACCGTCCGGATGCCGTGATCCATTTCGCCGAACAGCGCGCGGCGCCCTATTCGATGAAAAGTGACCGCCACAAGAATTACACGGTCAACAACAACGTCAACGCCACGCATAACCTCCTGAACGCCCTGGTTGAGATCGGCCTCGACGCGCATCTCGTCCATCTCGGCACGATGGGCGTCTACGGTTATTCGACCGTCGGCGCCGCCATTCCCGAAGGTTACCTATCGGTCGGCATCGAGGCCGAAAGCGGCGAGACGGCGAAGCAGGATATCCTCTACCCGGCCAATCCCGGCTCGATCTATCACATGACAAAATGCCTCGATCAGCTGCTGTTCCAGTTCTACGCCAAGAACGACGCGCTGCGGATCACCGACCTGCATCAGGGCATCGTCTGGGGTACACATACCGAGCAGACCCGCCGCCACGAACAGCTGATCAACCGCTTCGATTATGACGGCGATTACGGCACCGTGCTCAATCGCTTCCTGATCCAGGCGGCGATTGGCTATCCGCTGACCGTGCACAGCACCGGCGGCCAGACCCGCGCCTTCATCCATATTCAGGATTCGGTCCGCTGCATCGAACTGGCGCTGAAAAACCCGCCGCAGCGTGGCGCCCGCGTCGAGATCTTCAACCAGATGACCGAGACGCACCGGATCCGCGACCTCGCCGAAATGATCGCCGGGCTTACCGGCTCAGAGATCGCCTGGCTACCCAACCCTCGCAAGGAAGCAGCCGAAAACGATCTGATCGTCCGCAACGAAAAATTCCGCGCCCTTGGCTTGAATGCAATCACGCTGCAGGATGGCCTGCTTGCGGAAATCGTCGATGTCGGCAAGAAATACGCCTACCGCGTCGATCGCAGCCGAGTGCCCGCCGTTTCGGCCTGGACCAAGGACATCGCCGCCAAGATCAACCACGATCCGGAAGGAAGAAGGCTGAAATCGGTTTCATGATGGAGCAAGCGCTTGCTTCAAATGGTATCGCACCATCCGGCCCTGCCGGATCGCAGCACGCATTCGTGACGCTGGTGACGAATGCCGACTATGCGATGGGCGCAACCGCATTGGCGCGATCAATCCGCATAACGGGAACGAAAGCTGATATCGTCGTCCTCCACACCGGCGGCGTTGATCAATCCGCCCTGACGCCCCTCGCCGAATTTCGTTGCCGGCTTGTCCCCACCGACCTCCTGCCTCTGTCCAACGCCTTCAACGAGCGGCATGCCCGCAAGAGCATTCACAGCGCAGCCCCCTTCACCAAAGGGCGAAAACCGGACTTTCACTCGCCGCTCGACAATTTTTGCAAACTGCGGCTCTGGCAACTGACCGCGTATGATCGCTGCATCTTCATCGATGCCGATACGCTGGTCCTGAAAAACATCGACCGCTATTTCGGCTATCCCGAATTTTCGGCAGCGCCCAACGTCTATGAAAGCCTTGCCGATTTTCACCGGCTGAACTCAGGCGTCTTTGTCGCCACACCCTCCCCGCAGACATTCGAGGCCATGCTCACGCAATTGGACAGACCCGATGCTTTCTGGCCGCGCACCGACCAGACCTTTCTGCAGAATTTCTTCCCCGACTGGCATGGCCTGCCTGTCACGATGAACATGCTGCAATATGTCTGGTTCAACATGCCGGCTCTGTGGGATTGGCCATCCATCGGCGTGCTGCACTATCAATATGAAAAACCGTGGGAAAAGGACCATCCAAAAGCGGAAAGTCTGCGACCGCTGATCAATCTCTGGCATGCTTTCTTCAGCGGCGAGAACATTCCCGATATTGCCGGACTGCCAAATCCGGGCCTGGCAAACACGAACTGAAATCAGGAAGCTCATGACACGCGTTCTTGTTTCCGGCGGCACCGGCTATGCCGGCCGTTTCATCGTCGAACACCTGTTGGCCAACGGTTACAAGGTCACTGTCGGCGGCCGTGCTGCGCCGGGCCCGGGCTTTTTCTCCAAGGACGTTGCGTTCGTGCCTTTACGGCTTGATCCGGATGCCGACCAGATCGAGGCCTTCGATCACATCTATTATTTCGTCCATGCCGCCTTCGAGCACATACCCGGAAAATATCGCGGCGGCGAAGGCGATGATCCCGAGAATTTCCAGCGCGCCAATCTCGACGGCAGCGTGAGCCTTTTCGAAACTGCCCGCGATGCCGGCGTCCGCCGTTGCGTTTTTCTGTCCAGCCGCGCCGCCTATGGCCCGCAACCACCCGGCACGATCTTGCAAGAGGATATGCACGGCAAACCCGACACGCTGTATGGCGAAATCAAGTTGCAGGCAGAGCGGAGCCTGGCCGCCCTCTGCGGCCACGGCTTCGTCACCGCAAGCCTCAGAGCAACCGGCATCTACGGTGCTGCAGGACCCGGACAGCGGCATAAATGGGCGGGGCTTTTCGAGGATTATCTCGCAGGTAAGCCTATTGCCCCCCGCGCGAGCACCGAAGTGCATGGCACCAATGTCGCCCAGGCCGTGCGGCTGATGCTGGAATCGGACAGCCTGCGGATCAATGGCGAAACCTTCAACGTTTCGGATGTCCTGACCGATACCTACGACATCCTTTCCACCCTGCAGCGTGCCAGGCACTGTCCACATCCCTTGCCTGACGCCGGCGATAAAACAGGCTGCAACCCCATGAGCACCAGCAAGATCGAGGCGCTGGGCTGGAAGGCGGGCGGCTTGGAGCTACTCAGAGAGACTATAGAACACCTGGCTTAGCCTGGAAGGCTTCAGCCATGTTCGGGACGGTATGGTCTACCGGTCAAGATCGCCGTCATCCCAGATGATATGGACTGGCGTCAGCGGTAAGGTCTCGATCTGCTCGGCAATGAAATAGGGCGGGATATCGAGCGCTATCAGCGCCGCCTTGGTGGCTTTCACCCATTTGAACTCGAGATCATTCTTGCCGTCCCGCAAACGATGCACGATGTCGCTTGGATCAAACGGAAAATCCCCAGGGATTTCCATCTGGTAGTAGAAGCCGATCTCGTGATAGTCGCGCTCCTCGTAACGAAAGAAATTTTCCACGGTCCAGAGCAAGCGGCCGACGCTGACCTCGACGCCCAGTTCCTCGACCATCTCGCGCTTCAGCGTCTCCACCGATGTCTCGCCGATCTCGGCCCGCCCACCCGGAAACGTCCAGAAATCCTCGTGTGCTGCCCGGTGCACCAGAACATGCCCATCGCGAAACCCAAGGCCGGCAATACGAAAATTGAACCGCTGTCTCTGCGGCCCATCCATCCGGATCATCTTTCGTTTGGGCATGGTCTATCCAAGTTCGACAACGACGATTTCCGGCGGCGAACCGAAACGGATGGGCAGGATCGAGCAACCCAAGCCACCGGAAACGATCAGATTGCGATCATTCTCGACAATATGGCCGTAGACGTAACGATTGCTAAAGCGCGAGGGAACGAAGGGCGCATATCCAAACAGGCGGATCTGGCCGCCATGCGTATGCCCGGATAGCGTCAGGGACACCCGGTCTGGCACTTGCGGGAATACATCCGGCTCATGCGCCATCAGGATAACGGGCGCATCATCGGCGATCTGCGCCAGGGTGGCTGGCAGGTCATCGAGACCCGGCCAGGGACCGATCTGATCGGCCAGCCCGGCCAGCCAGAAGCCTTCGCCATCCTTCTCGAAACGGGTGGCATGGTTGTCATAGACGGGAACATTGATCGATGACAGCGCCGTGTGGACCAGCGTCGGCCCCTTCCCGGCCAGCATCGCACCAGGATCATCGAGCCAGTCATGGTTACCCATGACGGCATGAACGCCAAGTGGCGCGGACAGGGCGGCAAGCTCACGCACCCAGTCTTCCGGCGCCACATGCCCTGTCCTTATCCGCATGCCGGATAGAAAATCCCCCAAAAGCAGGATCATGTCACCGCCCAACACATTGGCCTGCCTGCAGATCTCGCCGATCCGCTTCGGTGACATCCAGGGATCACAGGCATGAATGTCGGCGAGGACAACAAGTTTCAGCTTCAAACCGGCGGGCCATTTGTCCGGAACGAGGCGATAGCGCTGTACGCGCGGCTGCCGGACCGGCTCGATACCGACGGCATAGGCGCCGGTCGCGATGCCCGTCAGCATCAGGCTTCCAACCGTCCTTAAAAAGCCGCGCCGGGAAATCAATCAATCATCCTCCTGAAACAGGCGGAACTGGGTGGCTTCCAGATCCTTCGGCACCTGCAATCCAAGGTGTTTCCATGCGTTTGCGGTCAAAATACGCCCGCGCGGTGTACGCTGGATGAATCCCTGCTGAATCATGTAGGGCTCGATAATGTCCTCGATCGCATCGCGAGGTTCAGACAGCCCTGCCGCAATGGTTTCAATGCCAACCGGACCGCCACCAAAATTCAGCGCAATCATGGTCAGATAACGTTTGTCGAGTTGATCGAGGCCCATATTGTCAACCAGCAACCGTGTCAGCGCCTCGTCGGCGATCTGCTTGGTCACAGCCTCAGCCTTGGCGACTTCGGCAAAATCACGCACCCGGCGCAGAAGCCGGCCCGCGATGCGCGGCGTGCCGCGCGCCCGGCGGGCGATTTCTCGGGCACCGTCATCCGTAATACCGAGACCCATCAGCCTAGCTCCACGCCTGACGATCAGTTCCAACTCCTCGACCGTATAGAAACTCAAGCGCACCGGAATACCAAACCGGTCGCGCAGCGGCGTGGTCAAAAGCCCGAGCCGCGTCGTCGCCGCCACCAGCGTGAATTTCGACAGGTCGATCTTCACCGAGCGCGCCGCCGGACCCTCGCCGATGATCAGATCGAGCTGAAAATCCTCCATCGCCGGATAGAGGATTTCCTCGACGGCTGGGTTCAGCCGGTGGATTTCGTCAATGAACAGCACGTCCCGGTCTTCGAGATTGGTCAGAAGGGCGGCAAGATCACCGGCCTTGGCGATCACGGGACCGGATGTCGAGCGGAAATTGACGCCGAGTTCCTTGGCCATGATCTGCGCCAGCGTCGTCTTGCCAAGGCCGGGCGGACCGACGAACAGAACATGGTCCAGCGCCTCGCCGCGGTTCTTTGCCGCCTCGATGAAAATTTTCAGATTGGCACGCGCTTCCGCCTGACCGGTAAACTCGTCCAGCGTCTGCGGCCGCAGCGTCGTATCGAGATCCTCGCCGCGCTTTTCCGGGGTGATCAGTCTCTGCTCTTCACTCATGTACACTCAATCTCATGCCTCGAACGCCAGGGCAACGCACTTAGCGCGCCAGCTCTTTCAGCCCCAACCGGATCAACTTGGCGCTATCCAGCCCCTCGCCACCATTCTTCAACGCAGCCGCCACCGCATTGGCTGCCTGATCGCGCGAATAGCCGAGATTGCTGAGCGCCGAGACCGCATCCGAGACCGGTGCGGAAGCAACGCCCTCCCCGAGTTCCTGCTTCAGTCCGATATTGGCGCTGGCTTCGCCGGCAAAGGCGGGCGCCTTGTTCTTCAGTTCGGTGACGATGCGCACCGCAACCTTTGGCCCGACGCCGGGCGCCCGCGAAACGGCGGTCTTGTCCTGCAACGCAATGGCATTGGCCAGTTCGCCGGGCGTCAGCACGGAAAGAACGGCAAGCGCCACCTTGGAGCCGACGCCCTGCACGCTCTGCAGCAGCCGGAACCATTCCCGCTCCAGCGCCGACAGGAAACCAAACAGCCGCAATTGGTCTTCGCGCACGTAGGTTTCGATAAACAGCACGATTGCTTCACCGGGCGAGCCGATCTTCGACAGCGTGCGCGACGAACAATGGGCGACATAGCCGACACCATGCACATCGACAACGACATGGTCGTCACCGATTTCGTCGATCGTTCCCTTCAGCTTGCCGATCATGGCGCAAAATCCTTCATGGGTGAGTGTCCGGCGTGATCAATTCGACGGAAGGGAAGTAGGAACTGTATCTGGCCCCGTCTCTCGTCAACAGACGGTGTCTGCGCCAGTCGGCATGGGCGCCGATGAGAAAATCCGGCAATGTCCGCTCCCGCTGACCACCGGCAAGCCGATAAGCACGATGCGCCTTGCCCGCTCGGAATGCCGCCTCGTACGGGATATTTTCACGTTTGGGATCGAGCCAGCTCAAGGCAGCAAGCAGCTCTCCTTCTGAAATGGGCGACGCCGCAAGTTCGGACCAAACAATCGGGCTGAGGACCAGAGTTCCGTCGCTGACGCATTGCCGCAAAGCTTTAAGCGACCATGGGCGAATGGGCGTTTCAGGCCCGAGAACATCAATGAAGATATTGGTATCAACGAGGGTCGAGATCGTCACGTTCACCTCTCAGCCAGACCATGAACTCGTCCGTGCTCTTGCCTCCGGTATCGAACGTCCCCTTCACGCTGGCGGCCCAGTCATCGAAGTCGCGGATCGCCGGCTCGTCTGCTGCAGCATCCACCCGCACCAGCAATGCGCCCTTGCTGGACGCAACGAAATCCACCTCTGACCCCGGCACAATGCCGAGACGGTCTCTGATTTCCTTCGGGATGGTCACCTGACCTTTTTCCGTCACACGCATGGTAATACCTCCAAGGTATTACTTAGATGCGAACCAGGAACAAGTCAAGAACAAATCAGCCTGCGAGTGCCGCCATGCGCATGCGGGCGCCACCGCGATTGTGGGCGTGGCAAATAGCGATCGCCAAGGCATCAGCCGCGTCATTGCCCTTGAATTCGGCCTTGGGCATCAGGATTTTCAGCATCATGTGGATTTGCTGCTTCTCACCGTGACCAACGCCGATGACGGATTTCTTCACCGCATTCGGCGCATATTCAGCGACCTGCAATCCCGCCCGTGCTGGCACAAGCATGGCAATGCCGCGGGCTTGGCCAAGCTTGAGGGTCGCCACCGCATCCTTGTTCACGAAAGTCTGCTCGACGGCCGCCTCATCCGGCTTGTGAACGTGAATGACATCGGCCAAACCATCGTGCAACTGGCAAAGCCGCGAAGCCAAATCCATATCGCCGTCGGACGTGACAGTGCCGGAGGCGACGAAACGCAGCGAGTTGCCGAGCGTATCGATAACGCCCCAACCGGTGCGCCGGAGGCCTGGATCGATACCGATGATGCGAATCGTGTTTTGCATGGTGGGAAGCTTAATACTCATCCCCGGACGCTGCCAGCAAAATGTGAACAAAACAAAAACATCCGCAACAATTCGGCCGTTCCACCCCTATCACATTTCCTCCTTAGGGTTGGATTTACGAAATTCGATCTTACATACGCTTCTATCAGTTCCATTCATCGAAGGCTTTTCCCATGGTGCCCTTTTCGATCCTTGACCTTTCGCCAATCACGCAAGGGTCAGATGCTTCGCAAGCCTTGCACAACTCGCGCAGGTTGGCACAGGAAGCGGAAGCATCCGGCTACAAGCGTTTCTGGCTGGCCGAACATCACGGCATGAAGGGCATCGCAAGTGCTGCAACATCGATCGTCATTTCGCATGTGGCAGCCGGCACCAAGACGATCCGCGTCGGCTCCGGCGGCATCATGCTGCCCAACCATTCGCCGCTGGTGATTGCCGAGCAGTTCGGAACGCTGGCCGCGCTCTATCCCGGCCGCATCGATCTTGGCCTCGGCCGCGCGCCGGGAACCGACATGCGCACCGCATCTGCACTTCGCCGCAACATGGAAGCCAGCGCCAACAATTTCCCCAATGACGTCGTCGAACTGCAGGCTTTGCTCGGGCCGATCAAGGACGGCCAGGATCTCATTGCCGTGCCCGGCGCCGATAGCAACGTGCCGCTCTGGCTGCTGGGCTCCAGCCATTTTAGCGCCCATCTGGCCGGAATGCTCGGCCTGCCCTTCGCCTTCGCGTCACATTTCGCGCCGGACATGCTCCTGTCAGCCCTGGAAATCTATCGCGAGCGTTTCGAGCCTTCACAATATCTCGACCAGCCCTATGCCATGGTCGGCATCATGGGCGTCGCTGCCGATACCGACGCCGAAGCCAACCATCTCTTCACCTCGATGCAGCAATCTTTCGTGGCGCTGCGCCGCAATGCGCGTGGCCAGTTTCCGCCGCCGGTGGATTCGATGGATGGTTTGTGGAGCGACAATGAAAAGATTTTCGTCGATCATGCCATGACCTATGCGGTCGTCGGCGGACCGGAGACGATCAGAACGAAGCTCGACCAATTCATCGGCCAGACAGAGGCCGATGAGGTGATTGTTTCCATGCCGATCTTCGACATGGACGCACGGTTAAAATCGGTGCGGCTGTTTGCAGATGCGCAGCAGCAACTGGCAAAAGCCGCATAAAAATACCCCGGAGAAACTCCGGGGTACCATCACACTCTCAAATCAGGCTTAAACCTTGAAATCGAAGTGCTTGCGCACCGTTTCGAGGATTTCCCAGGTGCCTTTGAAATCGGCCTCAACGACGAAGGCATCACCAGCAACGACCGTGACCGGCGTACCACCATCTGGCGTGATGATGATCTTGCCGGCAATCATGTGCACGAATTCATAGGCAGAGTAGGTTGCATGATAGGTGCCGGGTGTCGCTTCCCAATAACCTGAAACCATCGAGCCATCCGAAGACGTATGCAGCGCCCAGGTTTTCATCGAAGGATTTCCGGCGGCGACAACCCAACCATCCAGTGTTGCCGGATCGCCGGCGGCGGGAACGGGCGTCGCAAGTTTGGTCACAGTCTGCATGGGCCATATCCTCTCTGAAAGGAAGGAGCCTAATGCCCGGCTGCCGGAACTGACTTGCCAATCCCGACAGGCGGTGACGTGAACCGGCAGAAATCAGGCCGAAAGCTTGGCCATGACTTCGTCGGAAACTTCGAAGTTGGTGTAGACGTTCTGCACGTCGTCGTCGTCTTCGAGCGTATCGATCAGCTTCATCAGCGATTGTGCACGCTCTTCATCGACCGGCACCGTGTTCTGGGGCTTCCAGATCGCCTTGACGGTATCGGCTTCGCCAAGCGTCGCTTCAAGCGCCTTGGAAACGTCGCCGATGGCTTCGAAACCGCAGATGATGAAATGACCGTCCTCGTCGGTGGTGACGTCATCGGCACCGGCTTCGATCGCAGCTTCCATCACCGTGTCGGCATCGCCAGCCGAAAGCTTGTAGGAAATTTCACCGACGCGGTCGAACGAGAACGACACCGAACCGGTTTCGCCAAGTGCACCGCCGGCCTTTGTAAAGGTCGAGCGGACATTGGAGGCTGTGCGGTTGCGGTTATCGGTCAGTGCCTCGACGATGACGGCAACGCCGCCTGGACCATAGCCTTCGTAACGGACTTCTTCGTAATTTTCGCCGTCGGTACCGGAGCCCTTCTTGATGGCGCGCTCGATATTGTCCTTCGGCATCGACTGTGCCTTGGCGTTCTGGATCGCCAGGCGCAGGCGCGCATTCATCGTCGGGTCAGGCAGACCGCCCTTGACCGCAACGGTAATTTCGCGTGCGAGCTTGGAGAACATTTTCGACCGCACGGCATCCTGACGGCCCTTGCGGTGCATGATGTTTTTAAACTGTGAATGGCCAGCCATGGCGCCCTCTTCTCATGCTAATCATGTTTGGAATTGGGCGCCTTATAGTTTCATTGACGCTTTGCGTCCAGAAGGGCCGGCTTTTTTTCAGTTGGCAGCAAGGCGCTTGCGGCTAAGAAAGAACGAATGACCATCGTTGCGCTCGCAGGCGAGGCCCGTGCGGGTCGAAAGGCAGGAGAACGGGCCAGCAGTCCACGTCTGGCCATAGTCGAGCACCGGGCCTGCCGAACAGCAACTGGGATCACCAACATCCTTGGCGAGCCTGGCCCCGCCCTTGCGGGACAATGTCGCCCGGACATAGCTTGGCTCGACACGGTCGCAGGAGAGTTCGGGCCCGCCGTCCGCAGGTTGATAGACCTCTGTCCCGCCTTCAGGCGTGTAGATGCAGCCAATATTACCGGAGGGTAGAACGAATTCTTGCTGCTGCCCGGGCGTTTTCATCTCCGGCACCGTCACGGGCGTCCTGTCGCCTTCCGCGCTCGGCAACCGCGGCGGTGGCGCGCCATCGGCCAGAACCTGATGTGTCATGGAAAGAACGGCAAGAAGGCAGGCAGCGAAAAACTTCATTCCATGGTTCCCAGGTCAGACGCCCTGAAGGATATAAATCAGCGGCTTCTTTGGCAAGGAACGCATCGATACCGTCACGCTCGGTTGCGCGGCAAAGCTTTTGTCGAATTCATCGCCGAACATCTGTAGGAAACTGGTGACCGGCGGGCCGCGCCGGTGCATCGGCAGGATCAGCGACGAGCGCAGCCGCGTCACCACCCGGCTCATGCTTTCCGCGCCCATCGTCAAGCCGCCATCGACCGGTACCATCAGAACATCGAGACGGCCGATCCCGGCATAGTCGGTATCGTCGAGTTCATGATGCAGATGCCCGAGATGGCCAATGCAGAGACCCGCGACCTCGAAGATGAAGATCGAATTGCCGTCCGGCTCCATCGTCGCGCCGCCGGCGCGGATATCCGTCGTGACATTGCGAATATAGGCGTCGCCGACCACGACATCGTGATCGGCTGGCTCTCCACTATCGCCCCATCCATGCAGCACATGCTTGATCGCCGGGTCCGGCGTCAGCGTGTAGTGACTGGAATGCGCCTTGTTCATCGTAACGACGTCCGGGACCTTCGGTGGTACATACCAGCCGCTATAATCCGTGGCGATCGAAACGCCGCCGGGCGTTTCGATCAGAAATGTCGAATGGCCGACATAGGTGATAACAACCGCTTCGTCAGCAGTCGCCTGAACGTTAAGGGCAAGCGACGGTTTAAAACTTGCGAAAGTGACGTCGGGAACAGACTGCGCGATCGCCTGGCATTGGCTCACAGGCGGGCGGGCGCTCTGCGCATGGGCGGGCATCGGCCACAGGGCATGCAGGAGAACGATGGCGGCAAATGCAAGCAGGATCAATCGCGGCATCATGCGCCTCACGAAACCAAGGTTGGCATGGGTGCAGAGGATAGGCAGGCAGGACGCCAGGTCCAGCCCGGATTGCCGGGCCACCGCTCACGATTACGTCATCGCGGAATCGTTAGGATCAGAGTTTTGCCTGCTTCAAAATCTCGTTGACGCGCGCCTGCCAGCCCTTGCCGGTCGCCTTGAACTTGGCAATCACATCCGGATCCAGCCGCAATGAAACCTGCTGCTTGCGCACTTCAACGACCGGCCGTCCGCGCGAGCGGCGGATGCTTTCCGCAAGTTCGGGGAAAACCTCCGCGAAGGGACGCGCCCGCTTGAAGTCTTCTTCCGTCCATTCTGGATTGTCAGGATCAGCCGCAATACCGGCCTGAATTCGGGCCTCTTCTTCATCAGTAAGCGGAGCAGTATGGGACTTGAAACTCTTAGCACTGGTCATAAAGCTTCCTTTCCATTCGGCTTGCAGCCCGCATTGAGATGATAGATATGCCTTCGCTACCTAGCCTGAAAAATACGACAGATATCTTTCCATCGTTGAAAAGGCCGATGGCCTTCAGCCGGTTCAACTTGGTCTCGACAATGAGTGCGCTGCCGAAAAATTCCATGTCGAGCGCCAAAAAATCAAGCCCATGCTTCTCTAAATTGAGCCTTCGCTTGATTTCATCATAGACGATTTTCATAATTTTTGTATCACTTTTAATGGCGTGAAATTATGAAATGGAGATCCTACCCCCAGAACGCCGGGATCGCTTCCGCCAACCGCGGTCCGATCCTGAGCGGCGCAATGTTTTCCGCCAATCCCGTGCGATCGGAAATTTCAACGCCGACGCCGCAGAGGGTTGCAGGGCCGGAGGCAGCCTCGAAGCGGCCCTTCGGCATCTTGGAGATGAAACGGTTGAGGGGCTCTTCCTTTTCCATGCCAAGCGACGAGTCGTAATCGCCGCACATGCCTGCATCCGACATATAGGCGGTGCCGCCATTCAGAATCTGCGCGTCAGCGGTCGGTACATGGGTATGCGTTCCGACGACAAAGCTGGCGCGGCCATCGACGAAATGACCAAAACACTGCTTCTCGCTGGTCGCCTCCGCATGGAAATCAAAGATGATCGCGTCTGCCTGCTCCTTCAGCGGGCAGGCCGCGAGAATACTTTCCGCCGCCTTGAAGGGATCGTCGAGTTCCGGGTGCATGAAGACGCGCCCCATCACGTTGGCAACGAGGACGCGGGCACCGTTGCGGGCGAAATAGAGGTTGGAGCCGCGCCCGGGGGTACCGGCTGGATAATTGGCGGGCCGCAGGAACTGGTCGTGACGCTGGCAGAAGGAGACTGCTTCCTTCTGATCCCAGACATGGTTGCCGGTGGTGACGACATCGGCGCCGGCATTGATGGTCTCAAGAAAAATATCTTCGGTGATGCCGAAGCCGCCGGCGGCATTCTCGCCATTGACGATGACGAAATCGAGTTTCAGGTCGCTGATCAGGCCGGGAAGCTTTTCCCAGACCGCCGTCCGGCCAGTCTTGCCAACCATGTCACCCAGAAACAAAAGTCTCATATTTGCTTATTCCTAGCCCGAAAATCCGGAACCCGCTTTCGGTCAGCAAGGCATCCAGCGCCACGTCATGCGGCTCCGCCGGCACTGATGCCACTTCCTGGCAGTCAAATGCAATCCCGATCAGCCTAGGCATATGGCCTTTCAGGCGCAAACGTTCGATGGCACGGTCGTAATATCCAGCCCCATAACCGATCCGGTGGCCCGTCCGGTCGAAGGCAGCCAAGGGCACAAGCATGATATCCGGATCGAGAACCGGCGCGTCCCCGGCCGGGCCAGCCGTGCCAAATCCGGTCTCCACGATCGGAGCGCCGGGGACGAGTTCACGAAAAACGATCGTCTGCTTGTCGAGAATGGCAGGCAGGCAAAGCCGGGCGCCACGCTCGCGCAGCCGCGCCATCAACGGCCGGACATCGACCTCAGAGCGGATCGGCCAGAAGCCGGAGATCACCTGCCCTGGATCAAAATCGATCACATCACCGGCGTGGTCGAGCATCCGTAAACCTGCTTCGATGCGGGCCTCCGGCGTCATCGAATCGCGCAGTGCCAGACGTTCCAGACGCAGCGCAGCTTTCAGTTCCCTTGGTGTCATGGGCATGCTTCTCCCGTCTGCCAGTGTTCATGTCTATTGCATCAAACCGGGCAAAGGAAACCGCGCAACCACCACATCGACCATTTTTTGCCACACAACCGCGCACCTTTCCCAAACTGGCACGGTTTTAGAGGTCTGTTCATCATGCAAACGGGTTCCACTTTCACGTTGTCTTTTCACCGTGCAAGAGAGGGCCGCAATCAACATCAGAAAAACAGTTCGGTGCCCGCTTCCGGCGATGCGGGGAACTGTTCAGCTTTTAGACGGAGCCGGATATGTCCATGAAGGACAAGATGCTGCAGGAACTCGACCCTTTGGAATTGCGCTGCCTGTCATTGGCCGCACGTGGGCGCACCCGGGAAGACATCACCCGCGAAACAGATATCTCTCATGAAAGAATCGAGCAGGCCTTCACCTCTGCGATGGAGAAGCTGCAGGCGGGCAATGTCGCGGAAGCGGTGTTTCGAGCAGCGCGGATGGATTTGATTTCATAACATCCAGAAGCGGTGCCGCGCGGCGTCATCAATCGGGCCGGGAGAGGTATCCGCTTCGTTCATGCCGATATCCTCAAGCAGATGCGCACTCTTGCGCCGTGATATCTCTGCGAATGCCAGCCGCGCTAGGCGCTGCTGCCGCCATTGTGCCAGCATGCGGCAAACCCCTCCCCTGAGCCTGGCCGGCCACCGTCGCGTTCTGTAATCGTGCTTCATCTGGAAACTCCGGCATGTCACCGGCAGTATCGGACGTCCGTTGACATCAATCCAACGAATTGCAAAAATGGCTATCATTAGAAAAGATGATGGCTGAAACAATGTTTCCTCTCCTCGAAAGCGATCTGCTGCGAACCTTCGTTGCCGTGGCGGACAGCGGCAATTTTACCAAGGCTGGCGAGACGGTCGGCCGCACGCAATCTGCCGTCAGCATGCAGATCAAGAAGCTCGAGGATATTCTCGGCGAGACCCTGTTCGAGCGTGGGTCGCGTGGCGTCAACATGACAGGCCAGGGCATACGGCTGCTGGACAATGCCCGCCGCATCGTCACCCTGCTGGATGATACCGCAGCCTCTATCCGCCTGCCCGCGCTGGATGGCTCCGTCAAGATCGGCATCTCGGAGGAATACATCAACTCGACCCTGCCAAAGGCACTCGGCGCGTTTGCCGCCGTTCATCCCGGCGTCGAGGTCACCGTGCAGCAAGGCGTCTCGATGTCCAATCTGGCAGCGCTCGATGCCGGCGAGATCGACATCGCCGTTGTCTTCGAGCCGGGCGGCCCGACGCGCAACGAGGTCCTGATGGTCGACCCGACGGTGTGGGTAACCTCCGACCAGCATTGCGCCCACCAACGCTATCCGCTGCCGATCGCCACCTATACCTACTTGAAAAACGGATGGTGCGATGAACTGGCCCTGCGCAGCCTGACCAAACGCGGCCTGGAAAGCCGTGTCGCCTATGTCAGCCGTACCAGCAGCGGTCTGATTGCCGCCGTCACCTCAGGCCTCGCCATCGCGCCGCTGACCCGCTCAAGCATCCCCGTCGGATGCCGGGAACTGACCAATACCGACGGCTACGACGTCATCGACTTTTCCAACGTGGTGATGAAGACCCGGCCCCGGGGCAACAAACGCATCGTCGAAACCATGTCCGACGCCATCCGGGAAGCGTTTAGGCCAGGGGCGCAGGGATAAGTGTTTCAGAAAGAGGAAAAGCGCGATCGGCACCGACAGCACTGAGCTAAGGTGATCTTTTAGCTGCTTTTGAAGCTGCCGGCTGGGCAAGGACTGCCCGAGCCTGCCTGCAATGGTACACACCCGAAATTGCCGGGACAATCGCGCAGGTTTCCACGATCAAAGCCCCGCGGTGGCCGTTTGGCCCGCGGATGGTGGCCGCGGCACCCCGAAGAGGGCCAAGACCTCGTCAAGAAGACCGTTGGCGCTGTCTTCATCAATCTCAATGCATGACTGGCCTTGCTCCGTCTCCAGTGTCAGCAGCCCGCGTAGCGGTTCCTTGGACAGCACCATCAAATTTGTCTTGATCAGCTTCGGATGATTGACGTCGATTATCATTGAATGACATCCATTGAATTCAGATGTTGAAAACAGATCGTTATATTAGCAATTAATAACTTAATTGTCATATCTGATGGCAACGCCACAAAAGAGATAAATCTTCAAGCAGCCCAAATCGCAACCATTATGCGCTTCAAACAACTCCAGAATGTCGCTTGGGTAATGATAAACTAATGCCTAATATGACTGAAAACAATCTGCGAACGATCCGCGAACATTTTCGAATTTTTGGAGAAAATTGGCAATATGCGACCCGAGTCCGTCGCATCTAGTGACATTTTTTCATTGAGACGTGCCTTGTGTTTGCAGAAATCTGATCTTGCTAGAAGCACTTGCTCACCATAACGAGACTTTTCCAGTCAAGAATAAGCAACGATACACAAGACCAGGCTTTGTTTGCTTGCCGCCTTTGCTTCAATCGGATCTCGAGTATCGGCCTTCGTATGTCCTCACTCGAAAGCACTCGCTTTTCGCCTACCTACCTCTCCTGATTTCGCTTCCATCGAAGGTGCCAGGCTTGTCATGCAAGCCCGATCCGGCGAGGCCCGCGAGCACGTGCGCTATAAACGATGAAAATGGCCGCTCGGGTGAAGATCGAGACTATATTCCTATCACGCAATTCGACCGATCACTTTTGACACCGGTGCGAAATAGGTGCCAAAAAGTTACGCTACAAATCATTGAAAATAAAAGGAAAAAGTGCGATCCACACAACCGATGAACTGTTTACGATCCTGGGTGCCTACAAACGTAGGTGGGCGCCATGTGACCTAGCCCACGGGCCAGGTCAGGGACAGCTCCCTTTGGATCGAGTATGGCCCCAGGGATTGTGGTGTCCTGTCGGGAAGCGCAGACCGCAACTGGAATATAGAGTGCATTGATGGCTTGCGCCAGTGGCACCCTTCCAACTTGTCAAAATTCAGTGAGAAGCAGGTGCAGCCTTGCCGCTGAGCTTGGCCGCAAGCTCATGAATCTGTGACGTCACCTCAGACAGGGTCGACGCGAGCACTTCCTCGCTTTTCTGCTGATCGGACAGGGCGGCGACCCGGCCCTGTTTCAAGCCATCGGCCTCAGTCTGCAGATTTTTCAGCTTGCGGTCCACTTCGCTGAGCTCGTCCATCACCATGATCCCGGCCATCACGGTCAGGCGCAGATCGCCGATCTCGCCGAACTGGCTCTTCAGGTGACTGACATACTGGTCGAAGCGGGTGGCGAGTTCGGTCAGATGATCTTCCTGGCCCTCCTCGCATGCCATGCGATAGGCCTTGCCGTCGATCATCACCGTTACTTGTGCCATACGTCACCTGACCCGCAGGCTGACCACGCCTTAGCGGTCCAGCACTGCCCTTATCGTTTCCATGGCCGTCACCAGACGGCGCGAGACTTCGCGGTTGACTTCCTCAAGGCGGTTTGCCCGGAATTGCGATTGGTCGAGTTCCTGGGCGAGCCGCGACCGGTCGGTGTTGACACGCCGCACTTCGCCTTCAATCTCACCACGGTCCCGCTCCCGGTCGAAGCGTCCATCAATGGCATTCTCGAGGCTGCTTAATGCGCTTTGCAACTCATCGATCGCCGCCTTGACTGTCTTTCCTGCCGCCATCACGCTTTCCTGATACGCGCCAGACCGCGTCGAATCGCCGCCCGGAGCCTGTATTTCAAGCCAATCACACTAATAAACCCATTCGGCAAGTGTTCACAACGTCAACCGCTTGCAGCGGCTGCGTAACCTGTGGATCACGAATTTTAAATCGATTAGTATCGACCGGTCCGTTTGCAGAGAATAAGCGGGAAAGACGCTCAAAAAGCGTCCTTCAGCCCTGCCAAAAGGCCCGTATTTGTTGACTCCGTCGAAGCAGGTGCTATGTGTCAGCCGCTTCTCATACGGTCTTTGGAGGATAGAGACCGTCCCCTGTCCACCGAACTCAAGCGGAACAGACAATGATCTCTCGCGAAAAACACGACCGGATGGCAAATGCAATCCGATTCCTCTCCATGGATGCCGTCGAAAAGGCCAATTCCGGCCATCCCGGCCTGCCCATGGGTGCTGCCGACGTGGCAACGGTGCTATTCTCCCGTTACCTGAAATTCGATCCGAAGGCGCCGCTTTGGGCTGACCGCGATCGTTTCGTGCTGTCGGCCGGCCATGGCTCCATGCTCATCTATTCGCTGCTCTATCTGACGGGCTACGAAGACATGACGATGGAGGACCTCAAGCAGTTCCGCCAGCTTGGCTCCAAGACCGCCGGTCATCCGGAATACGGTCATGCTTCCGGTATTGAAACGACCACCGGTCCGCTCGGCCAGGGCATTGCCAATGCCGTCGGCATGGCGATTGCCGAACGCAAGCTCGAAGAAGAGTTCGGCAGCGACCTGCAGAACCACTTCACCTATGTGCTGTGCGGCGACGGCTGCCTGATGGAAGGCATCAGCCACGAAGCCATCGCGCTTGCCGGTCACCTCAAACTCAACAAGCTGGTGCTGTTCTGGGACGATAACAACATCACCATCGACGGCGCCGTCTCCTTGTCGGACTCGACCGACCAGATCGCCCGTTTCCAGGCCGTTCACTGGAACACGATCCGCGTCGACGGCCATGATCCCGAACAGATCGCAGCAGCCATCGAAGCAGCTCAGAAGTCGGACCGCCCGACCTTCATCGCCTGCAAGACGGTCATCGGCTTCGGCGCACCGAACAAGCAGGGTACCCACAAGGTCCACGGTTCACCGCTCGGCGCCGAGGAAATTGCAGCGACCCGCAAGGCACTGAACTGGGAAGCTGAAGCCTTCACCGTTCCGGCCGACGTTCTCGACGCCTGGCGCACGGCCGGTGGCCGCTCGGCAGACGCCCACAAGGCCTGGGAAGGCCGCCTGGCATCGACCGAAGCAGCCAAGAAGTCCGAATTTACCCGCCGCTTTGCCGGCGCGCTTCCGGGCAATCTCGATGCCGCCATCGACACCTACAAGAAGAAGCTGGCCGACGCTCCACCGGCGATTGCCACCCGCAAGGCATCCGAGGATGCGCTCGAAGTCATCAACGGCATCGTGCCGGAAATGCTCGGCGGTTCGGCTGACCTGACGCCGTCCAACAACACCAAGACCAGCCAGATGAAGTCAATCACCCCGACCGATTTCTCCGGCCGCTATATGCACTGGGGCATCCGCGAGCACGGCATGGCCGCTGCCATGAACGGCATCACGCTGCACGGCGGCCTGATTCCCTATTCCGGTGGCTTCATGATCTTCTCGGACTACTGCCGTCCGTCGATCCGCCTCGCCGCCCTGATGGGCATCCGCGTCATCCACGTTCTGACGCACGATTCGATCGGCGTCGGCGAAGATGGCCCGACCCATGAGCCGGTCGAGCACATGGCAGCGTTGCGCGCGATCCCGAACCTGTTGATGTTCCGTCCGGCCGATGCGGTGGAAACCGCCGAATGCTGGCAGCAGGCGCTGAAGGAACAGCATCGCCCGTCGGGCCTGGCGCTGACACGCCAAAATTTGGCACCGTCGCGTCTGACCTATTCGGCCGAAAACCTCTGCGCCAAGGGTGCCTACGAGCTGATCGCCGCTGATAATGCCAAGGTCTCGATCTTCGCATCCGGCTCGGAAGTCGAACTGGCCGTCAAGGCCGCAGCCGAACTGAACGGCAAGGGCATTGCGACCCGCGTCGTCTCCGTTCCCTGCTTCGAACTGTTCCAGGAACAGCCGGCCGACTACCGCAAGGCCGTCATCGGCAATGCTCCGGTCAAGATCGCCGCAGAAGCCGCAGTCCGTCAGGGCTGGGACTACTTCATCGGCAACGATGGCGATTTCGTCGGCATGCACTCGTTCGGTGCATCTGCTCCGGCCAAGGACCTCTTCAAGCATTTCGGCATCACCTCCGACGCAATCGTCGCGGCTGCCGAAAAGAAGCTTGCCTGATTTTCCTCTTCGGAGCGCGTCTGAGCGCGCTCCGGTTTCCACATCGAGATCTTAAGACAGGGAGAGACCTGAAATGACTGTAAAAGTTGCCATCAACGGCTTTGGCCGCATCGGCCGCAACGTCCTTCGCGCCATCGTCGAATCCGGCCGCACCGATATTGAAGTCGTTGCGATCAACGATCTCGGCCCTGTCGAGACCAATGCACATCTGCTGCGCTACGATTCCGTCCACGGCCGGTTCCCGGCTGAGGTTAAGGTCGAAGGCGACACCATCTCGGTTGCCGGCGGCAAGCCGATCAAGGTCACTGCGATCAAGGACCCGGCAACCCTGCCGCACGCTGCCATGGGCGTCGATATCGCTCTGGAATGCACCGGCATCTTCACCTCGCGCGACAAGGCTGCCCTGCACCTTCAGGCTGGCGCTAAGCGCGTTATCGTTTCGGCTCCTGCCGATGGTGCTGACCTGACCGTCGTCTTCGGCGTCAACCACAACGAACTGACCAAGGAACACCTGGTCATTTCCAACGCCTCCTGCACCACCAACTGCCTGGTTCCGGTCGTCAAGACCCTGGACGACGCCGTCGGCATCGATCATGGCTTCATGACAACGATCCACGCTTACACCGGCGATCAGCCGACGCTCGACACGATGCACAAGGACCTGTACCGCGCCCGCGCTGCAGCCCTGTCGATGATCCCGACCTCGACCGGCGCCGCCAAGGCCGTTGGTCTCGTCCTGCCGCACCTCAAGGGCAAGCTCGACGGCACCTCGATCCGTGTTCCGACCCCGAACGTTTCGGTCGTCGACTTCAAGTTTGTCGCCAAGCGCGACACGACGGTTGCCGAAATCAACGGTGCCATCAAGGCCGCTGCCAATGGCGCTCTCAAGGGTATCCTTGGCTACACCGACGAGCCGCTGGTATCGCGCGACTTCAACCATGACAGCCATTCGTCGATCTTCGCCAACGACCAGACCAAGGTTCTGGAAGGCAAGTTCGTCCGTATCCTGTCCTGGTACGACAATGAATGGGGCTTCTCCAACCGCATGGCCGACACGGCCGTTGCGATGGCAAAGCTGATCTAAAGCTATGTTTCGGCGGCGCCTAGGCGCCGCCTTTCTTTTGCCGGAAGGCACCGTTCCGCTCTGTCATCCAGGTCTTGCCGGAACTTCAGCAGCTTCAGGCGGTACGGTGCTTTGGAGCCGATCTGAAAATCAAGACGCAGAGTGCCGCCTTCGGTAACGTTGTTATCTGGCCGGGAGCCGCGCGAAATGGAGTTGAACCGAAGCGTCCGCTGGCGAGGCTTAGAGGTCGAGACGGTGGAGCATTGCGAAATAATCACCAACGGAGCGGGTCGACGCATCCGTGGCGCTATTGTCGCACCAACCTACGGTCTCCTCTATAGGATCGAACTTGACGAGACACTCGTATTGCGAAGCGCTGCTGTCGAACGAACAGATGGAAAGACACTTGCACTTTTTGCCGACGGCTCCGGCAACTGGACCGATGAAAATGCAGCCCCTTGCCCGGACCTTGCCGGTTGCATCGATGTCGATATCTGGCCGACGCCCTTCACCAACTCTCTGCCCGTGTGGCGCAATCGCTGGGTTGAAGGAGAATCTCAGCGTTTTGCGATGGCCTGGATTAACGGCGACGAGATGACCGTGCGCCGCGATGACCAGTTTTATACCAAGCTCGACTCACGACATTTCCGCTTCCAGAATACCAACGGCTTCGAGCAAGTGCTTGAACTTGATGATGACGGACTGGTGGCAGACTATCCCACCCTTTTCATGAGACTTTGACCGGAGACTATCCATGACTTTCAAGACCCTCGACGACCTCACCGACATCGCTGGCAAGCGCGTGCTTGTGCGCGTCGATCTCAACGTGCCGGTCAAGGATGGCCAGGTGACGGATGCGACCCGCATCGAACGCGTGGTGCCGACCATCCGCGAACTCTCCGAAAAAGGCGCGAAGGTCATCCTGCTTGCGCATTTCGGCCGCCCGAAGGGCGAACCAGTCGCTGACATGTCGCTGTCGCTGATCGCGCCTGCGGTTGAAGACATCCTTGACCAACGCGTCCATTTTGCCGCCGATTGCATTGGCGACAAGGCCGCAGCAGCGATTGCCGGGATGAATGATGGCGACGTGCTGCTCCTTGAAAACACCCGCTTCCACAAGGGTGAGGAAAAGAACGACGCCGAATTTACCAAGGCGCTGGCTGCCAATGGCGACATCTATGTCAATGACGCCTTCTCCGCCGCGCACCGTGCCCATGCCTCGACTGAAGGCCTTGCGCGCCTGCTGCCGGCCTATGCCGGCCGCACCATGCAGGCTGAGCTTGAGGCGCTGGAAAAGGGCCTCGGCAATCCGAAGCGCCCGGTCGTCGCCATCGTCGGCGGCGCGAAGGTTTCGACCAAGATCGACCTGCTGATGAACCTCGTGAAGAAGGTCGACGCCCTCGTCATCGGCGGCGGCATGGCCAACACCTTCATTGCGGCCCGCGGCACCAATGTCGGCAAGTCGCTCTGCGAGCACGACCTTGCCGACACGGCCAAGCAGATCATGATCGAGGCAGCCACAGCCGGTTGCGCCATCGTTCTGCCGGTTGACGGCGTCGTTGCCCGCGAGTTCAAGGCTGGCGCCGACAATGAAGTCGTCGATATCGAAGCGATCCCGGCCGATGCCATGGTTCTCGATGTCGGCCCGAAGTCGATCGCCGCCGTCAACGATTGGGTGAGCAAAGCCGAAACACTCGTCTGGAACGGCCCGCTCGGCGCATTTGAGATCGCCCCGTTCGACAAGGCCACCGTCGCGGTTGCCAAGCATGCCGCCGCCCGCACCAAAAGCGGTGCACTCGTCTCCGTTGCCGGTGGCGGCGATACGGTTTCGGCGATGAACCACGCCGGCGTTGCCGAGGACCTGACTTACGTCTCGACCGCTGGCGGCGCGTTCCTCGAATGGATGGAAGGCAAGCCGCTTCCCGGCGTCGATATCCTGCACCAGCAGAAATAAACACAGGCGCTCAAACGAGCGTGAATCACGACCTTCAGCCCCGGCCTTGCGCCGGGGCTTTTCGTTGCGCCGCACCGAATTTTTGATGCATCGCAAAAATAATCCCAATATTTCAATCGATTAAAATAATTTCAATCGTTTAAACCAATTTAACTTCCATTTTCGTTGCCGTATTCTTCTGTTATCGGCGAGCCATCGCAACAACAGGAGAACGCATATGAGCGAAAGACTGGAAGACATTGCAGCGGCTATGGTCGCCACCGGCAAAGGCTTGCTGGCAGCCGACGAATCCACCGCAACGATCGGCAAGCGCTTCGAGACGATCAGCCTGACGTCGACGGAAACATCGCGCCGCGATTACCGCGAAATGCTGTTTCGCGCCGATGACGCAATGAAAGCCTACATTTCCGGTGTTATCCTCTATGAAGAAACACTCTTCCAGAAGGCAGCCGATGGCACGCCACTCGTTGACGTTATCCGTGCCGCAGGCGCCGTTCCCGGTATCAAGGTCGATACCGGCGCCAAGCCGATGGCAAAGTTTCCGGGCGAGACGATCACCGAAGGCCTCGATGGCCTCGCCGCCCGCCTGAAGACCTATTACGACGCCGGCGCCCGTTTCGCCAAATGGCGCGGCGTGATCTCCGTTTCCGACACATTGCCGAGCTTCGGCGCCATCAAGGCCAACGCGCAGGCTCTTGCCCGCTACGCTGCACTTTGCCAGGAAGCCGGCATCGTGCCGATCGTCGAGCCGGAAGTGCTGATGGATGGCGCGCCAGGAACGCATTCGATCGAGCGCTCGGAAGACGTCACCGAAGAAACGCTGCGCATCGTGTTTGAAGAACTGACCGATGCCCGCGTCAGCCTCGAAGGCATGATCCTCAAGCCAAGCATGGTCATCGATGGCAAGAAGGCACGCAAAGCCTCCGTCGCCGAAGTCGCCGAGCGCACCGTCAAGGTGCTGAAGCGCACCGTTCCATCGGCGGTGCCGGGCATCGCCTTCCTGTCGGGTGGCCAGTCCACCGAGGAAGCGACCGCGCATCTCTCTGCCATGAACGCCGGCTACGACCTGCCCTGGGGCATGACCTTCTCCTACGGCCGGGCGCTTCAGACCGAGGCACTCAACGCCTGGGCTGGCAAGCCGGAAAACGTCGCCGCCGGCCAGCGCGCCTTCAGCCATCGCGCCGAGATGTGCAGCCTTGCTGCCAAGGGCGGCTGGAAGAAAGAGCTCGAAAAAGCCGCGTAACACCACGGTTACGGAGGGGGAGAAGCCCGGTTCGCGCAAGCGGCCGGGCTTTTTCTATGACAAAGAACCCACGACATGCTTTCGATTGTCAGGGTGACAAGAACCTTGTTCGCATGATCTCCGGCGCACGTTATCCCTGACATACGGCTCCACGTAGCGAAGGGAAAAATCATCATGAACAGCGTTGCCTATGTCACCGTCGATGTCTTCACCAGCGAACGGTTTTCCGGCAACCAGCAAGCCGTCATTCCCGACGCACGCGGCCTCACGGACGCGCAGATGCAGAACATCGCCGCCGAATTTCGCTATTCTGAAGTCACCTTTGTGCTGCCGCCAGAAGACCCCGCCAATACGGCGCATGTGAGGATCTTCACGCCGACCATGGAAATTCCGTTTGCCGGTCATCCCAATGTCGGCACGGCCTTCGTTCTTGGCCGACAGGACGGAATATTCGGCAGACCAGCCGGCGATGTGCTCCGGTTCGAGGAGAAAGCCGGAATTGTCGAGGCGGCATTGACGCGCGATGTTGAGGGACACGTGATTGGCGCGGGCATTTTCGCACCGCAGCCGCTGTCGCTTGGGCCGCAGGTCGATAGCGAAACCATCGCCCGCTGCGCCTCGATCGGTGCCCAGTCGATATCGCTTACCACTCACGCCCCCGTCATTGCCTCCGTCGGCCTGCCTTTCGCGGTCGCCGAACTGGCTGATCTCGACGCGCTTGGCAACGCCTGCCCCAACACCGCAGCCTTTGCCGAAGCCGGGCGGCAGTATTCGCCGGAAGACGATCAGTTTGCCCTGTTTCTCTACACCCGACAGCCGGAAAATCCGTGGGCCCTGCGCGCCCGCATGTTTGCCCCTCTCGACAATGTCATCGAAGACCCGGCGACCGGCAGCGCCTCGGGTGCGCTTGGTGCGTTATTGACCTCGCTGCTGCCGGACATGGAGGCCACCGTTGAGATCACCATCGAACAAGGCGTCAAGATGGGCCGCAGAAGCGTGATCGGCGTCACTGCTGTAAAATCGAAGGGGCAAATTGAGAGCGTCCGGATAGCGGGGCAATGCGCCCCGGTCATGACGGGCTCCATTCTTCTCTAGGGCGGATCGGCCCAGTCGCCACGATCAGCAGGATCATAAATCTGAGAAACCTTACGGCACCACTTGCTGCATCGCCTTTTCCAGATCGTTGCGATCGAAAGGCTTTTGCAGCACCCGGACCTGCTCGAAGCCCTCCGCCAGCCCCGCAGTCCCATAGCCACTGGCGAAGAGGAACAAAATCCCGCGCTGGCGCAGAATTTCGGCAATGGGAAAGGATTGCTTTCCGGCGAGATTGATGTCGAGGACGGCAAAGTCGATATCCGCCGTCTGGGCCAATAGTAGTCCCGGCTCCAACCGCATCGCGGGGCCAACGACGTCAAAACCGAGATCAGTCAGATAATCTTCCACAAGCATTGCAACAAGGGCTTCATCCTCCACGAGAAGAACGCGTTTTTTAGCCTGTTCAATCACCGGGAACACTTTCCTCGATGGCTTGCATCGTCGTTTCCAGCGTGAAGATCAGCCCATCGGGGCCGTAGTTGACCTGGGCAGTACCCCCAAGTTCCATCGGCAGCACCCGCAAGATCAGCCGTGACCCAAAGCCCTTGCGGTCCGACGCTGGCATGGGCGGTCCACCAGTCTCGCACCACCTCAGCGTGAAGGCGCTGCTATCTGCCTTCCTGATCACCGACCAGTCGATTGTCACAAACCCCGCCTCATTGGAAAGCGCGCCGTACTTGACGGCATTGGTTGCCAGTTCGTGCAGAGCAAGCGACATCGACAGCGCCGCGCGGGGACCCAATCGGACGTGAGGGCCGCGGATCCGGAAGCGGTTCCCGTCAAGGCCATCGAAGGCTTCCAGCGAAGACGTCACGATCACCGCAAGGTCGGCGCCATCCCAATTCTCATTGGTCAGGATATTGTGTGCAGCTGACAACGCCAGAATACGCGCACTGATGGCACCGCTTGCCTCCTCCACGGAGTTTGCGCCGCGTAGCGTTTGCGTGGCAATCGATTGCACGGATGCGAGGGTGTTTTTCACACGGTGGTTCAGTTCGTTCACCAGAAGCCTCTGGTGATTTTCCGCCCGTACACGCAGCGTCACGTCCGATCCCTGGACGAAGATATGAGTCACATCGCCATCATCATTCTTGATCGGCTGATAAACGAAATCGAGATATCGTTCCTCGACACCTTCGCCCGGCTTTTGCAAGAGTACCTTTTCGGCGGTGCGGTTGACAGCCTGGCCGGTCTCGAAAACCTTGTCCAGCAGTTCGACGAAACCTTGGCTGGTGATCTCCGGGAGCGCCTCGCCGACCGGCTTTCCCAGAACATCGCGCTCGCCGATCAGTTTGCGATATTCCGGGTTGACGAGCTCGAAACGATGCTGCGACCCTTGCAGCATGGCCATGAAGGACGGCGCCTGCTCGAACAATTGCTGAAGCCGCTCATGCTCGGCCGCGTTGCGCCGGTCCGCAAGAACACGTTCGGTGGTTTCCACGACGATCGCAATCACACCTGCAGGCTTTCCGCTTTCATCAAGCACCGGCGAATAGTCGAGGTCCATCCAGACCTGCTCCGGATAGCCCTTGCGATGCAGTGTCAGCTCCTGATCGCGATAGGCAAGCGTTCCGCCGGCAAGCCCGACTTTCATGACATTGTCGTTGAAGTCGGCGACCTCCGCCCAGCCTTCGCGCACATTCGAGCCTAGAAGGTGCGGATGCCGCTTACCGGCAAAAACCGAATAGGCATCATTATAGATCATCACCCCCTGCTCTCCCCACAACATGACGATGGGCACAGGCGATTGCAGCAAAAGAGACGTGGCAGTCTTCAGACAGCCTGGCCATTCACTGACGGGGCCGAGAGGGGTTAAAGCCCAGTCGCGGTCTCGGATGAGCGCACCCATCTCGCCGCCATTCCCCAGAAACGCGAAGCCGTCTTCGCCGTTTCGGGATTCACTTAGCCCAAGGCTCATGGTTGCCAAGCCCTTTCACGTCGCGGACTGCAAAGCAGATCAAATGACCGATTGATCCTTAATGAGCAGGACTTAACGCTTGTTTCGAAAACGGCAAGGCTGATGAGGACCGGTTCAAGTCAAAGTTTTTTCGCGCGCCTAAGGCCGGATCAACACCGTCACCATCATCACCGCGATAGCAAACACGGCGATCTTCCAGAAATCGCGCCGATGGCGCAGCCCCGGCAAGTTGAGCGGTTTCAGCACCTGGATCAGCATCGCCAAAAGCAGCAGGACCGTTAACGCTTTGGACATTGTTTTCTCATTTGTTGAAAAGAGCTTAGGGCGCTTCCTGTCCGTCACACGCGCGTCACTTTTGCGCGCGATCTGGGTTAGAGCGTCTTTTGCAGTTTCACTCAATAAGAAATTCCGGCTGGCAATTGTGGCGGCATGGCCCTACCTTTCGGTGCAGCCCGGAACCAGCGGAATTCACATGCGAAAAAACCTTCTTCCCGTCGCCGCGCTCCTGCTTGGAACGCTGTTTCTCTTTCTCGGAAACGGCCTGCACAGCCTGCTTTTGCCTGTGCGCGGCACGACTGAAGGTTATTCGACGACATTGCTTGGTCTGCTTGGCACCTCCTGGGCCAGCGGCTTCGTGCTCGGCTGCTTGCTCGCCCCGACCATCGTCAAACGCGCTGGCCATGTCCGCGCCTTCAGCGGCTTTGCGGCACTGCTCGCCATCATCGCCCTTCTGACCGGCCTGCTCGTCGATCCGATCTGGTGGGTGGTCTTACGCGCTTTCACCGGTTTCTCCACCGCCGGCACCTCGATGATCATCGAAAGCTGGCTGAACGAACGCGCCACCAATGAAAGCCGTGGCGCAATCTTCTCGCTCTATATCGCCATCACGCTGATGGGCGTTGTCGGTGGCCAGCTGATGATCCCGTTCGGCAACACCGGGACGACGACATTCTTCATGATTTGCGGCATCGTCTATTGCCTGGCCATGCTGCCGACACTGTTGTCGACCGCCGCCTCGCCGCAGCCGCTGAAACAGGTGAGCCTTGACCTGCGCGGCCTCTACCGCAATTCGCCGATCTCCTTCCTCGGCATCCTGCTGGTCGGCATCGCCAACGGTGCTTATGGTACGCTCGGCGCCGTCTTCGGCCGCCAGGTCGGGCTGACGGACAGCAATGTCGCGTTGATGATGAGTACGACGATCTTTGCCGGTGCGGTCATGCAGTTTCCTGCCGGCCGCCTTTCCGACATGATCGACCGCCGTTATGTGCTCGCAGCCCTCGCCGCCGTTGCCGCCGTTGCCGGCACGCTGATTTTCCTGATCGAGCCCACGCATGTGATCATGCTGATCACGCTTGTCGGCATCTATGGCGCGACGGCCAACGCCCTTTATCCAATCGCCGTTTCGCACGCCAACGACTTCGCGACGCCCGAGGATTTCGTCAAGATCTCTGGCGGACTGCTGTTGCTCTACGGTATCGGCACGATCATCGGCCCGACCATTGGCGGCCCGATCATGACCGTCACCGGACCCTATGGCCTGTTCATGATCACCGCCTGCGCCCATGTCCTGATCACCGCTTACGCGATCTTCCGCAGCCGCATGCGTGCGGCCGTTCCAGCGGCCGAGCGCGACTCCTACTCGACAATCAATCCCGGCACGCTGACAACACCCGAGAGCCTGCAACTGTCGCCGCGAGCTGCTCCCTTCGAGGAGGAGCCGAATGGTGAAGAAGGGCTGGAAAGGAAACCGCAATGAGCCTGTTTGACGATGACCGCCCGAAGAAGCAGCCCGCCCATGAGATCGGCGCCGATCTCGCGTTGCTGTCGGCCGACGAGCTTTCCCTGCGCATTGATGTGCTGAAACAGGAAATCGAGCGGCTAGAAGCCGAACGGGCAAGAAAGTCGGCCAGCAAATCGGCAGCCGAAAGCTTCTTCCGTTAATATTCTTAACTTTCGAAGGACGATCGCGACGGCCGGCCATTGAAAACAATGGCAACATTTCGCCACGGCTTTGGCCGCCGAAACGCATCATTAAGCATTATAAGGTATTACTGAGGCATCCGGATCGCTCTGGACTCAGACATTTCACCATCGGCGAATGGTCTGATTTTTCTCCCTGTTTTACCTTGAGAGCCGCTTTATCGCGGCTCTTTTTTTGTCTTTTTTTCCACAATTTGCAGAGAATTGTGGAGATTAACCCTTTCTTAAGAATAGACTTGCGCGGAATGCGCTATGGGATCATGTTCAAGCTATCAGATGGACGGCAGGAAACTTTTTGTTAACCCGTTCGTTACCTGCCCAAGTCGATGCGTTTAACCAGGGAATCCGACCATGTCCGAACGTGGATTGAATACAGTGAGCTTTGCCGGTCACGCCGCTTCTTCGGCGCAGTTCAAAGTGCTGTACTCGGAAGGCATGGGCCTGGTTGAAGAAACGGCAAGCTATCTCGACGGTCCCGGCCGCACCGCCTCCAAGGTGCTGCCGCGCATGGCATCCGTGCTCTACGCCGCAGAGTCGATGCGCCTGACCACTCGCCTGATGCAGATGGCTTCCTGGCTTCTGCTGCAGCGCGCCGTCAACAATGGCGAGATGAACCGCGAACAGGTCCTGTCGGAAAAGAACAAGGTCCGCCTCGACAGCTTCAACGTTGACCGCACCGCACCCGGCTGGAACGACCTGCCGGAAGGCTTTCGCGATCTGATCGACCGTTCGCTGCGCCTGCAAAACCGCGTCGCCCTACTCGACCGCGAAATCTACCGGCCGCAGGAAGCCCAGAACTTCCTTCCGGACAACCAGAACGGCGTCAAGGCCCAGCTCAACCTACTGCAGACCGCCTTTGGCACCAACTGATCGGCGCCAAGCAGATAGCCTGACATGACAAACCCGGCCCATAGAGCCGGGCTTTTTGTTGTTGTGCCAATGCCCTCGAAACTATCGGTTCCCGGCCTGTTTCAGGCGAAGCACCAATGTCCGGCCCCGGCGAATTGCGGTCAACGCTGCTCCCGCCGCAACAACCCACAGCGCCACCATCAGCACCTGATTGTGGCCGTCCCACAGCGGCTCCAGGATGGAGATGGCTGCCGCCGCCGTGATGGCGGCCATCCGATGCTGCTTGGCCATCGGGCCGGAGAAGTCGCTCGGTTGCCCGGTGGCTCGGCCGAGTTCCCGGACGTAAGCTGTCGAGACGGCAAAGGCACCCGCCGCCCAGCCAAGGCCCGGCATGCCGATGCCATAGCCGACGCTGGCAAAGATCAAAAGGTCGGCGACCCGATCGGGAAACTCATTCCAGAACGGCCCATCCGGCGCGCCCTTGCCACCCTCCACGGCGACCATGCCGTCGAACAGATTGCAGAGCAGGCGCAACTGGCAAAACAGGATCGCCAGCAGCAGGCAGGCGATCCGCAACCCGCCGGTGTTTTGCCCCGCCAGCACAAATGCGCCACCGGCCAGCGCTGCCGCCAGCATACTCGCTTGTGAGATCTGGTTCGGCGTGATGGCGCGTGCCGCCAGCCACCGCGCAATAGCGCCGGCCCATTGCGTATTGCGGCTTGCCAGGGGCCTCCGGTCGCCTGTCTCCGTCATGATCCCGCACCTCTTCTTCTGGAAATCGAGTAATTGTAGATCGCCGCGTAAGTGGTCGACACCAGCAGCGGCACCGCGATAGTGCTGGCGATTTCGGGCGTGCCGATCAGAGCGTGCAGCGCGGTGAGCAAACTTGCCGAGCCCAGACAGGCGATCAGTGGTGGCGCCCAAAACCTCGCCATACCGAGAAAGCGTCTGGATAGGGTGTCGATCACGGATTTCAGAAACAATGTCAGGCAGGCAGACACGGCCCCCTGCAGAAATCCCGAATAGAGCGGTTGCGGCATGGCATGGCCGCGATTGGCAAATACAGCCCAGCCGCCCATGGCCAAAAAGGCGAACAGGACATGCACCGCGCCGCTGCCTGCCAATCGCCTGAGCGTTGCCGTCACGACAGCGACCACCAATAACGCACGATGTGGAAGAAGATCGGTGCCGAGAAGACCACGGAATCCAGCCGGTCAATCAACCCGCCATGACCTTCGATCAGATTGCCCCAGTCCTTGACGCCACGATCGCGTTTGATCGCTGACATGACCAGCCCGCCGAAGAAACCCATGAGGGTGATGATAAAGGCCAGAACGCCCGCCTGGAACGGCGTAAACGGTGTGATCCACGATAGCGATGCACCGATCAGCGTAGCGCTGATCACGCCACCGACAAACCCCTCAACCGTCTTCGACGGCGACAGGTTCGGCGCGATCTTGGTGCGTCCGAACAGCTTGCCCCAGACATATTGCAGCACATCGCTCAACTGCACGACGATCACCAGAAAGGCGATCAGAAGCACATTGCGCCCCTCATAGCCGGGGATAGAGAGGGTGAGCAGCGCTGGCACGTGCGACACGCAGAAGACACAGATCATCAATGCCCATTGCACCTCTGCAATGCGAAGGAGGAAACGCTCGGTGTCGCCCCTGAGCACGGAAATGATCGGCATTAACAGAAAAGCATAGACCGGAATGAAGATCGCGAAGATGCCGTACTGCTTTGTCCAAAGAAGGTAATACTGGATCGGCAGAACGATAAAGAAGGCCGAAGCCAGCGCCCAGTGATCGGCACGCCGGGTGTTGATCAGGGTGATGAACTCCCGCAAGGCGGCAAAGGAGCAGAACGCGAAGAGTATCAGAACGCCGACGCGCCCTGCGATGAAGGCGATGCCGATCAGGATGACCATCACCCACCAGGCCTTGATACGGGCATTGAGGTTCTCTACCGCCGCATTCGGCCCATTGGCGGAAAAGCGCTGTTGCAACACGTAGCCAATTGTCGAGGCGAAAATCAGCACGCCGAAAATACCGAGAACCAAAGTCAGAAGGTCGGAGCTTGCCGTGTTCATTCGCCGGTTCCCAGTGGTTTTGGAGCCAGGGCCAGAAGGGCCGACTGCATGCGTTCGAGGAAGGCGTCCTTGTCCTCGTTCACCATAATCCGCATTGCGTCGCCGAAGGTGACGGTGCAGATCAGGGGGATCGGCACGATCTCGCCCTTCGGCATGACGCGATTGAGATTGTTGATCCACACGGGCACGAGTTCGACGTCAGGCCGAGCCGAAACGAGATGGAAAAGCCCGCTCTTGAAAGGCAATAGCCGCGCATCCGTCAGGTTGCGCGTGCCCTCCGGAAAGAGGATCAGCGACGAGCCATCATCGATCGCAGACGTCATCAACGCGATCGGATCCTGCGTCCGCTTCTCCCGCTCACGCTCGATCAGTACCGCGTTGAAGACGTCGCGGCCGATGAAGGTACTGATCTTGGATTTGAGCCAATACTCGGCGCCCGCCACCGGCCGCGCCAGCTTGCGTAGCCTTGGTGGCAGCACCGCCCAGACCAGCACGAAATCGCCATGGCTGGAATGATTGGCAAAATAGACGCAAGGCCGCGACGGCAATCCATGCTCCGGCCAGATGGCGCGAACCGCGGTTATCGCGCGGGCAAACAGAACGAAGGCCGCAGCAGCGAACTCCGCAATTATGATCTTCATGCTTATCCCATCCCCGTCAGCACAGTGACGCCGGTGGGAACTCTAGCGGCGGTTGCGCCGTGAGGGAAGCGCCATTGACGCTTCCAGTGCAAAGCGGACGCGTTATCCCTATGCAGGCGGCATCCTGTCGAATTTCGGCAGGTTCGGATCGAGATGGTCCCAGCCGTAGCCACGCACATGGTAAGTCACGGCTTGCGGCTTGAACCGGCCGGGATCGTCCAGGCTTGCCGCATGCACCGTGAAGAAATCCGGCATGGCTGCGAAGGTCAGATAGACCGGCGACCCGCAAGCCGGGCAAAAGGCGTGCCGCTTGATCCCGCCGCTATCACCAGTGACCTCCCACTCTCTCGCCTCCCCTTCAAGCCTGACGTCCTTGCGGTCAGCAAATGTCAGGTAAGAGCCATGCCCCGTGCCACTTCGATGCTGGCAATCCCGGCACTGGCACTCGTTCATGAAAATCGGTTCTGCGGAGATTTCATAACGGATCGCGCCGCAGGCACATCCACCCTTGAAAGCCTTGCTCATCTCTCTTCTCCTCAAGATGCTGTTGAAAGCGAATATTGTTTGCGCACGGGTTCGCCGGCGCTGCTTGCGGGCAGCGCCCCAAGCGTCGTTCGGCAAGCGGTGTTATGATTTCAGCAGCGACGCAAAAAGAGCCCCGCCTCCCGCGACGAGCCGCCACTCACAGTCGTCGGACAGCTTCGGCAGTCAGATCTGCTGTAGGCATCGTCAATGCAGGGACGTCGTCCCATCCTGTTCGGCCACCACCGCATCCAGGTTGCGCACGACTTTTTTCCAACCATTGCTCATGTTCTGATAGGCCGTGTCATTCCTCGGCAGCACGAAGCCCGAATGGACAAGCCGGATACGTGTGCCACCTTCGACTTTGGTCAGCATCCAAGTCACAACGGTATCAAGCGGCGAGCCATAACCGGCATTACCCGCGTGCCCGCCCTTCCAGGCATAGGCCAGACGCTGGCTGGGGATCACCTGCAACACCTGGCAACGAATGATCCCGTCCCACTCCCCCGCCGGTGTCGTCTTGAACGTAAAATACGTACCCTCGACCGCCTCGAACCCGGTTGGGGCCATCATCCACCGGGCAATCAGGTCGCCCGTTGTCAGGGCTTTCCAGATCGTCTCGGGCGCATGCGGAAACACCTCCTCAAGCACGATATCCTGCGTTTCAGCCTTCAATACAGCGTCATTCATGGATCGATCTCCTTAAGCAGGGTTCTGAGATTGGCAAAGCGGTCACGCCAGAACGCACCATAGTGGCCCATCCAGTCGGCCAGGGGCTCAAGGCCTTCCGGCCTGGCGCGGTAGTAGACATTGCGGCCTTCCGGCCGCTCGACGACCAGGCCCGCCAGCTTCAATGACTTGAGATGCTGCGAGATCGCACCTTGAGTCACGCCGCTGCCGCGCGTCAGCTCCACCACGGTTATCTCGTCAGCACCTGCGACGCGCTCAAAAACAGCGCGCCGCGTCGGGTCGGCCAGTGTTCGCAGGACAGTGGTGATATCAGTGGCTTCGATCATGGAAAATCAAATAGCAAACACTAATTGATTAGTCAATACTATTGTTTTTTTGACCGGCTGCGATCACGCTGCTGGCTTGCGAAGGATGCCCGGTTCAGAGCCTGACGCAAAGGGTAATCCTTCATCGTCCCATCCGGTGATGCCACCGATCATAATCTTCACCGGCCGCCCGAGGCGCGCAAGCTTGAGCGCAGCCTGATCCGCGCCGTTGCAATGCGGGCCGGCACAATAGGCAACGAACAGCGTATCCTCCGGCCACTCCGCCATGCGTTCATGCGATATTTCCCGGTGCGGCAGATGCAGCGCGCCTGGAACATGCCGGCGCGCGTAGGCATCAGTCGAGCCGACGGCGTGAAGAAGGACAAAGTCCTGCTCGCCGGACATCAAGGCCGATGCCACATCGGCACAATCGGTCTCCACCGAAAGCCGCTTCAGAAAATGATCAATGGCGGCACTAGAGGATGCAGCGGGATAGTCGGTTACGAAACTCATTTTGATCTCCGTTGTCATGATGGAGAAATTCCTAGATCATATCCGCCCGGAGTTGCAGATGGCATTATCGCCATATATCATCAAGATCATGCCAAATACATCTCCAGCCTCGCCCAACCGCAATCCCCTCGTCGTTGCAATCGCCTATGATGGCCTGTGCACGTTCGAATTCGGCGTTGCGGTAGAGGTTTTCGGCCTTTCAAGACCCGAGATGGGGCCTGACTGGTATCGCTTTGCCGTTGCCGGGATCGACGATGGCGAAATGCGCGCAACAGGGGGCGTGCGGTTTGTCGTCGATGGCGGGCTGGAGCTTCTGTCACAGGCCGGCACGATCATCGTGCCGGGTTGGCGCGGAGTCGAGACGCCAGTGCCTTCCAGCCTCTGTGGCGCACTGAGGAATGCGCACGATCGCGGTGCCCGCATACTGTCGATCTGCTCCGGCGTCTTCGTCCTTGCCGCTGCCGGGCTTCTGTCCGGCAAACACGCAACGACACACTGGCGCTACACGGATATCCTGAAGCAGCGATATCCTGACATTCTGGTCACGCCCGATGTACTTTACGTCGATGAAGGAAGTGTTTTGACATCGGCGGGCAGCGCCGCGGGTCTGGATCTCTGCCTGCACCTCATCCGCCGTGACTTCGGCACGGCGGCCGCCAACATGGTCGCGCGGCGGCTGGTCGTTCCTCCCCACCGCGATGGCGGACAGGCGCAGTTCATTGCACAAGCGGTTCCCAAGCCACACGAGAGCAGCCGGCTCGGGCCGCTGCTCGACCACATGCGCGCCCATCTGGGTGGCGACCATTCCGTCGAGGTCCTGGCTGCGCGAGCCGGCATGAGCACGCGCACCTTTTTGCGGCGCTTTGAAGCCGCCACAGGCCTGACGCCGGCGCGGTGGCTTCTCGCCGAGCGCCTGTCACGCGCCCGTGACCTGCTGGAGACTTCGCAAGCATCTATCGAAACGGTGGCAGAGATCGCCGGCTTCGGAACGACCGCGACATTGCGCCATCACTTCCGCAAGCATCTGTCCACCACGCCTGCCGCCTACAAGGAGGCATTCGGCAAGGCATTTTGAAAAGTGCGAAAGATCGCACGATCCGCAACGCAAAAAAGCCCGGACGAACCGGGCCTTCTCGAAACTGTCTTCCAGCAGGAAAGGCTTAGAGGCCGAGGCCTTCGAAGCGCTTCTTGAACTTGGAAACGCGGCCGCCGCGGTCCAGCATCTGCTGATTGCCGCCGGTCCATGCCGGATGCGACTTCGGGTCGATTTCGAGGTTCATGGTCTGGCCTTCCGAACCCCAGGTCGAGCGGGTTTCGTAGGACGTGCCGTCCGTCATGACGACTTTGATCATGTGGTAAGCGGGATGGATATCAGCCTTCATAACAATCTTCCTGCAAGTTCCAGGGTCCAATTGTCGCAAGCCATTTGCGGGCCATTGCGGCATGGGGACCGAACACGTAAATGAAGCCGCAGACCACTGAAGGGACCACGGCTTCCCAATTTGATGCCGTGCCTATACATGATGGTCATTAGGATAACAAGTACCGCCGGAGAAGACTCGTACGAGTTTTGCAGCTTCTTCCGGTATTGGAGGTCATGTGTCGAATGAGGTCGTTCAACCGGCGGGACGAAAGTCAGTCCGCCCGCTGGTCAAGCTGCTGCCGTATATCCAGCGCTATCGCAATCTCGTCATAGGAGCCGGTATTTCACTGGTCGCCGCTGCCGTGACGACCTTGACGCTGCCGATGGCCGTGCGCCGGATGATCGACCACGGGTTCTCCAATTCCGATTCCGGCTTCATCAACACCTACTTCTCGATGCTGATGATCCTGGCGATCATCCTGGCCTTGGCGAGTGCCTGCCGTTATTATTTCGTCATCACACTCGGCGAGCGCATCGTGTCCGATCTGCGCCGCGATGTGTTCGATCATATCACCCGGCTTTCCCCCTCCTTCTTCGACGTCAACCAGTCCGGCGAAATCGTTTCGCGGCTGACCGCCGACACGACGCAGATCAAGTCTGCCGTCGGTGCGACTGCGTCCGTTGCGCTGCGCAATATCATCCTGTGTCTCGGGGCCATCGGCATGATGGTCTATACCAGCCCGAAACTGTCGAGCCTGGTGATTGCCGCGATCCCCGTCATCGTCTTTCCGCTGGTCGGATTCGGTCGCTCCGTCCGGCGCCGCTCGCGCGAAGCGCAGGATACGCTGGCCGCGGCATCGGCTTATGCCGGTGAAGCGATTTCCGCCGCCCGCACCGTCCAGGCCTTCAATGGCGAGGCTGCAGCTCAGGCTCGGTACGGCAGCGCCGTCGAAGGCGCCTATGAGGCCGCGCGCTCCGCCATCAGGGCCCGCTCCATCCTCACCGCCTTTGCCATCACCATGATCTTCGGCAGCGTCGTTGCCGTCCTATGGTTCGGCGCGCAGGACGTCTTGTCCGGCACGCTTTCGGCCGGCACGCTCGGCCAGTTCCTGCTCTACTCGGTCTTTGCTGCCGGTAGCCTCGGCGCACTTTCGGAAGTCTGGGGTGAACTTTCCCAGGCGGCGGGCGCCGCCGAGCGCCTGAGCGAACTGCTGGCTGAGCAGCCTGAGATTATCGCGCCAGCCGATCCGCTTGTCATGCCGGAACCGGCACAGGGTGCCGTAAGCTTTGACGACGTGCATTTCGCTTACCCCTCACGCCCGGGCTACAAGAGCGTCAAGGGCCTGAGCTTTGCGGTCAAGCCGGGCGAGACGGTTGCGATCGTCGGCCCGTCGGGTGCAGGTAAAAGTACCGTTTTCTCCCTGCTTCTGAGGTTCTATGATCCGGTGAAAGGCGCGATCAGCGTCGATGGCGCCGATATCCGTGCCGTCGATCCGGAGGCGCTGCGCCATCGCATCGCCATCGTGCCGCAGGACGTGACGATCTTTGCCGCCTCGATCCACGATAACATCGCCTTCGGCATGCCATCGGCATCGCGCGATCTGGTGAAGGCGGCGGCCGTCGCCGCGCAGGCCGACGAATTCATCGCCCGGCTCGATCAGGGCTACGACACGCAGGTTGGCGAACGTGGCATTACGCTCTCGGGCGGCCAGCGGCAGCGCATTGCCATTGCCCGCGCCATCCTCAAGAACGCACCGGTACTTCTCCTCGACGAGGCAACCTCTGCACTCGATGCCGAGAGCGAAACCCTCGTCCAGAAAGCGCTGGACGGGCTGATGCGTGAACGCACCACGCTGGTCATCGCCCACCGGCTGGCGACGGTACTCAAGGCTGACCGCATCCTGGTCATGGATCAGGGCAAGATCGTCGAAGAAGGCACGCACGCTTCCCTCGTCCGCCAAGGCGGCCTTTATGCCAAGCTTGCCCGGCTGCAGTTCGACTATGATGCGCCGGAAGCCAGCAATGTCGTGACGCTCGGCTGACACGCTTAACGGTTAATCTCATCCCCAAGGTTGCCCTGCAGGTCTCCAGCGCTATTGTTGGAGGCAGAAACGGTTTGAGCCGTTTTGCGGACAGCAACGTCTTTGGGAGGAGATTTGAATGGCTTTGTCTTTGTTGAAGCGGCGGACGGCGCTTGGCCTTGCAATGGTGGCGGCATCGGCGCTTGCGCTTGGCACTGCGGCGCAAGCACAGGAATTCCCCGATCGTCCGGTAACCCTCGTGGTACCCTTTGCAGCCGGCGGCTCGACCGACGTGGTCGCTCGCATCATCGGTCAGAAAATGGCTGACGATCTTGGCCAGCAGGTCGTGGTTGAGAACGTCGCAGGCGCCGGCGGCAATCTCGGCGCCGACCGGGTGGCACGCGCCGAGGCCGATGGTTACACGATCCTGATGGGAACGGTCGCGACCCACGCGCTCAACCCGTTGATCCTGAAGACCAAGCCTTATGATCCGGAAAAGGATTTCGCCCCTGTCTCGCTGCTGGTGCTGGTCCCCAACGTGTTGGTGGTCAATCCGGAACTCCCCGCCAAGAATGTTGCGGAACTCGTCGCTCTGCTGAAGGCAGCCCCGGAGCAATATTCCTATGCCTCGTCCGGCAACGGCACGCCGCTGCATCTCTCCGGCGAATTGTTCAAGAAGATGGCCGATGTCAGCATGCAACATGTTCCCTACAAGGGATCAGGCCCGGCGTTGAATGACGTCATCGGCAATCAGGTGCCGATCATGTTCGATAATCTGCCGTCCTCCTCCGGCCATATCAAGTCCGGCACCCTGCGGGCGCTGGCCGTCACCACCAAGGAGCGCGCGCCGTCCTTCCCGGACGTGCCGACGATCGCCGAGACCATCCCCGGCTATGAGACCTATACGTGGAACGCTCTGTTTGCTCCGGCAGGGACGCCGAAGGAAGCCATCGACCGGCTGAATGCTGCGGCAAAGAAAGCTCTGGCCGACCCGACAGTGGCCGAGAAGATGAAAGAGTTCAGCGCCACGATCGTTGCCTCGACGCCGGAAGAACTCGCCACCCATGTAACGGCGGAACTGGCGAAATGGGGTCCGGTCGTCAAGGACGCCAACGTCCAGCTGGATTGATGCTGTTCCGCTCCCCGGTCAATCCGGGGAGCATTTCCCGCGTCCGCTTAGACGCCGACGCTGCGTCCGGCGATGCGGCCAGAAAACAGGCAGCCGCCAAGAAACGTGCCTTCCAGCGCATTATAGCCATGCATGCCGCCGCCGCCGAAACCGGCGACTTCACCGGCAGCATAGAACCCCGGAACCGGTTCACCCGACAGCTCCAGCACCCGGCCATTCAGGTCCGTCTGCAGGCCACCCAGCGTTTTCCGCGTCAGGATATTCAGCCGCACGGCGATCAGCGGCCCGGCCTTGGGATCGAGCAGCCGGTGCGGTTTGGCAGTCCGCATCAGCCTGTCGCCGAGATAGTTGCGCGCACCCCGGATGGCGGTAATCTGCGCGTCCTTGGAGAAGGTGTTATCAATCTCCCGGTCGCGCGCTTCAATCTGGCCGCGCAGATGGTCCAGCGACAGCCGCCCCTCGCCGCTCAGGGCATTCATCGCCTCGACCAGATCCTCCAGCCTGTCGCGAACAATAAAATCCTCGCCCTTGTCCATGAAAGCCTGCACGGGGTTCGGCGGATTCTTGCCGAGCCTTTTCAGGAGCAGCGGAATATCCTTGTTGGTCAGATCCGGGTTTTGCTCGGAACCGGATAGCGCGAACTCCTTCTTGATGATCGCCTTGGTCAGGATAAACCAGCTATAGTCGGCCCCGGTCCTGCGGATGGCTTTCAGTGTGCCGAGCGTATCGAAGCCCGGCATGGCGGGCGCTGCAAACCGGTTGCCATCGGCATCGCACCAGAACGAGGATGGCCCGGGCAGGATGCGAATGCCGTGGTTCGACCAGACCGGATCAAAGTTTTTCAAGCCCTCGGTGTAGTGCCACATGCGGTCCTTGTTGATCACCGATCCGCGCGCATGCTCGGCAATTTCGATCATCCGCCCATCGACATAATCCGGCACGCCGCTGACCATGAAGCTCGGCGGCGGACCCAACCGATCGACCGGCCATTGGCGGCGAACCATATCGTGATTGCCGCCGATGCCGCCGGACGAGACGACGACGGCGCCAGCCTCGAACCAGAACTCGTCAACCACCTCGCGCGAACTGCGCTGGCCGCGCGGCACGCCGTCATTTCTCAACACTGAACCGCGCGCACCGGTGACAGTGCCATTGCTCATGATCAATTCATCGACCTGATGACGGAAGCGAAAGCGAATGCGGCCCCGCGCCTCCAATGCCCGTGCCCGGGCGATGAACGGCGCCAGAACGCCCGGACCAGTCCCCCAGGTCACATGGAAGCGCGGCACCGAATTTCCGTGACCATTGGCCAATCCTCCGCCGCGCTCGGCCCAGCCGACCACCGGGAACCAGCGCATGCCCTGACTGTGCAGCCAGGACCGTTTTTCGTTCGCTGCAAAATCGAGATAGGCCTCCGCCCAGCGGCGCGGCCAATAGTCTTCGGGGCGGTCGAACTGCGCCGATCCCATCCAGTCCTGCCGCGCCAGATCGAGCGCGTCGTGGATGCGCATGCGGCGCTGCTCCGGGCTGTCGATAAACAGAAGGCCCCCGAGCGACCAGAACGCCTGCCCGCCGAGATTCTGTTCGCCTTCCTGATCAAGAACGATGACGCGCAGCCCGCGATCGGCAGCCTCCACGGCGGTCACCAGACCGGCAAGCCCCGCCCCGATCACCAGCACATCGCAATCCATCGGTATCCTCCTGCAACTTCACCCTTACCGGACATTACGCACACGTAAACGTCAGGGCAACGGGAACACGACCGGAAAATCCATGGCAAAGAATGATGGACCGCCGCGCCAAACCGCGGCGGCATCCGCTACTTCTCGGTGAGCTTCAACTCGATACGGCGGTTCTGTGACCGAGCTTCGGGCGTGTCGCCCTCGGCAATCGGCTGAAACTCGCCAAAGCCCGCAGCAACCAGCCGATCGGCCGGAACACCCTTGGAAATCAGGAATTTGACGACCGATGTCGCGCGCGCCGAGGAAAGCTCCCAGTTGTCGGCATAGCGCCCGGAGCCGGACAGCGGCACATTGTCGGTATGGCCATCGACGCGAAGCACCCAGTTGATCTCGGAGGGAATTTCCTTGGCGAGATCAAGCAGCGCTGAGGCAAGCTTGGCCATCTCCTCCTGTCCAGCCGGGTTCAACTCATTGCCGCCGGACGGAAACAGAACCTCCGACTGGAAGACGAAACGGTCGCCGACAATACGGATATTTTCGCGGTCGGAGAGGATTTCGCGCAGACGGCCGAAGAAATCGGAACGATAACGGTTGAGTTCCTGCACGCGCTGCGCCAGCGCCACGTTCAGGCGGCGGCCGAGATCGGCGATCTTTGTCTGCGAGGCATTGTCCTTGGCTTCTGAGGCCTGCAGCGCGCCTTCGATGGCAGCGATCTGACTGCGCAACGCGGCGATCTGCTGGTTCAGCAGGTCGATCTGGTTCATCGCCCTTGTGCTCACCTGCTTTTCAGCATCGAGCTTGCCCGTCAGGTCGCCAATCTGCTGGTTTGCGCTGTCGGAACTGCCTGCCCCCTGTTGCAGCAGCGCCTGCAGCCGCGAGCGCTCGCCCTCGGACGTCGCCAGCGAAGCCTGCAGATTGGCCAGTGAATCCTCAAGATCCTGCTTGCCGCCCTTTTCCAGCGCCAGAAGCTGGGTTAGTTCGTTGATCTGGCTGTTCAACCGGTTGAGCACATCATCCTTGCCGCTGATTTCGCGGCTGAGCAGAAACTGCCCGAGCACGAAGACGCAGAGCAGGAACATGATGGACAAGAGCAGCGTCGACAAAGCATCGACAAAACCAGGCCAGTAATCGACAGTCCTCTGGCTGCGGCCCTTACGCGCCAATGCCATCAGTCATTACCTCCGCCGTCTTCAACGCGGGCAAGCTTGGACGGTGCTCTGTCTGGATGCGCCGGGATCCTGTCTGCCTGGCCGATGCGGGCCGAGAGCTTGTCGAGCGTCTTGCGCATCGACTTGGCTTCCTCCTGCTGTGCCTCGATCCAGTCGCGCAGCATCTGCTGCTCGCCGCGCATATTCTTGACCAACCCTTGAATGCCCTCTGCAAGGCTGGCCATCGCAGCCGTCGTGCGCTGGTTCATGCCGCCATCCTGGTTCAGCCGGGCCAGTTGCTCGGTCAGTTGACGCAGTTCGTCCACCGGCGCAGCCGTCTGCCTGCCGGGCGCAACCATCTGATCGGAACTGACGTCCGTCACGGAGGACAGCCAGTTTTCAAGTTCGGTATAAAACCGGTTCTGCGCCCTACCCGCCTGCAGATCGAGAAAGCCAAGGATAAGAGAACCCGACAGACCGAAGAGCGATGTCGAAAATGCCGTACCCATGCCGGTCAAAGGTGCGGACAGGCCGGTCTTCAGTGCGGCCAGGACGTCTTCTGTACTTCCTGTTCCTGCATCCAGAGACTGGATGACGGTGTTGATCGAACCGATTGTGCCGAGCAGGCCCCAGAAGGTCCCGAGCAGGCCGAGGAAGACCAGAAGCCCGATCAGGTAGCGCGAGGTATCGCGCGATTCGTCCAGCCGGGTCGCAATCGAATCGAGGATGGAGCGCAGCGCGGTTGTCGAGATCGACATCGAATGGCGCTGGCCGATCAATGCCCGCATCGGCGCCAGAAGCACCGGATCGCGGCCCACCTTCTCGGCGCTGCCGGCTGCGCGGAACGAATTGAACCAGCGAACTTCCGGCCGCAGGCTGAAAACGTGATTGAAAACCAGCAGGATACCGATCAGGAGAACGCCGAAAATCAGACCATTCAAGCCGGGATTGCTGAGAAAAGCCGCCTGTGCCTGGCGAAACAGGATAGCCCCAAGGAAGCCCACAATGATCAGGAAGATCACCATGGTCCAGAAGAAGACCATCGGGCTCGACAGCTTGTTGGGATTATACCCCTCGTTCAAATCTCCGCCGGCATCCCATCCCGACAGTTCCAATTTCGCCATGGGGCTCTACTCTCCGGTTTGCCAGTGCTGCGGCCTTGCCATTATCCAACAGGTAGGGCGGCGCTGGGCGGAGACTACTGCATAATTCCTCAAATCGGAATCGATTTAAGGAAAAATTAGGCTGCAAATTTAAAGCACTACAGTGGCCTTCGCGCGTCACGAATGACGCGCGTTGCCGTGGCCGGACTTTTCGCCAAGCCGAAAGGGAACAACGGGCAACATCAACGGGACGAAAACAGCCGCCCGCTCAGGTTATTGCTGGCTTACTTGCCCGGAATGGGGCGGTGCAGCACATCGTGCAGCGCCTTGCGGATATATTCGTTGCCCGCAACGATCGAGCCATCATCCATCGGCTTGTTGCCGCCGTCGATATCGGCGACCCAGCCGCCGGCTTCACGAATCAACAGGATGCCCGCGGCCAGATCCCACGGCATCAGGCCGCGTTCCCAGAAACCATCGAACCGGCCAGCCGCGACGTAAGCGAGGTCAAGCGCAGCGGCTCCCATGCGGCGCACGCCGGCAACTTCGCCCATGACATGGCGCAGCTCGACCAGATAGGTGCCGTGATTGGCCACGCCCAGATGCGGGGTGCCGGTGCCGATGACGGCATCCGAGAGGTTCTTGCGGGCGGAAACGCGCAGACGGCGGTCGTTGAGGAAGGCTCCGCCGCCACGTTCAGCCGTGTAAAGTTCGTCGGTCGCCGGATTGAGGACGACAGCCGCGACAACTTCCCCCTGGCGCTCCAATGCCACCGAAATGGCGAAATGCGGAATGCCGTGCAGGAAATTGGTCGTTCCATCCAGCGGATCGACGATCCAGCGATGCGCGCCATCGGTGCCGGCGATTTCTTCGCTTTCCTCGCCGAGGAAACCATAGGTCGGGCGAGCCTTCAAAAGCTCTTCGCGGAGCAGCTTTTCCGCCTTGCGGTCGGCCTGCGAAACGTAATCGCCTGGGCCTTTCAGCGAGACCTGCAGGTTCTGCACTTCGCCGAAATCGCGCGCCAGGGACTTGCCGGCCTTGAACGCGGCCTGAACCATGACATTGAGAAGAGCTGAGCGTGCCATTTTGGCTTTCCTTCGAAACAGAAAACCGGCCGCAGGAACGGCCGGAAAAATTCAGATATGCCGCTGCGGATCAGTCCGCGCGGCGGAGATAGGTAATTTCATTGGTATCGACCAGAATGCGCTCTCCGGTCTCGACGAACGGCGGAACCATGACGCGAACGCCATTTTCCATGATCGCCGGCTTGTAGGAGGACGCCGCCGTCTGTCCCTTCACCACCGGATCCGCTTCCGCGATCGTCAGGACCACCTGGTCCGGCAGCGAGATACCGATCGGCTTCTCGTCGTAAAGCTTCACCGTCACCATCATGCCGTCCTGCAGGAAGGTGGCGCGATCGCCGACAAAATCCTTCTGCAATTCCAGCTGTTCATAGCTCTCATTGTCCATGAACACCAGCGCATCACCCTGCTCATAGAGGAACTGGAAGTCTTTCAGTTCAAGAGTGACCAGTTCAACGGTTTCCGACGAGCGAAAACGCTCGTTGAGCTTGGTGCCATCGATCAGGTTCTTCAGTTCCACCTGATTGAAAGCGCCACCCTTGCCGGGCTTGACGGTGTTGCACTTCACGGCAGCCCAGAGGCCACCATTGTGCTCGACCACGCTGCCGGGGCGAATTTCATTACCATTGATTTTCATGGGGAGCATTCCCTAAAGAACTGAAAGCCGCCCCTACGGCCAGCCAATCCGGCGCTTCAAGACCACAAAACCCCCGAAAGTTCAAGTCTTGGCGCAAAAACAGGATCAGGACGACCGGTATTTGTTGGCAGCGCTCAGCGCCGCCTTCTGCTGCTCGTCCGTGAGCCCCAGGTAGAAATCCTCAAGAGCAGCGTCTTTCAACCCTGCCCGGCGCGACAAGACATACCATTTCGCAGCCTCGACCGGGTTGGGCCGCGTGCCGATCGCATTGATATAGAGATGCGACAGCTTGTTCTGCGCCACGACGTTGCCGCCTCCGGCGGCGCGCGACATCCACTTGAAGCCTTCCTCGAGGTTGCGGTCGCCGCCGATGCCATCGACCATCCAGATGGCAAGATCGAGCTGGGCGGTATCGAACCCGGCCTTCGCGGCCCTGAGCAACCAGTCGCGTGCCGTCGCCCGCTTGTTGTCATCGATGCCATCGACATTGAGATAGATCTGCGACAGCGCATATTGCGCATCGGCAATGCCCTGTTCGGCCGACTTCTCATAATACGGTAACGCGGCCTTCAGGCCCTTTTCGCCGGGCATGTCGGCGACAAGCAACTGGCCATAGTTGAACTGTGCCGAAGAATTGCCGAGATCGGCCGCCTTCTTCATCAGCTCTTCCGACCTCTTCTTGTCGCGCGTCACATCGCGGCCTTCCATCAACAGCAGCGCGTATTTGAACATCGCCGCCGGATCGCCGGAGTTAGCCGCCTGGCCATACCAGAACGCCGCGTCCTTTTTGTTGCGGGCAACGCCGAGCCCTTGCGAGAAAATTTCCGCGACCAACGTCTGCGCCGCCGCATCGCCAAGCTGGGCGCGCGGCAGAGCCATTTCCATCGCCGTCAGGTAATAGCCGCGCTGGAAGGCGCCATAGGCATCGTCGGCCTTGCCCTCGAACGGCTTTTCCTGCGGCAGGGCCGGCAGTTCGGCGCCCATCCGCTCCAGCACGTTGACACCGGAAGAAGGCTCAAGCTTTTGCGCATCGTCCTTTTTCGCCGCATCATCGGCCTTTTTGGCTTCCTCGGGAGATTGCAAGGCGGGGATTTCGCCCTCCGGCAACGCAGCCCCATTGAACGGCGTGATGCGGCCGCGCTTGGCAACCACACCCTCGTCATTTTCGTCTTGCGCGACAACAGGCGCAGCATCGTTGACACCCGGCAGCGCGTCGTCGGCACGAAGGCCGGACGGCGCAGCCAGAAGGGCAACTCCCAGCAAAAAGAGAGGAATTCGGCGCAGCGATGGAGAACGACGGATCAACATGCAAATGTCTTAAGCTTCAAACCGTGGCGCTTTTTCGTCAAGAAGCGCATTGACGCTTGCAACGATGGCCCGGGCCTGTTCGGGCGCCGCAAACACGGCCAGCCGCAAGGCGACGAATTCGGCGCCGCTTTCGGCAACGGCCAGCACCGATTCCGGATCCGTGCCGCCCATGACGATGCAGGGAATTTCGATCATCGAGGCCCACCATTCGGCCAGCGCCACATTCTTCGGATGCGCTTCCGGCTTGATATCGCCATCGATCTTGCCGAAGAACACATAGTCTGGGCGAATTTCACCCATTTCCAGTGCATGGTGCCGATCGGCGGCATTGCCGCCGCCGACGATCAGCTTGGGTGTGAATTTTTCCACTGTCTCCGCCAGTTCCGCGGCATTGCCTGTCACATGCAGGCCGTCAGCCTTGGCACGGCCAGCAACGCGTGTATCGCCCGCAATCAACGCTGCCGCGCCCGCTTTCTGGATGACAGGAACCAGCACTTCGGCGTGCTTCTGGAACGTATGATCGTCCAGGCCGTATTGTGGCACGATCACGGAGCCGACATCGCCACCGCGCAGCGCATCGCCCAAAATGTGCGCCCGGCTGTCGATATCGGCGATATCCGGCACGATGAGGACGAGGCGGCAGCGATTATCTGTATTGCTCATAATATCTCTATTCCCGGTGAAATACGCACCCGCGCGTCACCCCTACTCGATTTCAATCTGCAAAAGCGATAGACCCTAGCGGCAAAAGGATCAACCGATACCCATGCTTCCTGATTTCCAATTCTATGCCATTGCCATTCCCGCAGTGCTGCTCGTCGGCTTCAGCAAGGGCGGCATGGGAGAAGCACTTTCGCTGATGGGCGTGCCGCTTCTATCGCTGGCCGTCTCGCCGGTACAGGCGGCGGCACTTCTTTTGCCGATCCTGATTGCCATGGACCTGGTAGCGCTCTGGACATGGCGAAAGCATGGCGACATGACGACGCTCAAGATCCTCCTGCCGGGCGCCCTCGTCGGCATCGTCATCGGCTGGGCCACAGCCGCGTATGTTCCGCGCGATGCGCTCAGGCTGATCATCGGGGTGATTACCGTTCTTTTCGTCTTGCGCTACGTCTACAATCTCTGGCGCGCGCGACGCGGCATCATCACGCCCGCCAAGCCGCAAAGACCGGTTCAGGCTACGTTTTTTGGCGGCCTCGCCGGTTACGGCAGCTTCGTCGCCCATGCAGGCGGCCCACCGTTCCAGATCTACACCCTGCCGCTGAAACTGCCGCCGCGCGTGTATACCGGCACGATCGTCCGGTTCTTTGCCATCCTCAACGCCGTCAAGCTCATTCCCTATTTCGCGCTCGGGCAGCTCGATCTCAGCAATCTGACCACGTCGCTGACGCTGTTTCCGCTGGCCATGCTGGCCACCATGGCGGGCGCCTGGGTTGTCCGGCGGATGCAGCCGCAGGTATTTTATCCGTTCATGTACACGATGGCATTTCTGGCCGGCTCCAAGCTCGTCTACGACGGAATTATCGCGCTTGTTGCAGGGTCCTGAACGCCCGGCGGCACCGGCCCCGGCATGTCGGAGGCAACTGCCCGGGTTCGGCACGCGGCGATTGCATACCGCAAGGCAAAATTTCTCTACCGCACCGCACAATTTACTTGCCGGGCGTCCTGATTTCTCCTAGCTTTTGCTTATGTCACAGGCTGATCCCTTCGATGCGATCTCGGACCCCAACCGGCGGTATCTGCTGGAGGAATTGCGGCGCGCGCCGCGGACCGTGAACGAATTGGCCGAAGGATTGCCGATCAGCCGCCCCGCCGTATCGCAGCATCTGAAGGCACTTTTGGATTCAAATCTGGTTTCCGTATCGGCCAGCGGTACGAAGCGGATTTATGCGATCAACAAGCCGGGCTTTGACCGGGTCAATCTCTGGCTGGATCAGTTCTGGTCGTGAGAGGTTTCGGCCGCCAAAGGCCAGTCATCGGGAAACTCAATACTTGCGGGCTTTTGGGGAACGTCATGTCCGCATCAACAAGTCCACGTATCAACAGCGCTTGAAGCCGGTCCTCAAAGTTGGCTTTCCGGGGTTCAACATATGCGCTGGAACAAGAGTCTCCCGATGAATGAGATTGCTAAATATAATCAGTGAGTTGAAGAACGAATCTTCTCAATTTCGTCCTTCAAGCGCAGCTTCCGACGCTTGATGTCAGCAATGTGCTGATCCTGGACAGACGGCTGTGTCAGGGCCGAATGGAGCTCCTGCTCCAAAACACCATGTTTTTTCTCAAGCGTTGCAAGATGAGCCTCAATGGTCATGTGGCAGTCCCTTCCTTTTGCTTGCACCCGATCGGTAGATGCCGGGTGTTCCACGTATTAACCGAGATAGTGTGCCATGCTATTTTTCATTTGTCGAAGGCGAAATCGTGGCGAAGGATAACTTCCCGTTACCAACAATTCTGTGCTAGAGCGACGCTCGATTTATGGGGAACATTGCATGCCAGATCAGGATCAGGCCGAACTCAGACTGAGCGTAGCGCGGCTGAGGCAGGAACATGAGGATTATGATGTTGCTATCAACGCCATGATCCAGACGGGCTGTGATGCCCTGCGCATCCAGCGGATGAAGAAGAAGAAACTGGTCATCAAGGACAAGATCACCAAGATCGAAGACCTGATCATTCCTGATATCATCGCGTAAAGCCGTGCGTGTCCGGCCAGGATACGCTGCAAACGCTCCGGCCAGACCTTCGGCCCTGTAACAAAGCGGAACGAACAACGTGACGAAAGCTGCAACTCCGCCCGTCGCCATTATCATGGGCAGCCAGTCCGACTGGGAAACCATGAAGAATGCCGCCGACACGCTTGACGCCCTCGACATCGCCTATGATGCCCGCATCGTTTCGGCACATCGCACGGTCGACAGGCTGATCAACTTCGCCAGAGGCGCGCGCGACGAAGGCTTCAAGGTCATCATCGCCGGCGCCGGCGGTGCTGCCCACCTGCCCGGCATGACCGCAGCAATGACGCCCCTTCCCGTCTTCGGCGTTCCCGTCCAGTCCAAGGCGCTTTCCGGCCAGGACAGCCTGCTCTCCATCGTCCAGATGCCGGCCGGCATTCCCGTCGGCACACTGGCGATCGGCCGCGCCGGCGCCGTCAATGCCGCCCTTCTTGCCGCCGCGGTTCTGGCGCTGAGCGACCCCGACCTTGCCGACCGGCTGGATGACTGGCGCGAACAACAGAGCGCTTCCGTCGCCGAATACCCTGTGGACCAGGCATGAAGACGGTCGGCATCATCGGCGGCGGCCAGCTCGGCCGCATGCTGGCCATGGCCGCGGCCCGGCTGAATTTCCGCACCATCATTCTGGAGCCCCAGATCGACTGTCCGGCCGCGCAGGTCGCCAATGGCCAGATTGTCGCGGCCTATGACGACCCGGCAGCACTGAAACAGCTGGCAGCTGAATGTAACGTCGTCACCTACGAATTCGAGAACGTTCCCGTCGGCGCCGCCGAAATGCTGGCGCAGACGCTTCCGGTCTATCCGCCGCCGAAGGCTCTGGCCGTTTCCCAGGACCGTGTCAGCGAAAAACAGTTCCTCAATGGTTGCGGCATCGAGACCGCCCGATTCCACGCCATCGACAGCCAGGAACAGCTCGAGCAGGCGCTCGCCGATTTCTCCGGCCAGGGCGTCCTCAAAACCCGCCGTCTCGGTTATGACGGCAAGGGCCAGCGTGTCTTTAAGGGCGCCAGCGACGACGCCACGGGCGCTTACGCCGCACTGGGCGACGTTCCAATGATTCTGGAGAGCTTCGTTGCGTTCCAGCGGGAAATCTCGATCATCGCCGCCCGCGGCACCGATGGCACCATCGCCTGCTACGACCCGGCCGAAAACATCCACCGCAACGGCATTCTGCATACATCGACCGTTCCTGCCTCGATCAACGAGACAACGGCAGAGGCTGCCCGCCTTGCAGCCGCGGCTATCCTCACCGCCCTCGGTTATGTCGGCGTCATCGGCGTCGAGTTCTTCGTGCTGGCGGATGGCAGCCTGATCGTCAACGAGATTGCCCCACGCGTTCACAATTCCGGCCATTGGACGGAGGCTGCCTGCGTGGTTTCGCAGTTCGAGCAACATATCCGTGCAGTCACCGGGCTGGCCCTGTCGGACGGCGCCCGCCACTCCGATTGCGTGATGCAGAATCTGATCGGTGACGATATCAACGACCTGCCGGCCTGGCTTGCCAAGCCCAACACACTCGTCCACCTCTATGGCAAGACAGAGGCGCGGCCGGGGCGCAAGATGGGGCACGTCACCTGGCTTGCCTGAGGGTTTAACCCACAGAAAAGCCGCCAACCGCTGCGAAAACAGGCTCTCTGCGGTTGACACTTTTACGATGCCGGGTTATTTGCCTGCCACCCTAAGAGCGCGCTCGGCCTTAACGGTCTGCAAGCGCGCTTTTGATTGTTAAAGACCGGCGCACTCAAAACCGCCGAAACTGCGGATCAGAAAAATGAAGATCAAAAATTCGCTTAAGTCGCTGAAGGCCCGTCACCGCGAAAACCGTCTGGTTCGCCGCAAGGGTCGCGTCTACATCATCAACAAGCTGAACCCGCGCTTCAAGGCCCGTCAGGGCTGATCCATCGTGCGCGCCGGAAGTTTGTGCTTTCGGAACGGCCACGCATGGATTGAGTGCGCTCGGGTACGCTTGCTTTCAACAAAGTTGGCGTCCCAGGCGGTTCATCAGTTTGATGTCTCAAATTTGATTTGATCTTCGGCCATGGCGGACTACCTTATCTGCCATGGTTAAACTCATGTCTTCATTTTTGATTCTCGGTAGCATTCTGGCGGCAACAGCCACCAGTCCCCTGCCCGCCTTTGCAGCTGACGCGGCACAGGCCTCGGTGACGTCTGAACTGGCGACACCCAAGCAGCGGATCGACACCCTTTTTGCAGAACTGAAGCGGGAACGCGATCAGGACAAGGCGCGCGAGATTTCCAACCGGATTCGCGTGGAGTGGCAGGATTCCGGCAGCGCCACCATCAACCTCCTGATGCAATGGGCTTCCAAAGCCGTCGAAACCAACCGGCAGGCAACGGCGCTGGATATTTTCGACCAGGTCATTACCCTCTCTCCGAACTATGTCGAAGGCTGGAACCAGCGGGCTACGCTGCATTACCAGATGGGCAATTACCGTAAGTCGATGTCCGACATCAATCGGGTTCTGGCAATCGAACCTCGTCATTTCGGCGCGCTGGCCGGCATGGCCGCCATCCTGACATCGTCCGGACAGGATGAACTGGCGCTGCGTGCCTGGGAACAGTTCCTCGATATCTACCCGGCCGACCGCAAGGCGCAGGAACAGCTTGGCGAACTGGAAGAAAAACTTGCCGGCAACCGCACATAATTCCGCCCGCCCAGCGAAACCGTAGCGCCCCCTTCCTCGTATCGGACAATAACCGGCCCATCCTGCCGATTGGCCAGCACGCGGAAGAGTGATTGATGAATTTCGTCTTCAGGAAAGTCATGCTGTTCATCGCATCCCTGTTCCTAGCCGCCCTCGCCACCGGGTTCGGCTTCAGTTCCTATCAGGCTTCAGCCTTCGAACGCGATAATCCGAATACCGGCGAGCGTATCGATGTCGGCGGCTACCGGATGAACAGCGTCTACATACCGCGCCCGAAAAACGCGGATTTGCCCACCCTCGTGTTCATCCATGGGGCAAGCGCCAATCTGCGCGACCCGATGGTCGCGTTCCGCAGCAAGCTGGAAGGTCGCGCCGGCATGCTGTTTCTCGATCGCCCTGGCCTCGGCTTTTCCGACCGCGGCGGGCCACAGAACGCCCATCCCGATGGTCAGGCCGATGCCATCGCTGCCCTGATGAAAAAGCGCGGCATCAAGAAGGCCATCATCGTCAGCCATTCCTTCGGCGGCGCGATTGCCGCGACCTTTGCCTTGAACCACAAGGACATGGTGGCGGGCCTTCTGTTTCTATCCCCGGCGACTCACCCGTGGCCCGGCGGTATCGAATGGTATTACAACGTCACTAGAACGCCGGTGCTCGGCTGGCTGTTCGCCACCCTCGTAGCGCCCCCAATCGGTCTTGCTTCGATCGACAAGGCGACCAAATATGTCTTTGCACCCAATCCGCGTCCCGACAGCTACATCAAGGATACCGCCGCCTATCTGGCAATCAGACCGGCCGCCTTTCGCAACAATGCCATCGATGTCGCCAATCTGCTGGAGTACGTGAAGCGGGTTTCGCCACGCTACAAGGAAATCAAGGCCCCAACCGTGATCATCACTGGCGATGCCGACCGTGTCGTCCTGCCCGAAATCCACTCCCGGCAACTGCACGCGGACATCGCCGGCTCGACACTGCTGCGTATCCACAATCTCGGCCACAAGCCGGACTACATCGTCACGGACCTGGCGATCGCCGCGATCGAATCCCTGGCGGGCAAGAAGCGTGACCTGAACGCACTCGCCACACAGGCAGAGGCCAGGATTACCGTGGTAAACTAGCTTCCTTTCAGCAACTTACCGCTTACGCGAAAGCCCCATGCAAGTTGCCGATTGCAACGTGCGGCCTCAATCTGGAGGTCAATCTTATGCAGATCGGCGGCATTGCCACAACCTATCCCCTTCGAAATACGACAGCAGCGGCAAACGCCACGTCGGTCGGGGTGACGGCCGATGCTCAAAGCCCGCGGGACCGGGCACTTGAGATGCTGAAAGACACGGCCGAAACGGATGCGGCCGACATAAAGGCGCGGGCCAAGCAAAGGCTGGAGGACGCCAAGAAGCAGCTGGAATTTCTGCGCCGCTGGAATTTCGATCCGGAAGTCCTGGCCCGGCAGGCGGGCCATCTGGCCCGCGAAGTCGGCGCTGCAGCCAAGGACTTTGCATCCGCTGTTTCCGGCAATTCCGCCGGGGGAGCGGCTACGGCCAACACGACAGAAGCAGCGGTAGGACTGAAAGCACAGCCTGAAACGGCAGAGACGGACGGTGACGGCGTATCCTTTGCCCAGAAGGCCTACCAGGACACGATGAAGGACGCCACGGAGCAGAAGACCACCTCGGCCGCCGATCGTAAGACGCTTGAGGAATTCAAGGCGGCGGCGCAGGAGATCAAGGCTTTGCTGGAAGAAGCCGTGAGCCGCATGCGTGAGCAGAAGAATGCTGATCAGAATGCCATAAGCGAAGCGCAAAAATCCGGCGCACACCTGGACCAGGCCATTCAGGGATTGAGCGCCGCACTCGGCGGCGGCTCGGCGGCCGGAACACCGGGCATGGTGGTCGCGATCCCCGCCAGCATCACCATCTGAGCCGATAGTCCAAGGAAAGCCATCGGCTTGCTTCCCGGCAGCTGAACCGCATGGGGAAGACTTGCTTTTATAAAAGCCGGTTTTCGCCGAAGGCAAGACAGACCCTGATCCGCTCGTTCCGCGAGGCGTTCCCACCGCCCGACTGGAGGGCGAGAATGCGTGCTTTGCACCATCAGGATATGTTGACAACGCGCGAACCAACCCATCGTTTCCACCGGCTCGATAGGCTGCAGCCTAACCCTTCATTCAACTTTTTATTGTATTCAGTGGGTTGCCGCACGTCGACTTTCCGAAGGTGGGGCAATGAATGATTGCGAGTGGGGGCAGCATGCCGGATACCGTCTGGGTCAGTAGCGTCATGACCGACTACAGCATCGGAGACAAGCAAGGCATCCGTGAAAAATTCTATGGCGGAGATTGGGCGCCTCCGACATTTAAACTCGGTGTCGAACCGGAGCATGTGTATAAAGCCCACCGGCGCCACATCGCAGGTGGTGCGCTCGAGCGCACCGACTTTCCCGAGGCAATGTATGTATTTGCCGAAAACAACTGGAAGCGGGTGGGCGATCTGTTCTGTGCTGGGACCTTCTATGCGGTGAAGGGCAGACTTGCTGACGTGTTGAAAGATTTCGACCTCGGCAGCGGCGGATTGATCGAATTTCCAATCTACCAAGCCGATAAGACAACCCGGCTTCCTGGCCCTTTCTATCTGCTCAACTTTGGTGCGGTGAAGGACAATTTCGTGACGAGCGAAAGCCGCAAGCTGTATTCCCTCCGGACTGTAGCGGAAAATGGATACGAGCTCTGGGCGACGGATGATCTCGAGGACGGCGATATCGCGCTGACAGCAGCGGCTTTCGAGGGGGCGGACCTGTGGCATGAGCGCAAGCTTGAAAGGAGGCTCTTTATGAGCGGGCGGCTTCACGACGCCGTCCTGGCGGCAAAGATAAAGGTCAAGTTTCGCTTCGCGAAGGTACGGATCATCGCTTAGTGGTGCCGCCGGATGCGGTACCCACTTCAAACTTCGCCGCTGCCGTATCGTTTGACGGATTGAAGTGTCCGCCTTAGGCATCGGCCCACCATACACTTTATGGCGCTTAACCTCGTCCCGATCTGTTTTCTGCACACAGGATGAAACTATCTTCTCAAAAAAAACCGCCTGCAACGTCAACGCTGCAAGCGGTTCAGCTCTCCCAGATGCTTCAACCCCGAATTCAGTCAGGGGATGGGCTCCGGGGCCATTCAATCGTTCAAAGCCCGTCTCAGACGCCGCTAAGGCCGTCGGAGCCGATATAGGCGATGCGCAGCATGTTGGTCGCGCCCGGTGTTCCAAGCGGCACACCGGCCGAGATGATCACTCGGTCGCCCGGCTTGCCGAAACCTTCCGTCGCAACGATACGGCAGGCGCGGTTGACCATGTCGTCCAGATCGGTCGCATCGGACGTGACGACGCAATGCAGGCCCCAGACGACGGACAGACGGCGGGCCGTCTGGATAACCGGCGAAAGCGCCAGGATCGGAACCTGCGGACGCTCACGCGCCGCGCGCAGGCCGGTCGTGCCGGAGGACGTGTAACAGACGATAGCCGAAAGATTCAGGGTCTCGGCGATCTGGTGGGCAGCCAGCGAAATCGCGTCGGCGCCAGTGGCTTCCGGCGGGGTGCGCTGGGCATAGATGATGCCCGGATAATGCGGATCGGTTTCGATCTTGCTGGCAATCGAGGCCATCGTCGCAACCGCTTCCACCGGATAGTCACCGGATGCCGATTCCGCCGACAGCATGATCGCATCGGCGCCCTCGAACACGGCGGTCGCAACGTCGGACACTTCAGCGCGGGTCGGGACCGGAGCCGAAATCATCGATTCCAGCATCTGGGTGGCGACGACGACCGGCTTGCCGGCGCGGCGGGCGGCCCGGATCAGCTGCTTCTGCAGGCCGGGAACGGCCTCGAGCGGCATTTCCACGCCCAGGTCACCACGGGCAACCATCAGCGCATCGGACAGTTCGATGATCTCATCGATCCGTTCGATCGCCTGCGGCTTTTCGATCTTCGACATCAGGCCAACGCGGCCGCGCGAGACCTTGCGCACTTCCGACAGGTCTTCCGGGCGCTGGATGAACGACAGGGCTACCCAGTCGACATCATCAGTTTCTAGCACAGCGTCAAGGTCGGCACGGTCCTTTTCGGTCAAGGCGCCGACGCTCAGCAGCGTATCGGGAAGGCTGACGCCCTTACGGTCGGAAATCTTGGTGCCGGCGATAACGGTGCAGACAATGCTCTTACCATCGGACTTGTCGGCGCGCAGATGCAGCTTGCCGTCGTCGATCAGCAGGCGGTGACCCGCCTTGACCGATTCAAGGATTTCCGGGTGCGGAAGGTAGACGCGGGTTGCGTCGCCCAACTCATCCTTGTTGTCGAGCGTAAACGTCTGGCCGGGAACCAGATCGACCTTGCCGGCAGCGAACTTGCCGACGCGCAGCTTCGGTCCCTGGAGATCGGCCAGAATGCCGATCGGACGACCACAGCGCGCCTCGACATTGCGGATGCGCTTGATCAGCGTGCGCATCATGTCGTGGCTGGCATGGCTCATGTTGATCCGGAAAAGATCAGCCCCCGCCTCATGCAGCTTCTGGATCATCTCTTCTTCGCTCGATGCCGGTCCGAGCGTTGCAAGGATTTTGACTTTTCTATTCCGCTTCATCAGTTATGGCTTTCTTGAGTCCCTGGGGTATCGGACAACTGAACCATCCAGCTTCCCTGACGCCCCGTGTCGTATTCCTTGAATCCCATTCGCTGGAAACCCCGCGCAAAGCAGTCCTGCACGCCGGTTACTTTGAACTCGTTTTCGGCAACGCACATATTGACGTCACCCGTCCAGCGTCCACCGCGAGCTGCATCTTCAGCATAGAGATAATAGTAGCGTGATTCGAGTTCGCCCTCGATCAGGGTGGCGCAGGTGGTCGCGGGAACCTGCCACCAGCCCTCTGTGATCCAGCCTTCCTTGGCACGGTAGCCGATCGCCACGCCGACCAGATTTTGGGTACCATTGCAGACACGGAACTCGGCGCGGGCTTCACTTGCGATGAGGGCCGGCGAAAACGCGGTCAGAACGAAGAGGAGAATGGTGCTTAAGGACCAGTTCCGCAGAGTAAGCCTGGAAAAAGGATATCTGGACACGGTTTCCACTGGGTCTCCGTTGGGATTAGTCGAGAGACTTTCTTGCGACGATGGGGCTCGAATGTCAACGTAAGTCTAATCGATTACATCCGGGTTTTTATTGTCGGAAACATCGCAAATCCGCCATTGTCTTGCGATTGCCAGCACAGCGTGTCATCAAATTCCGTCAAGAGCCAAACGAGTTGATACTGTATGCCGGAAACATCGCCCTTCGAGATCATTGCAGGAAACAATGCGGCCGGGTTGGTGCTGCTCGCCGATCACGCCACCAACCTCTTGCCAGCCGAATATGGCAGGCTCGGCCTTCCCGAAAGCGCCTTTGCGCGTCATATCGCCTATGATATCGGTGTCGAGGCTTTGGTCCGGCGGCTGGCAGCGCGGCTTGGCGTTCCCGCCGTGCTCAGCCGATTTTCACGGCTGCTGATCGATCCGAACCGGGGCGAAGACGATCCAACACTGATCATGAAAATTTCCGATGGCGCCATCATTCCCGGCAATCACCCGATAACACCGGAGGAATGGGAAAACCGCCTCAACCGTTTCCACCGTCCCTATCACCGCGCCGTCTCGCAGACGATCGCGGATGTCAGTGCAGCAAGCGGCAAGGCACCGCTGGTCATTTCCATCCATTCCTATACCCCGGCATGGAAGGGCGTAGCCCGCCCATGGCATGCCGCCGTCCTTTGGGACAGCGACCCGCGCGCAGTCACGCCGCTGATCGAAGCGCTGGAGGTTTCCGGTGACATTGTTGTCGGCGACAACGAGCCTTATGATGGCGCGCTGCGCGGCGACACGATGTTTCGTCACTGCATGGAAACCGGCCTCGCCCACGCCTTGATCGAGGTGCGGCAGGACCTGATCGGCGACGATAGCGGCGTTGCCGAATGGGACGTTCGTCTTGGGCCTGTCCTTGAAAATTTGAATGCCCGCCCCGAATTGCACGAAATCAGGCGCTATCCGTCACGGACGGGACCCTACGCATTCTGATAACTGAAAGAGACCGACGATGATCGACCTCACAGCACAACAACAGCTCGAATTCGAAGCCGCTGCTTTTCGCCGCCTCCTTTCCCATTTGCGCGAACGCAGCGATGTCCAGAATATCGATATGATGAACCTGGCCGGGTTTTGCCGCAACTGCCTGTCCAACTGGTATCGCGATGCCGCCAACGCTGCCGGCATCGATATGGACAAGGAACAATCCCGAGAGATCGTCTATGGCATGCCTTACGAGGAATGGCGGGCGCTCAACCAGCGGGAAGCGTCGAGCGAACAAAAGGCTGCCTTTGAAGCGAGCAAGCCAAAGGAATAACGGTCCTCATCGCCCGCTCAGGCCGGAAATCCGCCACATGTTACGCAATGTCACTTGACCTTAGCCGCACTTCGCGGCAGGTCACACCCTCACAAATTCAGTCCACCCTCATTGATATCCCCCAACAAGGAGAACACCATGTCGGATGCCCACGGCGTCGCACGCGACCAGCTTCGTTCGTTCATCGAGCGCATCGAACGGCTGGAAGAAGAAAAGAAGACCATCGCCGACGACATCAAGGATGTGTACGGCGAGGCAAAGGGCACGGGCTTCGACACGAAGATCCTGAAAAAGGTCATTGCCATCCGCAAGCAGGACAAGGACGAGCGCGCCGAACAGGAAGCCATCCTCGACACCTACCTCGCCGCACTGGGCATGATCGAAGCTCCAGACGCCGAGTAAAGCCGTCGGGGAAAATGGATGCCGCTGCAATCGAAACCGTTGCAGCATAAACACCGAAAAGGCCGGTCTCGACCGGCCTTTTGTCATTTTTGAACGCTCTATGAATTGAGCGACGAGAATCGTCTCACGCGGCTACTTCGCTGCCCTTGTCCCGGCGCGGCAGTTTCCAGCCAGGACGGATGAAATGGCAGGTATAGCCGTTCGGAATCCGCTCCAGATAATCCTGGTGCTCGGGCTCAGCCTCCCAGAAATCGCTGACAGGTTCCACTTCCGTTACCACCTTGCCCGGCCACAGGCCTGAAGCGTCGACATCGGCAATCGTTTCAGCCGCGACGCGCTTCTGCTCCTCGCTGGTGTAATAGATGGCCGAGCGATAGCTGGTGCCTCTATCATTCCCCTGCCGGTTTTCTGTCGACGGATCATGAATCTGGAAGAAGAATTCCAGGAGATCGCGATAGCTGATCCGCGCCAGATCGAAGGTGATTTCTATCCCTTCGGCGTGACTGCCATGATTGCGATAGGTCGCATTGCGGACATCGCCACCCGTGTAACCCACCCGGGTATCGATGACGCCGTCATAACGGCGAATGAGGTCCTGCATGCCCCAGAAGCAGCCACCGGCCAATACTGCGCGTTCGGTTGTCATCAGATATCCTCCACCTGTGCGAGATAGTCGCCATAGCCTTCCGCTTCCATCTCGTCACGCGGGACAAAACGAAGCGAGGCCGAATTGATGCAGTAGCGCAGTCCACCACGATCGCGCGGACCGTCGGTAAAGACATGGCCGAGATGGCTGTCGCCGTGGGCCGAACGGACTTCCACACGCACCATGCCATGCGATACATCGCGGAGTTCAGCGACATGGGCCGGTTCGATCGGCTTGGTAAAACTTGGCCAGCCGCAGCCGGATTCATACTTGTCGGACGACGCAAACAATGGCTCGCCCGAGACGATATCGACATAAATTCCCGGCTTCTTGTTATCATTGTATTGCCCGGTGCCCGGCCGCTCCGTGCCGTTCTCCTGCGTGACGCGATACTGTTCCGGAGACAGTTTCGCAATCGCTTCCGGGGATTTGCTGTACTTCGGCATTCGCACACTCCTTGTCCGTTTCAAACGGGATCATCTTTCCGGCCTTCCAGTGCATGCGTACCACGTCACGCAGAAAACTACAGCGAGCGGGGAAACGCGCAGCCAGCAAAAGAGATGACGGGGATATAGGAACGCAGGTGGGCTTTCGCCACAGGCGCAGGCGACAGAAACTCTTCCTCAGCCGCACATTTCCGTGATGCCGGCGGACCGATGCTACGGGGTCAAAATGCAAAAAGCCCGCTGTCGCCAGCGGGCTTTTCCTGATGTTTCACCAGTTGTTTCAGTTGGTGCTGAATTTCTTCACTTCCAGGAAGTTGACGGCGTTGCCGCTGAACCGGGCCGTGTCGGCGGAAACCGCTTCGTTCGAGAAGCCCGCCGAATAGACCGTCGTCGGCGAAGCGCGCAGCGCCTTGCTGACAAAGCGCGGTGCCTTGACCGGCTTGGACAAGGTCGCCATCCGGCCGTTGGTCAGAGCCCAGGAGGAAATGATCTGCTGCGTCAGCTTCGGCTCGGTCCGCACGGACGAACGGGTCGCTGCATCGGCCTCCTGTTTCTTCGGACGCTTGCCCTTGGCGGGCGCTTCGACATTGCCTTCAAAAGCGTCATCAAAGACTGTGGCGCGCGCTGCGGCACCCGATTGCGGCACGAACGCAGCCATTTCGACAGGCTGTTCCTTCTGCGTCGGCTGCGCCAGCGCAACGCGTGTCTGCGCTTCGGCTGCAGCTTCCACCGGCTGCTGTGCAAGAGCGACCGCCTGCGGCTGTACCCGTTCGGCAAACGACGGGATGGCAACATTGGCGTCGGCGACAGCCATCAGCGCTTCTTCGCCCGCAGGCCGCGCACCGGGAACCGGGACGAAGCCGAGAGCTGCGACATCTTCCGGCAACACCGCTGCATTCGGGTCGGTGGATGCCATCAGCGTATCGCTGCCTGCATCACCGTTCGCACCACGCTTGCCGAGCATCTGCGGCACTGGAATCTTGTAGGCGGTCAGATCCGCATATTCGCTCTCGGCCGTCACCGCCGGCGTCGGCAAAGCGGCAGCCCAGGCTTCCTGCGAGGTTTCCTTGGTCGGTGCAACCAGCGCCGTCTGAATGCCGGCATCGGCATCCCTGAAGGCCGGCCTTACACCGGGAACGGGAGCAGCGACAGCCTTCTGCTGGGCCTCTGTCTGTGCAACGGAATTCTCGACGCCAGGCAGAGCCTGTTCTGCCGCAGCAACCTGCGTGACCTTCGGCTTCGCAGCCGGCTGCTCGTCAGAGCCTTCGAGATCGGCATTGGCAATTGCGTTGGGTTCTTCATCCTCGTCGCCACCACCGCCAAACAGCATGGCAAACAGATTGCCCTTGCGCTTGGTGGTATCCTTATCGCCGGCACCCTTGGCGCCGCCGCCCGCGACTTCGATGCCGCTGGCGCCAACACGGCGCTTATAATCTGCAACAGCCAGTTCATAGCCCGGCAACGGCTTGCCGTCGGCCGGGACATGCAGGGTCTTGCCGTCGGGGAACAGCCGCACGAGTTCGTTGCGGTTCATGCGCGGCCAGGCGCGAACGCCGCCGACGTCCATGTGAATGAAGGGCGAGCCGGATGTCGGGTAATAGCCGACGCCGCCAACCTGGAACTTCATGCCGATTTCACGCACGGTCTTGAGCTTGACGTCAGGCAGATAGAAATCCATCGCCTTGCCGAGCATATGCTGGCTCTTCTTGGCCACACCCTTGGAGCGCGACCGCAGCATGCCGTTGGTGGCTGGCGAACGATAGGCCGAAACCACGTGAATATAATCGCGCGAACCGCTCTTCTGGTAAACTTCCCAGACAAGGTCGAGAAGACGCGGATCCATCTTCGTCGGCTCGTTGCGGCGCCAGTCGCGCAGGAAGCGGTTGATCTCCTGCAGACCCTTGGCGTCGTAGCGGCCATTGCGCTTGAAGGTGATCGACGCCTTTTCCTGGGTATGGATGAAATAGAGTTTGAGCGTCCGCGTCTGGCCCGCAGCCTCTACAGGAGGCGCAAAGCCAGGCGTGACCATGGAGGCTGCGATCAGAAGCGATGCGAGAACACGCGGCGCCTTACGGGCCGCCGCGGCGCAAAAGCGGGCTATCACGGAGCCGCTAGGCTTCTTGAATCCGAACAAATTTTGCAAACTCAATCCCCGTCCGACGGACAAAGCGTCCCGTGGCTGCTCAGATGACTGTCAATTGCGGTGACAGCATGGCAAATATGCCACAGTCATCGGTTATCCTTATAATATAGTGAATGGTTCACTAACAAGGTCTAAACGACAACAGCCAAATGCGACGGATCGTTACGGGTTGTTATCCCTGGTTTTACGCGGCCTCGCTGAACGGATCGTCCGGATTAATGCCATAATCCTTGAGTTTACGGTACAAAGTCGAGCGGCCAATGCCGAGTTTGCGGGCCACCTGGCTCATCTGCCCCCGGTAGAACTTCAACGCAAACCGAATCAGTTCCTCTTCCACATCGGCCAGCTTCCGCACATTTCCGCCATCATCGATGCTGGCGATCGCATTGTCTGGATGCTGATCCGGCGCCGAGTTGCGCAAATCCACCTTCTCGGCAGCGCTGAAATGCGGGTAGACCGGCGGCAGATAATTGGCCTCAGGGACTGTTCCCTTTGCCGGTCCGGTTTCCTCCCAGGTAAAGCCCGACTTCTCCGCGACGACATAGCCAGGAATCTGCGTAGCGATCTGCGGGAAGTCCTTCACCGTCAGTTCGGCACCCTCAGCAAGCACCACGGCCCGGAAAATCGCATTTTCCAGCTGGCGGATATTGCCCGGCCAGTCATAGGCGGTCAGAAGCGCCATCGCCCCACTCGACACCGAGAGCGGTGACGCCAGCCGCTGCTCCACTGCGAAGCGTTCAACGAACGTGCGCACCAGAACCGGAATGTCTTCCTTGCGCTTGCGCAGCGCCGGCATGGCAATCGGGAAAACGTTCAGCCGGTAATAGAGATCTTCGCGGAAGCGGCCTTCGCGCACCTCGTTGATCAGGTCCTTGTTGGTGGCCGAGATCAGCCGGACATTGACCTTCTGCGGATGACGGGCGCCGATGGTTTCGATCTCGCCCTGCTGGACAGCCCGGAGCAGCTTGACCTGGACGTCGAGCGGCAGATCGCCGATTTCGTCAAGGAACAGCGTGCCACCGTCGGCATCGGCAAACTTGCCGATATGCTTTTCGGTAGCGCCGGTGAAGGCACCCTTCTCATGACCAAAGAGAATGCTCTCGACCAGATTATGCGGAATGGCGCCGCAATTGACCGTGATGAACGGCTTGCCGGCCCGCTCGCTGGCATGCTGGATAGCCCGGGCGACCATTTCCTTGCCAACGCCGGATTCCCCTTCAAGCACGATCGGAATGTTCGACTGTGCAGCACGGCGCGCAAGATCCAGCACACGGATCATCGCCGGGCTTGCCGAGACGATATCGTCGAACCCGACCGTGCCGCTGCGCGACCGTTTTGCCGCGCGGCCGCTCTTGCCTTCGCGATGGTCCATCTTCAGCGCATTGGCGATCGCGACGGAAAGCCGTTCGGGCGATACGGGCTTGACGACGAAATCGAAGGCACCGGCCTGCATGGCGAGCACCACCGTCTCGATGCCGCCCTGCCCGGTCTGTACGATGACAGGTGTATCGATGCCGCGCTCGGCGATCGCCTCGAGAAAACCATGACCGTTCATTTCCGGCATCATCAGGTCGAGAAGGATAACACTGATCAGCCCGCGCTTGCGCTCCAGCAGTTCAAGACCGCTGCGGCCATTGTCGGCGAGATGGGCAATATGACCGAGACGCTCGATCATGTTCGTCAGCAGCCGGCGCTGAACCGGATCGTCATCGATGACGAGAATTTGGGATGTCATGAAGGCCTCCTGCTTTCCGCGTAGAACCCGATCGCCACATCATGTGCCGCATCGTGAGAAGCATTCCTGTCAGAAAGGCCTGAAAATCCTCTTTTGAGAAATGCTTGCATTTTATCCATTGCCGACGTTAGGTCATGGCCCCATATCCGATCTCTGCTTCGCCGCCCAAATCCGGGCCGGCATCGACAAAAAGAGTGACCGTCCATGCATCATTTCTTCGACTTCCAGACATCGTCGCGCATCGCGCTCGCCGCCTCGTCCAGCGGCGCACAGGCTGCCGAACTCGGTGACCTGCCCTCCTGGAAGCTGGAAGATCTCTACCCCTCGGCAACGTCGGCCGAATATCTTGGCGACCTCGAGAAGGCCGACACGTTGTCCAAGGCATTCGAGACCAAATGGAAGGGCAAGCTGGCCAATGCCGCAACGCTTTCCGGTGACGGCGGCATCGGCACTGCCGTGCGCGAATATGAAGTGCTGGAAGATCTGATGGGCAAGATCGGTTCCTTTGCCGGACTTACCTATTTCTCCGACACATCCAATCCGGCCAATGGCAAGCTGTATGGCGATGCCCAGGCCAAGCTCACCGACATGGCAAGCCATCTTCTGTTTTTTGCGCTGGAACTCAACCGGATCGACGACGCCGTCATCGACGCCGCGCTGGAGAACGATAAGCTGGCCGCCCACTACAAGCCCTGGATTGTCGATCTGCGCATGGACAAGCCCTATCAGCTCGACGACAAGATCGAGCAGCTGTTCCTTGAAAAGTCGATGACCGGTGCCAGCGCCTTCAACCGCCTGTTCGACGAAACCATGGCGTCACTGACCTTCGAGGTCGATGGCGAGACGCTGCCGCTCGAAGTGACGCTCAGCATGCTGCAGGAAGCCGATCCGGAGATCCGCAAGAAGGCGGCGGCAGCGCTTGCCAAGACCTTCAAGGACAATATCCGCACCTTCACGCTGATCACCAATACGCTCGCCAAGGACAAGGAAATCTCCGATCGCTGGCGCGGCTTTACCGATATCGCCGATAGCCGTCATCTGGCCAATCGCGTTGAACGCGACGTGGTCGATGCGCTCGCCGCCGCCGTTAAGGATGCCTATCCGCGTCTGTCGCACCGCTATTATGCGATGAAGGCAAAATGGCTCGGCATGGAACAGATGGAATTCTGGGACCGCAACGCGCCGCTGCCGGAAGCGCCGACGACGCTGATTCCCTGGAGCGAAGCCAAGGAGACCGTGCTGTCGGCCTATGGTGGCTTCGAGCCGGAAATGGCCGATATCGCCCGCCGCTTCTTCGATGGCGGCTGGATCGACGCGCCGGTTCGCCCCGGCAAGGCGCCGGGCGCCTTCGCCCACCCGACCGTGCCTTCGGCACATCCCTATGTGCTGGTCAACTATATGGGCAAGCCGCGCGATGTGATGACGCTCGCCCACGAGCTTGGCCATGGCGTGCATCAGGTTCTGGCCGGCGGCCAAGGCGCGCTGATGGCCTCGACACCGCTGACGCTGGCAGAAACCGCCTCCGTCTTCGGCGAGATGCTGACCTTCCGCGCCCTGCTCGACAAGACCAAGGACAAGCGCGAACGCAAGGCCATGCTTGCCCAGAAGGTCGAGGACATGATCAACACGGTCGTGCGCCAGATCGCCTTCTATGAATTTGAGCGCAAGGTTCACACCGCCCGCAAGAACGGCGAGTTGACCGCCGACGATATCGGCCAGCTTTGGCTGTCGATACAGGAGGAAAGCCTCGGCCCGGCCATCCGCATTTCAGAAGGCTACGAGACCTATTGGGCCTATATCCCCCACTTCATTCATTCGCCGTTCTACGTTTACGCCTATGCCTTCGGCGATTGCCTGGTGAACTCGCTCTACGCCGTCTACCAGAAGGCCGAAACCGGCTTCCAGCAGAAATATTTCGAACTTCTGAAGGCCGGTGGCACCAAGCATCACTCCGAGCTTCTCGCTCCGTTCGGGCTGGACGCCACCGATCCGTCGTTCTGGGCACAGGGCCTGTCGATGCTGGAAGGGCTGATCGATGAGCTTGAGGCGCTTGATAGGCAGGCATAATTCTTGAGCGGGAACTGGCGATGACAGGGTGCTTTGCGGATGCCGGCGTGGATCCTCGGGTCAAGCCCGAGGATGACGTTCCGTGCGCTTGGCTGATTGGAACCATGTTGCCGGAACTCCATAGGCACCCCCATTCTCCGTCATCCTCGGGCTTGACCCGAGGATCCACGCCGACACAAGCGTGAGCAGCATGACCGGCACCGGCCCCTATGTCCTTTTCCGGGACGACAGCGAAGACAGGACGACTGTCTTTGCCGAGCCCTCACGCGTCATCACCGCCCATACGAAGGCGGAGTTCTGGCGCGGACTGAAGGACATGGAGGCCGCCCACAAGGCCGGAAAGTGGTTGGCCGGTTTCATGAGTTATGAAGCGGGCCACCTGTTCGAACAGAAGCTTGCCCCCTTCGCCGAAGAAAACCGCCGTACGCCGCTGATGTCGTTCGGGGTGTTCGACGGTCCGGCGGAAGGGCATACGCTGGCGGAGCCTAGGCGCCGCGTCGAAAACGAGCCGTTCATCACCGAGCCGCGCGCCAGCTGGAATTTCGAGACCTACAAGCAGCGCTTCGACCGGCTGCACCAGCATTTGCGCCAGGGTGATTGTTACCAAGCGAACCTGACCATGCGGATTGATGCCCGCTGGAACGGCGATCCACTTTCCGCCTTCTGGTCGCTAATCGAGCGGCAGCCGGTCAAGTATGGCGCACTGGTTTCGCTCGGCGGCCCGATGCTTCTGTCGCGCTCGCCCGAACTGTTCTTCCGGGTCGACAAGGACGGCTGGATCGAGACGCATCCGATGAAGGGCACGGCCCGGCGCGGCGCGACGCCTGCAGAAGACGAAGCCCTGATCCGCGAAATGCGGGAGGACCCAAAGTCCCAGGCCGAAAACCGCATGATCGTCGATCTCCTGCGCAACGACATTTCCCGCATCGCCGAGGTCGGCACGCTCAATGTGCCGAAGCTGTTCGATATCGAGACCTATCCGACCGTGCACCAGATGGTCAGCCATGTGCGGGCAAAACTTTTGCCGGATATCGGCATCACCGAAATATTTGAAGCACTTTTTCCGTGCGGCTCAATCACCGGTGCGCCCAAAATGCGGGCAATGGAAATTCTGCACGATCTGGAAGACGGGCCGCGCGATGCTTATTGCGGCTCGATCGGCTTCATCGCTCCGGATGGCACGATGCGCTTCAACGTCGCCATCCGCACGTTGTCGCTGTTTCCGGACGGCGAGGCCATCTTCAATGTCGGGGGCGGCATCGTCTTCGATTCCACCGCCGAGGCCGAATATGAGGAATGCCTGCTCAAAGCCCGCTTTGCCGTCGGCGATACATGGATTGACCGATGAGCGATTTCTCGCTGATCGAAACCATGCGATGGGAGCCCGGCACCGGCATCGTCCGCCTGCGGCTGCATCTCGCCCGGCTGAAACGATCGGCGGGACGGCTGGGGTTTGCGGGGGCGGAGCAGGCAGCAGAGAAGCTGGCCGACATGCAGGGCGAAAACCTACCCCTCCGCGTCCGCCTGACGCTCAGTCCCGTCGGCGAGATTGCCGTCACCACCGCACCGTTCTCCCCGTTGCCCGAGGACACCATCTGGCGTGTCGCAATCGCTTCAACCCAACTCGATTCAACCAACACACTGCTGCGCCACAAGACCACCCGCCGGGAGATCTACGAAGCTGCGCGCGCCGAATATCCGGCGGCAGACGCGGACGAGGTCCTGTTGCTCAATGAAAAGGGCGAACCCTGCGAAGGAACCATCACCTCGATCTTTCTCGATGACGGCACCGGCATCCTGAAAACACCACCAATCTCCTGCGGCCTGCTGGCGGGCGTGCTGCGAACCGAGCTCATTTGCGCACGCCGCGCCCGCATCCAGCGCCTGACACTGGCCGACCTGCAAACCGGCACGCTTTACATGGGCAACTCGCTGCGCGGACTGATCCGTGCAGAACTCCAGCCGGAAAACTGACGCTATTCAGCGGGCGCCGACCGCCATCCGGTCACGGCCGGAATGCTTGGCATCGTAAAGGGCCGCATCGGCACGCGAATAGATTTCCTTTGCCGTCTCGCCCCGCTGCAGGGCGGCAATGCCGGCTGAGCAGGTGTAGGAAAACAAGGGAACCGACAGCAGCGGGCGGGCCGTGCGCACCGTTTCCAGCACCCGGGCGACGATCCACTCCCCTTCGGCCAGAGTCGTTTCCGGAAAGATCAGCATGAATTCCTCGCCGCCGATGCGCCCGAAGCAATCGTGCCGCCGGACGATCGGGTGAACCCGCCGGGCAAAGTCCAGAAGGATCTCGTCACCGGTCTGGTGGCCATAGAGATCATTGATGCCCTTGAAGAAATCGATATCGAGAATGGAAATGCAACCGCTGACGGGACCATGCTGCGGTTGGCTGCAGATCATCGCCTCCAGCTGCGTCATCATGTAACGGCGGTTGGAGATACCGGTCAGCTCGTCGGTTTGCGACGCCTTGAGCGCGAGGTCACGATCCTGCCGCAGGGTCCGTTCGTCGGCACGCAGATGCGTGATGTCATTGGCGATGCACAACATCCAGCCGCTGCGATTGACCGTCTCGGTCATCCAGAGCCAGCGGCCGTCGACCAGATCGGTCTCGAACGCCCTGAATGGCACCTTGCCGCGCCGCGACTGCGCGGAAACGACCCAGGCCTCGAAATCCGGCACGCTGATCACAGTGCCGAGACCAAGCGCATGATTGCGCCGCATCAGGTCCGGCCAGAGCGGGGTTTCCGTCTCATCCAGCGCAAAAGCTGAACGAAAAGTCCGGTTGGCATAACGCAGGCGATCCTGTTGATCGTAGAGCCCGATGAAGACCGCAGTATCATCCCGCAACGACGCCAGTCTCGCCTGTAAGTCATCCATCGCACTGATTCCGTTTCACCGCAGACACGGCGCCAACCATATCGTTCACCATGTCAAATTAATGCGGAATGTAAGACTTCCCCCTATGGGCAATCCTCATGCTTAACAAAACCTTTCCACATGTAGCAAAGCGAAACAATCCTTGCGCTGCAACCGGTAGCGCCGTTCCTCGATGAAAGACGGCCATTTCGAGGAACCCCGGAGGCTTCCTGACCCGAAACGCAAAAGGCCCTGCCGGTCGACAACCGGCAGGGCCTTTGATGGAGAAATGCCTGTTTACTCGGCGGCCGCCGCCGGCTTCAGCACACCGCGACGGATCTGGTCGGCCTCGATCGATTCGAACAGGGCACGGAAATTACCCTCGCCAAAGCCTTCGTCGCCCTTGCGCTGGATGAACTCGAAGAAGATCGGCCCAATCACGGTTTTCGAGAAGATCTGCAGCAGGATACGCGTCATGCCACCATCGACCACGCCCTCGCCGTCGATCAGAATGCCATGCTTCTTCATTTTTTCGATCGGCTCGTCATGGCCGTTCACGCGGGCATGCGACAGGTCGTAATAGGTTTCCGGCGGCCCCGGCATGAATTTCAGGTCGTTGGCGGCCAACTTATCGGTTGCCTCGTAGATGCCGTCGGTTCCAACGGCGATGTGCTGGATGCCCTCGCCCTTGTACTTGCGCAGATATTCCTCGATCTGGCTGGTATCGTCCTTGGACTCGTTCAGCGGAATGCGGATCTTGCCGCAGGCCGAGGTAATCGCCCGGCTCGTCAGGCCGGTGATGCGGCCATCGATGTTGAAGAAGTGAATCTGCTTGAAACCGAACAGTTCGCGGTAGAAATCCCACCACGTGTCCATGTTGCCGCGATAGACATTGTGGGTGAGGTGATCGAGATAATAGAAGCCGACGCCTGCTGGCTTTGGATTGCGTTCGCCGAGCCATTCGAATTCGGCCTCATAGGGCGAGCCTTTTTGGCCATAGGTATCGATGAAATAGAGCAGTGAGCCACCGATACCGACGATGGCCGGTACGTCCAATGCCTTGTCGGTGCCTTCATAGGGCGTCGCGCCTTTTGAGACGGCATGAGCGAACGCGTGTTTTGCATCCGAAACGCGCCAGGCCATGGACGGCGCACAGGGGCCGTGATCCTCGACGAAGCGCATGGCGTGGCTGCCGGGCTCGGCATTCAGAATGTAGTTGATGTCGCCCTGACGCCAGACGCTGATATCCTTGGAGCGATGCTTGGCAACGCAGGAATAACCCATGCGGGTGAAGAGTTCGCGCAGCTTTTCAGGCTCAGGATGGGCGAATTCAACGAACTCAAAACCATCGGTTCCGGCCGGGTTTTCAACAGTAATGCCGGTCGGCGCGGTATCATGCGGGAAGGGGCCCATCGTTCTCTCCTTTGAACGTCAGAATTTGGGGCCATGATGACGGAAACTCCGCGCATTGTGCTTGCATTCTTGCACGATTTGGCAAAATCTACGCACGGATCATGCGTAACTTGGTGAATTGACGCACAGATGGAACAGCTGGACGGATATGACCTTAAAATCCTCTCCGAATTGCAGGGCGATGGCCGCCTGACCAACAACGAACTGTCGGAACGGATCGCCCTGTCGCCGTCGCAATGTTCGAGGCGGCGGGCAAGACTTGAGGCGGAAGGCTTCATCCAGACCTACCGCGCAGTACTCGATCGCGGCCGGCTGGGGCTTGACCTGTTGATCGTCATCGCCGTGACGCTCGCTACCCACAATCGCGACAATGCCAAGCGTTTTGCTGCGCTGATTGCCGACCTGCCGGAAGTGCTGGAATGCTACGCGCTGACCGGCGAAATGGACTATCACCTGAAAGTTGTCACACCTGATCTGGCCGGGCTTGCCCATTTCGTCAATGACGTGCTTCTGCCACATGACAGCGTGCAGCACGTCAAGACATCGATCGTCCTCGCCACGCTGAAGGACTTTGAAGGGCTACCGGTGCGCCAGCGCGGCAGGTCTTAGCGCGGCCGTTTCGCCATCGCCTTTTCGACGGCGGTCAGCCCCGACGAAAGTGCCTGCAAACCCTCCTGCCCTACCAGTTCGGACAATTCCAGCGAATAGTCGCGCGCCAACCGCGTCAGGTCTTGGTACGCTTTTGCCCCGGCGGTTGTCAGCTCGAGATGCTCGGCACGGCGGTCATCTTCATCCCGTGTCCGCTTCAGCCAGCGGCGCTCCTCCAGCGCAAACACGGCACGGCTCACCTTGGTCTTATGCATGGTCGAATGAGTACCAACCTCCGTCGCCGTCATCCGGCCTGAGCTGCCCAACGCCGCAAGTGTGCGCCATTCCGGCCGCGTCATCCCATATTCCGCCTTGTAGGCGGCGGCAAAGCGCAGGGCGATGAATTCCGCCGCGCGATTGAGCCGGAACGGCAGAAATTGATCGAGATCGAAATCGCCTTGCCCGTCGCTCATGACGTCCTTGATGGTTACAAAATAGACAGTTACATTTGTAACCATTGAATGAAGGAGGAACAAGCCATGCTGGAAAAAAACCGGACGGCCACTGTTGATACACTCGCCAACAGCCCGCAATATATGCCCGGCTTCGGCAACGACTTCGAGACCGAGTCCCTCCCCGGCGCCCTTCCGCAAGGGCAGAACAGCCCGCAGAAATGCAATTACGGTCTTTATGCCGAGCAGCTGTCAGGCTCACCCTTCACCGCGCCACGCGGCACCAATGAGCGCTCCTGGCTTTATCGCATCCGCCCGAGCGTGCACCATACCCGCCGCTTTTCCAATGCCAGCTACCCCTTCTGGAAATCGGCGCCGTGCCTTGACGATCACTCGCTGCCACTCGGCCAGCTCCGCTGGAACCCGATCCCGGAACCGGCTGAAAAGCTCAACTTCCTCTCCGGCATCCGCACCATGACGGCCGCCGGCGACGTCATGACCCAGGTCGGCATGGCGGCCCATGCCTATGTCTTCAACGATGACATGACCGACGACTATTTCTTCAATGCCGATGGCGAACTGCTGGTCGTTCCGCAACTCGGCACCATCCGCGTCTTCACCGAAATGGGCATCATGGACGTGGAGCCCTCGGAAATCTGCCTGATCCCGCGCGGCATGATGTTCAAGGTCTCGCGGCTCGGCGAAGGCTCCACATGGCGCGGTTATATCTGCGAGAATTATGGCGCCAAGTTCACCCTGCCGGATCGCGGCCCGATCGGCGCCAACTGCCTTGCCAATCCGCGCGATTTCAAAACGCCCGTGGCAGCCTACGAGGACAAGGAAACACCCTGCCGCGTACATGTAAAATGGTGCGGCAAATTTTATGTCACCGACATCGGCCATTCCCCGCTCGATGTCGTCGCCTGGCACGGCAATTACGCACCGTTCAAATACGATCTACGCACCTTCTCGCCTGTCGGCGCCATCCTGTTCGACCACCCGGACCCATCGATCTTCACGGTGCTGACCGCGCCGACCGAAGAAGCCGGCACCGCCAATGTCGATTTTGTCATCTTCCCACCGCGCTGGCTGGTGGCCGAACACACATTCCGCCCGCCGTGGTACCACCGCAATATCATGAGCGAATTCATGGGCCTGATCCACGGCCAATACGACGCCAAGGAAGAAGGCTTCGTGCCCGGCGGCATGAGCCTGCACAATATGATGCTGCCACACGGGCCGGATGCGCCAGGTTTCGAGAAAGCCTCCAACACCGAACTCAAGCCGGTCAAGCTCGATCATACGATGGCCTTCATGTTCGAGACCCGCTACCCGCAGCAACTCACACGCTACGCTGCCGAACTCGAAACATTGCAGGACAATTATCTCGAATGCTGGGACGGGCTGGAGCGCAAGTTCGATGGCACGCCGGGGATCAAGTAAGGTGGAAACAGTTGCCCGACCTGCAATGATCCTCGCCCCTCATCCGCCCTGTCGGGCACCTTCTCCCCGTCGAGACGGAGAGAAGGACCAAGCGGCAAACTCTGTAATCCCCTCTCCCCGCCTGCGGGGAGAGGGCTAGGGTGAGGGGCAACCCCGCAAAGACATCCGTCGGCCGTGTACTGTAGAACAAACAACGAAAGCCAAAACCATGAAGCTCGCCACACTCAAGGACTCCACCCGCGACGGCCGCCTGGTTGTCGTCTCTCGCGATTTGACCCGCTGTTCCGAGGTCGGCCATATCGCCCGCACGCTGCAGGCGGCACTGGACGACTGGGCCTATGTCGGCCCGCGGTTGAGCGAGGTGGCCGAAGGTCTGGAGACCGGCGCCCAGCCCTCCATCCGCTTCCACGAACATGAGGCCACGTCCCCCCTGCCGCGCGCCTATCAGTGGGCGGACGGCTCGGCCTACGTCAATCATGTTGAATTGGTCCGCAAGGCCCGCAACGCCGAAATGCCGGCTGCGTTCTGGACTGAGCCCTTGATGTACCAGGGTGGTTCGGACTCGTTCCTCGCTCCCCGCGATCCGATTGTCATGGCGGACGAGGCCTATGGCATCGACATGGAAGCCGAGATCGCCGTCATCGTCGATGACGTGCCGATGGCAGCCACCGTCGAGCAGGCAAGGGCCGAGATCCGCCTGATCATGCTGGTCAACGACGTCTCCCTGCGCGGCCTGATCCCGGCCGAACTTGCCAAGGGCTTTGGGTTCTTCCAGTCCAAGCCGTCTTCGGCCTTCTCCCCTGTTGCGGTGACGCCGGAAGAACTCGGTGATGCCTGGGATGGCGGCAAGCTGCATCTGCCGCTGCTTGTCGATCTCAACGGCAAGCCCTTTGGCCGCGCCGATGCCGGCATCGATATGACCTTTGATTTCGGCCAGCTCGTTGCCCATGCCGCGAAAACCCGGCCACTCCGCGCCGGCACCATTATCGGCTCCGGCACTGTCTCCAACAAGCTCGACGGCGGCCCCGGAAAACCGGTCTCGCAAGGCGGCGCCGGCTATTCCTGCATCGCCGAAATCCGCACCATCGAAACCATCGAGAAGGGCACCCCAGCCACCCCGTTCATGCATTTCGGCGATACAGTCCGCATCGAGATGAAGGACAAGGCCGGCCATTCGATCTTCGGCGCGATCGAGCAGACCGTCACGAAATATGAACCCCGCTGAGGCTGCCCCGATGAACGATACCATTTTGTTCGACTACTGGCGCTCCTCTGCCAGTTATCGGGTGCGGATCGCGCTCAACGTGCTGGCCATCCCTTACAAATCAGTGCCTGTCGATCTTTTACGCGGAGAACACAAACAACCGGAACACCTTGCCCGCAATCCGCAAGGGCTGGTTCCGGCCCTGCAGATCGGCGGTCACATTTTGACCCAGTCGCTTGCCATCGTCGAATATCTGACGGAAACCCGGCCGGACACCACGCTTTTGCCCGCCGATCCACTCGGACGCCACCGCGTCCGCGCGCTATCCTATGCAATCGCGATGGACATCCATCCGGTCTGCAATCTCGGGGTCGCCGCCTATGTCATGCAGCAATCCAGCGATCCCGATGCGGCGCGCTCCGCATGGATGCGCAAGTTCATCGGCGAAGGCCTAACCGCATTCGAACGCCTGCTCGACAACCCAGCAACCGGCAGCTTTTGCCACGGCGACACCCCGAGCATGGCCGATCTCTGCCTTGTGCCGCAGGTCTACAATGCCCGGCGTTGGAATGCCGATCTGTCGGCCTGCCCGCGCACGGTGGAGATCGCCGACAGATGTGCGGCGCTACCGGCCTTTGCCGCAGCCCATCCGGATCAGGTTGCCCCAAAATAACCGCGGCAATTATCAATCCACTTTTCCACGGAAGCCGTTTTTGGCACAAGGGTCATACCGGTCGATGACGGCCGCCTGGGAAGAGGCTTTACCATGGATCAGGATTTTCTCATCGACGGACCGGCCGATGCGGCCGTCACCATCCTGCTTGCCCATGGCGCCGGTGCCCCGATGGATTCCACATCGATGAATGCCGCTACGGCAGCGCTTGCCGCTGCAGGGTTTCGCGTCGCCCGGTTTGAGTTCGGCTACATGGCTGCCCGTCGCAGCGCCGGAACCCGAAAGCCGCCCCCGAAAGCTGAGAAGCTGATCCCCGAATACATGGCGGCCATCGCGCGGCTCGGTGCCAGCGGACCCTTGATCATCGGTGGAAAATCGATGGGTGGCCGCGTTGCCAGCATGGCGGCCGACGATCTTTTGCTGCAGGGTGCCATCACCGGCTTGCTCTGCCTCGGCTATCCGTTCCATCCGCCGGGCAAACCCGAAAACTTGCGCACGCAGCATCTCGCTGAGCTGAAAACGCCGGCGCTCATCTGCCAGGGAACCCGTGATGAATTCGGAACGCGCGAGGAGGTTGCAGGCTACGCGCTGTCCGGCAGCATCCGTATTCTGTGGCTTGAAGACGGTGACCACGATCTGAAGCCGCGCAAGGCGCTCTCCGGCTTCTCAACGGCCGATCACCTGAAGAGCATGGCTGAAACAGTCAGGGACTGGTCCGCCGGAATAATCGGGACAGCTTGAAAACGGCCTCGCCTACCATCCACAAACCTGTCATCGGCGCCGTGCTACAAACCGGCTGAGTTGCCGTGCCGCCCTTTATTGTGACAGAAATCTATGCTCTAGGGCCTTTCAACCAGAGGGCAGTCACGGTATGCCCTCCATATCCAGACGAACCCGTCCGCAGGAGATTAAGCGAAATGGCAGAAACAACCTACCCGATTCACGGCGAAATCACGGGCCCGATCGTCATGATCGGCTTTGGCTCCATCGGCCGCGGCACCCTGCCCCTGATCGAGCGCCACTTCAAATTCGACAAGAGCCGGATGGTTGTCATCGACCCGCGCGAAGACGCAGCCGACATGGAAATCCTTGCCAAGCATGGCGTCCGCCACATCAAGGAATATGTCACCAAGGACAACTACAAGGACCTCTTGAAGCCGCTTCTCACCGAAGGCGGCGGCCAGGGTTTCTGCGTCAACCTGTCGGTCGATACCGGCTCTGTTGATCTGATGAAGTTCTGCCGCAAGCTCGACGTGCTCTACATCGACACGGTTATCGAACCTTGGCTCGGCTTCTACTTCGACAAGAACATGAAGAACTCCGAGCGCACCAACTATGCGCTGCGTGAAACGCTGCGCAAGGAAAAGGCCAAGAACCCGGGCGGCACAACCGCGGTATCCACCTGCGGTGCAAATCCGGGCATGGTCTCCTGGTTTGTCAAGCAGGCGCTGGTGAACCTCGCCAACGATCTCGACATCAAGTTCGAAGAGCCCGACCAGCATGACCGCGAAGGCTGGGCCAAGCTGATGAAGAAGACCGGCGTCAAGGGCATTCATATCGCTGAGCGCGACACCCAGCGCACAAAGCATCCGAAGCCGCTCAACGTCTTCTGGAACACCTGGTCGGTCGAAGGCTTCATTTCCGAAGGCCTGCAGCCAGCCGAACTCGGCTGGGGCACCCATGAAAACTGGATGCCGAAGAATGCCAAGAAGCACAAGAAGGGCAACAAGGCCGCCATCTATCTCGAACAGCCGGGCGCCAACACCCGCGTTCGCACCTGGTGCCCGACACCTGGCCCGCAGTATGGCTTCCTGGTCACCCACAACGAATCCATCTCGATCGCCGACTACTTCACGGTCAAGGACAAGGATGGCGACGTCACGTTCCGTCCGACCTGCCATTACGCTTACCATCCGGCCAATGACGCCGTGCTTTCGTTGCACGAAATGTTCGGCAATGGCGGCAATGCGCAGCCGGTCCACCACGTGCTCAACGAAGACGAACTCGAGGATGGCGTCGACGAACTGGGCGTCCTGCTCTATGGCCACGACAAGAATGCCTACTGGTATGGTTCGCGCCTGTCGCTCGAAGAAACCCGCCGCATCGCTCCCTACCAGAACGCGACCGGCCTGCAAGTGACCTCGGCTGTTCTGTCCGGCATGGTCTGGGCGCTTGAAAACCCGACCGCCGGCATCGTCGAAGCCGACGAGGTCGACTACAAGCGTTGCCTCGAAGTGCAGACCCCGTATCTTGGCCCGGTTGAAGGCCACTACACCGATTGGACCCCGCTCGACGGCCGCCCGGGCCTCTTCCCGGAAGACCTCGACACCAAGGATCCGTGGCAGTTCAAGAATATTCTCGTTCGCTGAACTGACTGATTACGCTTGAATATTGAACGCCCGGGGAACGATCTCCGGGCGTTTTTCGTTGTAGATCGAATAATACCTGCCCTGCTCACGCCCTACTCTTGCATTCAACTCCTGATCACGGCATGGTTTTTTCAATCGAAAGACAGCTTTCCGCGCAGCCTCCGGGAGACACATATGAAGCCGATCGCCATCCTGACAGTTCTGTCCGCCGCAGCTCTGGCCTCCTGCCAGGGCGGGGGACAAGTGCGGGAACTGCCGCAAAACCGTCAGGTCGCACCGGCCGGTGTCGAAGGCGCGTGGGTCGATCCGAACGGCATCGTCTCGACATTCTCGGCGGGAACGTTCACCACCCGCACCACGGATACCAACCAGGTTCTGGCATCCGGAAACTACATCAACCTGTCGCCAAAGCTGGTTGAAATCAACATGACCTCGATGGTCCGCAACACCCAGTCCAAGGTCAATTGCGCCATGGTCTCGATGGCGCAGCTCAACTGCACCACGGATTCCGGCGCACAGTTCTCGTTGTCCCGCAAGGGTTGATGGGCGGCTCCTGCCGTTAGCTGGAAGGTTCGCTGCCCCCGTGACCAACCAGCATCGCCATAGCCTTGGCTGTTGCCGCGTCGGCGGGGAAGAACGCCTCGATCGTGACTTCGGACAGGGTCACATCGACGGCAGTGCCAAACACCGTCGTCGTGCTGAGAAAAGACAGCGGGCCTCTCTCGCCCGCCAGAATGAGCGGCACCGCGATCTCGGCATGCCCCGAGCGCTGCGGCTTGCGTGCAGCGCCAGCCTGCGGCGGCACCGGGTAAGACTTCAATTCCTCAAGAAGCGCCGCAAGCTGCGGATCGGCCGATATATCGATATCGTGCGACAGCCGCTTGAGAATGTGCGTGCGCCATTCCCTGAAATTCAGGATCCGCCCGGCAATCCCGTCCGGATGCATGCTGACGCGCAGCACGTTGACCGGCCCCGAGAGCAGATGTTCGGCAACGCCGGAAAGCAGCACCCCGACCGCCCTGTTTGAAGCCAGAAGCGTCCAGTGCCGATCGACGGCGAGTGCTGGATGCGGATCGTGGCCATCAAGAATGCGCGTGATCACACCCCGCGCGGCTGCAAGCTCTGGCGCATCCAGTGGCCGGTCGCGATAAAGCGGCGCAAAACCTGCCGCCACCAGAATGGCGTTCTGCTCCCGCAAGGGGACGGCCAGCGTTTCCGTCAGCCGCAACACCATATCGCGGCTTGGCAGGGCACGGCCCGATTCCAGGAAGCTCAGGTGGCGTTGCGAAATATCGGCGTCGGCGGCAAGCGCCAGCTGGCTCAGCCGCCGTCTTTGACGCCAGTCACGCAACAGGTCTCCGGCAGAGGACGGTTTCTCGATCATGCCACAAATATGGCCGCATCCGGTAAGATCCGCAATTACCTCAGACGTAATCGACTGGACTACCGGACCGCGCCAACATTGCGGTCAGGGCGCTGCAATGGGTGCAGGCCTGTTGGCGAGAAAACGAGGACGGATCATGCCCAAACTCAACGCACTCTCTTTGAAAACACTGCTGGCGATCGATGCCCTGACCTGCGCAGCGATGGGCGCCGCACTGTTGGTTGCTGCCGCTCCGGCAAGCGCCATCACCCAGATTCCGCAAACTCTTCTGCAGGGTGCAGGTCTGATCCTTCTTCCCATTGCGGCCTTCATGGCTCTAACTTCGGCCTTTGCCTTATCATCGCGCTGGGCGGTCGGCATCGTCATTCTGGGCAACGCCCTCTGGACCGCCGCCAGCATTCTTCTGCCGGTCAGCGGGTTCATTGCCCCCAATGCCCTTGGCTGGGCTTTCCTCATCGGTCAGGCAGCGGTCGTTGCCGTCATTGCCAAGCTCGAACTGGATGCCTCGAGAAACCCGCTGGCCGTCCCGGGCTTGTGAACCGCCGCCAGTCTCCCCGAAAACCGATCAGGCGCCGCTGCCCGCCAGCGGCGCTTTCTTTTGTGCCGCCGCCGATTTTAACCTTGCCGGGAGACCGCCGGGAGATAGATGCAATTACTGCTTGATGTCGGCGCGCCCAAATGAAACCATCCGTTCCGGCCCAAGTGTCAAAGCTGTGCTCGATTATGCTGACAACAAACATGAAAAACGGGAGACATCCATGATCAGACATTTGCGAACCGGGCTGATGACAGCCTCGATTTTTGCACTTTCGTCCGGTGCCGCCTTCGCCGATTATGAATTGAACATCCTGCATATCAACGATCTTCACTCGCGCATCGAATCGATCAACAAGTTCGATTCCACCTGCTCGGCCGAAGAAGAGGGCAAGAACGAGTGCTTTGGCGGCGTCGCGCGTTTGAAAACAGCGATTGACGGGAAGCGACAGGAATTGACTGGCAAGAACGTTCTGCTGCTCAACGCTGGCGACAATTTCCAGGGCTCGCTGTTTTTCACCACTTACAAGGGCGCCGCTGAAGCCGAATTCCTCAATCTGATGAAGTTCGACGCCATGACCATCGGCAACCACGAGTTCGATGAAGGCGAAGGCGGCCTGGTCCCGTTCCTCGACAAGGTCACCTTCCCGGTCATCTCGTCCAATGTTCTGGCGGGTTACAAGTCCAAACTCATCGACCGTATCAAGCCTTCGCTGGTGCTCGACGTCGGCGGCCAGAAGATAGGCATCGTCGGCGCGGTCGCCAATGATACCCCCGAAATCTCTTCGCCAGGCGACGACGTGCTGATCGGCGTCGATGTCGATACCATTACCACCGCAGTGCAGGATCTGAAGAAGCAGGGCGTCGACAAGATCATCGCGCTCACGCACGTTGGCTACCCGCGCGATCTCGCCGTTATCGCCAAGATCCCCGATGTCGATATCGTTGTCGGCGGTCATTCCCACAGCCTGTTGTCCAACACCGACGAGAAGGCCGAAGGCCCCTACCCGACAATGGTCGACAACCCCGGCGGCTACAAGGTTCCGGTCGTACAGGCCGGTTCCTACAGCAAGTATCTCGGCGATCTCGTCGTCAATTTCGACGATACCGGCGTCGTCAAATCCGCCAAGGGCGACCCGATCCTGATCGACTCCAAGTTCAAGCCGGACGAAGCCGTGGTCGCCCGCGTCAAGGAAATGGGAAAGCCGATCGACGACCTGAAAGCCAAGATCATTGGCAAGACGGAAGCGGCGATCGACGGCACCCGCGAATCCTGCCGTGCCAAGGAATGCGAGATGGGCGACCTCGTCGCTGACGCCATGCTCGACCGCGTCAAGGGCCAGGGCGTTACCATCGCCATCACCAATGGCGGCGGCTTGCGCGCCTCCATCGACGCGGGCGACGTTTCCATGAGCGAGGCGATTACCGTCCTGCCGTTCCAGAACACGGTCGCCACCTTCCAGATCAAGGGCGCCGATATTGCCGCGGCACTTGAAAACGGCCTCAGCCAGATCGAGGAAGCCGGCGGCCGTTTCCCGCAGGTGGCCGGTATGAAGTTCTCTTTCGATAGAAGCCGCCCGATCGGCAACCGGATTTCGGTTGTCGAGGTCAAGGAGGGCGAAGCCTATGTGCCGCTCGATGCGGGCAAGACCTACAATGTCGTCACCAACAACTTCATGCGCAATGGTGGCGATGGATACAGCATCTTCAAGACCAAGGCCGAAAACGCCTATGACTACGGTCCGGGGCTTGAGACGGTGCTTGCCGACTATCTGACCGCCAACAATCCCTACAAGCCAATGACCGACGGCCGCATCACCGAGATTGCCGCTGCGACCCCGGCAGAACCATCGACGCAGACTAACACCGATACGGCCGTGACCACCGATGCCAAGCCGGCTGCGACCGAAACGGCAACACCGGAGGCCAAGCCAGCCGCAACCGCCGAAAGCAAGCATGTGATTGCCAAGGGCGACACGCTCTGGGATCTGGCCAAGGCCGTTTATGGCAATGGCGAACTATGGCGGACGATTGCCAAGGCCAACGGCAATCCGGCCCCACGCCACCTGGAAATCGGCAAGGAACTGACAATTCCGGCCAAGTAAGACAATATGTCTCTCGTCAATCGGCCGGTCCGGGGTTCCCCGGGCCGGTTTTTCTTTTTAAGAACGGCATGAACCGCAGGCGCCGCTTGCCGTATAAGAAGCGCCAAACACCGTACCTTGCAGGATAAGCCATGACCGCTGCCACTGAAATGACCACCACCAACCACCCGCCCGTCAAGTTTGGCAAGGTGGGTGTGCTGCTGGTCAATCTCGGCACGCCGGATGGCACCGACAAGGTGTCGATGCGGCGTTACCTCAAGCAATTCCTGATGGACCGGCGGGTGATCGAATGGTCGCCGTTCTTCTGGTACCCGATCCTGTTCGGCATCGTGCTGAACACGCGTCCCGCCAAGGTTGGCAAGGCCTATGAGACGATCTGGAACAAGGATCTGAACGAAAGTTACCTGCGCACCTATACCCGCAACCAGGCGGAGATCATGGCGAAATCCTTTGCCGATCTTCCGGGCGTGCGCGTCGATTGGGCCATGCGCTACGGCCAGCCGTCGATCCAGTCGAAGATCGACGAACTGCAGAAGGACGGCTGCGAAAAGATCCTTCTCTTCCCGCTCTATCCGCAATATGCGGCGGCAACGACTGCGACCGTCAACGACGAGGCCTTCAAGGCGCTGTTGAAAATGCGCTGGCAGCCAGCCCTGCGCACCGTCGCGCCCTATCATGACGACCCGGTCTATATCGAGGCGCTCGCCAATTCGATCACCAACCACCTCGCCACGCTCGACTGGGAGCCGGAAGTGGTGCTCACCTCCTTCCACGGCATCCCGCAATCCTATTTCGACAAGGGCGATCCCTACTACTGTCAGTGTCAGAAAACCGCGAGGCTGCTGCGTGAAAAGCTCGGCTGGGGGAAGGAAAAGCTGCAGGTGACGTTCCAGTCCCGGTTCGGACCGGAAGAGTGGCTGCAGCCCTATACGGACAAGACGGTGGAAAAGCTCGGCAAGGAAGGCGTCAAGCGCATCGCCGTGATCAACCCCGGCTTCGTTTCGGATTGTCTGGAAACCCTGGAAGAAATCGCGGTAGAAGCCGCCGAGACATTCCACCACGCCGGCGGCGAGAAGTTCACGCATATCCCCTGCCTGAACGACAGCAAGGACGGCATGACCGTGCTGGAACACGTGGTACGACGGGAATTGCAGGGCTGGGTCTAAACCCCGCGCCTGTTGCCCCACAAAAGCACATGTAACTGCGGCAAAACGCGCGCGCCGAACCAGCGATCCTGCGTCACCCGGTCCACCAGCCAGCGCATGCGTTCGGCGATACCGTCCATGTCGATCCCCGCATCCACCTCGTCGCCACCCGGCGGCGTGTGGTTGCCCGGCTGCAGATAGACGGGCAGTTGCGGATAGCGCACCGCTGCATCGCGGGCGTAGGCATAGTCCGCTTCGTCGAAGACAACGATCTTCATCACGATTTCCGGCCTCCCGTCAGCGGCCTCAAGACAGCGATCGAACAGAACCCAGTCCGTTTCCATGCCACTGGACGGCGGCTTGGGGCTGAGAACCAGCACGTCGAGATCGGCAAACCAGTCCTTCGCCACGGAGCCCTGCGTTTCCAGCGCAAAACGGTACCCGTCCTCACGCCCGAGCTGGATCAGTGCACCGAGCGGCTGGATCGCGGGGTTGCCGCCGGACAAGGACACCGTGACCGGAACCCCGCCTGAAAGCCGCTTCACTTCTTTCCATACCGCCTGCGGCGTCATCGGCGCCCAGTCGTCACGATACCGGCTGTCAACCGCATGCAGGCTATCGCACCAGGAACAGCGATAATCACAGCCGCCAGTACGCACGAACACGGTCGGTAGCCCGATCAACACGCCCTCGCCCTGGATCGTCGGGCCGAACATTTCCGACACGCGAATGAGGCCGGCTCTCGCCTCGGTCGTCACGGCCGGTATTCCGCCCAGGTCTTGGGCGTCTCGCTGACTTTCACCGAAACCGTTTCCGGCAGGCGCGTCTTGCACCAGTCGTAGAAATGCCGCGCCAGGCACTCCGCCGTCACCCGGTCATGCCCGAGGACATCGTTGAGATGGCGGTGGTCGAAGCTTTCGTCGATATAGCGCTTGAGCGGCGACAACTCGTGATAGTCGCGCACGAAACCGTGTTCGTTCAATTCCTCGGCCGCCAGCTCCACCACGACGACATAATTATGCCCGTGCAGCCGCGCGCATTGATGGTCGGCCGGAAGGCTGGTGAGCTGATGTGAGGCGGAGAAATGAAACTCCTTGCTGATGCGAAACATCATTTCACCTCCGTGGCTGAAAAACCGCCGGTGGCAGAAACCCAGAAATCGGCATCCTCGTAGTCCGTCGGATCGGCGATGCCTGCGAGATGAAAGGCCTCGCGCCGTTCGACACAGGTGCCGCAACGTCCACAGTGACGCAGGCCACCCTTGTAGCAGGACCAGGTCTCGGCGAACGGCGTATAATGCCGTGCACCGTCCTTAACGATATCGGCCTTCGATCCGTTCACATAAGGTGCGTAAAGCGTGACGCTGGCATAGCCTTCCGTCGCGTGGTTCTGCATGGCCTGGAACGCGTCGATGAAACCTGGGCGGCAATCGGGATAGATGAAGTGATCGCCGCCATGCACGGCGGTCGCCACAGCATCCGCCTTCTGCGCAGCGGCAACGCCAAAGGCAATTGCCAGCATGATGGCGTTGCGGTTCGGCACGACTGTCGCCTTCATCGTTTCCTCGGCATAATGCCCATCGGGAACGGCGATATCGTCAGTCAGCGCCGAGCCGGTCAGATGCGCTCCGATCTGACCGATATCGATGATGTGATGCGGCACGCCAAGCCGGACGGCGCAGGCTGCGGCGAAATCCAGCTCCTTTTTGTGGCGCTGGCCGTAGTCGAACGAGAGAAGCGCTGTGAGCGTATGTTCGGCTGCCACCTTGTGGGCAAGCGAAACGGAATCCAATCCGCCGGAGCAGATCACGATGGTTTTCATATCTTAGTCCTTGTTTTGACCGGGTAGGCTGCGACCGGTAAGCGAAGGGGCTCTTTAAGCCAAAGAACCCGGTTTGTGAATGGGGAAATCCGCTGACTTCTCAGCCCCGGTTGCGTAGAGTGCGGTGAAGCAAACCATCAAGGGAGAATCACCCCCATGCCCCTGGCCGGACTGGACATCGTCGTCATTGCCTTCGTCGTACTTGTTGTTCTCGTACTTTTCGCAGGCATCAAGACAGTACCGCAGGGATTTCGCTACACCGTTGAACGGTTCGGGCGCTATACCCGCACGCTGGAGCCCGGCCTCAACATCATCATCCCGTTCATCGACAAGATCGGCGCACGGATGAACGTCATGGAACAGGTGCTCGACGTCCCGACACAGGAAGTCATCACCCGCGACAATGCCAGCTGCGCTGCCGATGCCGTCGCCTTCTACCAGGTGCTGAATGCCGCCGAGGCCGCCTATCAGGTCTCCGACCTGCAAAGCGCCATCCTCAACCTGACGATGACCAACATCCGTTCCGTCATGGGCTCGATGGACCTCGATGAACTCCTGTCCAACCGCGAGATCATCAACGACAAGCTGCTGCATGTGGTCGATGAAGCCGTCGGCCCCTGGGGCATCAAGGTGACCCGTGTCGAGATCAAGGACATCCAGCCGCCGAAGGATCTGGTCGATGCCATGGCCCGCCAGATGAAGGCCGAACGCGAAAAGCGCGCTCAAGTGCTGGAAGCCGAAGGTTCGCGCAATGCCCAGATCCTGCGCGCCGAAGGTGCCAAGCAGTCGGCCATCCTGCAGGCCGAAGGTCAGCGGGAAGCCGCTTTCCGCGACGCTGAAGCCCGCGAACGTCTGGCCGAGGCCGAAGCCAAAGCCACCAAGATGGTTTCCGAAGCCATTGCCGCCGGCGATGTACAGGCAATCAACTACTTCGTCGCCCAGAAATATACCGAAGCGATGGCCTCGATCGGCACCGCCCCCAATTCCAAGATCGTGCTGATGCCAATGGAAGCTTCCTCGCTGATCGGTTCGCTCGGCGGCATCGGTGCGATTGCCCGCGAAGTCTTCGGCAATGGCGGCGGTGATACACCCGCACCGGCACGCCAGGTAACGCCGCGCACGGTTCCCGTCCGCAATCCGTTTGATACGGCCAGGCAGGAAGGATGATCGATGATCGAACGCATCATCCTCGAACTTGGCCCCTGGTGCTGGTGGGTGCTTGGCCTCGTACTCCTGGCAGCTGAAGTCGTCGCGCCCGGCGTCTTTCTTGTCTGGATCGGCATAGCCGCCATTATCACCGGCGCCCTCTCGCTTCTGTTCTGGGAGGCCGGTTTCTGGGTCTGGCAGGCGCAACTGGTGTTTTTTGCCATTCTCTCGGTCGCGGCCGCCGTCATCGGCCGCCGGCTCCTTGCCCGTTCGGGCAATACATCGGACGAACCGCTGCTCAACCAGCGCGGCGCGCGTCTCATCGGCCGCACCGCCGTGCTGGAACAGCCGATTCTCGAAGGGCGCGGCCGGATCCGGCTCGACGCAACCACCTGGCCCATCAACGGACCGGACCTGCCGGCGGGTAGCCGCGTCAAGGTGACTGGCAGCAGCGGCAGCCACCTGATCGTCGAAAGCGCCTGAAATTAAAGCCGAATGCCATTTCGGAAAGGAATGGTTAACTACATCCGTTTACGGTTGCTCAACACTGGTAAACGGATTTCCGGGCATTCGGCAGATGACGCCATTCTACCCACGCACGAAGAGGACGAACCTCCCGCGCCCGGCAGCTGCTGCGGCCTGGTTGATGGCTGGCTGCGCGATGTTTTTGCCGCAAACTCTCTCCGCTCAGGCCCTTCTTCCCGCAACGGACGGCACGGCTGCAAGCAACACAACCACGCCGAATGCCGTAACGCTTCCTGGCGCCACGCCGGTGCAGGATGCAGCAATCACCACCGGCTCGATCAGCACCGATGCCGGCGAACCGCTGCTCAACGACCCGATGATCGATGAGGACATGGCCCGCACCAACCTGCGGGAAAATACCGTCGATGGCCTCCGGTCGCAGCTCGATATCGATCGCAACGATGCGCAGGGGATCCGCCTGGGTAGCTTCACCCTGAAGCCGACGCTTGGCCAGACCTACAATTTCGAGAGCAACAAGACCGGCGACTCGAAGGAAAACCGCAGCTATCTGGAGACCGGCCTGAAAGGCACGCTCACCTCGGACTGGTCCCGTCACCAGTTGACGGTCACTGGCGAAGGCACATGGCAGCGCAATGTTTCCGGCACCGGCGAGACCGAGCCGACGGCCGACATCGAAGCGGCCCTGCGGCTCGACCTGTCCGAGCAGACCACAGCGACGCTGAAGGCCGGTTACCATTTCGAGCGCGAGGATTCGTCCGATCCAAACGCCATCAGTAGGGCGACGAGCCAGTCCGACGTCAACCAGTATACACTCGGCGCCGGAATAGAACGCGATTTCGGTATCCTGCGGGGTTCCGCCAAGGTCGATTTCGATCGATACACCTATGGCGACGTGGAACTTGAGAACGGCAGCAGCCTGTCGCGCAAGGATCGAAACCGCAATGCGGGCGCTGTCACCGTACGGGTCGGTTACGAGCTTTCGCCCGCGCTTATTCCCTTCATCGAGGCATCGGCCGGCAAGTCGATTTACGACCTTCGCAAAGACATGCTCGGATACGAGAGATCCTATGACAGCTACGGTGCCCGCGCTGGTATCGAGGCCGATCTTGGCGAGAAGCTCAACGGCGAGATCGCGCTCGGTTATCAGACTTACAGGTTCGACGACAACCGGCTCGATGAGTTGAGGGGCTTCACCGTCGACGGCACGATCAACTGGTCACCGCAGCGCGGTACCAATATCGCCTATGGCGTCTCCACCGGTCTCGATCCATCGACGACCCCGGGGGAAAGCGGTGCCATGGTCTATACGCTGAGCAGCCGGGCAACCCACGAACTGCGCACCGCCCTCGTGGCGCGGCTATCCAACAGCCTGACCTTCCGCAATTTCCCCAGCGGCAATTCAGATGACGAAAAAGTCTGGCTGACGGGTGCCGGCCTTACCTGGGATCTCAACCGCTACCTCGCCCTGACCGGCGATGTCAGCTATGAGCACACGGATCGCGACAGCGGCCCTTCGACCAACATCGCTCGCGTCGGCGTCGGGCTGACGCTGCGCCGCTGATCCGGAAAGTGGTCAAACAAGAGCCCCCACTGACGGTTTCGTCAGCGGGGCTCTTTTTCTATCGGCTGGGCTTATTTCAGGCCCTGAAGCAAAGCCTTCAGCGGGCCTTCCACGCCCGGCCGGATGTCGCCGCGCGCCAGGGCAAACGCGACGTTGGCCAGGATGAAGCCCTCTTTCATGCCGCAGTCATAGGTGTTGCCGCGGAAATGATACCCGGCAAAATCCTGCGTCTGGGCAAGCTTCAGCATGCCATCGGTCAGCTGGATCTCGTTGCCGGCGCCGCGCTCCTGGGTGGCGAGGATCGAGAAGATTTCCGGCTGCAGGATATAGCGGCCGTTGATGAAGAAGTTCGACGGGGCCGTGCCCTGCGGTGGCTTTTCGACCATCTTGGTGATCTTGAACCCGTCGCCGACCTTTTCGCCCGCGCCGACGATCCCGTATTTATGGGTCTGGTCGGGGGCACATTCCTCGACGGCGATGACGTTGCCGCCGCTCTGCTCGTAAAGCTCGACCATGCCCTTGAGGCAGCCCTTTTCGGCCTGCATGATCATGTCGGGCAAAAGCAGCGCAAAGGGCTCGTCACCAACCAGTTCGCGCGCACACCAGACGGCATGGCCAAGACCGAGCGGCGATTGCTGGCGGGTAAAGCTGGTGCTGCCGGCAACCGGCAGAATGCCTTCAAGCAGCGTCAGTTCGGCCGTCTTGTTGCGTTCACGCAAGGTCTGTTCCAATTCGACCTGGATGTCGAAATAATCCTCGATCACATGCTTGCTGCGGCCGGTGACGAAGATCAGATGTTCGATGCCGGCGTTCAGCGCCTCGTCCACCACATACTGGATCACCGGCTTGTCGACGACAGTCAGCATTTCCTTGGGAACGGCTTTGGTCGCGGGCAGGAACCGGGTTCCAAGACCAGCGACGGGGAAAACGGCTTTACGAACTTTACGCTTGTCAGTCATTGACATCTCCAGGATCACGGCACTGTGATTTAAATCGGTTAGGGTTTGTATCAATAGGGAATAAACGTCAAATTGCTATTTTTTTGCAAAGGAAGACCTTACCACCCATTCATGGTAAAGAATTTGTTGACTTCATTTTCGTAAGATTCCGGTCCTGGCGGTTGCCTCCTGGGCCGGACAGCCCGAGAATGGAACCACATGTATGCAACCCATACATGAAGCTGGCTCTAAAACTGTAAATTTGCGCACCGCCGGTCAACCTCCTGATCGCAGCAGAGCGCCGACCAACGGAAACGACAGCTGATGACAAAGACCCGAAACACTCTTCTTCGCTGTGCTGCCGCCGCGTTCATGACCGCCGCAGCCCTGTTTTCCCCGTCGACAGCCTCGGCTGACGCGGGCTTCGAGACCTGGATCAACAGCTTCTATGCCACGGCAGCCAAGAGCGGCATCACCAAGGCAACCTACCGCCAGGCCTTTGCCGGCGTGAAGACACCCGATCCCGATGTGCTGCAAAAGGCTGCCTATCAGCCCGAGTTCAAGAGCAAGATCTGGGAATATATCGACAGCCGCGTCAATCCCTACACCCGCAAGGTTGGTCAGGAGATGTCGGTCAAGCATGGCCGTACGCTCGCCGCACTTGAGAAGCATTTCGGTGTCGACAGGAACGTGCTCTTGGCCATCTGGTCGATGGAATCCAATTATGGTGCCGTCCTGGAAAAGGACGATCGCCTGCATTACGTCCCACGCGCACTCGCCACTTTGGCCTATGCTGACCCGAAACGGTCCAAATATGCCAAGACGCAGCTGATCGCCGCTCTGAAGATCCTGCAGAATGGCGATGTGACCCCGCGTGAACTGAACGGTTCCTGGGCGGGCGCCATGGGCCACACGCAGTTCATTCCGACCAGCTACCTGCTCTACGCGATCGATGCCGACGGCAATGGCCACAAGGACATCTGGAACTCGGTGCCGGACGCCTTGGCGACGGCGGCCAACCTGTTGAAGAAGAATGGCTGGCAATCGGGGCAGACCTGGGGCTATGAAGTCGCGCCGCCGAGAAACGGCAGCCAGTATGCCGGCCAGACGAAAACGGTTGCCCAGTGGGCAGCCCTCGGGTTCACGCGCCCCAACGGCAAGGGCTTCCGCAACGGCGACACCCGGGCTGAGCTGAAAATGCCCGGCGGCGATGGTAGCCCCGGCTTCCTGATGACCAAGAATTTCTTCGTCATCAAGCGCTACAACGCGTCCGACTCCTATGCCCTGGGCGTCGGTCTTCTGGCCGACGAGATTGCCGGCTATGGCGGCATGCAGCAGGCCTGGAGCCGCCCGGATGGTTCGCTCGACATCAAGCAGAAGTTCGAGCTGCAGACCCGACTGAAGGAGCTCGGCTATTACGACGGTGAAGTCGATGGCAACTTCGGCTCCGGCTCGAAAGCCGCAATCCAGGCCTTCCAGAACCGCAATGGCCTCTCCCCCGACGGTGAGCCGACGCAGCACCTGCTGAAGGCCCTGCGGAAATAGGTGCGGCCGGGAGCATCAGACGCTCTCAATTGCGGCACAATGCGGATGCATGCTTCGCGCAACGCCTTTCGAAGGAGAGGCGTTGCGCATTTGTCTAGAGACACTTTCAACGTCAGTGCAGATCAGTACGGAACAGGTGCATGAGCGGCAGAAACAGCAGCAACGGCTTTCACCGGTTGTTCAACGGTCTGATCGTCGTTGCGATCGGCTTGACTGCATTCGTCATGGAACCACCACGCCCGGCGCAGGCGCAGGAGCGCCGTACCATTCTCGACATGCTGTTCGGGTTCGGCCGCCGCCAGCCGCCACCGGTTTATGACGACGCTCCGATCTACGAGCCGCGGCAGAGACAGCCACAACAGCAGCAACGCCCGAAGGCCAGAAAGACGCAGCAGAAAGCGAAACCGGCCCCGGTCGAACCCGCTCCTGTCGTCGTCGAAAAGCTGGAGACCGCCAAGAAAGTCCTCGTCGTCGGCGACTTCATGGCCGGCAGCCTCGGTGACGGATTGAAGACTGCCTTCGAGACAACCCCCGGCATCGTTATCGAAACCCGCGCCAACGGCTCATCGGGCCTCGTGCGTGAGGATTATTTCAACTGGCCGGAAAACCTGCCCGCCTACATCACTGAGACGAAGCCGGCGCTGATTATCATCAGCCTCGGTGCCAATGAGCGCCAGCAGATGGCGATCGGCAGCGAGAAGGAAAAGTTCCGGACTGACAGTTGGCTTGCCGAGTACACCCGCAGGACCGGCGCCTTCGCGGCCCTTGCCCGCAAGGACAAGACGCCGCTGCTCTGGGTTGGCATGCCGCCCTTCCAGTCGACATCGATGACGGCCGACATGGTGACGCTGAACGGTATCTTCCGCACGGAAACCGAGAAGGTGGGTGGCACGTTTGTCGATATCTGGGACGGGTTCGTCGATGAGGACGGCAAGTTCGTTATGACGGGCTCCGACATCAACGGCCAGCAGGTCCGCCTGCGCGGATCAGACGGCATCAACCTCACCAAGGCCGGCAAGCGCAAGCTTGCCTTCTACGTGGAGAAGGACATCCGCAAGCTGTTGGGCGATGCAGCTGCCTCGGCCCAGGACATTCCCGGCGCCGACGGCATGAAGGATCTGGTCGTGGCTGCCCCCACCGCCAACGAAGACATCATCCAGACCCAGCCGATCGGTCTTGACGATCCTGAACTTGACGGCAGCGCCACGCTGCTCGGCGGCGGCGCCACCCTGACCAGCAACGGCAAAAGCCCGCGCGACCGTCTCGTCGAAAAAGGCGAAGTCGCCGAAGCCCCCGTGGGCCGGGTGGATGATTTCCGGCTGTCAAAACCGGAAACGGTGATCAGCAATCCCGTCATTCGCAACTGATACCAGGGATCCTTCGGCAAACAGAGAAACCCCATCCTCCTTCCGCCAGGAGGATGGGGTCTTCAGCAGCCCGCATCTTGCGAATAAGGCTGCCAACCGAGGTCAGGCGGCCGCGAACGGCACTGCGATAAAGGTCTTCTGATCACCGCGCTCGATGAGCAACAGCACCGACTTGCGGCCGGTCTTCACCGCATTGGCGATCGCTGTCTTGACGTCACCGGCACTCACGACAGCCTTGTCGTTGACTGAAACGATGACATCGCCTGCCTGGATACCGGCCGCGGCAGCCGGCTTGTCCGGGTTGACCTTGGCAACGACGGCACCCGTGACATTGTCAGGCAGGTTCAGTTGCTGGCGGACATCCGGCGTCAGGTCGGCAAGCGCCACGCCGATGCTCGGCCCGGTCTGCACCTTGCTGTCATCCTTGGCGGCGGACGCCTGCTTCTGGTCGCCATCATTGCCACCGACAGTAACGCTGAGGTCGACGATCTTGCCATCACGCCAGACGGTCATGGCTTCCTTTGCACCCGGCGACAGATCGGCAACCAGCCGCGACAGATCGTGCGGCGACTTCACGGCCTCATTGCCGACCGTCATGACGATATCGCCCGTCTTCAGGCCCGCCTGTGCTGCGGGGGTACCCGCATTGACGGCAGCCACCAGAGCGCCTTCCGCCTTGGTCAGGCCAACGGCGTCGGCAACGTCTGCCGTTACCGGCTGGATCTGCACGCCGAGATAACCGTGATCGATCGATCCGCTCTTTTCGAGCTTGGCGACGATCTTCTGCGCCTGATCGGAGGGGATGGCGAAACCGACACCAACACTACCGCCATTCGGCGAGTAGATCGCGGTGTTGATGCCAACGACATTGCCTGAGTGATCGACAAGCGGGCCACCGGAATTACCGTGGTTGATCGGTGCGTCGATCTGGATGAAGTCGTCATAGGGGCCGCTGTGCAAATCGCGGCCACGGGCCGAAACGATACCGGCCGTCACTGTCGTGCCAATGCCAAACGGATTGCCGATTGCCAATATCTGGTCGCCCAGCTTCAGGGTATCGGAATCGCCCCAGGCGAGTGTGGCAAGCGGCTTACCGGCGGTGATCTTCAGCACGGCGAGGTCGGACTTCGGATCCGCGCCCAGAAGCTTGGCCGGCAGTTCCGTTCCGTCATCAAGCGTTACCTTGATGTCGATAGCGTTGTCGATGACATGATTGTTGGTGACGATGATGCCGTCGCTGCTGACGATAAAACCGGATCCGAGAGCCATGGCGCGTTCACCGTCCTGGTGTTGCGGCGCCTGTTTCGGCATCGGAATACCCTGCTGCTCGAAGAACTGGCGGAACTGCTCGTCCATCGGCGAATTGCTGCCGCTATCGCTCACGTCGGTCGCCTTCATCGTCGTGGTAATGGTCACGACCGCCGGCTTGTCGAGAGAAACGACATCCGCGAAAGATCCGTTGGTGGCGAGCGGCGCGATGGCAGGTGCGGACGCTGCCATTGCAGTTGTTGAATGGATGGTGAAGGGCAACGCCGCCGCGCCGACCAAGAAGGCGGCTCCGACCAGCGCTGCGGCACGGTGAGTCAGGAGAATGTTAGACATGACAAAGGGTCCCTTACGAACTCGTTGGGGTGCGGCGTCATGGTTCCCGGTCATGGGAACGCGGCGTCGGGTGATCGGCAGCGTTCTTTTCAAGAAGAAACTTCAGAAAACCGTCAGTATTGGCGGAAAATACTGAACTCCCAAGAATTACGCTTGAGATGAATATTATAGGCACTACGAATATTTACAAATTAAAGGTTTATTACCGTTTCATTGCAGCAAGTTAATGTTGCATCGATTCGCGCCGCCATCATTGAGCCCAATTTCCAGCAGTCGCAGAACGGCAAACGCCGCGCACCAGACGGCACGCGGCGTTCCAAACCGGTTTCACCCGCGACCGCGCTGGATCAGCGCGGCAGGGTCGTCGAGCCCATCAGGGCTTCATCGATCGCCCGAGCCGCCTGGCGGCCCTCGCGGATCGCCCAGACGACCAGTGATTGGCCACGGCGCACATCACCGGCTGCCCAGACCTTGTCGACCGAGGTCCGGTAGTCCTTGTCATTGGCAGTCACGAAGGAGCCGCCGCGCTTGTCCTTGCCGATAACCAGCTTGTCGCCCAGATCCTTCAGCACGCTGTCCTTGCCCGGGCCGCTGAAGCCGATGGCGATGAAGGCGAGATCGGCCTTGATGACAAACTCCGTACCGGCAATCGGCTTGCGGCGCTCATCGACCTGACAGCACTTGACGCCGGTCAGCACGCCGTCTTCGCCGACGAATTCAAGTGTCGCCACCTGGAACTCGCGCACGGCACCTTCGGCCTGCGATGACGAGGTGCGCATCTTGGTCGCCCAGAACGGCCAGACGGCCAGCTTGTCTTCCTTTTCCGGCGGCTGCGGCCGGATGTCGAGCTGGGTGACCTTGACGGCGCCCTGGCGGAAGGCGGTGCCAACGCAGTCGGAGGCCGTATCGCCACCGCCGACAACGACGATGTGCTTCGCGCCGGCCAAGATCGGGTCCGACGGCCAGCCGGCGCTGTCGATGTTTTCGCGGCCGACACGGCGGTTCTGCTGGACGAGATAGGGCATCGCGTCATGCACGCCAGTGAATTCGACGCCTGGAATACCGGCATCGCGCGGCGTTTCCGCACCGCCGCAATAGAGCACGGCATCGTGTTCGGCGATCAGGCTATCGACGGTGCGGTCGACACCAACGTTGACGCCGCAATGGAACGTCACGCCTTCGCCGCGCATCTGGTCAACGCGGCGGTCGATGAAGTTCTTCTCCATCTTGAAGTCCGGGATGCCGTAACGCAGCAGACCGCCGGGCTTGCTCTCGCGCTCGAACACGTGAACCTCATGACCAGCGCGGGCCAGCTGCTGAGCCGCTGCCATGCCGGCAGGGCCTGAACCGATGATCGCCACCTTCTTGCCGGTCTTTGTAAAAGCCGGTTGCGGCACGATGTAGCCCATTTCATAGGCCTTGTCGGCAATCGCCTGCTCGACGGTCTTGATCGCTACCGGCGCATCTTCAAGGTTCAGCGTGCAGGCTTCCTCGCAGGGCGCCGGGCAGATACGGCCGGTGAATTCCGGGAAATTGTTGGTCGAGTGCAGGTTGCGGATCGCCTCGTCCCAGTTGCCGGTATAGACCAGATCGTTCCAGTCAGGGATCTGGTTGTGCACCGGGCAGCCAGTCGGGCCGTGGCAATAGGGGATGCCACAGTCCATGCAGCGCGCCGCCTGTTTCTGCACTTCGGGTTCCGACATCGGGATTGTGAATTCGCGGAAATGCCGGATGCGATCCGATGCCGGCTGATACTTCGCCAGCTGCCGGTCGATTTCCATGAAGCCTGTAACCTTGCCCATCGTGAATTCCTGATATCTCTAATCCGAGTAGACGCTCGCTGTGAGCGCGCCAGATGCACCCCCGCGCCTTTCGGCCACCGGGGTGCGTTGTCACAGATCGGCGGTTATTCCGCCGCAATGCCCATCCGCATGCGCTCCATTTCCTCAAGCGCACGCCGGTATTCGATCGGCATGACCTTGCGGAATTTCGGCCGGAACTCGACCCAGTGATCGAGAATTTCCTTCGCACGGGGCGAGCCGGTGTAGTGCAGGTGATTGGAGATCAGCTGGTAAAGCCGCTCGTCGTCATGGCGCGTCATGTCGCCGGCGACATCGACCATGCCCTTGTGCATGAGGTCTCCGCCGTGATGATGCAGCTTCTCCAGCATGTCGTCTTCTTCCGGAACCGGCTCGAGTTCGACCATCGCCATGTTGCAGCGCATGGGGAAGTCTTCACTCTCGTCCAGGACATAGGCGACGCCGCCCGACATGCCGGCTGCAAAGTTGCGGCCGGTTTCGCCGAGCACCACGACAACACCGCCGGTCATGTATTCGCAGCCATGGTCGCCCACGCCTTCGACAACCGCGATGGCGCCGGAGTTGCGCACGGCGAAGCGTTCACCGGCAACACCGTTGAAGTAGCACTCGCCGGAGATCGCGCCGTAAAGCACGGTGTTGCCAACGATGATCGACTTGGCAGCGACGATCTTGGAATTTTCCGGCGGGCGCACGACGATGCGGCCACCCGAGAGCCCCTTGCCGACATAGTCGTTGCCGTCACCGATCAGCTCAAAGGTGATGCCGTTCGCCAGGAACGCGCCGAAGGATTGTCCAGCCGTACCGGTGAGCTTCACCGTGATCGTATCATCCTTCAGGCCCTTGTGACGGTAACGCTTGGCCACTTCACCGGAGAGCATCGCACCCGCCGAACGGTCGACGTTCTTGATATCGACTTCGATCGTCACCGGCGTCTTCGATTCCAGCGCAGGCTTTGCTTGCTCAATCAGCTTGCGGTCGAGAATGTCGTGGATCGGATGGTTCTGCTTTTCGGTCCAGTAGGTCTTTTCCTTCGGCGCATCGACCTTGTGGAAGATGCGGGAAAAGTCGAGCCCATTGGCCTTCCAGTGCGAGATCATCGCATCCTTCTCGAGCAGTTCGGAAAGTCCGATGACCTCGTCGAACTTGGCAAAGCCGAGCGACGCCAGGATTTCACGCACTTCCTCGGCCACGAAGAAGAAGTAGTTGACCACATGCTCGGGCGCACCCTTGAAGCGCTTGCGCAGGACCGGATCCTGCGTCGCCACGCCCACCGGACAGGTGTTGAGATGGCACTTGCGCATCATGATGCAACCGGCAGCAATCAGCGGCGCCGTCGAAAAGCCAAACTCGTCGGCACCGAGCAGCGCGCCGATGATGACGTCGCGGCCGGTCTTCAGGCCGCCATCGACCTGCAGCGCGATGCGCGAACGAAGACCGTTCAACACCAGGGTCTGATGGGTTTCGGCAAGACCGATTTCCCACGGAGATCCGGCATGCTTCAGCGATGTCAGCGGCGAAGCACCGGTGCCACCGTCATAGCCAGAGACGGTGATATGATCGGCGCGCGCCTTGGCGACACCGGCCGCAACCGTGCCGACACCGACCTCCGAGACCAGCTTGACGGAGATATCCGCTTCCGGGTTGACGTTCTTCAGGTCGTAGATCAGCTGCGCCAGATCTTCGATCGAATAGATGTCATGGTGCGGCGGCGGCGAAATCAATCCGACGCCCGGCGTCGAATGGCGGGTCTTGGCAACAGTCGCGTCCACCTTGTGGCCGGGCAGCTGGCCGCCCTCGCCGGGCTTGGCCCCCTGTGCCACCTTGATCTGCAACATGTCCGCGTTGACCAGATATTCGGTCGTCACGCCAAAGCGGCCGGAGGCGATCTGCTTGATCGCCGAACGTTCCGGATTGCGCGAGCCATCGTAGAGCGGCAGGTAACGGTCGGCTTCCTCGCCGCCCTCACCGGTGTTCGACTTGCCGCCGATGCTGTTCATGGCGACAGCCAGTGTCGTGTGGGCTTCACGCGAGATCGATCCGAACGACATGGCGCCGGTCGAGAACCGCTTGACGATATCGGCTGCCGGCTCGACTTCGTCGATTGAGATCGGCTTGCGGCCGATGGCGTCAGCGCCCTTGATCGAAAACAGGCCACGAATGGTGTTCATCCGCAGAGCCGCACCATTCACCATCTCGGCGAATTCGCGGTAACGGTCCTCGGCATTGCCGCGAACGGCATGCTGCAGTGAGGCAACAGCGTCCGGCGACCAGGCATGGCCTTCGCCGCGCATACGGTAGGCATATTCGCCACCGATATCGAGCGTGTTCTTCAGGAGCGGATCGGCACCGAAGGCTGCCTGATGGCGGTTGAACGTTTCCTTGGCGATCTCTTCAAGGCCGATGCCTTCGATCTGCGTTGCCGTACCGAAGAAATAGCGGTCGACCAGTTCGGAGCTCAAACCGATCGCGTCGAAGATCTGTCCGCCGCAATAGGACTGGTAGGTCGAGATGCCCATCTTGGACATGACCTTGAGGATGCCCTTGCCGACCGCCTTGATGTAGCGATAGACGACTTCGCTGCCATCGACTTCCTTCGGGAACTCACCGCGCTTGTGCATGTCGGTCAGCGTGTCGAAGGCGAGATAGGGGTTGATCGCCTCGGCACCATAGCCTGCCAGCAGGCAGAAATGGTGCACTTCGCGCGGCTCGCCGGTTTCAACGACGAGACCGACGGAGGTGCGAAGCCCCTTGCGGATCAGGTGGTGGTGCACAGCCGCCGTGGCCAAGAGTGCCGGGATCGCCATGCGGTCCGGGCCGATCTGACGATCGGAGAGCACGATGATGTTATAGCCGCCCTTGACGGCCGCTTCCGCCCGCTCGCACAGCCGGTCGAGAATTTCCGGCATGCCTTCGGCACCGCGCGTCACGTCATAGGTGAAGTCGAGCGTCTTGGTGTCGAACCGGTCTTCGGTGTGGCCGATCGAGCGGATCTTTTCGAGATCACCGTTGGTCAGGATCGGCTGGCGCACTTCCATCCGCTTGGCATGCGCCATGCCGGCATGGTCAAGCAGGTTCGGGCGCGGGCCGATGAACGAGACCAGGCTCATCACCAGCTCTTCGCGGATCGGGTCGATCGGCGGGTTGGTGACCTGCGCGAAGTTCTGCTTGAAATAGGTGTAGAGCAGCTTGGTCTTGTCCGACATTGCCGAGATCGGCGTGTCGGTTCCCATCGAGCCGATGGCTTCCTGGCCGGTCGTCGCCATCGGCGACATCAGGATTTTCGTGTCTTCCTGGGTGTAGCCGAACGCCTGCTGACGATCGAGCAGCGATACGTCGCGGCGCAGCGCCCGGGGCTCGACCGGCTTCAGGTCTTCCAGGATGAGCTGGGTGTTGTCCAGCCACTGGCGGTAGGGATGCTGGTTGGCAAGGGTCGACTTCAGCTCATCGTCGGAGATGATCCGGCCTTCCTCCATATCGATGAGCAGCATCTTGCCCGGCTGCAGACGCCACTTCTTGATGATGCTCTCTTCGTTGACCGGCAGTGTACCGGCTTCGGAGGCGAGGATGACGCGATCGTCGTCGGTCACGAGGTAGCGCGCCGGACGCAGGCCGTTGCGGTCGAGCGTCGCGCCGATCTGCTTGCCATCGGTAAAGCAGACGGCGGCGGGGCCATCCCATGGCTCCATCAGGGCGGCATGATATTCGTAGAATGCCTTGCGCTCGGGCGCCATCAGCTGGTTGCCGGCCCAGGCTTCCGGGATCAGCATCATGACGGCATGCGACAGCGGATAACCGCCCTGCACGAGGAATTCGAGCGCGTTATCGAAACAGGCGGTATCCGACTGGCCCTCATAGGAAATCGGCCAGAGCTTGGAGATATCGTCCCCGAACAGCGGCGAGGAGACCGACGCCTGACGCGCCGCCATCCAGTTGACGTTGGCGCGCAGCGTGTTGATTTCGCCGTTATGGGCGACCATGCGGTAGGGATGCGCCAGCTTCCACGATGGGAAGGTGTTGGTCGAGAACCGCTGGTGCACGAGGGCGACAGCCGATTCAAAGCGCGGATCGGCGAGGTCCTTGAAATAGGCCGCGACCTGATAGGCAAGGAACATGCCCTTGTAGACAATGGTCTTGGTCGACAGCGACACCGGATAGAAACCGGTCTCCGCACCTTCGAATGCATCATAGATGCGGTTGGAAATCACCTTGCGCAGGGTAAACAGGCGGCGCTCGAATTCAGCATTGGTCGCAGCATCGCGGCCAGCGCCGATGAACACCTGAACATGATACGGCTCGGTCGCGGCGATATCGGGAGCCTTGGACAGTGAAGCATTGTCGACCGGCACTTCGCGGAAGCCGAGCAGCGTCTGGCCTTCTTCAGCCACGACCTCGGAGATCACCTGCTTGAAATGGGCGATCTGCGCTTCGTCCTGCGGCATGAACAGGTAGCCGACGGCATATTCTCCGGCCTTCGGCAGAATGACGCCCTGCAAGGCCATTTCCTCACGGAAGAAACGGTCGGGGATCTGCACCAGAATGCCTGCGCCATCGCCCATCAGCGGATCGGCGCCGACAGCGCCGCGATGCGTCAGGTTTTCCAGGATGAACAGGCCATCCTTGACGATCTGGTGGGACTTCTTGCCCTTCATATGGGCGACAAAGCCGACGCCGCAGGCGTCATGCTCGTTGCTTGGATCATAAAGACCCTGTTTTTTCGGCAGGCCCGGAAATGCGGTTGTTTTCTCAACCGTCGCCGCTTGGCGCACAGTGTTGAGACCAGTTACGGTGGATGGCGTAAAGTCCGTCATCGTCTTCCCTCCTGTTAACCCGGCATGGCCGGATATTTCCGCAGTCCAGGCAGGCTTTTGCGGGCAAGAGTCCCGTCGAGGCCGGCACCGGCATTATCGTTGCATGATCCTGATGCGGTCGCAAATGAACCATCGATGGCATCAGGCACAGAGTGCTCACGACCATCGAGACTGTCCCGCCGGCCCGGACGACAGAGCGTCCGGCGCGGTCTACAATCGTCAGCCGGCAACCGCATCAGGCGGGCTTTCCGGCGTCTTTCCGGTCTTGAGACCGAAATAGGACAGTCATACTGTCCTATTTCATAGGCTCTATGCCAGAAAGCCCCCTCTTCCGCAAGACCACTAATGCAAAATATTCGACCGAATTTTGCCGAACATTGCGGTTAATTTCGTCTTTTTGTAATTTTCTTTCGACAACTCCTCATTTTCTTCAATTTGGTTTCAAACTGGTCTGACATTGTCCCTATCTCGCTTCGAACGGATTGATTGCCGCCACAGCATCCTTATGGTCACTCCGGACCAATCAATTCGGGGCATTTCCCCCGAAATAGCAGGATCACATCATGATTTTCTCTTCCGACAACTGGGCGGGCGCCCATCCCGTGATTGCCGAAAGCCTCGTCAAGGCGGCCGGTGGCTTTGCCTCCGCCTACGGCACCAGCGAACTCGACAAACGTGTGGAAAAGAAGCTCTCCGATGTGTTTGAGCGCGACGTCGCGGTGTTCTTCGTCGCCACCGGCACCGCCGCCAATTCCCTGGCGCTGGCCAGTACCAATCGCCCGGGCGGCCACGTGCTCTGCCACCGTGAAGCGCATGTGAACGCCGACGAATGCGGCGCGCCGGAATTCTTCTCGCACGGCGCCAAGCTCGCCCCGGTCGATGGCCCCATGGGCAAGATGGATCCGGCCCGTCTGGAAAAGGAAATCCAGCGCACCCGTGGCGGCGGTGTCCATGGCGGCCAGCCGATGGCCATCACCATGACGCAGGCGACCGAAGCTGGGACCGCCTATACCCTCGACGAAATCGATGCGATCGCTGCCATCGCCAAGTCTGCAAAGCTCCCCTTGCATATGGATGGCGCCCGTTTTGCCAACGCGCTTGTGACACTCGGCACAACACCGGCCGAAATGACCTGGAAACGCGGCATCGACCTGCTCTCCTTCGGCGGCACCAAGAACGGTTGCTGGTGCGCCGAGGCGCTGATCCTGTTCGATACGTCGAAGGCCGAAGAAATGGGCTACTTGCGCAAGCGCTCCGCCCAGCTTTTCTCGAAGTCCCGCTTCATTGCCGCCCAGTTCGATGCCTATCTCGAAGGTGATCTCTGGCTCGATCTCGCCCGCCATGCCAACAGCATGGCAGACCGGCTTGCCGCGGGCATCGAACGGTCGAACAGCGCCCACCTTGCCTGGCCGACCGGCTCCAATGAGCTTTTCGTCGTCCTGAAAAAAGAGGTTGCCGCAAAACTTCAGGCAGACGGCGCCGTCTTCTATGACTGGCCTGTGCCTCATGCGCTGGCGGATTCCGTTTCAGAAGACGAAGGCCTCTACCGCCTGGTCGCCAGCTTCGCGACCACACCGGAGAATGTCGACCAGTTCCTGAAAGCCCTCTGATCAGAGCGTTGATTTCCCTGTCGCGGCTGCGGCCTGCGGGCCGCCGACCGTAGTCAGGATCTCGCCGGACAGGGCCTCCACCAGTGCCCTGTCCGCGCCACGCCGCGCCACCAGCACGAATTCCACATCCTCAAGCCGCGGCAGCCGATCCGAGGTGATTTCCCGCAAGCCCGCCGGTGCCATGCTGCGTGGCTGCACCAGAACGCCCATGCCTGCACGCGCCGCAGCCGTCAGACCGCTGAGACTGCCGCAGGTGCAGACGATCCGCCACGGCACACTCGCCCGCTCAAGCGCTTCCAACGCCACGCTGCGGGTAATGCTCGGCGGCGGAAAGGCGATTAGAGGCAAGACATCACCGCGCATCACCCGTTCGGGATCACGCGCCAGCCAGACCAGCGGCTCGCGGTAAACCAGCTGGCCCCGCGCATCGCCGATCCGCCGTTTGGCCAGCACCAGATCGAGCGCGCCCTCATCCTGCATCTGGTAAAGCGTGCCGCTCAAGGCGACGGTCAGCTCGAGATCGACCGAAGCATGCGCCCGGGTAAAATCCTCGAGCACCGCCGGAAGGCGGCTCATGACAAAATCTTCCGACACGCCAAGATGCAGCCGCCCATGCAGGCTGCGCTCGGCAAACAGCGACTTCACCTGCCCATCCAGCGACAGCATGGCGCGGGCCGGCCCCAGTAGCGCTTCACCATCCGCCGTCAGCGACACCCGATGCGTATCGCGCTCGACCAGCTTGCGGCCAAGATCGGCTTCCAGCCGGCGGATATGCTGGCTGACCGTCGATTGCCCGAGCCCCAGCCGCTCGGCCGCAAGCGTAAAACTCGCCATCTGCTCGACGGCGAGAAAACTGCGAAGCTGCACCAGATCCAGCATTGATCATCCTGAAATGTGATAATCGTTATTTCTTGCATTCGATATCATAATGACAATGATGCCGCCATCTGCTTTCCGATGACCTGGACGATCAATATGCGCCGCTTCCTGCCCGATACTTTCACCATCCTGCTCGTCTGTACGGTGATCCTTGCATCGCTCTTGCCCATTTCCGGCAAACCGGCAGAGTGGTTTGGCCTGGCGACGAAAATCGCCATCGGCCTTCTGTTCTTCCTGCATGGAGCGCGGCTGTCGCGCGATGTCGTGGTGGCCGGTGTGCTGCATTGGCGGCTGCATCTCGTGATTTTGGCGTCGACCTTCGTGCTCTTCCCGCTGCTCGGTCTGGCCATCGGCTTCCTGCCGGAAAGCGTTCTGCCCCCTGCCCTTTACACCGGCATCCTCTTCCTTTGCGTCCTGCCCTCGACCGTACAATCGTCGATCGCCTTCACGTCGATGGCGGGCGGCAATGTGCCCGCAGCGATCTGCGCCGCGTCCGCTTCCAACATTTTCGGGATGTTCCTGACACCGCTGCTGGTCGGCCTGCTGTTTGCCTCCGGCGGCCAGGGAGGCTTCTCGCTCGATGCCCTGGAGCAGATCCTGCTGCAGTTGCTTGCCCCGTTCATCCTCGGTCAGATCCTGCAGCCATGGATCGGCAACTTCATCCGCGCCCGCAAGAAACTATTGATGCCGGTCGATCGCGGCTCGATCCTGATGGTCGTCTATCTCGCCTTCAGCGAGGCGGTGACGGAACACATCTGGAGCACATTCTCCATCCGCGACATCACGGTCGTCATCGTGCTCGACATCCTGCTTCTGGCCATCGTGCTGATCGTCACCATGTATGGCAGCCGCCTGATGGGCTTTTCGCGGGAAGACGAGATCGCCATCACCTTCTGCGGCTCCAAGAAAAGTCTTGCCAGCGGCGTGCCGATGGCCAACGTCATCTTCGCCGGCCAGGGCATCGGCAGCATCGTCCTGCCGCTGATGCTGTTCCACCAGATCCAGCTGATGGCCTGCGCGGTGATCGCCCAGAAATATGCCGAACGCTCACGGCGCCTCGCGGTTGCCGCGGCGGAGTAAAGCCGCCGGAGTTTAGAAAAACTCGTCCAGCAATTGATAATAAGCGAGCTTGGCGCGATCCGGCTGAGGGACACCGTAGAGATCAAGGAAGGCTTGTCCCCAAGCCTCGCCAAAATCGTCACAAACACTGCGATAGGCAAGCGCCAGGTCCTGATAGCGGTCAGCGACGCCCAGACGGGCGCAGTCGATAAACCCGCTGAACCGCCCATCCTGCGCCAGCAGGTTCGGCAGGCACGCATCGCCATGCGTCACAACGAGGTCGGCGCCGTCAGGCTTTTGTGTTTCAAGAAGCTGGAAGAGGTCTTCGGCCGATTGATCAAGCCGCGCCTCATCAAAGTCGTCCTCGTCAACCTCGCCTGCCTCCATCCGCGCCTTGGCTAGCGCCAGCCGGCCGGAAAGGCTTTGGTCGAACGGGCAGGTCCGGATATCGATGGCGTGCAGCAGCTGCAAAGCGGTGGCCAGGATTTCGATGCACTGTTGCGGCGTGATCGGCGCAACCGACAAATCACGCCCCGGGATAGCGCTGAGCAGCAGCCAGTTCTGGCCGTCGTGAACGTCCGGCGCAACAACGTTCGGGCAGGCAATCCCCGCCCCCGCCAGCCATAGCAATCGTGTTGCCTCGTCGGGCAATTCGCCAAACGGCCCAGCCGGCTCGCATTTCACAAAGAGGTCTGGCTTTCCATCCCCGACCAGCTTGAAGACGCCAGCTGCGGACTGACCAACCTCGTCGCGCTCGAAATGATAGGACGACAGCCGGATACGCCACTCCGGTGGCAGTGCCTCAACGGGCAGCACGGGGGACAATTCGCTCATCAAACCCTCTTTTTCTCCAGCGCAAAATCGCCGCCTCGCTGCTATTACAGCGGCGAGACTCCCTCATAAAAAAAGCCGTTTGCAACACGCGGCTGCAAACGGCTCTGGATTATCAACAGCGCCCGCTCAGACGCTGCATCGTCTCATCAACAGCTTAGTTGGTGCTGCCGGTGACCTGCGTGGCTTCGATCTGCTTCGGCGCCGACTGGGCGGCAACGATGTCGATGCGGCGCGGCTTGGCGGCTTCCGGGATCTCGCGCAGGAGATCGATGTGAAGCAGGCCGTTCTTCAGCGAAGCGGACTGGATTTCCACGTGGTCGGCGAGCTGGAAGCGGCGCTCGAAGGCGCGCTTGGCGATGCCGCGATACAGAAACTGGTTTTCAGTTGCCTTTTCTTCGCTCTTCTCGCCCTTGACGGTCAGCGTGTGCTCGCGGGCTTCGATCGAAAGTTCACTTTCGTCAAACCCGGCAACGGCCATGGTGATCCGGTAGGTGCTCTCGCCGGTCCGCTCGATATTGTAGGGCGGATAGGTCTGCGACTGGTCCGGCTGGCCGAGACTGTCGAGCATGGTGAAGAGACGGTCGAAACCGACGGTGGAACGGTAAAGGGGGGAAAAATCAACGTGACGCATGGTGTCCTCTTGTGAGCAACTGGTGTGCGATCTTGGCTCCGTCATCCCGTATGCGGCGATGGCAGAACCGGTGGAACGAGCCCGACTTCGGCGCCCGTGAGAAGGAGATGGGAATTGTTTTTACGGCCTTCAAGCCCCCTTCGACACAAGAGTAAAACACCGCCGCAAAAGCGCAATCCGCCGATAAACGCAGGATGAACGGCCGGTTCCGGAACCGTTCAGCTTGAGGGCGGTAAAACCACAACATCGGAGACGAGGCTGGCAGCGGCGGTGAGCGTCCCTTCTCCCACATGCTGCCTGTCCTCACCCGATCGACTGTCTCTGGCCGGGAACGGTATATCGTCCCCCACCGTTTCCGGCCCTTTTCCCATCCTTTTCTTTGACGGGACAAATCCTCTGCCGTATCTCTGCTTTCTGGCCTGCACCCTTCCTTAATCGCTATCGATCAAGGATGCGCCATCACACATCCGGTGCATTGCCGGCGCATCCTGTGCCGCTATCGCATCCGCAAAGACCCGCCGGACACGGACCTGCCCATGACGCCTACGCTTTACTCCACCCCGGACAATCCGATCCCCGGCAATCATACCGTCGGTTTCTTCGAAGGCGTGGGTAATCGCAAGATCCGCTATGCAATCTTCAAGTCGGATACACCCGTTGCCAAGGGCACGGTCGTGCTGTTGCAGGGCCGCAATGAATCGATCGAGAAATATGCCGAGACGATCGGCGAACTGACGGCGCGCGGCCTGTGGGTGGCAACCTTCGACTGGCGCGGCCAGGCCGGTTCAGAACGCCTGTTGAAAAACCCGCGCCGCGGCCATGTCCGGCGCTTCGCCGACTATGAGAGCGACCTCAGCACGTTCCTCGAAAAGATCGTCCTGCCAGATACGCGGCTGCCCTTCTTCATGCTGGCCCATTCAATGGGTGCGCTGGTGGCCCTGTCGCAGGCACCGATGCTGGCGAGCCGCATCGACCGGCTTGCCGTTGCCGCCCCGTTCGTGGCGCTCGGTGGCCAGAAGGTCGGTCATGGCATGATCGGTTTCATGGCCGCCGCGTTCAGCCTCTGCGGCCTGGGTTCCCTGCCGCTGATGCGTGACAAGGGTTCGCGGCCCTTTTCGGAAAACCTTTTGACATCGGATGCCCGCCGCTTTGCCCGTAACACGGCATTGACCGATGCCCATCCGGAGCTGGCGCTCGGTCCCCCCTCCGCCCGCTGGCTGCATGAGACCTTCAAGGCAATCAAGCGCATCGCCAGCCGCGAGCACCTGACGCAAATCCGCGTGCCGACCATCGTGCTGGCGCCGACGCAGGACAAACTGGTGCCGCATCTGGCGGTGGAGACCCTTGCCCGCAATTTCCGTGCCGGCCACATGATCCCGATCGACGGCGCCCGGCATGAGCTTCTGCACGAAGCCGACCATTACCGCGCCCAGGCGATCGCCGCCATCGAGGCCTTCATCCCCGGCAGCACCGCGGAAATGGCCTTGATGGAAAAGGAAGACCTCACGGCCTAGTTTGGCTGTCAGCCCTTCAGAATGGCCAAAGCCTGTGCGTGAACTTCGGCGCTGCCGGCTGCAATGACTTCGCCACCCATTTCCGCCGGGCCGCCATTCCAGCTGGTGACGATGCCGCCTGCCTGTTCGATGAGCGGTATGATCCCGCCGACATCATAGGGCTTCAGGCCGCATTCGATGACCAGATCGATGTGACCGGCCGCCAGCAGCGCGAAAGCGTAGCAATCGCAGCCGTAGCGGGCGAGCTGCACCTTGCTTTGCACCGCTTCGAAACGAGTCTTGATATCACCGGTGTAGAGATGCGGCGACGTGGTGAACATGATCGCCTGCGAGAGATCGGCGCAAGGCCGCGTCGAAACGATCTTGTCCTCGCCCGGCCCGCGATAATGGGTCTTCTTGCCATCGGCAAAATAGCGCTCGCCGGTAAACGGCTGGTCCATCAGCCCCATCACTGCCTCGCCTTTGTGATAAAGGCCGATCAGCGTGCCCCAGACCGGCAGGCCGGAAATGAAGGCGCGTGTTCCGTCGATCGGATCGATCACCCAGACGTAATCGCGGTCGAGGCCAACATTGCCGAACTCTTCGCCGAGAATGCCGTGCTCGGGGAAATGCGCCTCGATCAGCGCCCGGATTGCTGTCTCGGCTGCCCGGTCGCCCTCGGTCACCGGGTCGAAACCGGCAGCTTCCTTGTTGGCAACGCTGATGCCGGTGCGGAAACGCGGCAGGGTCTGTGCCTTGGCAGCATCGGCAAGGCGATCGAAAAACTCACGGTCCGGCAGCATGAAACCTCACGAAAATCGGGAATTGGAAGGCTGAATCTGCTTATGGCACATTTTTTTGAAAAAGAAGTCTTGAACGGAAAAATCGGTAAAAATCGTGCCAGCCGGCCATCGCGGAAGCGGTCCTGCCCCGAAATTTCGAAGAACGTGCCTCAAAAATCGAAAACAAGGACAACATCGCCTGTTTTATGGCAGATCGGCGCCGATACGGCTTTGATGCAACGCACCAATTACGGTCAAGTCTTGCTTGACAATTGTGCAATGCAATATTAGCTTTTTCCTACAGCCACTTGTGGCTGTAAATACCCTCCTTGGGTGTTTCCTCCCTAGACTTAGCCGCGCCACAAGCGCGGTTTTTTTTGTCTTTGTGTCAGGGAAAAGACCGGCCTATTCGGCCGCCAGCGAGGTGCTTGGCGAATAGGTCTGCACATGGGCCGCCAACCCGCCGAGAAACATCCCGATCGCTTGTGCCAGCATCGGAAAGTCCTTCTTCTTCTGCAGGGTCGCTTCGTCGACATAGAGACCGCGATTGATCTCGATCTGCAGTGCGTGCAGCCCGCGGGCCGGGCGGCCGTAATGCTCGGTGATGAAACCGCCGGCATAGGGCTTGTTGCGGGCGACGGAAAATCCGAGATCCTCCAGCAGCGACACGGCTGCCCGTGACAGATCCGCAGACGCGCTGGTGCCGTAGCGGTCGCCGATGATGAAATCCGGCCGCTGGCCCGTACCGGCCAGCCGGATATTGCCCGGCATCGAATGGCAATCGATCAGAACCGCCAGCCCGAACTGCACATGCGTGCGGGCGATCAGCCGCCGCAGGCAGGCATGATAAGGCTTGTAGATCGTCTCGATCCGATCGAGCGCCTCTGCGACTGGAAAGCGGCTGCGATAGATTTCCATGTTTTCCGCCACCAGCCGCGGCACCGTGCCGAGACCGCCGGCCACCCGCATGGAGCTGATATTGGCAAAAGACGGCAAAGGCCCGTCGAACATCTTCGGGTCGAGTTCATAGGGCTCGCGGTTGACATCGAGGAAGGCCCGCGGGAAATGCGCCATTAACAATGGCGCGCCCATATCTGTTACGGAATGGAACAGTTCGTCGACGAAATGATCCTCCGACCGGCGGATCGACACATCGTCCAGACGGGATTTTTCCAGGAAGGACCGGCTGTAAACCCTGCCGCTGTGGGGGGAATTGAAGACAAAGGGAATGCGTTGCATTTCCGGCTCGCGAACTTCGAACTGTTCGGTTTCGCTGACGTTCTGCGTCATCGCAGCCCTTTTTTACCATGTCACAATCTTGATAGTTCGTGTATGTTGCCAGCAGGCAGCAATCATGTCCATAGTCGTTTCCTGCCTGTGAACGGGGTTTGACCTCATGTCTTCACCGGATATTTACTCAACTGCGGTTTCATGACGTTACCGCAATTCCCGACATCGACATTTAAGGTGCAACGGCTTTAATCCATGAGTCCAAAAATTCTCCTCGCCGAAGACGATAACGACATGCGCCGCTTCCTGGTGAAAGCCCTGGAAAAGGCCGGCTATAAGGTATTGTCGTTCGACAATGGCGCCAGCGCCTATGACCGGCTGCGCGAAGAGCCGTTTTCGCTTCTTCTGACCGATATCGTCATGCCTGAAATGGACGGCATCGAGCTCGCCCGCCGGGCAACCGAACTCGACCCGGACCTCAAGGTCATGTTCATCACCGGCTTCGCTGCCGTGGCGCTCAATCCTGATTCGAAAGCTCCGAAGGATGCAAAGGTGCTGTCGAAGCCCTTCCACCTGCGTGATCTTGTGGATGAAGTGAACAAGATGCTGGCCGCATAGCCTGCGCCGCAAGGGCCGCAAAACTTCCTGTCAAAAAGCCGAAAAAAGCCTATTGACGCCCCAGGAGGTTTATGGTCTATGCGCCGACATCGGATGGGCGTGTAGCTCAGCGGGAGAGCACTACGTTGACATCGTAGGGGTCACAGGTTCAATCCCTGTCACGCCCACCATCCAGTTTCTAAAGGCCTTTCGGGAAACCGGGAGGCCTTTTTCGTTTGGCACTCGCCTGTCCCGACCCTATCTTGTCTGTAGGCCAGCAGGCTTTGCACCGGCCGTCGCGATCACGCTCGGCGCTGAGGCGCCCATCAACGATACACCACGAACCAAGGATGATTTTCACCCGTGAACGAACCACGTTACGATCTTCGTCAGGAGAAGAATGGCACCTGGACTGTCATTGACGTCGTCACAAGCCTGCCTGCAGCCTCCGATGGCCGTGATCTGACAGGCCTTGAGCGCGACGACGCCAGGGACATTATGGAGGCACTGAACAGGGATCACCTCGCAGGCCGCAAAAGCCCGCTGGTGTAGCTCCAAAAATCCCCTCCCCGTTGCCGGAGAGGAGATTGGTAAAATGGTTTACGTGCTAAAATTGCTGGGTTGCAAAGTGTCCAGCACCGTCAGTAAAGAATGAAATGCTGCACTGCGCATCCCCCAAACAAGGTAGGCAGAGACCGTTATTCTTCGAAATCAATATGTTGGGCAGAAAACCGGCCCAGAATGGCCACGATTTCACCAAGACCGCACAAACCTGCAATTCAGAGCTAGGACGCCGATTGGCAAATCCCTCGACGCGTGCAGCGCGCAAAGATCCATGCTATGATCCCTCTCCAAAAAACACGAAATATTGTTACGAAATTCGTGACGCGGGCGCAGTTTTGCGATACGAACCGCTGAAATTGTGGTCCCTGAACCCTATATCTGCCGTTCACCCAGACAAGATCAAGGAAGACGTCCATGCCTGCCTATCGCTCCCGCACCACCACCCACGGCCGCAACATGGCCGGCGCTCGCGGCCTTTGGCGGGCGACGGGCATGAAGGACAGCGATTTCGGCAAGCCGATTATTGCAGTGGTCAATTCATTCACCCAGTTCGTGCCCGGCCATGTGCACCTCAAGGACCTCGGCCAGCTGGTTGCCCGCGAAATTGAAGCCAATGGCGGCGTCGCCAAGGAATTCAACACGATCGCCGTCGATGACGGCATCGCCATGGGTCATGATGGCATGCTCTATTCGCTGCCGTCGCGCGAGATCATCGCCGATTCGGTCGAGTACATGGTCAATGCGCATTGTGCCGATGCGATGGTCTGCATCTCCAACTGTGACAAGATCACCCCCGGCATGCTGATGGCGTCGCTGCGCCTCAACATCCCGGTGATCTTCGTCTCCGGCGGCCCGATGGAAGCTGGCAAGGTCGTGCTTTCCGATGGCAAGATCCACGCGCTCGATCTGGTCGACGCGATGGTTGCCGCCGCCGATGACAAGATGTCGGACGAGGACGTCAAGACCATCGAGCGCTCCGCCTGCCCGACCTGCGGTTCCTGCTCCGGCATGTTCACGGCCAACTCGATGAACTGTCTGACCGAGGCACTGGGCCTGTCCCTGCCCGGCAACGGCTCGACTTTGGCGACCCATTCGGATCGTGAAAAGCTGTTCCTCGAAGCCGGCCGCCGCATCGTCGGTCTTGCCAAGCGCTATTATGAAGCCGAGGACGTCACGGCACTGCCGCGCACCATCGCCTCGAAGGGTGCCTTCGAGAATGCGATGGCGCTCGATATCGCCATGGGCGGCTCGACCAACACCGTTCTGCACATCCTGGCTGCCGCCCATGAAGGCGAAGTCGATTTCACCATGGATGATATCGACCGGCTGTCGCGCAAGGTTCCGTGCCTGTCGAAGGTCGCACCGGCCAAGGCCGACGTGCACATGGAAGACGTGCACCGCGCCGGGGGCATCATGGCGATCCTCGGCGAACTCAACCGCGCCGGCCTTCTGAATGCCGACCTGCCGACCGTGCATGAAAAGACGCTCGGCGATGCGCTCGCCAAGTGGGACATCGCCGTCACCGACAATCCGGCAGCACTTGAACTGTTCAGTGCCGCCCCCGGCGGCGTGCCGACCCAGGTCGCGTTCAGCCAGAGCGCCCGCTGGAAGGAACTCGATACCGACCGCGAAAACGGCGTCATCCGCGATGCCCAGCATCCATTCTCCAAGGATGGCGGCCTGGCAGTCCTCAAGGGCAATATTGCCATCAACGGCTGCATCGTGAAAACGGCCGGCGTCGATGAATCGATCCTGAAATTCTCCGGCCCAGCCCGCGTCTTCGAAAGCCAGGATTCGTCGGTCAAGGCGATCCTTGCCAACGAAGTCAAGGCCGGCGACGTCGTGGTCATCCGTTATGAAGGCCCCAAGGGCGGCCCGGGCATGCAGGAAATGCTCTATCCGACCAGCTACCTGAAGTCGAAGGGTCTCGGCAAAGCCTGCGCGCTGATCACCGACGGCCGTTTCTCGGGCGGCACTTCGGGTCTCTCGATCGGCCATGTCTCGCCGGAAGCGGCGAATGGCGGTCTGATCGGCATCGTGCGCGAAGGCGACATGATCGACATCGACATCCCCAACCGGACGATCTCGCTGCGCGTTGACGAAGCCGAAATCGCTGCCCGCCGCACTGAACAGGACGCCAAGGGCTGGAAGCCGGTCGAACAGCGCAAGCGTAAGGTCACGACGGCGCTGAAGGCATATGCCGCATTCGCCACCTCGGCCGACCGTGGCGCCGTCCGCGATCTGGGCGATCTCGGCTAGCCAGATCGACCTGCCGCCTCCTTCTCATTCAAAAATGTGAAATCGCCGCATCGGCGATTTCACATGGCACTGATCGGGCCTCTCGCGCTCTGGCCTCAGTCGCATGCTGTCTGCTATGATCCAACCTTCTGGAGGAATGACCTTTGGAGGGGGGAATGACGAACGTTGCCACGTTGCTCGGGACCTGGCGTATGCTCAGCTGGAAGAGGACATTCATCACCACCGGCGAAGTGGCTGATGCCATGGGGGCTGATCCCGTCGGCTATATTTGTTATCACGCCGATGGACGCATGATGGCGTTGGTCGTCAATCGCCATCGGCCTGCGCTCAGGGGAACGACGCCGGCGGACGATGAAAAAATTGCTCTCTTCGATTCCATGCTGGCCTATGCAGGCACCTATACGGTTGAGGACGGCAGGGTCATCCACCACGTCGACACCAGCTGGAATCCTGCCTGGGGCATAACCGACCAGGTGCGTCCCTTTTCGATTGTCGGCGATAAGCTGATCATCAGCGACGCGCCGGGCGTTGACCCGGTAACGGGACAGGACGTCATCTATCACCTCGAGTTCAGCAGAGTTTGACGGAACGGCGCTGAAGAGGCTTCGGCAATCCCTTGCAACCCCCCGCCCCGTCTGCCTGTTCGATGGTGCTTACATACATATTTGCTATTCCTGGCAAAGCCGCCATTCGGCCGTCATTCTACCCTAGGCAAATATTCCAAACGCACCCACAATCGCACGTCAAGCCTCCTAGCCCCGAGTAAACCCATGCAAGCCGAACAGACCATCCTGAAAATATCCATCGGCATGACAATCCTGATTGCCTGTTCCGGTATTCTCTTCGGCATCATCACCGGCTCATTCTCGATTGCATTCGACGGCGTTTATTCGCTTGCCGACGCCAGCATGAGTACGCTGGCGCTGGTGGTCGCCCGGCTGATCGCCATCGATGCGGACCCGAGCCGCGGCAAGGGCAAGCTGCGGGCGCGGTTCTCCCTCGGGTTCTGGCATCTCGAGCCGATCGTGCTCGGGCTGAACGGCATCCTGTTGATGAGCGTCGCTGTCTACGCGCTGATCAACGCCATCATCAGTATCCTCTCCGGTGGTTATGTGCTGGAGTTCAACTATGCCATCCTCTATGCGGCCATCACACTCGTGGCGTGCCTGACGATGGCAATTGTCGTCCGGAAGAAAAACACAACGATCCGCTCCGAATTTCTGGCGCTTGATGCCACCGCGTGGATCATGTCTGCCGGCATCACGGCAGCCCTGCTCATCGCTTTCATCGCCGGGTTTTTCGTTGAAGGTACAACGTTCGCCTGGATCGCGCCCTATATCGATCCGGCCATTCTGGCGCTGGTTTCGGTCGTCATCATCCCGATGCCGATCGGAACAGTGCGCCAGGCGCTATCGGATATCCTGCTGCTGACGCCGGAACCGCTGCGGGCAAGGATCGACGACGTGGCAGCAGACGTGGTCAAGGAACAGGCTTTCCTCTCCCACCGCGCCTATGTCGCCCGCATCGGCCGTTTAATGCAAGTGGAACTCTATTTCATCGTCCCGACGGGCATGCCTGCCCGGACGATCGAGGAGTGGGATCAGCTGCGCGACGACATCGGCGCCCGCATCGGCAGCGAAGGCCCCAACCGCTGGCTGACCATCGCCTTTACGGCGGATACGGAATGGGCGGAATAGCCCTTGCTTCCCCAAGCTGAACCTGGCGCTGCTACTTACGCGCAGAAACCAGAAGGAACATCGGCCGCTCGCGCTCATCCGCCCATTCCGGATGAGCGGCCACCTGCTCCAGCGACGGCCCCCATTCCTCGACATGCTCGAGCGTGAAGCCGAGGCGGATCAGCATATTCAGGAGCGTCCCCAACGTCCGGTGCTGCTTGACGACGCCCTTGGCCAGCCAGTCCGTCGTGCGCGGGCCTTCATCGAGATAGCCATTGACCGGCCATGTTGCACGTCCATAGGCATCCTTAGACCAGCCGGGATGGGCTGGCGCCATGTAGATCGGATGCTCGACCGAAAACACCAGCTGGCCGCCGGTCACCAGCGCCGCATGGACGCGCGCCAGCAGGCGATCCAGGTCTTTGAGGTAATGAAAGGCGAGCGAACTGTAGACGAGATCGAAGGATGCCTTGGGCAGTTCCAGCACTTCAAGATCGGCCCGTTCATAGCGGATGGCCGGATCGGACGTTGCCACGGCCCGCGCCAGCATGTTCTCCGACACATCGAAACCCAGCACGCTTTCGGCGCCCTCCTGCTTTGCAAACCGGCAAAACCAGCCGAAACCGCAACCGAGATCGACGACCCGCTTGCCCTTCAGATTAGGAAGCAGCGCCCGGATCGATGTCCATTCCGCCGCCCCGTCCAACCCCTCGACCGACCGCCCAAGCTGGCTATAGCCCTCGAAGAATTCGGGATTGTCGTAGACGTTCTGCGTCATGGTTCACCATTCTTTCTGCGGTCGACGGACAGATACCGACATGCTCGGTGCGTGCCGTCATGTCAGCCTTTTGTGGTGGGAATTGTAGGTTTGCAATGAATTTGCCCAAATGAGTCCCGCAAAGCGAGGCGTCAGCCTTGTGGGCAAACCTTATCCTCCGTCATCCTCGCCCTTGTGGCCGGAATCCAGCCACGGCGCGTCCGCGCCATGAGAGAACTGTTCAATCGGAACTTCTCGCATCTTACGCCGTAGACGCGGCGCATCCCTGAGCATCCGCGAGGGCCACGATCAACCCGCCGCCTGCGGCTCCATATAAGCCAGCTCCCAGACATGACCATCCGGGTCCTGAAAACTGCAGCCATACATAAATCCATAGTCCATGATCGGCCGCCATGCCTTGCCACCCAGCGACAGCGCCTTGGCCAGCGTATCGTCCACCTCCTGGCGGCTGCTCGCAGACAGCGCCGTCAGGACTTCCGTCGATTTGCTCGTATCGCTGATCTCGTCGATGATGAATTCCTTGAAACGGGCCTCGTGCATCAACATGACGAAGATGTTCTCCTCGACGATCATGCACAGCGTCTCGTCGTTGGAAAAATCCGGGTTGAAGCCGAAACCGAGCCCGGTGAAAAACGCTTTCGACCGGGCAACATCCTTCACCGGCAGATTTACGAAAATCATCCTCATTGACAGTCTCCTCGTTGATTATCGGGATTGCCGCCCTCAGGCGGGGTGAAAATGGATGGTTAGGCAAGCGCCAGAAGGTCTGAGCGCAGCCGCTCCGGGCGCCCCTCGCCAAGTGCCGCATCGACCTCGGCATGAGTGCTCTTCCAGATCGGCACCGCCAGGGACAACAAGGCATGGCCTGCCGGCGTCAGCTGCATCCGCCGCAACCGGCGATCCTTGTTATCTGTCATGACAGTCACCAGCCCACGCTTCTCCAGCGGTTTTAGCGCTGCCGTCAATGTGGTACGATCCATGGCCAGCAGATGGGCAACCGGCCCCATGCCCGGCGGCTCCGGACGATTGAGCGACATCAGCAGCGAAAACTGACCATTGGTCAGATCCAGCGGCCGCAAGGCTTCATCGAATTTCCGCGCCAAGGCTCGCGCCGCACGCTGCACATGAAGGCACAGGCATGTGTCGCGCACATGAAGGGTGGTCTCGAAGGGAATCACGGCAGGCTTTGACATGTGCTAATAATGTTGATATCAACCTATTCAGTCAAGCGGAACGAAACGCGATTTTCTGAGGAGGAATGAACGATGTTGAGCAATCCGGTTGTATCACGCGAAGAGTGGCTGGAAGCCCGCAAGGCGCTGCTCGCCACCGAAAAGGAAGAAACAAAGCTGCGCGACAAGATCCGCGCCGAACGGCAGAAAATGCCGTGGGTCAAGGTCGACAAGACCTACACATTCAATACACCGGCGGGCAAAAAGACCCTGGCTGACCTATTCGACGGCCGCAGCCAGTTGATGATCTATCATTTCATGTTTGGCCCCGACTGGGAGGCCGGCTGCCCGGGCTGCTCTTTCCTGTCCGACCATATCGACGGCACGCTTACCCATCTCAACAATCACGACGTCACCTATGTCACGGTCTCCCGCGCACCGCTCGACAAGATCGAAGCCTACAAGAAGCGCATGGGCTGGAAGTTTCCCTGGGTCTCGTCGTTCGGTAGCGATTTCAATTTCGACTACCACGTCTCCTTCACCAAGGAGGAGCTGGAAAGCGGCAAGGTTTTCTACAATTTCCGCGAAACTTCCGGCGACGATGCCCATGACGAGCTGCCCGGCATGAGTGCCTTCATTCGCGACGAGAGTGGCAATGTCTATCATACCTATTCGGACTATGCCCGCGGCGGCGAGGAAATCCTGACGACGCTGATGATCCTCGACCGGGCACCAAAAGGCCGCAATGAAACGTCAACATTGAGCTTCGTGAAACGGCATGACGAATATGAAACGCAGCCGAAGGCGCACTCCTGCTGCGCCTGACGGAGACTGACCCGCAATCGCGCACAAGAGGAGAAAGACGCGATGAAGGCAGACCTTGTTGACGAACACCGCTGGCTTCAGCAACTGACCGGACGATGGCGCCTCGCCTTCGATATGCCGCAGCAAAGCGATGAGCCGGACGCGGGCGGCACCTGGGAAGAAAACGTACGCTCGCTCGACGGCGCCTGGATCGTTGCTGAGATGACCGGCACGATGCCGGACGGCAGCTCTGCAACCAATATCTTGGCGCTCGGCTACGATCCGGCAAAGAAGCGCTATTCCGCGATGTCACACCTGTGGATCTACGAAGGCAGGCTCGATGACACCGGCAAGGTGCTGACGCTCGATTGCGAAGGCCCGGATTTCGACACCGTTGGCCGGACCGCGCCTTATCAGGACATCATCACCATCAAGGACGAGAACACCCGCAATTTCTCGTCCCGCATCCGCCTTGCCGATGGCTCGTGGAAGTCTGTCATGTCCTGCGACTACACTCGAATTGAATAGAGCCGGGCGGCCGCTTCCGGCCCGTTGGCGTGAACATCAAACAGGAGGAATACGATGAAAAAGCCGCATGGCGCGTTCGTCTGGTACGAACTGATGACCACCGACACCAAGTCCGCCGAAGCTTTCTACGATGACGTGGTCGGCTGGACCTCTGCCGATTCCGGCATGCCGGATGCGAACTACACGCTGTTCAAGACCAATGGCCTGCGTGTCGCCGGCCTGATGACCATGCCGCAAGGCGCCCTCGACATGGACATTCCGCCGGCCTGGCTCGGCTATGTCGGCGTCGATGACGTCGATGCCGCAGCCAAGAAGCTCGCCAAGCTCGGCGGTACCGTGCACCGGCAGCCGGAGGATATTCCGGGCGTTGGCCGCTTCGCCGTCGTCGCCGATCCGCACGGCGCTGTCTTTGCCCTGTTCGGGTCCGATGATGGCGACATGCCGGATATCAAGCAGATGGACCCCGGCAGCATCGGCTGGCATGAACTGATGGCCGGCGACCTTGCTACCGACCTGCCCTTCTACCAGGAGATGTTCGGCTGGACGAAGGACGAGGGTCTGGATATGGGCGATATGGGTGTCTACCAGCTCTTCTCCCATGATGGCGCACAGATCGGCGGCATGATGAAAAAGCCGGAAGCCATCCCGGCACCGCCCTATTGGGGCTTCTACTTCAACGTCGATGCTCTCGACGCCGCCATCTCAAAAGCAACCGCCAAGGGCGGCAAGGTCGTCAATGGCCCGATGGAAGTTCCCGGCGGCGCCTGGGTCGTCAACTGCGTCGATCCGCAAGGCGCCTACTTCAATCTTGTGGCGATGAAGCGTTAAATCCACTCCTCCCGCGGCAAGGCACCGGCACAAATCGCCGGAGCCTTGCCGCCGGCTGCTCCCGGAGCCCCCATGAAACTGGATGCAATCGAGGTCATCACCCTGTTCGTCGATGATATCGACAAAGCGAAAGCGTTCTACCAGACGGTCTTTACGCCGGAGATCGTCTACGAAGACGAGGTATCCGCCGTGCTGAAGTTTTCGGGCACGATGATCAACCTGCTCAAATCAACCGAAGCACCCGGGTTGGTCGCACCGTCAATCGTCGCCAAGTCATCATCCGGGTCCCGGGTTCTCCTGACAATCAAGGTCGATGATACCGATGCTACCTGCACCGAGCTGCGCCGCCGCGGCGTAACGCTGCTCAACGGTCCAATCGATCGCCCTTGGGGCCGCCGCACCGCCGCTTTTGCCGATCCCTCGGGCCATGTCTGGGAGATTGCCCAGGAAATCACTTGATCACGCATTCCCTCCGGCAGCAAATACGCGCGGCTGCACTGCCTCCAAACGGGGCATTTCTGCAACCGCTAAAATATGCTAGATGTCGCCCACCAGTCCGGGTCAAACATCATGTCCAATTCGCTGCTCGACGCACTGACCGCTGCAGAACTTCACTGTCCGGTGATCACGGCCGGCGATCCGGACTATGATCGCTATCGCCGTGTCTGGAACGGGATCGCCGACCGGCGGCCTGCCGCGATCGTGCGCCCGCAGGATATCGAGGATGTTCAAAGGGCCGTGCGGGCGGCGGCCGCCTCCGGAGCCTTGCTCGCCGTGCGCGGCGGTGGCCATAGCTTGCCCGGCCTGTCCACCTGCAATGACGGCCTGGTGCTTGATCTGTCGTTGATCCGTTCCGTCGTCATCGACAACACCGCCCAGACCGTCGAGGTCGGCGGCGGCGCCTTGCTTGGCGATCTTGACCGCGCAACAGTTCCGAAAGGCTACATCGTCCCGGCGGGCGTGATTTCCCATACCGGGGTCGCCGGCCTGACGCTGGGTGGAGGCATGGGCTGGGCAAGCCGGAAATATGGGCTGACCATCGACAGCCTGCTGGGCGCCGAAATTGTTCTCGCCACCGGCGATGTCACCTGGACGAGCCCGACCTGGAACCCGGAACTCTTCTGGGCCATCCGCGGCGGCGGCGGAAATTTCGGCGTCATTACCCGCTTCAGGTTCCAGTTGCATCCGTTCAGCGGCATCGTCGCAGGTCAATGGCTCTACCCGATAGAGCGTGCGCGGCAGGTCTTATCGGGATTGCGCGGCCTAGCGCGTGAACAATCCAACGATTTTGCGGTATCATTCACCGTATCCCCGTCCGGCATCAACGTCACAGCCGTCTGGTACGGAGACGCCGGGCTCGCAAGAGCCGCCTTATCTCCTTTCGGTACCCTGGCGGACGGCGCCACCGGTGGCCTCGAGAACCTGCCTTATCTCACTTTACAGAGCCGCAACGACGCGGCCTTCGCATGGTCGCGCCGTTATTATGCCAAGGGCGGCTTCTGGCCCGATATCAGCGACGGGGCAATCGAACATATTGTGGCGGCGATCACCCAAGCACCGACGCCGGATTGTGAGATTTACGCCATCCAGCTCGGCGGCGCGATCCGCGATATACCGGACGACGCAACCGCTTACACCGGAAGAAGCGCAGGCTACTATTGGCTATCCGAACCGATCTGGGATGACATGGCCGACGATGACAGTTGTATCGAATGGGGTCGCACCACCGGTCGGTTGCTGTCCGATAGTTCGATCATCGGCAACTATGTCAACGAGCAGGGTGACAGCGGTTCAAACATCGCCCGCGATGCCTATGGTCCCGAAAAATACCAGCGCCTTGCCCGACTGAAGGCCCGCCTTGACCCGGCAAACCTGTTCCGCCTCAATCAGAATATCGAGCCGCAGGAATAACTGTCACGCATACGCGGATACTCCTGCGGCGCATGAATCCCTCCGTCGGGAATTGCGCCTTGCAATCTCTCTTCGCATTGCACAAAATCCCTTCAATGGCGGCATAGATCCGCCTTTAAGGGGACAGCATGGCGATCAAGGCAAGCATCTATCACCTGACGCATTACAAGTATGACAAGCCGGTACGGCTCGGCCCCCAGGTGATCCGGCTGAAACCGGCCGCCCATTCCAAGACCAAGGTCATCAGCCACTCGCTCAAGGTCACGCCGGAAAACCACTTCGTCACGCTGCAGCAGGACCCCTACGGCAACTATCTTTCCCGTTACGTCTTCCCCGATCCCGTCACCGAGTTGAAGATCGAGGTCGATCTCGTCGCCGACATGACGGTCTACAATCCCTTCGACTTCTTCATCGAGGAAGAGGCCGAGATATTTCCGTTTACCTACCCGGAAGACATCCGCGACGACCTGAAGATTTACATGCAGCCGGAACCGGTGAGTCCGGCACTGCAGACCTATCTGGACGGCATCGACCGGACGCCCACCCGCACCATCGATTTCATCGTCGGCCTCAATGCCCGCCTGCAGCAGACGGTCAACTACGTCATCCGCATGGAGCCCGGCGTACAGACGCCGGAAGAGACGCTTGCGCTGGCGCTCGGCTCCTGCCGTGATTCCAGCTGGCTGCTTGTGCAGATCCTGCGTAATCTCGGCCTCGCCGCGCGTTTTGTCTCCGGCTATCTCATCCAGCTCGCCCCTGACCTGAAGGCGCTCGATGGCCCGTCTGGCACCGAAGTCGATTTCACCGATCTGCATGCCTGGTGCGAGGTCTATATCCCCGGCGCCGGCTGGGTCGGGCTCGACCCCACCTCCGGGCTTTTGACCGGAGAAAGCCACATCCCGCTCGCAGCCACACCGCATTACCGCAACGCCGCACCGATCTCCGGCGGCCTCTATGGCGATGCCAACACCACCTTCGACTTCGACATGAAGGTGGCGCGCGTCGCCGAGCATCCGCGCATCACCAAGCCTTTTTCAGAGGAAAGCTGGCAGGCGCTGAATGCCCTCGGCGAACATGTCGATACCGTGCTCAACGATGCCGATGTGCGCCTGACCATGGGCGGCGAACCGACCTTCGTCTCGATTGACGACTTTGAATCGGAGGAATGGAACACCGGCGCCGTTGGCCCGACCAAACGCGACAAGGCCGACGAACTGATCCGCCGGCTGCGTGAGCGCTTCGCCCCCGGCGGCTTCCTGCATTATGGCCAGGGCAAATGGTATCCCGGCGAGAGCCTGCCGCGCTGGACGTTCTCGCTCTACTGGCGCAAGGACGGAAAGCCGATCTGGCACGATCCGGCCTTGATTGCCGCGGAAGGCCAAAACACCGCAGTGACGGAAAAGCATGCCGCAGACCTCCTGGCCGGCATCGCGGCGGCTCTCGAGATCGAGCCGGACATGATCATCCCGGCCTTCGAGGATCCGGCCGAATGGATCATCAAGGAAGGCAGCCTTCCCGAAAATGTCGACCCGTCCAATTCCAAACTCGAAAGCGCCGAGGAACGCGCCCGTATCGCCAAGGTGTTCGAGCGTGGCCTGACGACGGCAACCGGCTATATCCTGCCCGTTCAGGCGTGGAACGCCAAGGCCGATGGACGCCGCTGGATCAGTGAAAAATGGAAAACCCGCCGCGGCAAGATTTTCCTGATCCCCGGCGATAGCCCGATCGGCTTCCGTATGCCGCTCGGCACCCTGCCTTATGTGCCGCCGTCGCAGTACCCATATATCCATCAGGCCGACCCTTCGATCCCGCGTGGCCCCCTGCCGGATTACAGCGCGCCGTCCGGGACGCTGGCGCAGGCATCGCGTAGATCAAGCGAACCGCAGCAGGACCGCAACGAACAAACGATCGCCGGTTCGCCGGATGACATCCGCGGCGCCGTGCGCACCGCCATGAGCGTCGAGCCGCGCGATGGCCGCCTCTGTGTCTTCATGCCGCCGGTCGAGCGGATCGAGGACTATCTCGATTTGGTCGCGGCCGCCGAAAAGGCAGCCGCCGATCTCGGCCTGCCGGTTCATATCGAAGGCTATTCACCGCCGCAGGACGAGCGCATCAATATCATGCGCGTTGCGCCCGATCCCGGCGTCATCGAGGTCAATATCCATCCGGCGTCCAACTGGGCCGACTGCGTCGCCATCACCACGGCGATCTACGAGGAAGCCCGCCTCACCCGGCTTGGCGCCGACAAGTTCATGATCGATGGCCGCCATACCGGCACCGGCGGCGGCAACCATGTGGTTGTTGGCGGCGACAATCCAGGCAACAGCCCGTTCCTGCGCCGCCCGGACCTTTTGAAAAGCCTGGTGCTGCACTGGCAGCGCCATCCATCGATGTCCTATCTGTTCTCCGGCATGTTCATCGGCCCGACCAGCCAGGCGCCGCGCGTCGATGAAGCCCGGCACGATACGCTCTACGAACTGGAAATCGCCATGGCGCAGGTGCCGCCGCCCGGTGCGGGACAACAACCATTGCCCTGGATGGTCGACCGCTTATTCCGCAATCTTCTGACCGACGTCACCGGTAACACCCATCGCTCGGAAATCTGCATCGACAAACTGTTTTCCCCGGATGGCCCGACCGGCCGCCTCGGCCTCGTCGAATTCCGCGGCTTTGAAATGCCGCCGAATGCCCGCATGAGCCTTGCCCAGCAACTGATGGTGCGGGCGCTGATCGCCCGCTACTGGCAGAACCCGGGCGAAGGCAAGCTGGTGCGCTGGGGCACGACGCTGCACGACCGGTTCATGCTGCCGCATTATGTCTGGCAGGATTTCCTCGACGTGCTCAACGACCTTAGAGCCAACGGCTTCGACATCCGCCCGGAATGGTTCGAAGCCCAGCTCGAATTCCGTTTCCCCTTCTGCGGCGAAGTCGAATATGGGGGCGCCAAGCTGGAACTGCGCCAGGCGCTGGAACCCTGGCATGTGATGGGCGAGGAAGGCGCGATCGGCGGCACCGTGCGCTATGTCGACAGTTCCGTCGAGCGCCTGCAGGTCAAGCTGGAAACCGCCAATCCCGAGCGTTATACCGTCGCCTGCAATGGCCGTGCATTGCCGCTCACCAAGACCGGCTTTAATGGCGTGTCCGTCGCCGGGGTGCGCTACAAGGCCTGGCAGCCCGCGTCGGGTTTGCATCCCAATTTGCCGGTTAACACGCCACTTACATTCGATATTTATGATACATGGTCGAAACGCTCGATCGGCGGCTGCATCTACCATGTTGCCCATCCGGGTGGACGCAATTACGACACGTTCCCGGTGAACGGCAATGAAGCGGAAGCCAGAAGGCTCGCCCGTTTCGAACCGTGGGGGCATACCGCCGGAGCCTTTGCTCTGGCGCCGGAAGCCCCATCGGCAGAATTTCCCCTGACGCTCGATTTGCGGCGTCCGGCAGGCATGTAGGACCTTGATGTCAAAGAAACAGACGGCCCAGGCGACACGCAGCGAAGACCGGATCGGCAACGATCCGGTCTTCGGCTATCGTGCACTCCCCGGCATTGCCGATGAAATGCTCGATACGCAAGGCAATGTCCGGCCGGTCTGGCAGCATTTTCTATCCTCCATCGGCCGCATGGACGAAACGGAACTCTCCAACCGCTTCGCCCGCGCCGACCGCTACCTGCGCGATGCCGGCGTGTTCTACCGGGCCTATGGCACCAAGGAGAATTCGGAGCGCAACTGGCCGCTTTCGCATGTCCCCGTGCTGATTGACGACACCGAATGGCAGGCCGTCTCCAAGGGGCTTGTCCAGCGCGCCGAACTGCTGGAGCGCATCGCCGCTGATATCTACGGCCCGAACCGGCTTGTCGCCGAAGGGTTCCTGCCCCCGTCGCTGGTCGCGGGCAATCCGGAATTCCTGCGCCCGATGGTCGGGGTTCTGCCGGCCGACGGCCATTTCCTGCATTTCTGTTCCTTCGAAATCGGCCGCGGCCCGGACGGCAATTGGTGGGTGCTGTCGGACCGCACCGAGGCCCCGTCCGGCGCCGGTTTCGCGCTCGAAAACCGCGTCGCCACCACCCGCGCCTTTTCCGATCTCTATGCCGAAACCCATGTCCACCGCCTCGCGGGCTTCTTCGGTGCCTTCCGCGACGAATTGCAATCGCGCAAGAAACATCCGGACGACCGCATCGCCGTTCTGACGCCGGGCGTCGCCAACGAGACCTATTTCGAACACGCCTATATCGCCCGCTATCTCGGCTTCATGCTGCTGGAAGGTGAAGACCTGACGGTGGTCGATGGCCGCGTCATGGTCCGCACCGTCGCTGGTCTGAAACCCGTCGGTGTCCTCTGGCGCCGCCTCGATGCCGCCTTTGCCGATCCGCTGGAACTGAACCAGAGCTCGCATATCGGCACGCCCGGCATTGTCGAGGCGCTGCGCTCCGGCTCTGTCTCGATCGTCAATTCACTCGGCTCCGGCATCCTCGAAACCCGCGCCTTTCTCGCCTTCATGCCGACCATCTGCCGTCATCTGCTTGGCGAAGATCCCGTGCTGCCAAGCATCGCCACATGGTGGTGCGGCCAGCAGCCGGAACGTGATCAGGTAGCGGGCAATATCGAGAAGATGGTCATCGGCCCGGCCTATTCCACCCGGCCGTTCTTTGACGATAACGGCCAATCCGTGCTTGGCTCGTCGCTGCGCGATACCGCCAAGACATCCGTTGCAGAATGGCTGCAGACCGACGGCCCGAAACTCGTCGGCCAGGAAGTCGTCACCCTCTCCACCACGCCCGCCTGGATCAACGGCAAGCTGACGCCGCGGCCGATGAGCCTGCGCGTCTACGTCGCCCGCACCCGCGATGGCTGGCAGGTGATGCCCGGCGGCTTTGCCCGCATCGGCTCCGGAGCCGACGCCGCTGCCATCGCCATGCAGGCCGGTGGCTCGGCCGCCGATGTCTGGATCGTCAGCCAGAAACCCGTCGAGCAGATGACGCTTCTACCGGCGGAGGAAAGTTTTATCCGCATCATGCCCGGCAGCCTGCCGAGCCGGGCCGCCGACAATCTCTTCTGGCTCGGCCGCTATATCGAACGGGCCGAAGGTGCGCTGCGCATCCTGCGCGCGTGGCATGGACGCTTCGCCGAAACCGCCAATACCGAAATGCCGCTGTTGAAGGATATCACCGACTATCTGGCCGGGCTCGATATCGATACGAAACAGCCGGTGCCCGACAGCCTGATGGCCAATATCAACAGCGCCCTGTTTTCCGCCAGCAACATCCGTGACCGATTCTCCGCCGATGGCTGGCTGGCGCTCAACGATCTCGCCAAGACCGCCCGCAAATTCCAGTCGACGGTCCAGGCGGGCGACGACGCCACCCATGCGATGACCGTGCTCCTGCGCAAGCTCGCAGGCTTTGCCGGTCTGGTGCATGAAAACATGTACCGTTTCACCGGCTGGCGCTTCCTGTCGATCGGCCGCTATCTCGAGCGCGGCCTGCACATGACCCGTCTGCTTGGCCACCTGTCCGGCGAGGACGCGCCCGATGGCGCTTACGACATGCTGCTCGAAATCGGCGACAGCGTCATGACCCACCGCCGCCGCTACAACGTCAACACCGCCTCGCTCACCGTCACCGACCTTCTGGCGCTCGACCCGCTCAACCCGCGCTCGATCCTCTACCAGCTGAACGAGATCAAGACGGAGGTCGAGCAATTGCCGAATGCCTTCTCCAACGGCCAGATGTCGCCCTTCTATCGCGAAGCCATGAAGCTCCACGCTGGCCTTGCCGTCATGACGCCTGAAGCCATGAATGCCGCCGTCTACAACAATCTGGAACAGGAACTCGGCCGCTTCTCCGACATCCTCGCGCAAACCTATCTCGGATAAGATACGACAAACGCCGCACCGCGCCGGAATTGAGAAGCCCATGCTCTACGATATCAATCTGCGGATCACCTACACCTACGAAGTCCCGGTCTCCGGCGGCCGCCATGTCGTGCGCGTGCTCCCCCTGTCGCTTCCCGATCGCCAGCGCCTCGTTGCCGGCACCGTCACCTGCACGCCGGCACCGGAAGAGCGGCGCGACAGCATCGATTTCTTCGCCAATCCCTCGACCTCGATCCTGTTTCGCAAGCAGCACGAAAAGCTGGTGATCCGCATGCAGGCCCGCGTCCAGCTGGACCAACAGCCGCTCGCCGCCGATTTTTCACCGGACCTGTCACGGTTTCCCACGGAGATCGCCAATCTCTGGTCGCTCGACGCCAATTCGCCCCATCATTTCCTCGGCGCCAGCCCGCGTCTTCCAGAGGATGCAGCGATCGGGGCCTATGCCCGCAACATCGTCAAATCCGGCATGACCATCCGCCAGATCGCCACCGCCATCTGCGCCCAGATCCACACGGACTTTGCTTACGACCCGAAAGCGACCACGGTCGATACGACCCCGCGCGAGGCCTTCAAGCTGAAGCGCGGCGTCTGCCAGGATTTCACCCATGTGATGATCACGGCGTTGCGCAGCCTCGGTATCCCCGCCGGCTATGTCAGCGGCTTTCTGCGCACCATCCCGCCGCCGGGCAAGGAACGCCTCGAAGGTGCCGACGCCATGCATGCCTGGGTGCGTGTCTGGTGTGGAACGACCACCGGCTGGCTCGAACTCGACCCGACCAACAATATTTTCGCAGGCCTCGATCACATCGTCGTCGGCCACGGCCGCGACTATAGCGATGTCGCACCAGTCATCGGTGTTTTGAAAAGCTACGGATCGCACAAGACCGAACAGGCCGTCGACGTCATTCCTCTACAGTGACCCGAAACGGGAAGATCCCCGGTCCCCTTTTTGTACACCCGGAACCGGAGGAAACGCCTGCGTTCAAGGGACAATTAGAATTGTATTCAATTGCAACCCATGCGCTGAACGGGATCGTAATATTTACCGGATAAAACCCTGCCTCATGGGAAAATGATTATTCCAGGTAGGTAAAAAGTGACCAAGAAAACCCGTCTTCTTCAATCATGCCTTAATCTTGCCGCCGATAAGTCCGGCAATTTCGCAATGTTGACCGCCGTCATCTTGCCCGTCGTTCTTGTTGCGGGTGGTTCTGCGGTCGATTACAGCGTTGCCTTCTCGGAGAAGTCCAAGTTGCAGGATATCGCCGATGGGGCGGTTTTGGCCGGTGGAGGGGTTTTCGACGGCAGCAATTTCTCGACGGCAAAGGCGATGGCCGAGAAGTTTATCGCAGCGCGGGCAAAAGGCGCGCTGGATGAAGAGGCTATCAATGAAGAAACCAACCCGGATGAGAAACTCAGTGTGTTGCGCTATAAGGTCGGCGCCAAGGATAATACACTCACCGTCACGATGACCAAGCCGGTGCCGACGAGCCTGATGAAGATTGCATCGATAAACTCCGTCAATGTGAGCGTCACTGCATCGGCGCTGTCTCCGATGAAGCCCGAAAAGATCACCTTCACACCAACCAAGGCGCAGGGCTGGTACTACAAGAAAATTTCCATTCTCGTCCTGCGCAAAGGCGCCACCACTGAAGATGTTGTCGGTACGGTGGTTTATCAGCCTACGACCCAGGCGGGCGGCGGTTCAGGCACCTACGTGGCCAACCCGAAAGGGATTATCGACCTTGGCAAGTATACGAATTTGGCACTCCGCATGGACATCAAGAACGATGGGTGCGACATAGGCTACAAGGCCACGGTCAAGAACAGCACCGTCACGTGCAACAAGAGCACCAAAACGGCAGACCAGTCTTTCAACTCCGTTCTGCGCACCGATGACCCCGCCACAAGCAACCATCTGTTCGTGGACGGAAAGCAAGTCCCCCTCGGCGTAAAGGCATCGCTGGAAAGGTATTTCGGCTGCACCAAAACGCAGGACCATGCCTGGGAAGACGGCGGCGGCTGGGACCGGCAGGACTTTTTCTACACGGTCACCGCTACCTGCGGCGCCGACGGGAGCTATGTCCGCCTGACAAAGTAAAACGGCCGATAGGGTGGGCGAGCCACGGCCATGACCGTTCGCCTGACGCATTAACCGCTTTACCCTTTGCAATCGAAAGCCCGTTCCGAGATACCGGCGCGGGCTTTTTCGCGCTATCCGGCAAATCGCAAGCCGTTTCGAACCGGCCCTCTTCTACAATTTTCATCTTATTGAAAACACTATTGCAAGCGCTTCGTATCGGTGCATAAATCGCTCATATGCCCCGTTGGTGTTCGCCTCCGGTCTCCCAAACCGCTCGCAGAGGGTAAGCCTTTTCCATGATCGATCGTTTGTCCAACGAGAAAATTCCGAGCGCTGCCCCCCGCGCATCGAGCGCCGAAGTCCTTGCCCAGGAAATCATCGAGCGCCTCACCTACCGCATCGGCAAGGACCCGAAAGTCGCCAAACCGCATGACTGGCTGACCGCGGCCATCCTGGTCGTGCGCGACCGCATTACCGACAACTGGATGGAATCGACGCGCAAGACCTACGCCACCGATGCCAAGCGCGTCTATTATCTATCGCTTGAATTTCTGATCGGCCGCCTGATGCGCGATGCCGTCACCAATATCGGCCTGATGGACGAACTCCGCGAGGCGCTGGCCTCGTTCGGCGTCGATCTCGACGTCATCGCAGCTCTGGAACCCGACGCAGCACTCGGCAATGGCGGTCTTGGCCGCCTGGCCGCCTGTTTCATGGAATCGATGGCAACCGTCGATATCCCTGCCTATGGTTATGGCATCCGCTACGTCCACGGCCTGTTCCGCCAGCAGATGGCCGATGGCTGGCAGGTCGAGCTGCCGGAAACCTGGCTTGCCCACGGCAATCCCTGGGAATTCGAGCGCCGCGAAAGCTCCTACGAAATCGGCTTCGGCGGCTCGGTCGAAACCGTCAATGTCGATGAGGAAGTCACCCGCTACGTCTGGAAACCGGCCGAGCGTGTTATCGCCACGGCCTGCGATACGCCGGTCGTCGGCTGGCGCGCCAAGCGCGTCAACACGCTGCGCCTGTGGACAGCCCATCCGATCGACCCGATCCTGCTGGATGCCTTCAATGCCGGTGATCACATCGGCGCGCTCAGAGAAAGCAACAAGGCCGAAAGCCTTGCCCGCGTCCTCTACCCGGCAGACGCAACCCCAGCCGGTCAGGAACTGCGCCTGCGCCAGGAATTCTTCTTCTCGTCCGCCTCGCTGCAGGACATCCTGCGCCGCCATCTGCAGCAATATCCGGATTTCACCTCGCTGCCGGACAAGGTGGCGATCCAGCTGAACGATACCCATCCGGCCGTCTCCGTTGCCGAACTCGTCCGCCTGTTGACGGATGTTCACGGCATGGATTTCGAAACCGCCTGGGATATTGCCCGCCACACATTCTCCTACACCAACCATACGCTGCTGCCGGAAGCGCTCGAAACCTGGCCCGTGCCATTATTCGAACGGCTTTTGCCGCGCCACATGCAGATCGTCTATGCGATCAACGCCAAGATCCTGCTCGAGGCCCGCAAGCAGAAGTCGCACAGCGATCAGGAAGTCCGCAACATCTCGCTGATCGACGAGAGCGGCGACCGCCGCGTGCGCATGGGCAACCTCGCCTTTGTCGGATCCCATTCCATCAACGGCGTTTCCGCGCTCCATACCGAGCTGATGAAGGAAACCGTGTTTGCCGATCTGCACCGGCTCTATCCGGAGCGCATCAACAACAAGACCAACGGCATCACGCCGCGCCGCTGGCTGATGCAATGCAATCCCGAGCTTGTCACGCTGATCCGCGGTGCGATCGGCGATGAGTTCATGGACAATACAGAAGCCCTACAGGCGCTCGATCCCTTTGCCGACAAGCCGGATTTCCAGGAAAAATTCGCCGCCATCAAGCGCGCCAACAAGGTCAAGCTGGCCCAACTGGTGCAGAGCCGTATGGGCATCCGGCTGGATCCATCGGCGATGTTCGACATCCAGATCAAGCGCATCCACGAATACAAGCGCCAGCTCCTCAACATCATCGAGGCAATCTCGCTCTATGATCAGATCCGCTCGCATCCCGAGCTTGACTGGGTTCCGCGGGTCAAGCTGTTCGCCGGCAAGGCGGCGCCGAGCTATCACAATGCCAAGCTGATCATCAAGCTGGCCAACGATGTCGCCAAGGTGATCAACAACGATCCGGCCGTGCGCGGCCTGCTGAAAATCGTCTTCATCCCCAATTACAACGTCTCGCTGGCCGAAATCATGGTACCGGCCGCCGACCTGTCGGAACAGATTTCCACCGCCGGCATGGAAGCGTCCGGAACCGGAAACATGAAGTTCGCGTTGAACGGTGCGCTGACGATCGGAACGCTCGACGGCGCCAATGTCGAAATGCGTGACTGGGTCGGCGAAGAGAACATCAAGATCTTCGGGATGACGGCGGATGAAGTCGCCAAGGTGCGCGCCGAGGGCCACAATCCCCGCGCCATCATCGAGCAATCGCGTGAGCTGTCGCAGGCCCTGTTCGCGATCTCGTCCGGCGTCTTCTCTCCGGATGATCGCAATCGCTTCACTGGCCTTATTGACGGCATCTACAATCACGACTGGTTCATGGTGGCGGCCGATTTCGATGCCTATACCAAGGCCCAGCGCGAGGTGGACGCGATCTGGACGGACACGGGAAGCTGGTATTCCAAGACCATTCGTAACACCGCGCGCATGGGCTGGTTTTCCTCTGACCGTACAATCAGGCAATATGCCGGGGAAATTTGGAGAGCCGGATGACATCAGTGCCGAAAGACGCCACACCTGCCGCTCTGCCAGCCAGTCTGTCGGCGGAAGAGATCGCGGCGATCCTCGCTGGCACGCATAGCAATCCGTTCGCCGCCCTCGGCGTCCATCCCGCAGGCAAGGAGTTCGTCGCCCGCTGTTTCATCCCCGGCGCCGAAACGGTGACTGCCGAAACATTGACCGGCAAGGAGATCGGTACGCTGACCCGGCGCGACGATGCCGGCTTTTTCGAGGGCATCATTGCCGTCAAGAAGGCACAGCCGGTCCGCTACCGTGCCCGCAATAGCGGCGGTGAATGGACCGTCACCGATTGTTACAGCTTCGGGCCGGTGCTCGGTCCGATGGACGATTACTATATCCGTGAAGGCTCGCATCTGCGGCTGTTCGACAAAATGGGCGCGCATCCGATCAAACATGACGGCGCGGACGGATTTCACTTCGCCGTCTGGGCGCCAAATGCCAGGCGTGTTTCGGTTGTCGGTGATTTCAACGATTGGGACGGCCGCCGCCACGTGATGCGGCTGCGTCAGGATACCGGCATCTGGGAAATCTTCGTGCCGGACGTCCAGCCGGGCGCCATCTACAAATATGAGATCGTCGGCAAGAATGGCGAGTTGTTGCCGCTGAAGGCCGATCCTTTCGCCCGCCGCTCGGAACTGCGCCCGAAAAATGCCTCGATGACGGCTGGAGAGATCGAACAGGTCTGGCAGGACGACGCGCACCGCGCCCATTGGGCCAGCGTCGATGCCCGCCGCCAGCCGATCTCGATCTACGAGGTTCATGCCGCTTCCTGGCAGCGGCGCGACAATGGCGACATGCTGAGTTGGGACGAACTGGCAGAACGCCTGATCCCCTACTGCGTCGATATGGGCTTCACCCATATCGAGTTCCTGCCGATCACCGAATATCCCTATGATCCCTCCTGGGGATACCAGACCACCGGTCTCTATGCGCCGACCGCCCGCTTCGGCGAGCCGGAAGGTTTTGCCCGCTTCGTCAACGGCGCCCACAAAGTCGGCCTCGGCGTCATCCTCGATTGGGTGCCTGCCCATTTCCCGACCGACGCCCATGGCCTGCGCTGGTTCGATGGCACCGCCCTTTATGAGCATGAGGACCCGCGTCAGGGCTACCACCCCGACTGGAACACGGCGATCTACAATTTCGGCCGCGCCGAGGTGTTTTCCTACCTCGTCAACAACGCGCTCTACTGGGCCGAAAAATTCCATCTGGACGGTTTGCGCGTCGATGCGGTCGCCTCGATGCTCTATCTCGACTATTCGCGCAAGCATGGCGAATGGGTGCCGAACGAATATGGTGGCAACGAAAATCTCGATACCGTCCGCTTCCTCCAGACCATGAACAAGGAAGTCTACGGCAGCCATCCCGGCATCATCACAATCGCCGAGGAATCCACCTCCTGGCCGAAAGTCTCCGCTCCGGTCCATGCCGGCGGCCTCGGCTTCGGCTTCAAGTGGAACATGGGCTTCATGCACGACACGCTGCAATATCTGCAGCGCGAGCCGATCCATCGCAAGCACCACCACAACGACCTGACCTTCGGCCTGCTCTATGCGTTCAGCGAAAACTTCGTGCTGCCACTTTCCCATGACGAAGTGGTGCACGGCAAGGGCTCGCTGATTGCCAAGATGGCCGGCGACGACTGGCAGAAGTTCGCCAATCTCAGGGCCTATTACGGCTTCATGTGGGGATATCCCGGCAAGAAGCTCCTGTTCATGGGGCAGGAATTCGCCCAGTGGCAGGAATGGGCGGAAGACCGCGCGCTCGACTGGAACCTGTTGGAGTATCCCCTGCATGAAGGCATGCGCCGGCTGGTGCGTGACCTGAACGGCACCTATCGCAACAAGGCCGCGCTGCACGCCCGCGACTGCGAGGGAGAAGGGTTCGAATGGCTGATTGCCGACGACCGGGAAAATTCTGTCTTCGCCTGGCTGCGCAAGGCGCCCGGTGAAAAAACCATCGCCGTCATCAGCAACTTTACCCCGGTCTACCGGGAAAATTATACGATACCGTTGCCGGTGGAGGGGCGGTGGAAAGAAATTCTCAACAGCGATGCCGAGATTTATGGCGGCAGCGGCAAAGGCAACGGAGGAGCCGTCCAGGCAACCAAAAACAGTGCAGGCGTTATTACGGCAACCATCACCCTGCCGCCTTTGGCGACATTGATGCTGGAGCAGGACTAGTCCACGCCATGGCGGGCTCCCAAGACCCGTTCACGTCGCGGACCACAATAGTATTTGGAGAGGACGCAGTTCCAACGAGCGGTCAAATCGCCCTGGAACTATACTATCGGGAGGAAATTCAATGGAAAAACGCACCCAGCCCCTCGCCCGTGATGCAATGGCCTACGTCCTTGCCGGCGGCCGCGGAAGCCGCCTGAAGGAACTGACCGATCGCCGCGCCAAGCCTGCGGTCTATTTCGGCGGCAAGGCCCGCATCATCGATTTCGCGCTCTCCAACGCGCTGAATTCCGGTATCCGCCGCATCGGCGTCGCGACCCAGTACAAGGCGCATTCGCTGATCCGCCACCTGCAGCGCGGCTGGAACTTCCTGCGCCCGGAGCGTAACGAAAGTTTCGACATCCTGCCCGCCTCCCAGCGCGTCTCCGAGACGCAATGGTATGAAGGCACCGCCGACGCCGTCTATCAGAACATCGATATCATCGAGGATCATGGTGTCGAATACATGGTCATCCTGGCCGGCGACCATGTCTACAAGATGGACTATGAACTCATGCTGCAGCAGCATGTCGATTCCGGTGCCGACGTCACCATCGGTTGCCTGGAAGTGCCGCGCATGGAAGCGACCGGCTTCGGCGTCATGCATGTGGATGACAAGGACCAGATCATCGCTTTCGTCGAAAAGCCAGCCGACCCTCCGGGCATTCCCGGCAATCCGGAGATGGCGCTGGCCTCGATGGGCATCTATGTCTTCCACACCAAGTTCCTGATGGATGTGCTGCGCCGCGACGCCGCCGATCCGACATCGAGCCGCGACTTCGGCAAGGACATCATTCCCTACATCGTCCAGCACGGCAAAGCCGTCGCCCACCGCTTCAACCAGTCCTGCGTCCGCTCCGATTTCGAGCGCGAAGCCTATTGGCGCGATGTCGGCACGATCGATGCCTACTGGCAGGCCAATATCGACCTCACCCACGTCACCCCGGAACTCGACATTTACGACGGCACCTGGCCGATCTGGACATTCGCCGAGATCAAGCCGCCGGCAAAATTCGTCCATGACGATGAAAATCGCCGCGGGTCCGCCACCTCCTCGCTGGTATCAGGCGACTGCATCATTTCCGGCGCATCCTTGAACCGCTCCATGTTGTTTACCGGCGTCCGGGTGAATTCCTATTCCCGTCTCGATGGGGCAGTCATCCTGCCGAACGTCAAGATCGGCCGGCACACCCAGCTCAGCAACGTCGTCATCGACAGCCGCGTCGTCATCCCGGAAGGCCTCGTCGTCGGTGAGGATCCGGAATTCGATGCCAAGCGCTTCCGCCGCTCGGAAAACGGCATCTGCCTGATCACCCAGGCGATGATCGACAAGCTGGATCTGTGAGCATGGAAGTTCTGTCCGTCGCATCGGAAGTCTTTCCGCTGATCAAGACAGGGGGTCTCGCCGATGTGGCGGGCGCCCTGCCGGCGGCAATGAAACCGCACGGCGTGCGCATGCGCACGCTGATGCCGGGTTATCCGGTGGTGATGCAAAAGCTCAAGAAGCCGCAAAAGATCGGCGGCTTCGACAATCTCTTCGGCAACCCCGCCTCGATCCTTGCCGTCGATCACGATGGCCTCGATCTTCTCGTGCTCGATGCACCCGAACTGTTCGATCGCGACGGCGGGCCCTATGTCGATCAGACCGGCCGCGATTATGCCGACAATTTCCGCCGCTTCGCGGCCCTGTCTCTGGCTGCTGCCGAGATCGCCGGTGGCCTGCTGCCGAGCTGGAAGCCGGATCTCGTCCATGTGCATGACTGGCAGGCGGCGCTGACGCCGGTCTATATGCGATTCGGTCCCGCCCATGCGACGCCGGTGGTATTGACCATCCACAACATTGCCTTCCAGGGGCAGTTCGGGCCGGATGTCTTTGCCGAGCTGGCGCTGCCGCCGGAAGCCTTTTCGATGCACTATGTCGAGTATTTCGGCGATGTCGGCTTCCTCAAGGGAGGCCTGCAAACGGCCCACGCCATCACCACCGTCAGCCCGTCCTATGCCCAGGAAATCCTCACCCCGGAATTCGGCATGGGCTTTGAAGGCCTGCTGACGGCCCGCCTGTCCAGCCTCTCGGGCATCGTCAACGGCATCGACACCGAGATCTGGAATCCGCAGACAGACAAGAATATCGCCGAAACCTATGGCCCAACCTCGCTGAAGAAGCGCGAAGCCAACCGCAAGGCGCTGTCGGCGCAGTTCGGCTTCGACAACGCTCCCGGCCCGATCTTCTGCGTCGTCAGCCGTTTGACCTGGCAGAAGGGCATGGACGTGCTCGCCGAGGTGATCGACGATATCGTCGACAATGGCGGCAAGCTTGCCGTGCTCGGCTCCGGCGATCCGGCCCTCGAAGGTGCCTTCATCTCTGCCGCAGCCCGCCATCCCGGCCGGGTCGGCATGGTGATCGGGTACAACGAACCCCTGTCGCACCTGATGCAGGCCGGCGCCGATGCGATCCTCATTCCGTCCCGTTTTGAGCCCTGCGGCCTCACCCAGCTCTACGGCCTGCGCTACGGCTGCGTGCCGGTCGTCGCCCATACCGGTGGCCTTGCCGATACGATCATCGATGCCAACGAAGCGGCGCTCGCTGCAAAAGTTGCCACCGGCTTCCAATTCTCGCCCGTTTCTGCTGCAAGTTTGCGCCAGGCGCTTCGGCGTGTATTTACCGCCTACCGGCAACCGAAAGTCTGGGCTCGTCTCCAGGCCCAGGGTATGAAATCAGACGTTTCCTGGGATATGAGTGCGCATCGCTATGCCGACCTCTATTCCAGTCTTCTTGCGAAAGGCTAAGACCATGATCAGAACCGTTCAGACCACGCCCTATTTGGACCAGAAGCCCGGCACGTCCGGTCTGCGCAAGAAGGTCCCGGTCTTCCAGCAGAAGAACTATGCCGAGAACTTCATCCAGTCGATCTTCAACAGCCTCGACGGGTTCAAGGGCGAAACGCTGGTGATCGGCGGCGACGGCCGCTTTTACAACCGCGAAGTCATCCAGATCGCCATCAAGATGGCTGCAGCCAATGGTTTCGGCCGCATTCTGGTCGGCCGCGGCGGCATTCTCTCCACGCCGGCTGCATCCAACGTCATCCGCAAATACAAGGCTTTTGGCGGCATCGTACTCTCGGCCAGCCACAATCCCGGCGGCCCGACCGAGGATTTCGGCATCAAGTACAATATCGGCAATGGCGGTCCGGCCCCTGAAAAGGTCACCGACGCCATCTATGCCGGTACCCGCACGATCGAAAGCTACAAGATCGCCGAGGTCGCCGATATCAACCTCGATATCGAAGGCAGCCAGGATGTTGCCGGCCTGGAAGTCGTCGTCATCGACCCGGTCTCGGACTATGCCGAACTGATGGAGAAACTGTTCGATTTCCCCGCTATCCGCAACCTGATCGGCGGCGGCTTCCGCATCGTCTTCGACGCCATGAGCGCGGTGACCGGCCCCTATGCCAAGGAAATCCTCGAAAACCGTCTGGGCGCTGCCAAGGGCTCGGTGCTGAACTTCATTCCGCTTCCTGATTTCGGCGGCCACCATCCGGACCCCAACCTCGTCCACGCCCGCGCGCTTTACGAGGAAATGATGAGCGACGATGCGCCGGACTTTGGCGCTGCATCCGATGGCGACGGCGACCGTAACCTGATCATCGGCAAGGGCATTTTCATCACCCCGTCCGATAGCCTTGCAATGCTCGCCGCCAATGCGAACCTGGCGCCCGGCTATTCCAAGGGTCTTGCCGGTATCGCCCGCTCGATGCCGACCAGTGCCGCCGCCGACCGCGTTGCGGAAAAGCTTGGCATCGGCATGTTCGAGACCCCGACCGGCTGGAAATTCTTCGGCAACCTGATGGATGCAGGCCTCGTCACCATCTGCGGCGAGGAAAGTGCTGGCACCGGCTCAAACCACGTGCGCGAAAAGGACGGCCTCTGGGCGGTTCTGCTCTGGCTCAACATTCTCGCCGTGCGCATGGAAAGCGTCCAGGATATCGCCCGCCAGCATTGGACCACCTACGGCCGCAACTACTATTCCCGCCACGACTATGAAGAAGTTGATTCGGATGCCGCAAACGGCTTGATGACGGCGCTACGCGACCAGCTCGCCACCCTGCCCGGCAAGACCTTCGGCAAGCTGAAGGTCGCCACCGCCGACGACTTCTCCTACAATGACCCGATCGACAAATCGGTCTCAAACAACCAGGGTATCCGCATCCTGTTCGAAGGCGGCTCCCGCGTTGTCTTCCGCCTGTCGGGCACCGGCACGTCGGGCGCAACCCTGCGCGTCTATATCGAACGCTATGAGCCCGATGCCTCCAAGCATGATACGGAAACCCAGGAAGCCCTTGCCGATCTGATCGCTGTTGCCGATCTGATCGCCGGTATCAAGACCCGCACCGGCCGCACCGAACCGTCTGTCATTACCTGACCGGATGAGGAGGCACCGCCTCGTTCCACCCTCCCCTTGAGGGGGAGGCTCGGCCCGCCGTGCCGGGGTGGGGTGACGCCCGGCGATGTTCCGAACCTTGGCAGATCGGAAATTGCAGCGCTGACCGCCGCCAGTCCTTACGCCACCGGCCGCCCGCTCGCCACTTCCAGGACCTGAAACCAGTCCTGCAGATCAAACTCGATCTCCACCGCCCGCGCCAGCGCCTTCACCCGCTCGGGATCCGTCGAGCCGATGATCGGCAGCGGTTTCGAAGGCAGCCGCAACAACCACGCCAGTGCGACCGTGCCCGGTCCCGAAACGCCATATTGGGCAGCAAGTGCGGTCAAGAGATCGACAAGCCGCGGGTTGCCTTTCTCCCGGTCGAACAGGCGTCCACCACCCAGCGGCGACCACGCCATCGGCGAGATCCCCAGACGCTGACAATCGTCCAGTGTTCCGTCGGTGAGCGGCGCCGTATGGCTGACCGAAAGCTCGATCTGGTTGGCGACGAGCGGGATGTTGAGCTTCGCTTGCAGAAGCGCGACCTGCGACGGCGTATAGTTCGAGACGCCGACCGCCCGCGTCTTGCCCTCCTTGACCAGTGCCTCCAACACCCCGGCCACCTCGGCCGCGTCCAGCAGCGGATCGGGCCGGTGCAGCAGCAGCAAATCCACATGATCGGTCTTCAGGTTGCGCAGCGAATTTTCCAGCGACAGGCGGATATGCCCGGCCGTGCTGTTATAGTGCTTGACCCGATGTTCCGGCCGAGCCGGGCCGGTCAGCGCGATGCCGCATTTCGTCACCAGCTCGATCCGGTTGCGCAGGTCCGGGCGGGTGGCCAACATCGCGCCGAACATCGCCTCGACGCGGTATCCCCCATAGATATCGGCATGGTCGATCGTGGTGATCCCGGCATCAAGGCATGTATCGACAGTGCGGGCAATCGAGGCGATTCCGCTCGTTTCCGGATTGCCGGCAATGCGAAACGCACCCCAGACCATTCTGGAAAATTCCGGGCCGTCGCGATGAAGCTTTATACGGAATGACATGATGCAGGGACACTCGCTCGGTGGTTTCTGAAACGGACAATGCAACGGCAGTTCCGCAACATATACCGGCACGGCAACGCCGATACAACGAAGGGTTATAGACGGGGGACACGAAGACGGAATAAGTTGCGATCGTTGCGAGATTCCGGCCGCTGGCAGATCAGATGGAGACTGACATGACGTTGACCACCCCCAAACCATTGGCTTTCGTCCTTGGCTTCGGCCTCTTCCTTGCCGCGTTCGCCTTCGTCAACCTTCCGACCGTCAGCTTCGCCCAGACGGCGAACGAGCGGCTTGCCTTCCCCCGCGGCAAATCCGGCACCGTCGTGCGCGATACCATTCGCGGCTATGAAAGCGTCGAGTATCACGTCGACCTGTCGGCCGGCCAGCGGCTGACCGTCGATCTGCAGACCAGCAATGCCAGCAATTATTTCAACGTGACCGCCCCCGGCGCGGCCGAAGCCATGTTCGCCGGCTCCAGCGAGGGCAATCGTTTCCAGGCCAGGGTTCCCTCCAGTGGTGACTACAAGATCACCGTCTACCTGATGCGCAATGCCGCCCGGCGCAACGAGACGGCCCGTTACACCCTTTCAGTCAGCGCTACAGGCGCCGTCGCTGCCAAACCACAGCCGGGTGGCGATTATGCCGACGGCCTGTCCGGTGGACCCGACTGGTGGCAGGTGTCCGGCGTCTCCTCGAACGACACGCTGAACATCCGTACCCTGCCCTCGGCGCAGGGCCGCGTCGTCGCCCAGTTGGTCAACGGCGAATTGCTGCGCAACATGGGTTGCCGCATGTCGGCCGGCCAGCGCTGGTGCCGCGTCTCCACCGAAGACGGCATCCGCGGCTGGGCCGCCGGCCGCTTCCTGCGCGAAGCCAGCCGGTAAAGATCGCTTTGCGGACGGCTTGAAAGCCGCAGAAACCAGGCAGGCCGGCGCTGTTACCACTATTTCCGGCGGTCATCTCCGGCAAGGATTTTTTGGGGGGCCTCAAATCTCTCCGTCATGTCAGTCCTTGCAGCGGGGATGGCGGAGGAAATATCCATCCTCCCGGGTGCTAAAAAATCATCTCGCGTGAGCAGGACAAAACGAGCATCTTCCCTTTAACGTCAAATACTTGTCGCCCAATCTCCTCTACGCCCGCGCACCCCAATCGCACCGAAAATCCCCGCGATCAAAACCTGTGTCATCATCATTGCGTCCTGTCATCGGCGAGACCGCTAGGCGTAGCGGTGAGACAGGGCCGGTGCCGGGTGGAGGACAGACGTAAGCCTTTGTCCGGTGGATGGTCAGAAAGTGGTTTCCCTCCCGTCTGCAAAATGGCGGGG
>NZ_LMCZ01000043.1:0-236477 GCF_001424965.1 Rhizobium sp. Root1204
CCAAGCGCCGCCAGATGATGGCGGAAGCCTTCGCTATCTCCGAAGAGGAAGTGCACTGAAACGGGGCACATCGCGTGTCACACTGAAACGGGGCACATCGCGTGTCACCTACTTCTACTTACCTGAGGCACCCGATGTGCCCCGGCCGATCCTGCCGACCCCAAAGCCGGCAGACATTGCAGATGCTCCAAGCCACGGGCGAAAAGCTGCCGCGTGACTGAAAAACCGTGTCCATCGTTCCGCACTTCCATCCTCAAAAAGGAGACGACCATGCTGCCGATCTGCGGGCCTGAAGAAATACCGCTCCATCCCGTTCTGTTCGAGGCGCTGTGCCGCGCCACCGCAAAGAGGATGGATATCCCCTCCATCTGTCGCGTCCGTCGCTGCAGCCGCCAGGAGGAATGCACGGGTAAGCTGAAACCGCGCGAAATCCCGCCTTGTTTCCGCGGTCCTGGGGATGTCAATGTGCTCTTGCCTTCCTGCATAGCCGGTGCCGACGATGCCTGGTTCCGCGCGTTCGTCCTTGAGTGAATCCTGTGCCGGGAAGATTATTTCGGCCGCGTCCGCCCGCCCGAGGCGGTTCGCAGCCTGCTTGCCCTTGACGAGCAGTGGCCGGTCTCCATCTATGTCGAGGAGCAGGAGGAAACACCGGCCGCTGCAAGCCCTCGCATGAATGTAACGCGCGATCTGCTCGATGCGATGCATGCCTGCGTGGAACGGCGGCATGCGACACCGGTGAAAAAGGCGGATCTCTAGGAGGAGACTGACATGCCCTATGTCGATGGATTTATCGTTGCCGTCCCGAAGGACAATATCGAGGCCTACAAGGAATTGGCCCGCACAGCGGGTACTGTCTGGAAGGAATATGGAGCGCTCTCCTATGTCGAATGCATCGGCGACGATGTGCCGTATGGAGAGCTCACCTCCTTTCCCCGTGCCGTTCAGGCGGCCGATGACGAGGTGGTGATCTTTTCCTGGATTACCTATCCCTCACGCGAGGAGCGCGACGAGATCAACAAGAAGGTCATGGCCGATCCGCGCCTCAGCATGGACAATTTTTCCATGCCGTTCGATGGCAAGCGGATGATCTATGGAGGCTTCAAAAGTTTTCTGGAACTGTAACGCAGCAAACCGGCAACCCCTCAACCCGCGCGATGCTGCGGCATGGAAAGGATTTTATGCCCCAGACCATCATCAGCCTGCCGACGCGCGGCGCCGGCCTCTACGAGTTTACCGGCGAGGCGCAGGATTTCGTGCGGCGCGCCGGTGTGGAGGAGGGGCTGTTGACCGTGTTCGTGCGCCACACGTCCTGCTCGCTGCTGATCCAGGAAAATGCCGATCCGGATGTTAGGCGCGATCTCACCCAGTTCTTCAAGCGCCTTGTGCCGCCGTCCAGCGATTCGTCGATGGCCTGGATTATCCACACCGCCGAGGGCCCGGACGATATGCCGGCCCATATCAAGGCGGCGCTGACGCAGGTGTCGATCGGCATTCCCGTCGGGCAGGGCCGCCTGATGCTCGGCACCTGGCAGGGCCTTTATCTGTTCGAACACCGCGACCGCCCCCACCGCCGCGAGGTGGTGCTGCATCTGAGCGGATGAAAGCGGTGAAGATGTTGCAATTCCGGGAACAAAAACAGCCGTTTGGGCGTTGCATGGTTTCGATTAAGGCGGGGATCGCACCGCTCATACAGGCAAAGGGAAGAGACATTGACCGACGCGCAGACCATTGCCAGCCGCTTCATGCAGGCCCTCAATGAACGGGACTTCGAGACGATCGGCACATTTCTCGACGAGGACGTGGCGCTCGATACCCTGACGGGCCAGCGCACCATCGGGGCGGGTCCGTTGCGTATGGGGGTGATGACCTATTTCCGCCATTTCGACGAAAGTTTCAGCGACATGGTGCTGATGCACGATGCTCTTGGCCAGCGTGTCGCCGTCGATGCCACTGCGCGCGGCCATTACCGCGAAACGATGCCGGGTTTCCCGCAAGCCAGCGGCCAGTCCTATTCGATCCCGAGCGTCTTCGTGTTCGAGTTCGATAATGGCGCCGTCACTCGGCTCAGCCATTATCGCAATATCCGCGTCTTTGAAGAGATGCTCGCCCGCTAAGGCTGCTTTGCGCCTTCTTCCTGCCATTTCAACACGTTCTTGCTTCGGCTGAACCCCGGATGAACGGCAGATTCGGGTTCCGTTCAGCCGCGCCGGATTAGGGTCTCGTCAATGCCCGGAACAACAGGCGGGCGGACGTCTTACGGTTTTAGACCCATAAGGAGAAACAGTCATGAAACAGATTTTTGCAAAGCTGGCCCTTGCCGGCATGATCGGTCTGACCGGCTTTGGTGCCACCCTCGCACCGGCTGCCGCCGACACCCTGACGCTTGGCATTCATTCCGGCGGTGTCGTCGATGTGCAGTACCGTGATCACGGCCGCTACGGCGACGAGCGTGATTGGGATCGCGATCGCCGCTATCGCCCAGGCTGGGGCCATGAGCGCCGTGGCCGCTGCGACCCCTGGCTTGCCAAGGAAAAGGCCCGTGATTTCGGCATGCGCCGCGCCCGTGTGGTCGACGTTTCGCCCCGCCGGGTTATCGTTGAAGGCATGCGCCGCGGCAATTACCGCAGCATCGTTTTCGCCAATGCCCGCGGTTGCCCGGTGATTGGCCGCTAACCACAGCCGGTCGCTCCAATTCTTTCCGTCATGTCTCCCCCGGCCGGCGGAAAGTTTCACCCCTCGCGGTTTTCCGCGGGGGTGTTTTTGTTTTGGGGGCGAAAACCTTATCTCTTGTTTTCCAAACTATGTGCATAAAAAAACCCCGCCGGAGCGGGGTTCGATTGTCCACGGGCCTTGGCGATACGTTATTATTGCTTGATCGCGAAGGTGACGTTGACGGTGACGTTATAGCTGTTTTCTCCCGTGGCGATCGGCACGGCGTCACCGGCATATTCCTTTGCCATGGCGCGCATCATCGGCATCGGTTCGGGCCGGGATGAGTTCTCTGAAATTTCAACGATACGGCCAATCGAGACGCCGGCTGCTTCCGACAGGACCTTGGCCTTGGCGACGGCATCGGTCACCGCAGACTTGCGGGCTTCGGTGATCGTTGCTTCCGGCTTGTCATTGGAAAACTGGATCGAGCCGCCCTGATTGACGCCGAGCGTCACGGACTGGTCGATGATTTCACCGAGCTTGGCGAGGTCACGCACCTTGATGGTCAGCGAATTGGCGACCTGGTAACCGGTCAAAACCGGCTGGCGATTGCCGCCGTCGCTATTGTCCGGATACTGGTATTGCGGATTGACGGCGAAACCGGAGGTCTGCAGGTCTCGATCGGCAATGCCGCCGGCTTTCAGCGCGTTCAAGACATCGGCCATCGCCTTGTTGTTGGCGTCGAGCGCTTCCATGGCGGTCTTTGCATCCTTGACGACGCTGAACGACAGGATCGCCATATCAGGCGCAATGCTTGCTCGGCCTTCGCCGGAAACGGTGATCACGGCTTCACGCGGCGTGTTGTCCTGCGCAAAGGCGGATGCGCCGGCAATCCCCGCAAAAGCGGCAGCCAGAACGACGGTCTTGAGGCGGCGGGGGAAATAGGTGGATGTCATGGATGGGTTCTCTCCAGTTGTGTTTCGTCCCTGTCACCTTATTGATGATTGATTGTGTAGGGATTGCGGCAACGTCTTGTGGGAAAACCAGTTTTCCGCTAGAGCCAGTCCCACCGCGGTCTGCCATTGGCCCGCGGGATCCGGACATGTCCGGCGGGGCCTGTAGCTCAATGGTTAGAGCCGGCGGCTCATAACCGCTTGGTTGGGGGTTCGAGTCCCTCCGGGCCCACCATTTCTTTGTCGATACCGCGTGCAAGCAAACCGGGCCGCGTTTCTGCGGCACCAGTCGCTGTTTCTCGAATGTCAGATTGCCACCTGCTCGCCGAGTTCCACGACGCGGTTGGCCGGGAGTTTGAAGTAGGCCGATGGATCGATACCGAAGTCTGCCAGCGCGATATAGAGCCGTTCCTGCCAGACGGGCAGGTCCGTGTTCGGCGTGCTGATGAGGTTGCGCCGCCCGAGATAGAACGAGGTCTGCATGATCTCGAACTTGAAGCCCTTCTTTTTACAGAGGACGAGAGCTTTCGCCACGTTCGGCTCGTCCATGAAGCCGAAGTGGATATCGACCCGCAGGAACCGCTCGGAAAGCTGCGTGATGTCCACGCGCTGACTGTCGGGAACATGCGGTTTGTCCTGCGTCCAGATCGTCAGGATGACGTTTTGCTCATGGAGGACATGGTTGTGCTTGATATTATGGAGCAAGACGGCCGGCGTCCTGTCCGGCACGCTTGTCAGGAACACGGCGGTGCCGGGGACGGTGACGGGCGCGTGCTCCGACGGGCGTTCGATCGACTTGATGAAAATGTCCAATGGCATGTCGTTCTTGGCCGTCTTCTCCCGCAGGATGCGCGAGCCGCGTGTCCAGGTCCACATGACCGCCATGATGGCGAGCGCAAGGGCTACGGGAACCCAGCCGCCGTCGTGAATTTTGAGGAGGTTCGCTCCGAGGAATACGGCTTCGAGGATCAGAAGCGGCAAAAGGACAGCGGCTGCCTTGATGGTGGACCAGCCCCAGATGGAGCGAAGAAACTGGAACGACATAAGCGTTGTGACGACCATCGCGCCGGTGACGGATATGCCATAGGCCGTTGCAAGCGATTCTGAATCGCCGAACGAGAAGATCAGCACGATGACGCCGATGAACAGCAGCAGGTTCACGGCCGGGACGTAAATCTGTCCGGTGTTCGTTTCCGAGGTGAACTTGATCGCCAGCCGCGGCAGGAAACCGAGATGGACGGCCTGCCGGGCAAGCGAAAACGCGCCGGTGATGACCGCCTGGCTGGCGATGATGGTCGCCATGGTGGCGAGGATGACAACAGGCAGCAGCGCCCATTTCGGGTACATGAGGTAGAACGGGTTTTCGATGGCTTGCGGGTTGGCCAGCACGAAGGCGCCTTGTCCGAGATAGTTCAGCGCCAGCGCCGGGAAGACCAGGATGAACCAGGCCACCTGGATTGGCTTGCGGCCGAAATGCCCGAGATCGGCGTAGAGGGCTTCGGCCCCCGTCACGGTCAGGAAAACCGCGCCGAGGACGATCAGGCCGGCAAAACCGGCATGGCTGATGAACCACAGAGCGTTGATCGGGTTCAGCGCCTGGAGGATCGTCCAGTCGTCGCCGATATGGATCAGGCCGCCCCACGCCATGACCAGGAACCAGACGGCGGTGATCGGGCCGAAGAGCTTGGAGACTGCGGCCGTGCCCTTGGATTGCACGAGGAACAGACCGGCCATGATCGCCGCCGATACCGGCAGGACGTAACCCGCGAACGCAGGTGTCACCAGTTTCAGGCCTTCCAGCGCCGACATGACTGACAGTGCCGGCGTGATCATGGCATCGCCGATGAACAGCGCCGCACCGATGATGCCCGCGAAAAACAGGATGGGAGTGAAATTGCCGGTTTTCTTCATCAGCAGTGCCAGCAGCGACAGCGTACCGCCTTCGCCATCGTTGTCGGCACGCAGAAGGAAGAGAACGTACTTGAAGGTGACGATGATCGTCAGCGTCCAGACCATCAGTGAGATCAGCCCCAGCACCTCGTTTTCATGGACCCCGTCCGCAGCAAAAGGTCTCAACGCCTCGCGGAAGGCATAGAGCGGACTGGTGCCGATATCGCCGTAGACAACGCCGATCGAGCCGAGCAGCAGAACAAGGAATTTGCGCGTCTCGGAGGTGCCGTCAGGGGCTGCGGTAGACGATGTCATGCGATATTGGCTTTCTGGGCGTTTGCGGGCCTTCTGGCCCTTTGACGGCAATATGGTGCAATGCAGCGTCCGTCGCAAACCCCGGATATGATTGTTCATCGTTTCACGGTTAATTGGGCAGCTTTCTGTGAAAACCGGCAGTTTCGCAGTGCGGTTGATGCCGCGTTCCTCTTGCCGTCTCAAGTCAGATCTCGGCTATGGGCTGATCGCGGTTATCCGCGGTTCGGGTCAAGATCACGATTGAAGTATCCTATCCAGGAGGATAGGATATAGGTATGAGCGAAGATAATCACGAACACAGACACGAGACCCACTCCGATATCGTCAAGCGGCTCAAGCGCGTCGAGGGACATTTGAAAAGCGTGATCGCTATGATCGAAGGCGGCCGCTCTTGCGTGGACATTGCGCAGCAGCTTCATGCGGTAGAAAAGGCGATCACCAATGCCAAACGGACGCTGATCCACGATCATCTTGATCACTGTCTCGAAGATACCGTCGGCTCGCTCGGCCGCGAGCAGAGGCAGGCAATGGCCGAGTTCAAGACCATCGCCAAGTATCTTTGAGGATGATTCGTCACCGCAATTTTCAATCCTGATCGAAGCGCGACCGGTGCAGGCATGGGCGGCAGCGGCGATCCAACACGAGATGCAGGGATGACCTGATGCTTTCCGTTCTGAAGAACCGCACCTACCGCCATCTCTTCCTCGCCCAGGTCATTGCCCTGCTCGGCACGGGGCTCGCCACCGTTGCCCTCGGTCTGCAGGCCTTCGAATTCGCAGACGGCAACGCGGGCGCCGTCCTTGGCACGGCGCTGGCGATCAAGATGATCGCCTATGTCGTGGTCGCGCCGGTCGCCACGGCGTTTACCGAGCAACTTCCGCGACGTGCGATGCTGGTCACGCTCGATCTGATCCGCGCCGGGGTGGCCGTCTGTCTTCCGTTCATCACCGGGGTGTGGCAAGCCTATCTGCTAATTTTCGTGCTGCAGGCGGCATCGGCAGCCTTCACGCCGACATTCCAGGCGACCATCCCCGACGTGCTGCCGGACGAAGATGATTACACAAATGCGCTCTCGCTTTCGCGGCTGGCCTACGATCTTGAAAAAGTCGGAAGTCCGCTACTGGCAGCTGCGCTGCTGATGCTGATGAACTATCACAATCTCTATCTTGGGACCGTCGTCGGCTTTTTGGCCTCGGCAAGCCTTGTCGTCTCGGTTCTGTTGCCCGATCCGAAGCCCGCGGAGCCGCGCAGCATCTATGAGCGGACGACGCGTGGTATTCGCCTCTACTTGACAGTCCCACGCTTGAAGGGCCTTTTCGCGCTCAACCTTGCGGTTGCTGCGGGTGGCTCAATGGTGTTTGTCAATACGGTCGTTCTGGTCCAGAGCGTGCTGGCGCTCGGGGAGCGTTACACAGCGATCGCGTTGGCGGCCTTCGGGCTGGGATCGATGCTTGCCGCGTTGCTTCTGCCGCGCCTGCTGAAAAAGGCCGACGACCGTCGGACGATGCTGGCGGGAACGGTGGTGCTCGTCGCCGCCCTCGTGGTTGGGATGTTGACGACGTCCTATGCCGGTATTGTCGTCGTGTGGGCCGTGATCGGCATCGGCTATTCTCTCGTTTTGACACCGTCAGGGCGGATCCTTCGGCGTTCCGCGTCGCCCGAGGATCGGCCTGCATTGTTTGCGGCACAATTCGCCCTTTCCCATGGATGCTGGCTGATTACCTATCCATTGGCGGGATGGCTGGGAGCGACGGCAGGCCTCACAGCAACATACGCGGCCCTTGCCGTCCTAACGGGATTTGGAGCCGTTCTCGCCGCTTGGCTTTGGCCGGCCGCAGAGGAAGACGAACGGCACCTTCATTCGGACCTCCACGCCGACCATCCGCATATCGCGGGAGCGAAGATTGTTGTGGGCGGGCACGAACACGCCCACCCTACGCGCAAGGACCGATATCACGGCTGACCGCGTCTTGCGGACAGTTCACGACCTCTTTTCCATCACAAATGCCGCGACGTATTCGGCGCGGCAGGCCATCGGCTGACGCGATGCTGATACATCCGTTTCAGGTCGGACGTGCATCGAGCGCGTGCAGGATGCCACGTAATTCGGCCAGGCCCCGCAGGCGGCCGATCGAGGGGTAGCCGGGAGTGACGGTCTTTTCGAGGTCGTCGAGCATGCGGTGGCCGTGGTCGGAGCGGAAGACGATGGTGTTTTCCGCTGAGCGGCGGCGGTCCTCCGCGACGAGTTCCTTCAGCACCGCCACCATATCGACGTCGCCGTCGAGATGGGCGCTTTCGTGGAAGCTGCGGCCGTCTCCCTCGCGGGTGGTGGCGCGCAGATGGGTGAAATGGATGCGCGCGGCGAAACGGCGGGCAATGGCTGGCAGGTCGTTGTCGGCGCGCACGCCGAGGCTGCCGGTGCAAAAGCACATGCCGTTGGCTGGCGAGGGTACCGCATCGAACAGGGCGGCGTAGTCGTCAGCGGTCGAGGCGATGCGCGGCAGGCCGAAGAGCGGGCGTGGCGGATCGTCCGGATGCAGGGTCAGTTTGACGCCCCGTGCTTCGGCCGCAGGTGTGACGGCTTCCAGGAACTCGATCAGGTGCTGGCGAAAACGGTTTGCATCGACGCCGCTATAGGCGGCGAGCCGTTCGCGAAAGCCGGGGACCGTCATCGGTTCGGTGGTTGAGCCGGGCAGGGCGGAGGTGATGATGCGGGTGATCTCGGCCATTTCGGCTTCGGGCATCGCATCAAACACGGTTTTGGCGCGCAGGCGGTCTTCTTCTGAATAATCGTTTTCAGCGCCGGGGCGCTTGAGGACGAACAGATCGAAGGCGGCGAAGCGTTCATGATCGAAGCGCATGGCGGTGGCGCCGGTGGGGGTGATGAAATCAAGCTCCGTGCGCGTCCAGTCGACCACCGGCATGAAATTGTAGCAGATGATCTTGATGCCGCAGGCAGCGACGGCCTCGAGGCTGGCAATCCATGCTTCGATTTCGGCCTTGGCCTTGGCCCCGGTGCGCTTGACGGCATCGGGGATGGGGATGCTCTCGACCACGGACCACGTGAGCGGCGAGCGCCCAGGGGGCGTGGTTTCGATCAAAGTCTGGCGCTCGCGGACTTCGCTTTCCGTCCAGGCGCGGCCGATCGGTACCTGATGCAACGCCGAGACGATATTTGTCGCCCCGGTCTGGCGCACATCGTCCAGCGTTACCGGCGCATCCGGCCCGAACCATCTCCATCCCTGACGCATGCCTGCTTCTTCCTCCGGTTCATTCAGTCGTTTTGTTCAGCAAAAATAATTGGGGTGCATGACCCGCAATTCGGCAACGTCGGGAATGACGGCGCTCAAATGGTGCATCATGGCGGCCCGGGCGCTTTCGACGTCATGGGCGGCGATGGCATTGCGGATCGTCACATGCTCTTCGATCACGCTCTCCATGCGGCCGAGCGCCGGCAGGGTCAGACGCCGGGCACGGTCGATCTGGATTTTGACGGTTTTCAGAATGGCCCAGATACCGGGATAGCCGGCAATACCGGCGATCGCCTCGTGAAAGGCTTCGTCCTGTTCGTGAAACAGGGACGTTTCGTTATGGGCGGCATGGACGCGTTGACGGGCGATGATGGCGTCGAGCTTGGCAATGTCGGCGAGGGTCGCAATTGCTGTTGCCGATTCCACCGTTGTTCCCTCCAGCGACTTGCGGATGACCACAGCCTCGGGAATGGCGGCGACCGGAACCAGCGACACGAAGGTGCCGGACTGGGGGAATATGTCGACAAGTCCGGCTTCCGCCAATCGCAGCAGCGCCTCGCGCACCGGTGTGCGGCTGACGCCGAATTCCTCGGCGATCTTTTTCTCCTGCAACGGCATGCCGGGCGGCATCTGCAGCGATGTGATCGCTAAATGCAGCCGCTCATAGATTGCCGAACCGGCCGTGACGCGCCGGAGCTTTGCAGTTGCCGGTTCTGCAAGGAAGGGCGCGACGGCGGTGTTTCGTGGCGATGATGGCATGAGGTTTCTCGAGGCGTTGACACTGTCGTGAATACTAGTATATCAGTTTGCTCACGTTGCCAAGACGTGAAGCGGGAGGAGCGACAAGGAATGGCATTGCACCCCGACAGGCTGTTTCCTGCCGATCCCGGTATACGGGCTATCGCAAGGCAGCTTTACGAAACCGTTGCAGGACTGCCGATCGTATCGCCGCATGGCCATACGGACCCGTCCTGGTATGCGGAAGACAAGCCGTTTCCAGACCCGGCAGCACTGTTCATCACCCCGGACCATTATGCGACGCGCATGCTTTATTCGCAGGGTGTGCGGCTGGAGGATCTGGGTGTCCCCCGGCGTGACGGGGCGGCGGTCGAGACGGATCCCCGCAAAATATGGCGGTTGTTTGCCGCGCATTTTCATCTTTTTGCCGGAACGCCGACGCGCATCTGGTTCGAGCATTCGATGGAGACTGTGTTCGGGATCACCGAGCGCCTGTCGCCAAAGACGGCAGACGCCTTGTTCGACCGGATCGAGGCGGCGATCCCGACGCCGGAGATGCGGCCGCGCGCCCTGTTTGATCGGTTCGGTATTGAGGTGATTGCAACAACGGACGGTGCGCTGGAAGATCTCAGGCATCACGACGCCGTGCGCAATTCGGGATGGCATGGCCGCGTGGTGCCGACATACAGGCCGGATGCGGTGGTCGATCCGCAGGTGCTCGGATTTGCCGGAAACCTCGACCGATTTTTGGCGATGACCGGTGAGGCCGCGACGTGGTCAGGTTACCTGAATGCGCACCGGGCGCGGCGTGAATTCTTCAAACGGCGCGGAGCAACGGCGACGGATCACGGTCATGCCACCGCGCGGACCGAGAATCTGTCTTCCGACGATGCGGCCCGGCTGTTTGATAAAGTGCTTGCCGGCAAGGCGGATGCCGGCGAGGCGGACGCCTTCCGTGGCCAGATGCTGACGGAAATGGCGCGGATGAGCAGGGATGACGGGCTGGTCATGCAGATCCATCCGGGCTCCTACCGCAACCACAATCCGTCGCTATTTGCGGATTTCGGTCCCGACAAGGGCGCGGATATTCCGCAGTCAACCAACTATGTGCAGGCGTTGAAGCCGCTGCTCGACGCTGTTGGTAACGACCCGGCGCTGACGGTGATCCTCTTCACGCTCGACGAAACCGCCTATTCGCGCGAACTGGCGCCACTTGCCGGCCATTATCCAGCCCTGAAGCTCGGACCCGCCTGGTGGTTCTTCGACAGCCCGGAAGGCATGCGCCGCTACCGCGAGACGACGACCGAAACCGCCGGGTTCTACAATACGGTTGGCTTCAACGACGACACTCGCGCCTATCTGTCGATCCCGGCCCGCCACGACATGGCGCGGCGGGTGGACTGCGCCTATCTCGCCCGTCTCGTGGCGGACCACCGCATCGATGAAGACGAGGCTTCCACTCTGGCGCATGAACTCGCCTACGGGTTGGCAAAGAGGGCCTACCGACTGTGACCATCTGGCAGACGGGCGGCTGAGGAGGCGTCCGCTGCACAACAAGGGAGGAGAACGACATGAACGTTACACGCAGGACCTTTGTCGGCGGAGTTGCCGGCCTGACCGGCCTGGGGCTTTTGCCCGGCCGTCTTTTTGCGCAGCTGAAGGCTCCGGCAAGCCCCGTCACCATCACGGTGGTGGATGTCGCCGGCAATCTTGCCCTGACGCAGGGCATGCTCGAGGCCTATGCCGCGGCAAAGCCGGAATGGGTATCGAGCTTCGCCTTCACCAAGGCACCGGCACCGGAACTGCCGGCCAAGATCAAGGCGCAGCAGGCCGCCGGCAAGGTCGATATCGATCTCGTTCTGACGGGCACCGACGTGCTCGCGGCCGGTCTCGACCAGAGCCTTTGGGTCGATCTTGCCGCCCATAAGGGCGACCTGCCCAATCTGGAAAGTATCCTCCTGCCGCAAGCGTTCAAGATGCAGGCGCTCGCCAAGGAGCAGGGCGTCGTCGTCACCTATTATCCATCGGGCCCGCTGATCGAATATATGCCGAACCGGGTTCCGGCACCGCCGAAGACAGCGGCGGAACTGCTGGAATGGTCGAAGGCCAATCCGAAGAAGTTCATGTATGCTCGCCCGGCCAATTCCGGCCCCGGCCGCACGTTCCTGATGGGGCTTCCCTATATTCTCGGCGACAGCGATCCGCGCGATCCGGTCAAGGGCTGGACGAAGACCTGGGAATATCTGAAGGCTCTGGGTGAAAACGTCGAATATTATGGTACCGGCACGACCCAGACAATGAAGGAACTCGGCGAAGGCACCCGCGATATCGTCGTCTCGACGACCGGCTGGGATATCAACCCGCGCGCGCTCGGCATCGTTCCGGCCGAGGCCAAGGTCGGCAAGCTCGATGGCTTTCATTGGGTGACGGATGCGCATTATGCGGTCATTCCGAAGGGCGTTTCGGATGAGAAGGTCGCCGTTCTGCTCGACATCATCAACTTCATGCTGCAACCGCAGCAGCAGGCGATCGCCTACGACCAGGGCTATTTCTATCCGGGCCCGGCAGTCAAGGACGTGACGATCGAGATGGCGCCGCAGGAAAGCCAGGATGCCATCAAGGAATTCGGCCGCCCGGAATATGCCGACTGGATCGCCAACAATCCGCTGGAAGTGCCGCTTGAGCCGGCGCAGATCGTCGATGCGTTCCGTATCTGGGACGAACAGATCGGCGCATCCAAGGGCTGAGCCTGACAGAGCCTGAAACGGCGGCGGTTTTGCCGCCGTTTCAAATTGCCTATCGACGTGGAGGAACGACCTTGAATTTGCCGGTTCAGAACGCAGCGGCGGTGCTTTCGCCCAAACAGTCGGCCCGCCTCGAGCTGGATGGCCTGCGCCGATCGTTCGGTGCCTATACCGCGCTCGATGGCATCGATCTTGCAATCGAGCCTGGCGAGTTCATCGCGCTTCTCGGGCCGTCCGGTTGCGGCAAATCGACGGCGCTGAATTGCGTGGCCGGGCTTCTTGCCCTGTCGGGCGGCGAAATAAGGCTGGGCGGCTACCGCATCGATCAGCTGGAGCCGGAAAAGCGCGGGTTCGGAATGGTGTTCCAGAGCTACGCGCTGTTTCCGCATATGAGTGTGCGCCGCAATGTCGGGTTCGGGCTGACCATGCAGGGCATTCGCGGCAGCGAGGCCGACCGGCGCATCGAGCAGGCCTTGGCGCTGGTGAGGCTGGAAAGCCAGATCGACAAGCTGCCGGGGCAACTCTCCGGCGGACAACAGCAGCGTGTGGCGATTGCCCGCGCCATCGTCATCCGGCCGCCGGTCGTGCTGATGGACGAGCCGCTATCCAATCTTGATGCCAAGCTGAGGCTGGAGATGCGCGCCGAAATCCGCGGCATCCATGACCAGATCGGCTCGACAACCATTTATGTGACGCACGACCAGGACGAGGCGCTGTCGCTTGCCGACCGGATCGTCGTCATGAGCCAGGGGCGGATCATGCAGATCGGCTCGCCGCAGGATCTCTACCAGCGGCCCAATCATATCGACGTCGCCGATTTCATGGGTTTTCGCACGCGCATTGCCGGTCGGGTGACTGGCATATCCGGTGACGAAGCCCGCATCGAGGTGGCCGGGGCGCAGCTGACGGGCACGATGCGCGAGCCGCTTGCCGTTGGGGATCAGGCCGTGCTGTCGGTGCGGCCGGAGGATCTTGTTGCCGTCGAGGATGGCAACGGCATGCCCGCTACGGTCGTCAACATGGAATATCGCGGCCGTGCCTTTTTCGGGCTGGCCAAGTCGGCTGACGGTTCCGATCTCTATTTCCGCGCCGAACAGGCTCTGCCACGCGGTGCATCCGCAACCCTGCAACCAGCGCAAGGCCGGGCGCTATTGTTCAAGGGGAAGGGCGCATGAGCACGCCGTCGCTTCGCTATCGGCTTGCCGCGCGCGGTTTCGATGGCACGACACTGCTGGTCCTGCCGGGGCTCGCCGTCATGCTCGGGCTGTTCATCTACCCGTTTTTCTATGGCCTTGCCGATTCGGTGATGCCGAAGGAGGGCGCCTGGTATGCCAATTATGTGGCCTTCTTCAGCGACCCCTTCCAGTACCGCACGATTGCCTCGACGCTCTGGCTGGCGCTGCCGGTGACGATCGTCAATCTCGCCTTTGCCGTGCCGATTGCCTTCAGGGTCCGGCTGATGACGCGGCAACGGCTGTTGACGACAATCCTCGTCCTGCCGATCACGCTTGGCACGGTATTCGTTGCCGACGGACTTCTGACGTTTCTCGGGCCGCAGGGCTGGTTCAACCGCGTGCTGGTACTTGTCGGCTTGCTGGATGCGCCGGTGAAGCTCACCAACAACTATTGGGGTGTGTTTGCCTCGCTGGTGATCACCGGTTTCCCCTTCGCTTTCCTGTTGACGCTGTCCTACGTGACGGGCATTGACCCGGCGATCGAACAGGCGGCGGCAACGCTTGGTGCCAATGCCCGCCAGCGGTTCATGAAAGTCTTCCTGCCGCTGCTGGTGCCGGGGCTGGCGGTGACCTTCTGCCTGGCCTTTGTCCAGGCCTTCGCCGTCTTTCCCTCAGCCGTCCTGCTCGGAGCGCCAGCCGGCCCGACGCGGGTGATCTCTATTGCCGCCTATCAGGCCGCCTTCGAGCAATATGATCATTCGCTGGGAACGGCGATCGCCATGGTCATGGGCGCGGTGGAACTGGTCGTCGTGCTGATCGTGCTCGGCGCACGCTCGATGTTTTATCGCGGCCCGACCGGGGGGACAAAGGGATGATGACCATGACAAAGCCTGTGCCTCATCACGCATTTTTCCGGGAGATGCCGCTATGATCCGCGATCAGGGCCTCGTGTCGAAAATCTGGCGTTTTGCCGTCTGGGCAGTCGCGGGGCTGTTCATTATCAACCTTATCGGCGTAATCGCCGCCGTGGTGGTCAATTCCTTTGCCACCCGCTGGCTTGGCACCTGGCTGCCGGTTGGCCTGACGACGAAATGGTATTTTAGCGCCTGGAAGGAATTCCAGCTGTCGAGCGTCGTGTTCGTGACATTCCAGATCGTCTTCACCGTGGTCCTCATCTCCGGAATCCTCGGCGTCACCACGGCTTACGCGCTGGCGCGGCGGGACTTTCCGGGCAAGCGTCTTGTCGTGCTGCTATTTCTGCTGCCCTTGCTCATTCCGCCGCTAACCTATGGCATCCCATTGGCGACGGTGCTCTACCAGATCGGCCTCGGCGGTTCCTTCTGGGGCGTCGTGCTGATCAATCTCGTGCCCTCGCTGCCCTTCGTCGTTCTGGTGATGATCCCGTTCATCGAGCAGATCGACCCGCGCATCGAGGCCGCGGCCCGTGTCTTTGGCGCAGGCACCGGCAGCCTGTTTCTGCGCATCCTCCTGCCGCTTCTGTTGCCCGGCATGCTGGCGGCATTGCTTCTGGTTCTGGTGCGGACCATCGCCATGTTCGAGCTGACCTTCCTGATTGCCGGACCGACAAGCCAGACGCTGGTCGTGTCGCTCTACTACGCGGTCTTTGCCGCCGGTGTCCGGGCCGGGCAATCGATCGACGCCATGGCGGTGATCTATATGGTGACGACCCTGTTCTGGCTGATCCTCGCCTTGCAGTTCGTCAACCCGTCGCAGATTGTCGCCCGTGCCAAACAGCAGCCTGCATCATGACCAGATTGTCGAACCAAACACTTCCGGACCTGCCGGCTGCTATTGTAAAGCCCGGGTATGACCGGGCGAAGGTATCCATCGGCATTGTCCATCTCGGGATAGGTGCTTTCCACCGGGCGCATCAGGCGGTGTTTACCGATGACGTTTTGGCACGCGATCCATCCTGGGGAATTTGCGGGGTTTCGTTGCGCAGTGCGGAGACCCGTGACGCGCTGACGCCGCAGGACGGGCTCTATACGTTGAAGGTTCAGGACGGTGAGGGCGAAACGCTGCGCATCATCGGCAGTGTCCTCGAGACCCTTGTCGCGCCGGAGGACCCGCAGGCCGTTCTGCAACGGATGGCTGACCCGGCGACCCGCATTGTCTCGCTGACGGTCACGGAAAAAGGCTATTGCCACAATCCGGCGACCGGCACGCTGGATGAAAACCATCCCGATATTCAGCATGACCTGCAACATCCGGAAAAACCGAAATCGGCTATCGGCTTCATCGTCGAGGCTTTGGCCCGACGGCGGGCGGCAGGCGTGGAGGCCTTTACGCTTCTGTCCTGCGATAATCTTCCATCGAACGGTCATGTGCTGAAATGTGTTGTCCGCCGCTTCGCCGAACTGCGGGATACGGAACTGGGCGCTTTCGTCGCCGGTATTGCCTCTCCATCCACGATGATCGACCGGATCGTGCCGGCAACGACGGAGGCCGATCGCGCTGCCATTGCAACTGCTCTGGGTGTTGATGATGCCTGGCCGGTGGTGACCGAACCGTTCCGGCAATGGGTGGTGGAGGATCATTTTCCGCTCGAGCGTCCGGCATGGGAGGAAGCCGGCGCTATCTTCATTCCCGAGGTTTCCGCCTTCGAGACTATGAAGCTGCGGCTTCTCAACGGCAGCCACTCGACGCTTGCTTATCTGGGGCTTCTCGCCGGGGCCGAAACGGTTGCCGAGGCCATGGCCTTGCCGGGCATGGAGGCGCTGATCGAGGGCTTGATGCGTGAAGAGGTGTCTCCGACGCTGCCGCCGCTCGCCGGGTTTGATCTGGCGGCCTATCGAGGCGATCTCATTCAGCGCTTCAAAAACCCGGCGCTGCGCCACCGCACCTGGCAGATCGCCATGGATGGGTCGCAAAAGCTGCCGCAACGGTTGCTTGGCACGATCCGCGCCCGTAGGCGGGCAGGGACGTCCTGTGACCGGCTGGTGCTCGGAGTTGCCGCGTGGATGTATTACGCGCGTGGCGTCGATGAAGCCGGAAAGGCGATCGATGTCCGTGATCCGCTGGCTGGGCGCATCAGGGCTTTGTCGCAGGGACTGGATGATCCAGAAGAGATCGTTGCGGCGTTTCTCGGTTTGACTGAGGTCTTCGCCGACGATCTCGGCGGCGACGCTAATTTCCGGGTGGGGCTTGTCGATGGCTTGTCGCGGTTGCTCTCAACAGGGGCGGCGGCGGAGCTGGCTAGATGGCAAAGACCACGCGGGTGAGCTTGTTCTTTGCAGCCGTTGCCACGGCGGGCTGCCATCGGCATCCGGCCTGAGCCTGATCGGTGTGCGAGTGATTCACGAAATAGAGAGTAAATTCAGGGTTGAGTCCTGATTTTTATGTTTACTTTTTGTTGTGTTCTCCGAATTGCTATACTTGATTGCCGCGGTTCTTTGTCATCACAAGTCAGATATTGCGTTTTTCTTCACAATGGATCGGTTCCGTCGAAACTTTAATGAAATAACGCTCTGCTGAATTACGTTTCGGTTAACTACTGCTTTTTACCGCCATTTAGAATTTCGCAGCTACTGTCCATTGCCTGGGGAATACATTTACGCCGGGAAGTACCTGGTGCGGGGCAGGGGATCACTGTGCGTCTATTGAAGAAGCTATTTGCCGACCGGGCGGGCAATTTTGCCGTCATCGGGGCCATCGCCATCGTTCCTATCCTTGGCGCTGCCGGGATGGCTGTGGATTTCAGCCGCGCCATGGAACTCAAGTCGCGCTTGCAGAATGCCGCTGATGCAGCGGTGCTCGGCTCGATCGCCGAAAGATCCGCAGGTGTTGCACAAGCTGTCGGCATGACCAGCGATGGTCCCGTGCCCCTCAGTGAGGCGGAGGCGGAGGCTCTTTTTAAGGCTCAAAGCCAAGCCAAAACCAACTCTATAAAAGAGGATGGCATCGAAAAAGAGAAGATCGAATCCGAGGATATGAAGCTCGATCTCGTCAAGGCAACGGTCGTCAAGGACGGCAAAGATATCAAGGCCAAGCTGGCCTATCAGGCAACGTTGAAGACATCTTTCCTGCGTATTCTCGGCAAGGACAGCCTCTCGGTATCCGGTGGCGCCACCGCCGTTTACCAAACACAGTCCTTCATGGATTTCTACATGCTGCTCGACAACACCCCGTCGATGGGCGTGGCAGCGACACCTGCCGATGTCTTAAAGATGGAAGCCGCGACCAAGAACGTCTCGGATGCTGGCTCTAGAAGCTGCGCTTTCGCCTGCCACATCGTCGCAGAAAACGGCACCATCAATACCAACAGCAACTATTTCGTTGCCAAAAACAACGGTATCGAGATTCGCATCGACGTGGTTGCGAAGGCGGTCAAGGCATTGACAAGCGAGGCAGAGCGCCAGCAGAGCTATCCCAATCAGTTTCGGATGGCCGCGTACACATTCGGTGAAAAAGCGGAGGACGTCAAACTGCTGAAGGTGGCGGACCTGACCAGCGACCTGTCCAAGGTGAGGACAGGAACGAAGGATATCAAGCTGATGAGTATTCCCAAACAGGGGTACAACAATGACCAGCAGACGAGCTTCGACGATGCACTGACCGAGATCAATAAGGAAATCAGTGCGCCGGGCAATGGTACGACGTCTACCAATCCCGAGAAAGTCGTGTTCTTCGTTTCCGACGGGGTAGGCGACAGCAAGAAGCCGCAGGGGTGCACGAAAAGGCTCACGGGTACCCGCTGTCAGGAGCCGATCGACATCACCTACTGTCAGACCTTGAAGGATCGCGGCATCAAGATCGCCGTGCTCTATACGACCTATCTGCCTCTGCCCACCAACTCATGGTACAATAGCTGGATCAAGCCATTCCAGTCGGAAATCGGTACGCGGATGGAGGCCTGTGCCTCGCCGGGTTATTATTTCGAGGTGAGCCCGACCGAAGGAATCGAAAAGGCGATGAAGGCACTGTTCAACAAGATTATACGGACGCCGCGGCTGACAAGCTGAGTGTAGCACTATTCCGGATCGCTAACGAATGGCCATGAGTCCTCGGACCGCGTGGCCATTCTGCATTTCAGCGTGTGCCGCAGACCGAAATGCCGCGTTTTTGCAGTGCAGCATCGCGACACCCTGTACAATTGCGCTCAGGCGCAGTATGAGGCGCGCATGTATTGGCTGGCGACGTGCCGGCCGCGGACTGTGCTTACCCTCATCGACCGAGGCGCGCATGACATCCGAATTCCGAAAGATAAACATATGGTAGAGTTAGACGGCATCGCTCCGGCGATCGCTCAGGCATTGAGCAAGCGCGGTTATTCAGAGTTGACGCCGGTTCAGAAGGCTGTTCTGGGGCCTGAACTCGAGGGTCGCGATGCGCTGGTTTCGGCGCAGACCGGTTCGGGCAAGACCGTTGCCTTCGGCCTGGCGCTCGCCTCGACGCTGCTGGATGGCAAGGACCGGTTCGGCCAGGCAGGCGCGCCGTTGGCGCTCGCCGTCGCTCCGACCCGGGAACTCGCCTTGCAGGTCAAGCGCGAACTGGAATGGCTCTATGAACTCACCGGCGCAACCGTTGCTTCCTGTGTTGGCGGCATGGACATGCGCAGCGAACGGCGCGCGCTCGATCGCGGCGCCCATATCGTTGTCGGCACGCCCGGCCGTCTCTGCGACCATATCCGCCGTAGCGGCCTCGATATGTCGCGCCTGAAGGCCGTCGTTCTCGACGAAGCCGACGAAATGCTCGATCTCGGATTCCGCGAGGACCTCGAGTTCATTCTCGAAGCAGCACCGGCTGAACGCCGTACCTTGATGTTCTCTGCGACCGTGCCGCGCTCGATCGCCAATCTGGCCAAAAGCTACCAGCGTGATGCCGTGCGTATTTCGACGCAGGCCGAGCAGAAGCAGCATCTGGATATCGAATACCGGGCGCTGACCGTTGCTCCGTCCGACCGCGAAAATGCGATCATCAACGTTCTGCGTTTCTACGAGGCGAAGAATGCGCTGGTGTTCTGCTCGACTCGCGCTGCCGTCAATCATCTGACTGCGCGCTTCAACAATCGCGGGTTCTCCGTTGTCGCCATGTCCGGTGAACTCAGCCAGAACGAACGGACGCACGCGCTGCAGGCGATGCGCGATGGACGCGCCCGCGTCTGCATCGCCACCGACGTTGCCGCCCGTGGTATCGATCTGCCCGGCCTCGAACTCGTGGTTCACGCCGATCTGCCGACCAACCCGGAAACCCTGCTGCACCGGTCTGGCCGTACCGGCCGTGCCGGACGCAAGGGTGTGAGCGCACTCATCGTGCCGAACAGCGCGCGCCGCAAGGCTGAACGTCTGCTGCGCGATGCCAATATCAATGCCGACTGGGCAAGGCCGCCATCGGCGGACGAGGTTAGCCGCCGTGACGACGAGCGCGTTCTGGCCGATCCGGCGCTGACCGATCCGGTCACGCCGGATGAGGCCGATTTCATCCGCGAACTTTTGGAAAAGCACGGTGCCGAACAAGTGGCAGCCGCCTTCCTGCGGCAGGCGCGTGCCGGCCGCTCTGCGCCGGAAGATCTGATGGACACGCCGTCCTACACACCATCCGGTGATCGTGGCGATCGTCCGGACCGCGGCGAGCCGCGGGCTCCGCGTGGCGATTTTGGCGACAGCGCCTGGTTTTCGCTGTCGGCAGGCCGCAAGCAGAATGTCGAGCCGCGCTGGCTGATCCCGATGCTGTGCCGCATCGGCAAGATCACCAAGCAGGAAATCGGCGCCATCAAGATGCAGACCGAAGAAACCTATGTCGAGATTGCGCGCGAGTGGGTGGATCGTTTCGTCGAGGCGATCGGTCCGAAGCGGGCGCTGGAAAAAGGCATTACCGTAACGCAGCTCGATGGCGCGCCGGACCTATCCGGCCCGCGTGGTGGATTTGCAGGCAAGAAGCCTTACCCGGCCAAGAACGACTGGAAGGGTGAGGGCAAGCCGAAGCGCAAGTTTGAAGGCAAGCCGGATTTTGCTGGTGCTGACAACCGTTCGGCTGAAAAGACCGACAGCAAGCCCTGGACGAAGAAGGCCGGCAAGCCAGGCTTCGACAAGCCCAAGTTTGATAAACCCAAGTTTGACAAGCCGAAGTTTGACAAGCCGGGCACCGAAGGCGCCAAACGCAAGCCGCACAAGAACAAGGCGAACTGAGGTTCGCTCCCTCTTCTCCCCAGCGGGGAGAAGGTGCCCGAAGGGCGGATGAGGGGGCGGCACCCTCAGAATTCGCGGCCCCCTCATCGCCTCGCATCCGCTCGGCTCTTCTCCCCGCCGGGGAGAAGAGGGGCTTCCTGATTTGCTCCCGTTTATTGACGGGAGTAGATGCCGGATGGGGCGAGGTGGACCCGAGCCCGGGCGCAAACCTGAAGACGTTCAGCCTCCAAGTCGCTCAATCTGCCCCACCAGCGTCGAAGCCAGCCGCGTGCTCGCGCCACAGGCGATCACCAATTGCGGCAGGATCATCCATTCCAGGGTCCAGGCTGCGCCCGAGCGTTCCTGTTCATGCACCATCGATTGATGAATGGCGGACAGCTGCACCGCGTTGAAGCGGGCAAGCGACACCAGCGTTTCGGCAGCCACCGGGTTTTGCTTATGCGGCATGGCCGAGGAGCCGCCGCCGCCGGACAGCGCGATTTCGTCTCCGGCTTGAGCGAGCAGGGCGATATCCTGGCCGAATTTTCCAAGACTGCCCGAGATCAATGACAGGAGATGGGCGAGGTCGGCTATGATTGCGCGCTGGCTCTGCCATTGCGGGGTATCGGACAGTTCGAGGTTTCCAGCCAGAGCCGCCCGAACGGCATCGGCTTTGTCACCAAGCTTATCGAGAGTACCGGCGGCGCCGCCGAACTGGAGGGGAAATGCCGTTGCGTTCAGCCTCTTGCGATAATCGGCAAGCGGCCTTGACCACGCGGCGAGGCGATCGGCGACGGTGATCGGGATCGCTGCCTGCATCCGCGTGTGGGCCATCAGGTGGTTGCTGCCGTAATCGGTGTCGAGCTTGCCGAACATATCCAAGAGTTGCGACAACCGATCAGAAAGGACGGCGCTGGCCGCCTTTAGCCGCAGCATCAGGCTGGTGTCGATGACATCCTGGCTGGTGGCGCCGAAATGGACTTTTTCGGCCGCGTCCCCACCAACAGCCTTGCGCAATTGCCGGACAAGTTCCGGGATCACCACGCCATCGGCGGCGACCGCGTGGCGAAGGGCAAGGACATCAGGCTGGAATGTGGCGCAGGTTCCGGCAATACGGGCGGCTGATTGCTTTGAGACAATCCCGTGTTCGGCTTCTGCCTGCGCCAAGGCTGTCTCGAAGGCCAGCATGGCACGGATATCCGTCTCCGCCGAGAAGAAGGCGGATATTTCTTCGTCGCCGAGATGGCCTGAGAGATAGGGGTGGTCGAAAACCGAGGCGGTCATATCTGTCCTTGGTCCCGGGGTTTTGGCAGGCTGCTGAAAAACCCTGAAGATTGATTTGACGAAAGCGGTACCTCACTCTCCGTCTTCCTCGCCCTTGTGGAGGGGGATTCGGCGACCCGACGCCTGTCGGGTCAAAAGACGCTTTCAGCCCAAGGGCTTGGGCTGACTGGTTCCCTGTGACACCCCTCGGGTCAAGCCCGAGGGTAGGGATGACGGAGGATTTGGCAAACGTATAATTTCCAAAATGATCTGCAAATGCCGAGAAAATGACTTTATCAGCAGCCTGCTAGATGTCGAGGAACACGGTTTCCTTCTCACCCTGCAAATGGATGTCGAACGTATAGACCGATCCTTCGCGTGGCGCGACCAGGGTCGCAACACGGTGACGGTGTTCGATGCGTGCAAGCAGCGGGTCTTCAGCGTTGGCCTCAGCCTCGTCGGCAAAATACATGCGGGTATGCAGGCCGATATTGATGCCGCGGGCAACGATCCAGACAGTGATGTGCGGCGCCATCTTGCGCCCATCCTTGTAGGGCGCGCGGCCGGGCTTGATGGTCTCGAACGTGAACATACCGTCGTCGGCACTGGTCGGGCAGCGGCCCCAGCCGGTGAAATTGGGATCTGCGGTGCCGCGCAGTTCCGAGGGGCTGTTGTAGAGGCCAGCGGCATCGGCCTGCCAGATTTCGACGAGTGCATCCTTCAACGGCACACCGGCGCCGTCGATGACGCAGCCGCGCATGGTGATGCGTTCGCCGAGCGTCTTGTCGTTGACCATCGTGCTGCCGAGATCGGTGTCGTAAACGCCGGTGATGCCGGCAAAGTTCGGGGTGCAGCCGATGTGGACATAGGGGCCGGCCGTTTGCGACGGTGATTCTTTCAGGTAGCCGAGATCCTGGACCATCAGTTGCCCTCCATCCGGTTTTCAAACAGCGTCGAGCGGCGTCCACGCAGGACGATGTCGAATTTGTAGGCGCGTGCATCCATCGGGATGGTGTTGGCCCAGTCGAGCGGTGCGATCAACTGTTCGATGGCGCTTTTGTCGGGAATGGTGGTGACGATCGGACACTTCCAGATCATCGGGTCGCCTTCGAAATACATCTGAGTGATCAGGCGCTGGGCAAAGCCGTGGCCGAAGATCGAGAAATGGATATGGGCCGGACGCCAGTCGTTGACGCCGTTCGGCCAAGGGTATGCGCCCGGCCGGATGGTACGGAAGCGGTAGCTGCCGTCATCAGCCGTGATGGTGCGGCCGCAGCCGCCGAAATTCGGGTCGACCGCGGCGAGATAGCTTTCCTTCTTGTGGCGGTAGCGCCCGCCGGCATTGGCCTGCCAGAATTCAAGCAGCGCGCCGGGTACTGGCTTGCCGCGCTCGTCGAGGACGCGGCCATGGACGATGATGCGCTCGCCGATGGCGCTTTCGCCCGGCTTGGCAAAATTGTGAATGAGATCGTTGTCGAGTTCACCAAGCAGGGAATGGCCAAACACTGGCCCGGTGATTTCGGACATCGTGCCGTCAAGCGATAGCAGCGCCTTTTGCGGCGAGCGCAGTACCGAGGTTTTGTAGCCGGGCGTCAGCGCCGGAGCGTGCCAGGCGCGGTCGCGCTGGAAGAAGGCGCCGGTCTCAGGTTTTTTGTTGGAAAGATCAGACATCGTCCTGCCTCATACCGCCTGTCCGGCGTCCATCTGTTCGAAAACCTGCTTGGCGATCTTGATGGCGCGGTTGGCGGCGGGAACGCCGGCGTAGATCGCCACATGCAACAGCGCTTCGCCGATATCCTCGCGGCTGGCGCCGGTATTGGCGGTGGCACGTACATGCATCGCCACTTCCTCATCATGGCCAAGGGCGGCAAGCAGGGCAATGGTGACCATCGAACGCTCGCGTTTTGTCCAGGTTGGCCGGGACCAGACGTTGCCCCAGGCGGCCTCGGTGATCAGTTCCTGAAACGGCTGGTCGAAATCAGTGGTCGTGGACTGCGCCCGGTCGACGTGACGATCGCCCAGCACGGTGCGGCGGGTGGCGAGGCCCTGGCGGTAACGTTCAGTGGGCGCAGTGGCGTCACTCATGGGCTTTCTCTCCAGACAGGACGGTATCGATAAAGGCGCGCAGCACGGCGGTCAGCATTTCCGGTTGTTCAACGCAGGGGATATGGCCTGCATCCTTGATGACCTCGTAGCGGGCACCGGGGATCAGTTTGGCGGTCGACAGGACAACATCGGGCGGTGTCGAGCCATCCTGATCGCCGACGATGCAGATCGTCGGAACGGCGATGCGCTTGGCTGCCTCGGTGAAATCCGCATCGCGGATCGCGGCACAGGTGCCGGTGTAGCCTGCCACTGGCTGGCGGACCAGCATGTTGCGATAGCCGTGCAACGCGTTGTTTTCCGGGCGCCGGAAGGCGGGGGTGAACCAGCGCTCAAGAATGCTGTCGGTAATGCTGGCGATGCCGTTCTCTTCGATGGCGGCAATGCGGGTGTTCCAAAGGTCCGCCGTGCCGATCCTGTGGGCGGTGTCGCAAAGCGCCAAAGCCCGCACGAGATCAGGCCGGGCAGCATAGAGGCCCTGCGCAATCAGGCCGCCGACCGAGAGGCCGCAAATGACAGCCTGCTTGACGGCGAGGAGATCGAGAAGGCCGGTGAGATCCGCAACATGCAGGTCCATCGAATAGGGCATGTCGCCGACATCCGACAGGCCATGGCCGCGCTTGTCATAGAGAACCATGGCAAAGTCACCCGCGAAACGCACGATCACGTCGCGCCAGATGCGAAAATCCGTGCCGAGCGAATTTGCAAAGACCAGCACCGGTTTGTCATTGGCTGCACCAATGATCTGATAGTGAAGCGTGACGTCGTTGATGCGGGCAAACTGCACGGAAATTCTCCTCGGAAACAGATTGGAACTTTAATCTGGTTCGGTAAAATGACATTTTATTGCCTATCATTAACTCTCAGGTTATGAGTTGTCATGATCGACGCCCGTGTGAAATTCCGCCATTTGCAAACCTTTGTCGAGGTTGCCCGCCAGAAGAGCGTAATGAAGGCGGCCGACCTTCTGCATGTCAGCCAGCCGGCGGTGACCAAGACCATCCGCGAACTGGAAGAGGTTCTCGGCGTGTCCGTGTTCGAGCGCGACGGCCGTGGCATCAAGATCACCCGATATGGCGAGGCCTTTCTGCGGCATGCAGGGGCGGCGCTGACGGCGTTGCGCCAAGGGCTGGATTCCGTCTCGCAGGAACGCTCGGGCGATGGACCGCCGGTGCGGATCGGTGCGCTGCCAACAGTCTCGACGCGGATCATGCCGAAGGCGATGGCGAATTTCCTCAAGGAGGAAACCGGCAGCCGCATCAAGATCGTCACCGGTGAAAACGCGGTGCTTCTGGAGCAGTTGCGCGTCGGCGATCTCGATCTGGTCGTCGGGCGGCTTGCGGCACCTGAACAGATGACCGGGTTCTCCTTCGAACACCTCTATTCCGAGCAGGTCGTCTTCGTGGTGCGCGCCGGTCACCCGCTGTTGTCGGCAAAGCAGTCGGTGTTCGACAATCTTGGCGTCTATCCGGTGCTGATGCCGACGCGTGCCTCGATCATCCGGCCGTTCGTCGAACGGTTCTTGATCACCAACGGCATCGCCAGCCTGCCCAACCAGATCGAAACCGTCTCCGATTCCTTCGGGCGGGCCTTCGTGCGGGCAAGCGATGCCATCTGGATCATTTCGACCGGCGTGGTGGCCGGCGATATCGAGGACGGAATGCTGGCGGCACTACCGATCGATACCAGCGAGACCAAGGGGCCGGTCGGGCTGACCATGCGGGCCAACGCCATTCCCTCGATGCCGCTGGCCATCTTGATGCAGACGATCCGCGAGGCGGCGGCTGAGATTTCCGCTGTTTCGGCTGACCATGCAGAGCGGCGGTAAAACTCCACTGCGATGGGTATTCACTTGATGGTTTTCCTGTACGAAATTACCACCGGCTGATAGTCTGCGTTCAACTTCAAGTTTTGGATTTTATTGGCGTATTAGGGGTCAGAGGCAAAGCATGTCGGAAGTAACGGTAGAGCCTGCCGCAAAAGGCCGGCCGACGGTCTGGACCAAGCCGCTGAGATCGCTTTTGGGGCTTGCCATGGCAGCCCTGCTGATCGCCGTTTCGGGTACGCTTATCACCCTTGGCTATGTGCGGGCGCGCGATTCCGCATTGATCAATGCCGAGGCGGACATGCGGGCCTTTTCCGAGCGTTTGATCGACCGGTTGGGTATTCTTTCCGGCAGGACGACGGCGCTCGTGGGGTTCACTGCTTCGATCGCCAATTCCTTTCTCGTGCCGCCGCCCGAGCGCATGAGCGACAAGATCAAACTGCTGCGCGAAATCATTGCTCAATCGACCAATCTGGATGGCATTTATGCCGGCTATCCCGACGGGGAGTTCATCCAGGCCGTCGACCTGAGCGCCCCGGCGTGGCGCAGAGCGCTCGATGCGCCGGAAACCGCGGCGATTGCGGTTCGCTCCATGCAAACAGAGCCGACGGGTGAGCGCAGCAACCGGCTGATCTTCCTCGACAAAGACGGCAATCAGATGCTGGAGCGGCGCCTCCTGACTACCGGTTTCGATCCAAGAAAACGCCCCTGGTATCAGGCTGCAGTCAATGGCACGAGGCCAGCTGCGATCGGGCCGTATACGATGGTGACAACAGGCGCTCTGGGGATGACCATTTCACAGGCACATCACGGTAATGGCGGTATTGTCATTGGCGCGGATATCGATCTTGGCACAATCACCGAATTCATGGCGCGTGAACGCCTGACCGCGGAAACGGTCGCCTTCGTGATGGACGCCGGTGGAAAGCTGATCATGCATTCCGATCGCGGACTGATGGCCCGCATGACAACGGTGAAGGAAAAGGGGGAAACGGATGTTGCCAAGCCTCTCGATCCGCTGCTTTCAGGCATCAAGGCCAACCTTCCAACAGGCAACGGGGTAAGCTTCGCGGATATCAACGGCCGCACCTACATCATCATGGCGACCTCGGTAAAATCCGTTTTGCTGCTTGCCGGGCACCGGACCGTGGTGGCGGCCCCGCTCGACGAACTGACCGCGACCGCCAACCGCAACCTCTATCAGGGGCTTGCCATCGCGGCTGCCATTGTCGTTCTGGGACTGCTTGCGGCGCTCTTCCTGGCGCGGCTGGTTACACAATCGCTGAGCCAGCTGACCGCTAACGCCAAGCGGTTGCAGGATCTCGATTTCACGGCTCCAAGCAACGTGTTTTCACACGTCACCGAAATCTCGACACTTGGCCGGGCAATGAACCGGGCGCGCGATGCGATCTTCACCTTCGCGCTCTATGTGCCGAAAGAACTGGTGCGCAAGGGCATCGAATCCGGGCAGTTTGCTGGCCGCAGCGCGCGACGCCAGGAGGTGACGGCCTGGTTTACCGATATCTACGACTTCACCACGCTCAGCGAGCAACGCATGCCGGAGGAGGTGGTGGCGCTACTCTCCGACTATTTCGACATCTTCAACGAGACTGTCGGCGAGCATGGGGGCGAGATCATCCAGTTTCTCGGGGACTCGGTCTTTGCCATGTGGAACGCGCCGGTTGCCGATGAGCGCCATGCGGAAAACGCCTGCCGCTGTGCGCTGGCGGTGGAACGAAAACTCAGGGTATTCAATGCTGATCTGAAGGCGCGAGGCCTGCCGGAATTGCGCACCCGCTTTGGCATTCATACAGGCGCGGCGGTTGTGGGGAGTGTCGGCGCCAAAGAGCGGCTGCAATATACCGCGATGGGCGATACCGTGAACGTCGCGTCACGTCTCGAAGGCATGAACAAGGTCTATGGCACGACAATTCTTGCCAGCAGTGCTGTCGTCGCCTTGTGCGACAATACGATTGTCTTTCGTCCGCTGGGGGAGGCGCAAGTAAAAGGCAGGGCGACGGCGCTGCAGTTGTTCGAGGTTGTGGGTGAGAAAACCGAAGCGGACTGTCTGCAGACGCAAGTCGCGCTACAAAGCTGACGATCAATCGTCCGAGTAGCGTTGCTCGCGCCAGGGATCGCCAAGCATGTGGTAGCCGTTCTTCTCCCAGAAGCCGGCCTGATCGCCTACCAGGAATTCAATGCGGCGCAGCCATTTGGCGCTTTTCCAGAAGTAGAGATGCGGGATGACGAGGCGCACCGGGCCGCCATGATTGCGTGTCAGCGGTTCGCCTTCCCAGGCCGTTGCGAGAATTCCGTCTTCGGAGGCGAAATCGGCAAGCGGCAGGTTGGTGGTATAGCCGTCATAGCCGGTCAGCATGACGAAATTGGCCTCCGGTCTAGGCATGACCAGATCGAGCAGATCGTGGGTCGAAACACCTTCCCAACGACTGTCGTAGCGCGACCATGTCGTCACGCAATGAATGTCCGACTGCTTACGGCTTTGTGGTAGCCGCCGGAACGTGTCCCAATCGAGTTTGACAGGATTCTCGACGCCGCCGACGATCTGCAGCGTCCATTCCGCCTCCTGGATACGCGGTTGCTGGCCGAGATCAAGCACCGGCCAGTTGGTGACCAGATGCTGGCCCGGTGGCAGGCGGCCGGTTTCCGGGCGGGTTATCCTGCCGGCCAGAAACTTGCCTTGTTCGGCCCAACGCCGCTTGGAGGCCGTCAGTTTTGTTTCCACGGTTTCATCGGTCATGATCGGACCTCGCAGTTTGCACCCTGCCGGATGGCGTCGCATGGTGGAAGTACAGTTTCAATCTGGAAGCGTGTCAAGCGGGCGGCACAAGCACCGGCGTATTTCGAAACGACGAAGGCCGCGCATCTTTCGATGCGCGGCCTTTGTTAGCCTCTTTCAATCCGGTCAGGCCGGAAGCTGGAAGTAGGCGTTGGCGAACAGCACGACGGCAAGGCCTGCTGCAAGGGCAACATAGGGCAGGATGCCGGCTTTCTTGACGCCGAGATCCTGGCCAACGAGCCCCAGATCTTCCATTGCCCCTGCAGGGAACTTGCCGCCGTCACGGACGAAGTGGCGATAGGCAAAGACCGGCAGGATGAGGGCGGCGAAGATGAAGCCAACCCACAGCGCGTTAGAGTAACCCCAGACCTTGGCACCGGCGCCGAGGAACAGCGCGTTGACGAAGGCGAGAACCGTATTGAGACCGATCAGCCAGGTCGGTGCCTTCCAGGGGCGCGGGATGTGGCTGGAGTCCATGCGGTGGATCCAGCCGGCATTGAGGTTGAGGAAGTTGAAGATGATGTAGCCGACATTGGAGACCGCCAGCACAAAGAAGTAGCCGGCCACGTCGGAGGCGATCGCAAGCAGGATCAGGTTGAAGCCGAAGTCGGTCCACATGGCGCGGGTCGGAGCGCCGTGCTCGTTGACGTGATCGAGGTACTTTGGCAGCCAGCCGTCCTTGGACCCCTGGTAGAGGGTGCGCGACGAACCCGCCATCGCGGTCATGATGGCGAGGAACAGGGCCATGATCATTAGGAGAACGAGGATCTGCGTGATGATCTGGCCGCCATGGACGAGGCTTGCCAGGGCTTCCGCAACACCTGTTCCATCAACGATGCCAGGTGCGAGCATGCCCGCATGGCCAAGAACGCCCTGGAAGGTGAATGGGATGAGGAAGAAAAACAGGCAGCAGAGCAGGCCGGAGTAGAAGATGGCCTTGAACGTGTCAGTCTTCGGGTTCTTTAGTTCACGGGTATAGCAGACGGCCGTTTCGAACCCATAAGTCGACCAGGCGGCGATATAGAGGCCGCCGAGGAACAGTGTCCAGCCGCCATTGCTCCAGACGCCGTCGATACCGGAATAACCGGCCGTCGGCGGCACGAGATTGGTGATATTGGCGCTGTCGATCTGGCCGGAGAAGATGGGATAGAGGCCGATGAGCAGCAGCGGCAAGAGAACGATGATGGCAAGCCATTTCTGGACACTGGCCGTTCCCTGGATGCCGCGATGCTGGATCGCAAAGATGATCAGCATCAGGATACCACCAATGACGAAGGTGGCGTTGAGGTTTGCCTTGGCGAGGAAGGGAATATCGAAGGTGATCAGCGACCAGTTGCGGATCGCCGGGGTGAGGGCGGCGATGGCATCGGTCGACAACAGGGCCGAGATGGCGTCCTGCGGTGTCTTGCCGGCATTGGCAGCCAGCCATTCCGCGACGCGCGGGCTTTCGGCCGTCAGCGTTGCCATGTTGGCGCTGATCCATTCCATCACCGCCGGGCTACCGGCGCCGGGAATGGGGAACAGAGCATTCAGGATATAGCCCGCCGCGATGGCGCAGCCGAGCGACAGAACCGGTGACCAGGCGAACCAGTTGCACCACACCGATAGTGGCGCGATGAATTTCGAATAACGCAGCCAGGCGGTGGCGCCATAGATCGATGCGCCGCCGGATTTGTTGCCGAACATGCCGGCGATTTCGGCATAGGTGAAGGACTGCAGGAAGCCCATGACCATGGAAATGATCCAGACGACGAAGGCGAGTTTGCCCGTCGTGCCGGCAATGCCGCCGATGGAGAAGAGCACCAGCGGCGGTACGCCGGCAGCAACCCAGAATGCCCCTTTCCAGTCCAGCGCGCGGATCAGCCCGGTGCCCGAGGCAGCGGTCGACCCGTCGGTCTCAACGATAGATGCCATAAACAGTCTCCTCGACCAGTTTTGTCTTCAAGCGCGCGTGGCGCGTCCCCTTTATTGATGATGCTGGCTGCGGTTTTTATTGCTTGGCGAAGCCTGCATTGAGCAGTGTCATTCACCGTTCCCGTCACTGAAACTCGTGACCGCAGTTATCTTCATAGTGAATTTTTTTTCTTCTCGGTCAAGTCTCTCTTTACTTTCCAAGGGCTCCCATAGGATAGTTTGGCCATATTGCCGGTGCATAACGTGGCGCTTATAGATCGCTGAACCGACTGTGCCTTCGGGTGGGAGCTGAGATGATTGATTCCGGACGATTTGCCGGCACCTTGATGCCGCCGCGGCCCAGTACGATTCTGCGTCCGGGTATTCCGGCGCTTGCGCCTGGCGTCGAGCGTTACCGGGTCAAGGGACGCGGCACGACCGCGGTCAAGGTGATGGCCGGTGACCGGATCAGCATCAAGGATATCGAGGGCGGCCAGTTGTGCGAGGTGAGCTTCATTGATGCCGCAGGGCGTTTCAATGCGGCCGGTCTCGGGGTTGCGTTTTCGCAGCCTGCCCATGGACTTCAGGAAATCCTTGCTCGGGACGAGGAGAGTGCGCGGCGAACGCTGGGGGCTTTGAAACGGCGCAATGTCGATCCTGCCGGGGCGCAGGCGCTGGTCCTGTTTGGCGAAAGCTCGTCACCCGGGGCCGTGGCGGAATTGACCCTTGTCCTTGATGGATTGCTGATCGTCGCTGCCCCGGCACCGGCGATGGACGCCGAGGCGCAGAATACCGCAACGGCGCTCGAACTGCGCGTGAACCGCTCCAAAATCGAGCGTACCTATGAAGAGATGCTGCCGGAACCGATGGCCGATCCGATCCAGGACCTGCGCATCCAGGCGGCAAGAGCGTCGGCCTATTTCGTGCGCGCCGGCGAGTTCATTCAGGTCATCGACGTTTCCGGCCGGCAATGCACCGATTTCCAGGCGTTTTCGGCCCGCAAGGTCGACAAGGGGCTGGATCTGGCGCTCGACGCGACAGTGACCCGGACGCTGCTTGGCCGCAGCTATCCGACGCCGGGTCTGCCGTCGAAGGCGTTCGACCGGGATTTTGAGCCGCTGGTGGAGATCGTGCAGGATACGGTTGGGCGTCATGACGCCTTCGCGACCGCCTGCAATTCACGCTATTACGACGATATGGGCTATCCGGGGCATGTCAATTGCACCGATAACTTCAACCATGCGCTGGCGCCCTATGGCATTGCACCGCGCAAGGGCTGGGAAGCGCTCAATTATTTCTACAACACCAATGTCGACCACCACAACCAGCTCTATCTTGACGAACCGTGGTCGCGGCCGGGCGATTATGTGCTGATGCGGGCGCTGACCGATCTGGTCTGCGTCTCCTCGTCCTGTCCCGACGATATCGATGCGGCCAATGCCTGGAACCCGACCGATATCCATGTCCGCACCTATGCGGACAAGGAGAAATTCGCCCGCGCCGTCGCCATCCGAATGACCCCCGATGCAGAGCCAGAAATGACCCAGGAAACCGCCTTCCATCCGCGCTTGTCGGCACTGACGCGCAACCATACCGAATATCGCGGCTACTGGCTGCCGAACCGCTTCAACAACGAAGGACCGATCGAGGAATACTGGGCCTGCCGCGAGAAGGCGGTGGTGATGGACCTGTCGCCGCTTCGGAAATTCGAGGTGACCGGCCCGGATGCGGAGGCTCTGCTGCAATATTGCGTCACGCGCGATATCCGCAAACTGTCGCCGGGCCAAGTCGTCTATACGGCGATGTGCTACGAGAATGGCGGCATGATCGACGACGGTACTGTATTCCGGTTGGGCGATAACAATTTCCGCTGGATCGGCGGCGACGATGTCAGCGGCATCTGGCTGCGCGAGCAGGCGGAAAAGAAGGGCTACAAGGCCTGGGTGCGCTCTTCCACCGACCAGATGCATAATCTCGCTGTCCAGGGGCCGAATAGTCGCGACCTTATCAAGGAAATCATCTGGACGGCACCCTCGCAGCCATCGATCGGCGAGCTTGAATGGTTCCGCTTTGCCGTCGGCCGCATCGGCCATTTCGAGGGCGCTCCGGTCGTTGTCTCGCGCACCGGCTATACCGGCGAACTCGGCTATGAAATCTTCTGTCATCCGAAGGATGCGCTCGCCGTCTTCGACGCGGTCTGGGAGGCCGGGCAGAAACATGGCTTGAAGCCGATGGGTCTGGAGGCGCTCGACATGGTACGCATCGAGGCCGGGCTGGTATTTGCCCATTATGATTTCTCCGATCAAACCGACCCGTTCGAGGCCGGTATCGGCTTCACCGTGCCGTTGAAATCAAAGACCGAGGATTTCATCGGGCGTGACGCGCTGATCAAGCGCAAAGAAAACCCGCGCTACAAGCTGGTCGGGCTCGATATCGATGCCAATGACGCCGTTGGCCATGGCGATACCGTGCATATCGGCCGCGCGCAGGTTGGCGTCGTTACCAGTGCAACCCGCTCGCCGCTTCTGAAAAAGACGATCGCGCTGGCGCGGATGGATGTGCTGCATTCAGAGATTGGCACGGATGTCGAGATCGGCAAGCTGGATGGCCAGCAGAAGCGGCTACCGGCGAAGATCGTGCCGTTTGCGCATTATGATCCGCAGAAGCTCAAGCCGCGGTCGTAACGCCGCGGTTCAGCTCGATTTCCCTTGGGCCGTTGCGATCTGCCGGGCGACGGCTTCGGAATCGTTGGCGAGGGTGCGCATTTCCGAGGCGAGAACGGCAAAGCCGGCACCGGCTGTACCGGCACGGGCGGCTTCGATACCGGCATTGACGGCAAGCAGTTTCAGGTAGCGCAGGGAATGCAGGATTTCGGCCGTCCGCGAGGCGGTCGCGCGCATGTCGGCGGTCTGTTCGTCGATGCGCTGGTAGAGGGATTCGATGTTGACGATGCTGCCTTCGAGATAGAGCAATTCGCCGTTTGTGTCCCAGACGCCGCCGCCGGTTTCCGTAACCCAGATGAGGTGACCGCTGTTGTGGCGGATGCGGTATTCGAGCGTCCAGTCGGTACGGTTTTCCAGCGCTTTGCCGACCACGGCATCCATGGCCGGAACATCGTCTTCGCACATGATCGACGTGAAGGTACGCACGCGATTGCCGACGATTTCGTCCGCCTTGTAGCCGAAGATACGCTGGATGCCGTCGGTCATATCCAGCATCGTATAGTGTTCGTCGGCCCGGCATCGGTACAGAAACCCGTTCATGCGGCCGAGAACACTGCTCAGAAAATCCATGGCTGATCCGGTGATGCTGGAGGAGGAAAGGGCAGGTGAACTTATTCTTGAAATTCCGGCAATCTGACATCGGAAAGCCGAAGGCCATCAATTGGCCTCCGGCTCCATTATCGGGGAAACGCGGTCAGTTCTTGAGATAGACTTCCAGCGTGTCGTCCATGGCTTCCAGCCAGGGCGTATGGTGCTTCGGTGCCATGGTGCCGGTCATCAGCGATTTGTAGGCGTTGTCGCGGAAGCCCATGATGTTTTCGGCCTTGTGATGCTCCCATTCCATGAAGGTCTGGTTGGTGCCTTCGACATCGAACTTGGGATAATCGGTGTCTTCGAGAAGCTCGATGACGTAATCGCCCTGGAACCAGATCATCTGTTCGGCATCCTCGAGCGTTTCCTCGCGGGCGCGCCATTTGTCGAAATGCGCCTGCATCTCCGCCTTCGGCGGCAGCTTGATGCGGTTCATAATCACATCGCGGGCATACCAGGCCTGGGCGTCGAACATGTTGAAGGTGTAGAACTGGTCCTGCATGCCGATATACATCAGCTGCGGATTGTCCTCGTAGACGACGCCCTTGTAGAGGCTGTCCGACCACAGGCGGTTGGCGGTCTTCAGGCGCAGGTCGTCGGGCAGGAACGGGAAGTGGTGGAGATAACCGGTGCACAGGATCAGTGCATCGACCTCCTTGGTCGAGCCATCGGCAAAATGCGCCGTCTTGTTGACGAGCTTTTGCAACAGAGGCCGCTCTTCGAAACGCTCCGGCCACTTGAAGCCCATCGGCTTGGAGCGATAGCTGGTGGTCACCGATTTCGCGCCGTATTTCCAGCATTGCGAGCCGATATCCTCGGCCGAATAGGAGCGGCCGACGATCAGCACGTCCTTGTCCTTGAATTCCAAAGCATCGCGGAAATCATGGGCATGCAGGACGCGGCCGCCAAAGGTTTTCACACCTTCGAAATAGGGGACGTTCGGCGTGGAGAAATGGCCGGAGGCGACGACGACATAATCGAAGATCTCGTCATACATGACGTCGTTGACGCGGTCGTGTGCGGTGACGGTAAAGGTCTTGGATTCCTCATCGAAACGGACCATGCGCACCGGCGTGGAGAAGCGCACCCATTTGCGCACATCGGCCTTTTCGACACGGCCCTTGATATAGTCCCAGAGCACGGCGCGGGGCGGGTAGGAGCCGATCGGCTTGCCGAAATGCTCCTCGAACGAGTAGTCGGCGAATTCCAGGCATTCCTTCGGACCGTTCGACCAGAGATAGCGGTACATGCTGCCATGAACCGGCTCGCCATATTCATCAAGCCCGGTGCGCCAGGTGTAGTTCCAAAGGCCGCCCCAGTCGGCCTGTTTTTCGAAGCAGACGATTTCGGGGATTTCTGCGCCCTTCTGGGCGGCGGACTGGAAGGCTCTCAACTGGGCAAGGCCCGAAGGTCCTGCGCCGATCACGGCTACTCTGGTCATGTCTGTTTGTTCCCTTTTTATGTCGTTGTGTGCTTTGTGAAGAACCCCTCCCCAACCCTCCCCACAAGGGGGAGGGAGCAGATCGCGTGTGCCTCGCCCTCATTATCCTGTGACGATGGAGCGGCCGCATGCCGTGTTAACTCCCTCCCCCTTGTGGGGAGGGTTGGGGAGGGGCCTTAAATCTCAATCCGGATAAATCCCTGCACTGGTCGGCGCCCCATCGTCATATTTCGCCAGCCAGTCGATCATGATCGGGCGGTTGCGGGTCAGGCCCTTGTAGTCGACGATTTCCGGTGGCAGGCTTTTGAGCACACGCGGCAGGCGGCGGCCCCATTTGGGGACGGTCACCAGTTCGTCGAGGCTGATCAGGTAGCAGCGGATGACGAAGAGGATGGCGTTGGAGCGTGGCAGGCGCCAGAGGCTCTGCAATTCGACGCGCAGATGCATCTTTTCGCCGACGTTTTCCGGTGTCACCGTCGTGCGGTCTGGTCCCCATTTGTGGTAGTTTTCCGGGGAGGTATCGAGCCGCGGATTGACCGTCATCGTCCAATTGAGGCGGCGGGTCGGCTTTCCCTGTTGCAGGTTCAAGAGGAACTTCAGCGCCCGGTCGAACACGCCGATCTGGTGGGCGAGCGGCACCGGCCCATGCCATTCCATGAAGTTCATGCCGATGTCGAAATCAAGCGACCAGTCGGCCTGGGTGGTGACCATGCCGGCATCCATCCAGAGATTGTTGTCGCGCTGGTCGACGATGCAGAAATCGCCCTGGGCCTGCCGGGTGATATATTCCATCGGCGGATAGGGCAAGGTCGATGGATCGCCGAACGTAAAGGTGTCGTCGATACCCATCGGCCGGTTGATCCAGCGCCAGCGGTCACCGTTCTTCTCCAGCGTGAAGTGCTCGGGATAATCCTGTGCCTGATGCTCCATCAAAAGCTCCAGCACATCCCATTGCGCCGCCATCATATGCGGCAAGGCCTGGCAGCGCAGCGGATCTTCCTTCAAGACCATCGCCCGGTCCTGCATCTCGGCAACATAGTGCTCGTCGACGTCGATCAGGTTTTCAAAGACGCTGTCCGCCTTGCCGCGGATATGCGGCTCCATGTTGACCGAATACATGTATTCGTCGCGGTCGAAGGGGAAGGGGAAACGCCTGATATTGTAGAGGCTGTTACGGAAGGTGAAGTCGTCGCGGAACGTTTCGCTCCTGAACGTGATGGTCATCTGTCCGGTCCCCTTGAGCTAGAGTTGAAGAACGAGTTGCTGGCCCTTGAACCGCGAGACGCAGATCATGACCTTCTTGCCAGACGCCTTTTCCTCGTCCGACAGGTAGATGTCGTTGTGCTGCAGCTTGCCGTCGCAGGAGGAGACTTCAGTCTCACACTGGCCACAGGCGCCGCCACGGCACATGTAGGGAGCGTCGCAGCCATGCGCTTCGGCCGCTTCCAGGATGCTCTGGTGCTCGCCGACAGTCATGTGGATGTTGGATTTTTCCAGGAAGACCTGGAACGGCAGACCAGTCGGCGGCGCCAGGAAACGTTCCGAATGCAGGTTTTCCTTCGGCCATCCTGCTTTCAGCGCGGTCATCAGCACGCCGTCGATCATCCCAGCGGGGCCGCAGACATAGAGATGCGTTCCAAGCGGCTGATTGTCGGCGATTTCGGCGACCGGGATGAAGGACTTCTCCTCGTCGACATAGATCTTGATCCGGCGCGGGCCGTAGCGATCCAGCAATTGCTGCCAATAGGCGCCGTGCGAACGGGAGCGGATGGCGTAGTGCAGTTCAAACGCGATGTTGTCGCGGCTGAACTGTTCCATCATGGCGATGAACGGCGTGATGCCGATGCCGCCGGCAAAGAGAATGTGCTTGCGGCCGCGATGATCCGGCGCGAACAGATTGACCGGTTGGCTGACGGTCAATTGATCGCCGGGCCGGACCTGTTCGTGCATGAAGATCGAGCCGCCGCGCGAATTCGGCACGCGGAGAACGCTGATTTCATAGGCGCTGTTGTCGTCGGGATTCGACATCAGCGAATAGGGATTGCGGCGCAAAAGGCCGTTGTCGTTCATCGAGACGACGACATGGGCGCCGCCGGAGAAGAACGGCATTGGATGTCCGTCCAATCGCTCGAAGCGGAAACGCTTGACCAGATCGGTCACCTGCGTCACCGCAGCGACCCTGACCGGCATATCGGTGTTGAGGCTCATGGGAACATCTCCTCCGGCGCAGGCGCCGTCCCCGGTTCTTCCGCATCGATATTGACGCCCTGGAACGCGCCGAGACGCCGGGAGTAATGATCGCGCACCAGCAGCGGCAGGCCGCAATGGGTGCAGGCGAACGGGCTGGTCGTCACATTATCGGTGATGCCCTTGCAGTGGACACACTGGACGCGCCGTGCTGTCGAGCCGCGATGCTCGGTATGGATCGAGTTGAAATCGATGCCGAATTCCAGCGCTACCTGCATGATCTGGCCAATGAAGCCTTCGGTACCGGCGATGTAGAGCCGCGTTCCCATCTGCGCCTGCTCAAGACAGGCGCGCAGGCGAAACAACAGCGGCTGAAGTGTTGGGGCCTGCCAGAAGACATCGGGTGACAGAGCCGAGAGGACTACGTCGTACGCTTTCGGCGCAGCGCCTGCGGCGAGATAGAGAATTTCTGATTTGGCCAGAAAATCCGTGTCTTTCAGTTCCACCTGAGCGGTGAGGGCCGCTGCCCCTTCGCCCTCGAGGACGAAGAGGTGACGTTTGGCGTGGGGATCGATGTCGAGCCCCTTGTATTCCGGCCGGCTTTTGATCCCTTGTACGAGCATGGCGTCAGCCCTGCGCCGTCCGTTTCGTCTTTTTCGGATCGTCGAAGGTGATCGTATGCGCGATGGCCGGGGCGTTGACGGTCTTTCCCTTCACCTCGAGCTTCGTACCCTGGACGGCATAGGGAACATCGACGCGCATGATCGCCATCGAGCGGTTGGTGAGCTTGGAATAGGACGGGCAGGTGATGACGCCGACCTTCTTGTCGCCGGCCCAGACCTCGTCGCCGAGATCGGTCGGGCCATCGGCTTCGACCAGCAGGCCGAAGATCTTGAAGCGCTCCTTGCCCTTCAGGCGGGCATGTTCCTCGGCGCCGCGGAAGCCGGTCTTGCCGGGGCTGACAGTGAAGTCGAGGCCGAGTTCCCACAGGCTGTCGCCCGGCTGTTCGTTGGCGAAAGGATACATCTGCGAGTTGTCGTAGGGGTAGAACAGCAGGTAGCTTTCGACGCGCAGCATGTCGAGAACGCTGAAGCAGACGGGGATGATGCCCATCGCCTTGCCTTCATCGACGATCCGGTCCCAGACCATGCCGGCATCCTGGCCGCGCACGAAGATTTCATAGCCCCGCTCACCGGTATAACCGGTGCGCGAGATCATCACCGGCGCGCCAAACAGCGTCGTCTGCATATGGTGGAAGTATTTGAGATCGCGAATGCCGGGCACGTATTTTTCGAGATAGTCGACAGCGAGCGGACCTTGCAGGGAGAGGTCGTGCAGGTCGTCATCGAACAGCACGGCGCAATTGCGGCCCTGCGCCTGCTTGACGATTTCCTCAAAGCCCGAGCCCGAGCCATGCACCAGCATCCAGGAGTTCGGGCCAGTGCGGTAGACGATGCAGTCATCGGTGAAATGGCCACGATCGTTGAGCATGCAGGCATAGACCGACTTGCCGGGATAGACCTTCGTCATGTCGCGGGTGGTGATGTATTCCAGGATGGCAATCGCATGCGGGCCAACGAGATGGACCTTCTTCAGGCCGGAGACATCCATGATGCCGGCCTTGGTGCGCACGGCGATGTGTTCTTCATAAATATCCTTGTCATAGGTCCAGGCGGTTCCCATGCCGCTCCAGTCCTCGAGGTTGGATCCCAATGCACGATGTCGGTCGCCCAAGGCGGAGAAACGCCAGCTAAGTGCCATGATTTGTTCCCTTATTTATTTCACTCTGTGGAAATAATTATTCCTGAGTATATTCGCGTTTTTGGGAACGGCAAGCCCGCGATGTGGATTTATCGCCGGAAAGTGCGGTGTCGCGAACGGCGAAAATCATGCCGCATTCGCGCTTCAGTAGGCAGGGCTGTAGGCATTCAACGCCGGAAAACCGCACTTTTCAAGTGGCGCAATCCTGCCGGAGGGCAGAAACGAAAATGCCCGGACAAGCGGTCCGGGCATCATGGGGGCAGGGATAAGGTGAGAATCAGGCAAGCACGCCTTCTTCCTTCATGGCGGCGGTAAACGACGCCCAGGCTTTTTGCGGGCTGAGGATACCATCAAGCGCATCAAGGCAGTGCTGCAGGGCGCGCCGGTAGGCAAGGCCACGGCGTCCCCGCCAACGGCGAAGAAACTCGACGGCATCCCAGGCGGTGGCGATGATATTTTCCTGGCTCTGTTTGATGATCACTCTGACGGGGGTTGGAAAGCGTTTGTAACTCACGTCGTCCTCATGCTGCTTTTAGAAATTGCAGCACCCAAACGCTCCGGATTCGAGAAGGTTCCATGAGGCGATTTATTTTGGAATCTGCTTTCGAAATGATGTTCCGATGCAGCCGATCCTTACCGTGTGCTCAGGAACTGCTCTATCCAGTCCGAGCCGATATTCCAGCGCCGCAAGACATCAAGCGGATCTTCCGCATCCAGCCTCGAACAGATGCGGTAGACCTCCAGAACCTCGGCGCTCATTTCTCCCTGGTGATGCAGGAACGTTGCGGCGGCATAGCGGGTGCGGCCGGACCATTCGATGCCGGGCGGCGTTCGGATCAGCTCCCAATTCCGGCGTGTCTCGTCGTCCATCTTGTGGCCGTCAGAACAGGCCGGGCGGCGCGGCGGCGCGGCGGTCAAGCTTGATGAAGGGACGCGGTACGATGCGGGCGCGTTTCATCATTTTCTGGTATTGCAGCTCGCGCAACGCGTAGATCTCCACCCAAAGGTCTTCGGTGAGGCGCGTGCCATAGGGGCGCGTCAGGCTGGCAATAGCGATATTGCGCTTGGCAAGCGGCGACCAGATGGCAGCGCTGACGAGGCCGGCTTCATGCTTTTTCCGGTGATAGATGATGGCGCCGTCAGCCGGAATATTGCCTTCAATTTCAAGGCCGACGAGCACATGCTTCAGAGTTTGATTCCGCCTTGCTTCAAGTATTGCTTTACGGCCATTGAAGCTGGGTTTCTCAGTATCGACCAGCCATTCCAGCCCGATCTCGTCCGGCATGCGGGCGCGGTCGGCCCGCAGCGCTGTTTCGGCGGTCATGAAATCGGCATTGGCAACGATGAAGCCGGCTTCGATGCGGGCGCGATTGAGCGCCGCATAGCCGATGGCGCGGATGCCATGGAGTTGACCCGCCGTCCAGAGACGATCCCAGAGGCTGAGAGCCGCTTCGGCCGGGACGAAAAGTTCGTAACCGAGGTCACCGGTAAAGCCGGTGCGCGAAATGGTGACCGAGCCATCCTCATGCGGGAAATCGGCAAGCTGGAAAGGTTTTAGCCGTTCGATACAGTCGAAGCCCGCGTTGGACAGGACGGCGAAGGATGTCGGGCCCTGCAAGGCGAGCCCTGCGATCTGCATCGTTTCTTCTTCGATCCCGACATCGAAGCCGATGGCGCTGTCGAGGAGCCAGGGCAGGTGGCGTTCCTGGCAGCAAAGACGGAACGTATCGGCAGACAAGCGGAACAGCGTGCCGTCATCGAGAACGTGGCCGTGGTCGTCGCACCAGGCGGTATAGTGGACGCGGCCGGTGCTGAGCTTGGCGACATTGCGGACGGTCAGGCGGTTGAGGTAACGTTCCGCATCCGGTCCGGCGATGCGGTATTTGACCATTGGCGAAATATCGAACAGCGCTGCCGTCGAGCGTATGGCGAAATATTCGAGTTCCTCGTCGAAAACGGAATGTGGCGCCTTATAGCCTGCCCAGGTGTACCAGTCGCTGGTTTCGCTGATTGCGGCGATGCGCGGATGGAACGGTGTTTCGAAGCGCGGCGTGGCGATATGGCCTTGCAGGGCGCGGCGGGTGTTCATCTCCAGCATCATGGTCTCTCCGAAAGGATGTGGCGAGCGGCCAGAAGTCCCGGCAGGCCGGAAATCCCGCCGCCCGGATGCGATCCGGCGCTGGCCAGATAGAGGCCGGACAATGGAGTCGCATAACCGGCAGCCGCGTTGACGGGGCGGTTTATCAGCAGCTGGTCAGCCTGCAATTCGCCGTGATGCCAGTGGCCGCCGGGAAGATTGTACTGTGTTTCCATATCGGCTGGCGTCATGAGATTGCTGGCGACAACGCTTTTCGACAGGCCGGGTGCATAGCGCTCCAGCGTTTCGAGGATGATCGCTTCGAAAGCCGGTTTGCCGCTCTCCCAGCCACCCTTGAGATCATAAGGTGCGAACTCGGCCAAAGCCGACAGCGTCGCCCCACCGGAGGGTGCGAGATCGGGGTTGGCGAGACTTGGCAGCGTGATCTCCAACACCGGATCGGTTGAGAATTCGCCATATTTGGCCGGATTGAAGGCGTCTTCGACATGGGCGATGGAGCGGGCGATAACGAGGCGGCCGCGATGATCGGCGCTTGAGACACCGGTAAAAGTCGGTGGCCGTTCCAGCGCCAGATCGAGCTTGGCGACATTGCCTTTGGAGCGGACGTTGCTGATCGAGCGCACGAAGCCGGTGCCGAGTTCGGCGGTGTCGCAGAGGCTGAGGAATGTCGCCTGCGGGTGGATGGCCGAGACGATGGCGGAAGCATTCAGTTGTTCGCCGGTGGAGAGAATGACGCCGGTTGCCGCGCCTCGGTCGGCGACAATGCGTGTGACATGGACACCGGTGCGGATGGTGACGCCTGCCGCTGCCGCCGCGTTTTCGAAGGCGGGGGCAAGCGTGGCCATACCGCCTTGCGGCACGTGTTGTGCGCCCGTTGCCCCATCGGTTTCGCCGGTCAGGCGATAATAGAGGCCAAGCAGCGAGGTCGGTGAGCGCGGCCCGAGGTGAATGCCAAGGGTGGCATCGAAGGCAACCAGGCCTTTCAACCGGTCGTCGCTCAGATATTCGTCGGCAACATCGGCGACGTTCATCAACAGCATGCGCAGGAAGTCGCGGCCTTCCTCGCGCCCCTTGGTGATGAGGCTGAAGCCCGCGCCGGCAAAGGTGCTGAGATCGCTCATTCCCACCTTGCCGATTTCCGGCGGACGGCGCTTGAGGAAACGCTTGAGAATTCCGGCCTGAAACACCAGCTTCTTGCGCATCGCCGCAAAGGCTTTCATTTCGACCTGGCTGATGCCGTCGATGGTTTCGCCATAACCGCCGCGCAGCACGGCGTGTTTGCCGTCTGGCGAGAGCGCCACGGTCGGCAATGTTTCTGCTCTCCGGCCCTTGCTGTCGAGCTTGAGCAGCTTGGCGACATCCGGGTCGAGCCGGTTGACGATGTGGGCCAGGCCGGCGGAGCAGTAGCCCGGGTGGAATTCGAAGCCGCGCATCGCGCCGCCAGTGCTTTCGGCAGCCTCGAGCACAATGACCTTGCGGCCGTTCTGGGCGAGCAGGGTTGCGGCCGTCAGGCCGTTATGGCCGCCACCGATGACGATAGCGTCGAAGTTTGGGGCCTCGAAGGATGCCGGGCTGGTGGAGGCGGATGTCCGGGCTGGATCAGATGACGTCATGGGCCGGGCTCATTTCAGCGGGTTTCAGTTTCAGGTCACGCAGGATTTCAGCGGCGGCATTGCGGCCGGGTGCACCCATGACGCCGCCACCGGGATGGGTGGAGGAGCCGCAGAGATAGAGCCCGGGCACTGGCGAGCGGTATTGCGCGTAGCCAGGCACGGGGCGATTGAACAGCAGCTGGTCGAAGGTGAGTTCGCCCTGGAAGATATTGCCTTCCGTCAGGCCGACTTCCGTCTCGATTTCGTGGGGTGTGCGCACTTCCATGTGCAGGATGCGGTCGCGGAAGCCCGGGGAATAATCGGCGATCTGGCTGACGACCGTATCGGCAAAGGCATCGCGATCGGCGTCCGTCCAGTCGCGGCCTTCGATCTGCGGCGGACAATATTGCACGAAACAGCTCATGAAATGTTTGCCAGGCGGCGCCATGGTCGGATCAAGTGTTGTGGGGATCACCATGTCGACGAAGGGATCGGCGGAATAGCGTCCGGCTTTCCAGTCGTCGTAGGCGCGTTCCATCCGCTCCATCGAATCGGTGAAATGCAGGTCGCCGCGGATGCAGGACGAATTCTTCGGCAGGGCCGGAAATTCCGGCAGGCTGTCGAGCGCGATGTTGAGCTTGCCCGACGAGCCGCGCATCTTGAAATGCTTGACGCGGTGGACGAAGGTTTCGGGCAGGGCGTCTTCTTCGACCAGCTTCAAGAAGGTGCGCTTGACGTCGGCATTGGAGACCACGAGGTTGCCGCGCACTTCCTCGCCATCGGCAAGCACGACGCCGGTGGCGCGGCCGCTGCGGGTCATGACCCTTGCCACATCGGCGCCGGTGCGGATCGTGCCGCCGGATGCCTGGAAGGAGGAGGCGAGCGCTTGCGTCACCGCACCCATGCCGCCGCGGGCATAGCCCCAGGCGCCGACGGAGCCATCGACTTCGCCCATGTAATGATGCAGCAGCACATAGGCCGTGCCGGGCGACATCGCCCCAAGCGCGGTGCCGATGATGCCGGACAGGGCGAGATAGGCCTTGATCACATCGGTTTCGAAATACTCGTCGAGAAAATCGGAGATCGACATCGTCCAGAACCGCAAGGTCTGTGCCATGTCATGGGCCGAAAACTCGCCGAATTTCTTGCCGAGATAAAGCAGTTCGGAAATGTCCCGCGGCTTGAAGGAAAACGGATCGGGGGCTGTGCGCATCAACAGTGGCTGGATGAAGCGGCACTGGCGGGTGACGTCGCGGGCGTAGCGGTCATAGGCCTCCGCATCGCGCTTGGAATATCGGGCGAATTCGCGGCGATGGCTGTCATGATCGCGATAGGAGGCGATGTAATCGCCATCGCGGGTGAAGACGGCGCCGCCCTCATAGGCGATGACCTGCAGGCCATGTTTCGGCAATTCGAGATCGCGCATGATCTCCGGGCGGAACAGCGAGCAGACGTAGGAACAGTTCGAATAGAGGAAACCCGGCGTCAGTTCGCGGCTGGTGGCGGCGCCGCCGACCCAATCGTTCTTTTCAAGCACCAGCACATCGAGGCCGGCGCGCTGCAGATAGCAGGCTGCAACCAGGCCGTTATGGCCGCCTCCGATCATCACCACGTCGCATTTCTTCATAATGCCGTCTCCTTCGCAATGAAAAATCTGGCATGAAAAGCAGAATGTTGTCCAGATATATTGAATGAATATTCAGCAAGTATGTTGCAATCCTCTGATAATGCGATAGGATTTCGTGCCAGAGGTCGGGTAGCGGGAAGTGGGTATGCAGAAGGTTCTTGACATGGGGCGGCATTGTCCCGCTCATCGGTCCGATGAAAAACCGGGTGGGAGCATGTCATGACCGTTGCTCTCAGTCTGAAGGGCGAAAAGGTAACAGTCAGAATGAAGGTAGTGTCTGCGGCGGTGCAAGCTGGAGAGGGCGACAAGCGGGGCCGCAAGGCATCCAAGGAAACACGGCGCCAGCAGCTGGTCGAGGCGACCATCGATTCGCTTGCAAAGCGCGGCTATTCCGAGACGACACTTGCCGATGTTGCCGATGGCGCGGGCCTGTCGCGCGGCATCGTCAATTTTCATTTCGAAAGCAAGGAAAAGCTGCTGATCGCCACGCTGCAGTTCATGGCCGACGAATATGCGGCACATTGGGGTGCGGCGCTCGACAAGGCCGGTGAGGGGGCATCATCGCAGCTCTGGGCGCTGGTGGCGGCCGATTTCGACCGCAAGATCTGCACCAAGCGTAAGCTTGCCGCCTGGTGCGCCTTCTGGGGCGAGGCGAAATCGCGCCCGACCTATCAGGCGCTCTGCGGCGCTCGCGACACCAAGTATCAGGAACTGTTCATCGCGCTCTGCGCGAAACTGAAGGCTGAAGCTTCCTACACCTATGACGCCGAGACCATCGCGCTGGCTCTGAGTGCCATGATGGAGGGCCTGTGGTTCCGGCTGATGATGGGCGACGGGCTGACGCGCGAAAAGGCCCATGCCGCCGCGATCGAATATCTTGTCTCGGTGTTTCCGGGCCATATGACCCATGAGGGTCCGAAATAGGGAACAGCTGAAAACGGCGAAGGAGAACGGCATGCGGATAATGGGAATGGTCAGACATTTGGGCAGGGCCGCGGTGTTGGCTTCGCTACTTTCCGGCACGGCTGCACGCGCCGCCGACAATATAACCGTTTTCGACTGGTCCGGTTATGAAGATCCGGCCTTCCATCCGGCCTACACCGCCAAGCACGGTACGGAGCCGGATTTCAGCTTCTTCGGCGACGAGGAGGAGGCATTCCAGAAGCTTCGGTCCGGTTTCAAGGCGGATCTGGCCCATCCCTGTTCGCAGAGCGTCAACAAGTGGCGCGAGGCAGGTCTGCTGGAGCCGCTCGATACCTCGAAGCTGACCGGCTGGAACGATATCCTGCCCCGCATCAAGGACATGAAAGGGCTGATGACCTCGGACGATGGCAAGGCCTGGTTTCTGCCATTCGAGTGGGGCAACTCGGTCCTGACCTATCGCACCGATACCGTGAAGCCGGAGGAGATCCAGTCGCTGAAGGCATTCGCCGACCCGAAATTCAAGGACCGGGTGTCGATTGGCGACAGTGTTGATGATGCCTATGCACTGGCGAGCCTCGTCATCGGGCTGAAGGACTGGACGAAGATGACGGATGCGCAGTTCGCCGAGGCCTCCGCCTTCCTGCGCGAGGTTCACAAGAATGTCCGGCTCTACTGGACCGATTATACCGAGGTCAATCAGGCGATGGCGAGCGGCGAGGTGGATCTGGCCTGGGCCTGGAACGACACGGCGACCGTGCTGCAGAAGGATGGCATACCCGTGGAGATGAAGCGGGATACGGACGAGGGAATGTCGACCTGGGTCTGCGGCTATGTGCGGCTGAAGGGGGCTGAGGGCGACGAGGCCAAGGAATATGATTTCCTCAACGCGATCAGCGATCCCGCTGTCAGCGCCTATCTGGTGAATGACTGGGGTTACGGCCATGCCAATGCCAAGGGCATGGCGGCGATGGACCCACAAGTGCTGACGGCGAAGGGCTATGCCGATGTCGATAAATTCGTCGACAAGACGCTGTTCCAGTCGCCGATGCCGACCGAGCTTCATCAGAAGATGATTGCCGAATTCGAGAAGATCAAGGCGGGCTATTGAGCGGCTATGATGCAGATGTGATCGTCGCCGGGGCCGGTTTTTCCGGCCTTTCGGCGGCGGATGCGCTGGTTTCGGCCGGGCTCGACGTGATCGTTCTCGAGGCCCGCGATCGTGTCGGCGGCAGGGTCGAGGCGATGGCTTTTGCCGATGGTGTGGCGATCGATACCGGCGGTCAGTTCATCTGTGATGAAATGCCGAACGTGATGGCGCTGACGCGGCGGTTCAGTTTACCCCTGGTGGAAACGCCGCTGGAGGGCAATTTCCTGGTCCAGCCACAGGCTTTCGCCGAGACCGGTTCGTCCTTTGCTGAATCCGGCCGTATCCGCGCCCGGGCCAACCGGATCGACCCACGTGATCCGGGTATTGCCGGGTTGACGGCGGGTGAGTGGCTTGCCCGCCAGAATGATCCTCCGGGTGCGAAGGCCAGCTATCAGGCGATGGTCGAAGGACTCTGGTGCCGGGCGATTGGGGAGATCCCGCTGTGGTACCTGATCGACAATGACCGGCGCACGATCAGCAATGGCAACGAGCTGCAGTATTTCGCTGAGGGTACGATCCATGCGGCAGCCGAGGCTTTGGCCGTTACACTCGGCCAGCGTCTGCGGCTGGAAACGCCTGTGGTTGGCGTGGCGCGCAGAGATGGGGCGGTTTCGGTGACAACCGGTAAGGGCGACGTGCTGACGGCGCGGCAGGTGATCATTGCGGTGCCGCCGGTGATGGCATCGCGTATCGCACATGAACCCGATCTGCCGCAACCGTTGGCCGGGGCTTTGGGTGTTTGGCAGAGCGGCACGGTGATCAAGGCGCTGGTGCGCTATAAGCGGCCGTTCTGGCGGGAGCGCGGTTTGAGCGGCATGATCATGTGGCGCGATACGCTCGGGCTTTTTGCCTGCGATGTCAGCAGCGTGCAGGCAACGGCTCTGGTGATCTTCGCAGGCGGTCCGCTTGCCGCCGCATGGAGTGCGAAAGGGCGGGCGTTCATCGAGGCTGAAATCCGCCGGCGGCTGGTGGAGGCGCTGGGGGCGGAGGCGGCTGATGTAGCGGGCCTGTTGATCCGTGACTGGGTGGACGACCCGTGGAGCGGCGGCGGTTACAGCGATGTGATCAGCGATCTCCAAGCTTATGATGCCGAGGATATTCTCCGCGCCGGTCTGCCGCCGGTGCATTTTGCCTCGTCGGAACTCGCATCGTCATTTCCCGCCTATATTGAGGGCGCGATTGTCGCCGGGCGCGAAGCGGCGGCGCGGGTCATCGCCGCGCTCTAACTGGCCATTGCCACCAACGCATCCGGATCGTAGGCGAGCCGGATGGGCGCGCCGACTGGAATGTCGTCGGCGCCGAAATTGTTGGTCTCCGAAACCGACAACGGTTTTTCCAGCCCGGGTACCTCGACGATCAGGTGGGTGATCTCGCCGAAATAATGCCGGTCGACCACATGGCCGGTGACCTCGCAATCCGCCTTGGCGTCGTCCCAGAGAACCCGCAGGCGTTCCGGCCGGATGCCGATGGTTGCCTGGCCGTTGCTGGCGGTAAAACCCTTGGGCTTGGCGATGGTGACATTGCCGAAGCGGGTGGTTTCGACGGAGAGATTGACGGCGCTTTCACTGGTGATTTTCGCCTGCATGAAATTCATACCGCCCAGGAAGTCGGCGACCTGCCGGGTGAGGGGATGCTGGTAGATCTCCTTCGGCGTCGCCACCTGCGCGATCCGGCCGCCGAACATAACAGCGATCCGGTCCGACATCGCAAGGGCTTCATATTGATCGTGCGTGACCAGGACGAAGGTAATGCCGACGGCCTTTTGCAGGGTACGCAGTTCGACCTGCATTTCCTCGCGCAGCTTCTTGTCGAGCGCAGACAGCGGCTCATCGAGCAAAAGCACTTTTGGCCGCATCACCAGTGCTCTGGCAAGGGCGACACGCTGGCGCTGGCCGCCTGAAAGCTCGTGGGCCTTGCGCTTGCCAAGATGGGCAAGCCGCACCTGTTCCAGTGCATTGCCGATGCGTCGGCGCTCGTCGTCGGCGTCCAGCTTCAGACGCTTCAAACCGTAGCCGACATTTTCCTCGACATTCAAATGCGGAAAGATCGCGTAATTCTGGAAGACCATATTGGTCGGCCGCTTGTTGGGTGGCAGGCCGATGGCCGATTGGCCGTCGATGCGGATATCGCCGGATGTCGGTGTATCGAAACCGGCGATCGAGCGTAAGAGCGTGGTCTTGCCGCAGCCCGAAGGGCCGAGCAGCGAGAAAAATTCGCCAGCGGCAATATCGAGGCTGACATCATCGAGCGCCCGGTAGATGCCGTAGTAGCGGCTGACGGCATCGATCTCTATCATGGGTGTATCAGCCATGGACGGAGGCTCCAGCTTTGAGGCGGTTTTCCGCGCGGCGGCGCAGGATTTCAGCGATGGTGATGAGGATGATTGATAGTGCGATCATCAGGCTTCCAAGCGCCAGAACGCCCGGCAGCTTGGCGGCGAAACGCAGCTGCCCCCAGATATAGACCGGCAGTGTCGGCTCGGTGCCGGACAGGAAGAAGGCGAGGATGAACTCGTCCAGCGAGATGGTGAAAGAGACCAGCAGGCTGGAAATGATCGCCGGCGCCACCACCGGCAGCGTCACCCGGCGGAAGGTGCCGATGGCGGTTTCGCCGAGATCGAGCGAGGCTTCTTCCAGCGAGCGGTCGAAGCCATCGAAGCCGGAGATCAGCACCGACAGCGCATAGGGCAGACAGAAAACGGTCTGGCCGAGAATGACGGTCGCCAGCGATAATTCGATGCCGAGTTGCAGCACGATCATCAGCAGGGATACCGCGACGATGATTTCCGGCAGGAACAGCGGCGCCATCAACAGGCCTGTTGCCGCGTGTTGTCCGCGGAATTTGTAGCGGGTGACGGCGCGGGCGGCGCAGATGGCAAGGCCGGTCGAGAGGACGGAAACGCAGATGCCGACGATCAGGCTGTTGCGCGCCGCCACAAGCATGGCCGTATTGCCCCAGAGCGAGGCGTACCATTTGGTGGTGAAACCGGCGAGCGGGAAAGTGGTGGACGCCGCATCATTGAACGAGAAGATCGGCAGAAGCAGGATCGGCAGATAGAGAAAGCCGAGGTAAACCGTCACGTAAGCCGGGAGCCAGCGGGATTTTCGAATGCCGTGACGACCGCTCATTTGATCCGCCTCACGAAGAGTTTCAATGCCAGCACCATGCAGCCGGCCATCGCCGAGACAATGACCATGGTGGTGACGGACAGGGCGGCGCCGAGCGGCCAGTTGGCGCCCTTGCCGAACTGCGCCTGGATGGCGGTTGCGATCATCACGCCATCCTTGCCGCCCACCAGTTTTGGCGTGACGTAATCGCCGACTGTCGGGATCATCACGATCAGAAAGGCTGAAATGACGCCGGGCAGCGACAGCGGAAGCGTGACGCGCAAGAAGCTCCAGAGCTTGTTGTCGCCGAGATCATGCGCCGCTTCGATCAGCGAACGGTCGATCTTCTCCAGCGACACATAGATCGGGAGGATGGCAAACGCCGCCCAGCTGTGGACAAGCGTGATGATCACGGCGTTGGAATTGTAGAGCAGGGAGGCAACCGGCTTGTCGATGAGTCCGGTTGACATCAGCCCGGTGTTGAGCACGCCCTGATAGCCAAGAATGACCTTCCACGACATGACGCGCAGCAGATAGCTGGTCCAACAGGGCACGGTGATCAGGAAGAGCCAGAGGTTCTTGTGAACACCGCCATGGAAGGAAATGAACCAGGCGACCGGGTAGGAGAAGACAACCGTGATGACGCTGACGGCAAGCGAGATGGTGAGGGAGCGCCAGAGCAGGTCGCGGTAGATCGGCTCCGTCAGCGCGATGCGGTAATTTTCAAGAGTGAAGCTGCGGTCGATGGTGAGATAATCTTGCGACCAGAAACTGTAGGCGATGACGATGAGAACCGGCAGGAAGAGCAGCGCCAGCGCATAGAGCAGGGTTGGTGAGATCAGCGTCAGGCCCTTTGCCTCGTCGCTGGATGTCCATCGGCGGCGGCCGGCAACGGATCGTCTGTTCTCCGTTTCAATGGAGCCCGGCAACGCCACCATCAGCGCCGCCTTTCCGGCGCGATGCCGGTACAACAGTGAAAAGTGAGGGATCGTATCATGCTGTCCGTCCCTGGCGGTTTTCCGCCTGTTCTTTGTTCCCGCTGACAGAATGAGCGCAAAACAGGATTGAACGCAAGTGTTTTTTCTGCCAATATTGATTGAACGGACATTCAAAATAAATGTAATTGATATTTTATATCAGTTACTTGTTTTGAAAATCTCTTTTAAATATTTATGTGGAGATGGCGAATGGCGGCGAAGCGCGAAGACGTGATCAGCTCTTTGGAAGCATCAGAAAGCATGGTTGCGCTGGCCAGGGATCATCTCGTGCAACCCTGGCCGACGGCCGGTGAGATCGGCGCCGAGGCGCGTGGCGGCATCGTCAGCGGCGATGGTATCTATGTCGTCGACAGCGAAGGGCGAAAGCTGATCGATGGCCCGGCGGGCATGTGGTGCGTCAATGCCGGGCATCGGCGCAAGGAGCTTGCCGATGTGCTCTACCGGCAGGCGATGGACCTGTCCTACAATTCGCCCTGGTACACGATGAACGAACCGTCGGTGACGTTGTCGGCGCGGCTTGCCGCGCATGCCCCCGGCGATCTCAGCCACGTGTTCTATACGACGGGCGGTTCGTCGGCGGTCGAGACGGCGCTCCGCTTCATGCAGTTTGCCAACAATGTGAAAGGGCGCCCGGACAAGAAGCTGATCGTGTCGCGCCAGGGCGGCTATCACGGCTCGACCTATCTTTCGGCCTCACTGAACGGCCGGCCGCGTGATCACGACTGGATGGACAGCGCCGGCGAGCAGGTCGTCAAGTTAACCTGCCCCAATCCGTTCCGCCGGCCGGATGGAGTGAGCGAGGCGGAATTCTGTGACGTTCTTGTCGAAGAATTCCGTACAGTCATCGAGGCAAGGGGGGCGGAGCACATCGGGGCGTTCATCGCCGAGCCAGTGATGGCGTCCGGTGGCGTCATCGTGCCGCCGGAAAGTTATCTGCGCCGGATGCGGCAGCTCTGCACCGAAAACGATATCCTGTTCATCGCCGATGAGGTGGTGACGGCCTTCGGGCGGCTTGGGCAGGTTTTCGCGTCCGGCGATGTTTTCGGCATCGAGCCCGATATGATCACCTTTGCCAAGGGCGTGACGTCCGGTTACTTCCCGCTCGGCGGCGTGATGATCTCGTCGCGTTTGTTCGAGGAGTTGCGCCGGTCAAACCATCCGGATGCGATGTTTGCGCATGGGCTGACCTATTCCAGCCATCCAATCGGCTGCGCCGTGGCGCTGAAAAATCTCGACATCCTGGAAGGTGGGTTGCTGGATCATGCGCGCGCTGTTTCCGGACACTTCCAGGCGAGCTTGAAGACGCTCGAGGATCTGCCGCTTGTCGGCGAGGTGCGTGGTGTCGGGTTGATGGCGTGCGTCGAGTGCGTTGCCGACCGGGTGCATAACAATCCGCTGACGCTGGATCTCGAGGTCGGCAAGCGCATTGACAGGCATTGCCAGGAACTGGGCTTGCTGGTGCGGCCGCTGATCCACATGTGCGTGATGTCGCCGCCGCTGACCATTTCCGTGTCGCAGATCGATGAGATGACGGCGATCCTGCGCGCAAGTATCCGCCGGACGATGGATGAGCTGGTGCGCGAAGGGCTCTGGCGCGGCTGAGCATTCTTTTGAGCAGGGCATCCATTCCCCGTCATGCTCAATATTAAAGGGCCGGTTTTCCCGGCCCTTTCTTTTGGCTGGTCAGGAGGTGGCAGACCGCAGCCGGTTGTTCATTCCGGCCATTTCCCGCTCGTCCGGGGCGGCGGGGAGATTCATCACCGGCAATATGCTGCGCAGGTGGTCGTGATGGGTGCGCACGCCATATTCGAGATCGGAGAGGTAAAAGCCGGTGAAGGCCTTCGAGGTCATCGATTCGTTCGACCAGATGGTCAGTTGCACATCCTCGGCCTGCGTGTCGCGATCGATGCGGTGGGCGAGATAGCGGGCGGCACGCTGCTGCCGGTTTTCGTCGCGATGGCGGTAGATGCTGCCCCGCAGGATCGTTTCACCGGTCGAGAGTGGAAACTCCTGATAGAACTGCACCGCTTCCGGCGTCACCGCAATTACCGCATTGGCGAAGATGCCGTAGTAGATCCAGGCCTTGCGCAGGCGCTCCGGCAGATGGGTGGCCTCCGGGGCGATCTTGATATAGTTGCGTACGCTCCAGCGCCGTCCGGCATGCGGATTGTAGGTGGCAAACGAGCGGCAAAGCCCGTTGACGAAGGGTTCGTCGTAATAGGTCGAGCCATAGAGATCCTGAAGTGCTGGATGCGCCATCGCCACGTGGTAGCCTTCGTTGTCGACGTCGCGGACTGATTTCCAGTTGACCGGCGAGGTCTGGGTCCAGATATCGGCGGCGGGGACCATGTCCTGCGTCTTGTATTCGCCGAGTTCGCCCGCAAACGGCTGCATGAGTTCCGCGACGGAAGCTTGAGGTCCGGGGGCAAAGCGGATGAAGACGAAGCCCATCCAGATTTCGAGATCGAGCCCGATCAGTCCAAATTCCTGCTTGTCGAGCGGCGGGAAGGAGCGGGGGCGGGCAGCGCCCCTCAGCGTGCCGTCGAGATTGTAGACCCAGCCGTGAAACGGACAGACAAGCGCGTTGCGGCAAGTTCCCTTGTTGTCGGCGACGACGCGCGAGCCACGATGGCGGCAGATATTTTGGAAGCCGCGCACGGTCCCTTCCTGATCGCGCAGGATCAGCGCACGCTCGCCGACGACATCCATGGTGATGTAGTTGCCTGGCTCCGGAATATCGGAGACATGGCAGGCGATTTGCCAGTGCTCGCGGAAGACATGCTGTTTTTCAAGCTCCAGAAGCGCGTCGCTGTGATAGCACCAACCGGGCAGGCCGCTCCGGTCCCAGTCATTGGGAATGCTGATATTGCGGGTCATTTCGTTCATGAATTCCCCATTTCTTGCTGAACGTTCATTCAATATAACCACATTTTTCTATAAATAGGAATAGTTTGGATTATGAATGAGTCAGCGAAACTTCGCAGAGAGGCTGGCTCTCGCAGACGCGTAACGAGACATTGCCAATGCCCGGTATGTGCTCAAGGCAATCGCGTGCGAGAAACTATTTATCCAGTTCCGGATAGACCCGGTCGAGAAAGCCGGGACGCAGCTTCTCGCCCATCATGCAATCGGTCAGCGGTGCGATTTGCACGGGGATAATCCGCGCCGCCGTCTTCGATCCGCTGACCTCCATGACCAGTTTCTGCCGGATGGCGACGGCAAAGTCTTCGGGCTGGTGGACCGGCAGAACGAACGAGCCGGGACCGCCGATAACGCAATCGGCATAGTAACGGTCAAGCGAAACAGTGCCGCCCGAGGGGCGGATGAGGATGGCCAGGCCGTTTATGATAATGCCGCTGGCAACGGCTGCGTTGCGCATCGGATCGACCGGAGGGCCGAGATTGTTCGGGCCGTCACCGGAGATATCGACCACCCGGCGCATCGCATCGTAGGGGCTCGCCGCAATCAGTTTCGATGCGAAGGCGATAGCATTGGAAATGGAAGTGCCCCGGCGGGTGAAGACCGGGCGGGCGGCAAGATGTTCGGCCAGAATTGCGGCGTCCTGCGCATCATCGATCAATTGCCAGTTGATGACGGAGGTCTCGTTGACGCTGCCGGCCCATTCGAAATAGCTGATGGCGATGCGGCCGTTGAGGCCGGCCGTGACCGCATTGATGAAGTCTGGATGACGCAGGGCTTCGACATATCCCAAGCGCTGCACCTGTGCCTCTTCAATGTCCATCGATCCCGACATATCGACGGCGAGCACCAGCGCGACATCGACCGGGACTGCATCAGCGACCGGTGTGGCAATCGGCGCGCTCGAAATCGTGAGAAACATCGCAAGTGTTGTGAACATCCAGTCATCCAATCGCTGCTAAGGATCGTATGAAACTAAAATGTAACACAGATCGTAGGTGAGGCGACCGTTCCGGATGCGGGCGTCTTCAACAATCGGTGATTTGTACTGACTGCCATTTTAGTGAATTTCGATCGACTGGAGTAAGCCTGCAATGCTTCTGAAAAACGAAACCGACACGGTCATTCTCGACCGGTTGCAGCAAGCGGCGTTCGGATACTTTCTAGAGTTCGTCAATCCCGAAAACGGCTTGATTGCAGATACCTCGCTGCCCGGCGCTCCGTCGAGCATCGCTGCGACCGGTTTTGGCCTTTCTGCCTATCCTACCGGCGTCGAGAGAGGCTGGATGAGCCGTCAGGACGCTGCGGCAAGAACACTGGTGACATTGAGGTTCTTTGCCGAAAGCCCGCAAAGCCGCAACAAGGACGCCACCGGCTACAAGGGGCTCTACTACCACTTTCTCGATATGAAGACCGGTCTGCGGACATGGCGCAGCGAGCTTTCGCTGATCGACAGCGCGCTTCTGATCGCCGGCATGATCACGGCGGCGGCTTATTTTAATCAGGACAATGAGGTCGAGACAGAGATCCGGTCGCAGGTCGATATGCTCTACGCCCGGGCAAACTGGGCCTGGGCGCTGGACGGAGAGGGGGCTTTGTGGCTCGGATGGAAGCCCCGGACAGGCTTTCTGCCCTATCGCTGGGAATCCTACAGCGAGGCGATCATCCTCTATGCGCTTGCTCTGGCTTCGCCATCCTATCCGATCGGCAAGGAAAGCTATGATGCTTTTGCCAGCAAATTCGATTGGATGACGGTGAAGAACAAGCCGTTCCTCTACGCCGGACCTCTGTTCATCCACCTGTTTTCACATGCATGGATCGATTTCCGTGGCATCCAGGATGAGGCTGTGGCAGCGCACGGCACGGATTATTTTGAAAATACCCGCCGGGCGATCGCCGTCCAGCGGGACTATGCGAGCACCAATCCGGGCGGTTTTACCGGCTACGGTGCCGACGCATGGGGGCTGACATCCTGCGATGGCCCCTTACGCCCCCGCCGGCTGCAGGATGGTCGGCGCCAGCAGTTTGCCGGTTATGCCGCGCGCGGAGCGCCGCTCGGGCCGGACGATGGCACGATCGCGCCCTGGGCGCCGCTCGCATGTCTGCCGTTCGAGCCACAGGCCGCGATGTCGGCGACACGGCATATCCTGTCGAGCTATCCCGACGTTATCGACACAGGGCGTTTTATCGGCAGTTTCAACCCGAGCGTTCCGGGCAAGACGGCGGAAGGTTGGCTCAACGACCGTAGCGTTGGCCTTGATCAGGGGTTGCTGGTGATGATGATCGAGAACCATCGCAGTGGTCTTTACTGGAACATGCTGCGCGAAACGCCGGTTATCCGGCGTGGCCTCCGGCGGGCAGGCTTTTCCGGCGGCTGGCTTTAAGCTAAACCGGCTGCCAGGTGATAACAGGCGGCCCCATTGAGCGAGAACCGGGTTTCAAGCAGCTTTCGACCGGATGATGTGCGGCACGCAAAAGCCGCCATAGCCTGGCAGGCGGAGCATTTTCCGCAGGTAGCTGTGTCCCTGGGGCGGGAGGGCGGCGATTTTCTGCCGGTCAATGAGGCATGGCATCTCGGTGGCGATATGGTCGAGCGCCTGCTGGACTACCAGAATTGTTTTGCTGCCGGCATGGACGACCGCGTCAGAGGCGCCCATCTAATTTCCTTCTACAGCCACCATCTCGGCATCGCGGCAGCAGCTGTCTATTTACAGACGGGGCTGGTGCCCAATCTGCATCCGGATCGCCTTGCGTTCCGGTTCGAACCTGTCGTTCAGCATGGCAGGGGGACGCCTTCGGACACTTATCCCTCCGGTATCAGCCGCCTTCATTTTCGTTTCCGGAGCTTTGCACGCGGGGATGATTGGGTGGCAGCATTTCATGGTGGCTTCGTCGAGAGCTTCAATCCGGTGATCGGCTTGCTGCAAGGCCGCACTGGCCTATCCCCCGTCGCGCAGTGGCGGCTGGTGGGTGACGGCATTGCGGGGGCTTTTCTGGAGATCGGTGCCGCCTTGGGCGAAGCGGATCGCGCAATGGCCGCAGCGCTTGCCATCATCAAGAGGGCCGGTTCACCGGTATTTTCCGAGACGGCGCACTACGCCAAGGTCGGCGCTGTTTGCGATGGCATCCCCGTCGAGCGAATCTTCCGGCTGCGAAGCGGCTGCTGTCTCTACTATCGAACAGAGGGTGGGGATTTTTGCGATGTCTGCGTGCTTCTCGATGACGAGACACAAAAAAGCCGCCTGCAGGCCCTTGTCGAGCGCACAGGCGGCCTTTGATGTACTTGCGGCGCAAGCAATGCTAGCGCCGCAACGATAGGGCTTAAGCCGATTTCAGAAACCGGTCGTTCAGGTATCCCGAAATCACGCCGAGCACGATCCAGAACGCCAGTGTCGTTGCCAAGGCGGCGACCGCGAATTCCGCGCCGAGAACTGCGGGTACCGGGCTCGAGATGTCCGTCGGCTGTGGCGCTCCATAGACGTGCGGAGCGGCGATCAGGACAAGGCCGATGATCTTGGCCAGGATCTCACCGCGCAACACGACAAGATAGAGGCCGGCGACGGAGAGAACGATCGCTGCGATCCACCAGGTCTGCCGGTCGTGGAGATCAGCGGCAGGGAAGCCCGGCAATTCCGGCGGCAGGCCGATGGCGGGCAAGAGATGGATAGCCAGCCAGCCGCAGGCGCCCCAGAGAGCGCCGTTGCGCAGCGTGATGGGGTAATTGAAGGCGAGGCTGGCGCCCGCAAGCAGCAGGCCAAATCCGGCGCCGGCCACCAGATTGGCAAGCAATGTGCCGGAGAACCGGCTCATGCCGAACATGATGCCGCCTTCGTCTTCGTGCTCGCCTTCATGGGCGTAGGCGGGTGTGATGGGTGAGAGTGCCGACAGCATTTCGCCGATCAACGAGGAGCGGTCGAGAGAAGAGTGCTGCTGCTGGCCTTCGGTTGCGGCCGGTGGTTCGGCGGCAGGTTCCTTGACTTCATATTCCTCGGCATGAAGGATGAGCGGGACCACCCGCAACTCCTGCGCCGCCGTCATGAAGACGCCCGCGATCAATCCAGCCACCAATGCGGCCAGAAGCGTTTTGACAATCATTTGATACCCCCAAAATCAAGCGGAGCAGATCGATCTTTAGTGCTCAACGCTTGCTGTGTTTGAATTCCCACGGCAAAGCCCGCCCGATGCCGGAGCATGGGCGCAATCCACGGCCGCGTGATTTCCAAAATGAAACCCGCGATCCCCTATCGATAGAGTGTGGAAAGGCTGAGCTTCCCACTGCCTATATCAATGGCAGGGGAAACCGTAGGAGTGGCGGACGTCATGCGCGGTGTCGTGCAGCACGGCGGAATTGGCAAGGCCGGCACCGAAAACCAGGAAGCCGCCGATCAACAGGGCGAGAATAGCCGTGGTGATACGGTCATTGAGAGAAAGCGGGACGCTTGAAACTGTAGTCGTAGCCATGACAACCTCCGTGATGGCGCGTGGGAAATATCCCACCAATTGGGCACCATGCCCTTCATCAACCGGCAGGTTTCCTGGCTCGCGGCGTCAGGCACTTTCGTGCCAAGGAGCTTGTCTCACCTTCCCGCGGCAGAGGCAAAACGCCCATCGCCGCAGTGGCTTTTACCGGCTGAACGTACCGGAATGACAACCTCTGACCGCTCTACAGTCGCGGGGTCGGCCGTGATAAAGATGCCCAGAATGGGTCCACCCGTCACGTTCCCATTTACTCCCCGAAAGCGCCTCGCTCCCAGGGAACCAATTGATCTGCTGATGATTATGCCGTCACCCCGGTCATGTCAATTCGGCGCTGCGACCAACAATGGCGCATTGCGGCTCTTGATTTTTCCGCGCAGTGTCTAAATTTGATATGTAATACAGTACGAGATGCGCCTAAGTTGCAACTGGGTTTCTTTGAAGAAGCACTTAATGGTTGTTTGTTTAAAAAGTACTCTTTTTGCTCATGGAACAATAGTTCTTTAGGAACCTTGGTGTAGAATGCGGAGGCGCTGATACGCGAAGCATCCTCTGCAGAGAAAACCATGAAGGCGGCGAGGTCCGAACAGGAATTCCAGAATATTCTTCGCCGTTTGGGAATTGCGCTTGACGCTTCTCAGATCGGCGTGTGGGAGCACGACACACAGAAAGACGAAGTCGTCTGGGATTTGCAGATGCACCGGCTCTACGCAACCGGCAAGACGCAAAGGCGCGTCAAGGCGGAGGTCTGGACGAATGCGATCCATCCCGATGATTTTGCCCAGGCCCAGGCCGATTTCGACCGGGCGATTGCAGCCAAGGATGCCTATTCTTCGGAATACCGGATCATTTTGCCGGACGGTGAAACCCGATACTTGCGTTCACGCGCCTATTGCTTCGAGGAAGACGGCCATATCACCCTTATCGGCGCCGAATGGGATGTGACGGCGGATGTGCTGCTCAATCGCGAACTGCGACGGCAAAAGGCGATCGCCGAGGCGCGGGCCGTTGCCCTTGAAGCGAGCCGCGAGCGGATCGCATATGCAGCCGAACATGATTATCTAACAGGACTTCCCAATCGACGCTTCTTTGACAGGCGATTGGCGGAGCTTGCGGGGGAGGCCGGACCGGAAAAGCTGGCGATCCTGCATATCGGTCTAGACCGGTTCAAGCAGATCAACGACACTGCCGGCCATACGACGGGAGACAATGTCCTGATATCCTGTGCCAGGCGGATTGAAGCCAGTGTGCCTGAGAACGCATTCATTGCCCGCGTCAGCGGTGATGAATTTGCGGTTTTGATCGCAAATTTCGTCTCGCTGGATGACCTCAAAATCCGTGCAGAGCGGCTGGCGCAGCAGTTGAAGCAGTCGGTCTGGCATAATGAGGAGGTCTTGCGCACCGGTGGGTCGATCGGTGTCGCGGCTGCCAGTGGCCGCAATATTGGCAGCCTGCTGGCACAGTCGGATATTGCCCTGCATCGTGCCAAGAAGCTCGGTCGGGGACGGGTCGAGGTGTATTCGGCTCAGATGAAGGCACAACTCAATGCCGAGCAGCGCGTTGGCAGGCAGTTCGCTCATGGTTTGGAAAAAGGGGAGTTCATTCCCTATTATCAGGCTCAGGTCGATGCGCGGACCCGGCGCATCGTCGGGATGGAGGTTCTGGCACGCTGGCGCCATCCGAAACGCGGATTGATCCTGCCGGGCGAATTCATCAAGGTTGCTGGCAGTCTCGGCCGGCTGGACGATCTCGATGCTGCGATCTTGAAGGCGGCGTTGAAGGACCGTCAGGCCTGGATGGGGCAGGGAGTGCATGTTCCGCGCATTGCGGTGAATGTCTCGGCTGCCCGCCTGTCGGATCCGCTTTTGATCGACGAATTGAAACGCCTGGATGTCCGACCGGATATGCTGTCATTCGAATTGCTGGAAACCATTTTTCTCGACGACAGCGAAGATGACGTGTTTTCCAACGTCGCAGGCCTGAAGGCCATGGGTATCGACATCGAGATCGATGATTTCGGATCCGGTCATGCGTCGATCATCGGGTTGGTAAAGCTGAAACCGCGGCGGATGAAGATCGATCGTCAACTGGTTTTGCCGACCACCACATCGCGCGAACAGAAGCGCCTGTTGCGCTCGATCATCGACATCGCCAAAGCGCTCAATATCGAGGTCATTGCCGAGGGCGTCGAGACGCTGGAACACGCCAAGTTGTTGACGCGCCTTGGATGCGATGTGCTGCAAGGTTATGCGATCGCCTATCCGCTTCCGGCCGCAGATATGCTGGCCAGGTTGAACGAGGATCAGCAGTTGGTTCTGCTCACTCAGCACTGACCGCATATGCCGCTTGTGGCTGCTATCGTTCCAGAAGATCCTGCATGGCGCTGATGATGCGGCGGTGCTGGTGGGCGTGGCGAGTGCGGATGCTGGTGGCGGCGTAGACAGCTTGCTGTATCGGAGGGGCGTCTGCGATGGGGAAAGCGGCGCCTTCGCCTTCGAGCCTCAGCGCCGTGCTGCTCGTCACATAGGCTGCCCCTCCCAGCGTCTTCAGCAGGCCGGTAATGGCGATATTCTGGCCTGACGCCAGCGGAGCGGATGAAAGCTGCGGCAGGGCCAGCCGATGCGCACGGTCGAACGCCGGAGAGTAGACGGCCTGGATATAGGTTTCCGGTAACAATTCGCCGACCGTTCGCGTCGCGGTGCCGACCAGCATGTAGGTCATTTCGCCGATCCGCTCATAGTGAAGATCGGGCAGGTAATGCGGCGTATAAAGGATGGCGAGATCGAGATCGCCGGCTGCCAGATCGCGGTTCATCTGGTTGGAGTAATCGGCCTCCATATAGATCGAGGTCGTCGGCAGGTCGGCCCGGACGGCTGATAGCCATTTTCCGGCAAAGGCTTCGGCGAGATCATGCTGGATGCCGAGCCGCATCGAGCGCTCGTAGGTACCGGCGTTTTCCACCGCGCGGGTTGCCTCGTGCCATTGATGCTGCAGCGCCTTGGCATGGTCGAGGAAACGCAGGCCGGAGGCAGTCGGCGCAGTTCCTCCTTTGTTGCGCGTGAAAAGCTTGCGGTTGAACTGTGCTTCGAGCGCCTTGACCCGATGGGACACGGTGGATTGCGTGATGTTCAGCCGTTCCGCCGTGCGATTGAAACTGCGGGTTTCCATCAGGTCGAGGAAGGTTTCGATAAGGTCGATCTGCATGGGTGTGTCCGGTGTCTCCCAATTTTGCCCCTCACCCTATCCCTCTCCCCGCAAGCGGGGAGAGGGGACGACGGAGGTGGCCGCCTGTCCCTTCTCCCCGTTTACGGGGAGAAGGTGGCCGATAGGCCGGATGAGGGCTTCTAGTTCAATCTAATCGAATTCTTCGATCAATAAAGCCCGTTCTGACGGCTTGATGCAAATGTTGTTCATGGCCAAAACTTCCCCCAAACAAGGGAACAGCCATGTCGAATTTGCCGTCTTATGCACGCGTCGTGATCATCGGGGGAGGTGCGGTCGGTGCGTCCGCTCTCTATCATCTGGCCAAGGCCGGGTGGACGGACTGCGTGCTTCTGGAAAAGAACGAGCTGACGGCCGGTTCGACATGGCATGCGGCGGGCAACGTGCCGACATTTTCGTCCTCCTGGTCGATCATGAACATGCAGCGCTATTCGGCCTCGCTCTACCGCGAACTGGGCGCGCTGGTCGATTATCCGATGAATTACCATGTCACCGGCTCGATCCGGCTTGGTCATTCCAAGGAGCGGCTGCAGGAGTTCAAGCGCGTCGTCGGCATGGGGCGCTATCAGGGCATGGATCTCGACATCCTCTCGCCGGATCAGATCAGGTCGAAATACCCCTTCGTCGAAACCCATGACCTGACCGGCGCGCTCTACGATCCCTATGACGGCGACATCGACCCGGCGCAGCTGACGCAGGCGCTGGCCAAGGGCGCGCGCGACATGGGCGCGAAAATCTTGCGCTTCTGTCCCGCCACCGGCGCGCGCCGGGAAAATGACGAGTGGATCATTTCCACGCCGCAGGGCGAAATCCGCTGCGAATACGTCGTCAATGCCGCCGGTTACTACGCCCGCGAGGTCGGAAAATGGTTCGGCCGCGACGTGCCGATGATGGTCATGAGCCATCAGTACATGCTGTTCGAGGAAATTCCGGAACTGGCCGCCTGGTCGAAGGAAGCAGGGCACAAGCTGCCGTTGCTGCGCGATGTCGATAGCTCCTATTACCTGCGCCAGGAAAAGACCGGGATGAATCTCGGTCCCTATGAGAAAAACTGCAAGGCGCACTGGATCACGCCGGACGATCCGATGCCGGAGGATTTTTCGTTCCAGCTTTTCCCTGACGATCTGGAACGCTTGGAATGGTATCTGAACGACGCCGTCGAGCGTGTGCCGATCCTCGGCACTGCCGGTCTGTCCCGGATGATCAATGGGCCGATCCCCTACGCGCCGGACGGCAACCCGCTGATTGGCCCGATGCCGGGCGTGCCGAATGCGTTCGAGGCCTGCGTCTTTACCTTCGGCATTTGCCAGGCAGGCGGTGCGGGCAAGGTACTGGCCGAATGGGTAACGGAAGGGCAGACGGAATGGGACATGTGGTCCTGCGACCCGCGCCGGTTCACCAGTTTTACCGATCAGGATTATTGCATCGCCAAGGGCATGGAAATCTATGGCCATGAATATGCCATGCATTTCCCGAAGCACGCCTGGCCGGCGGGCCGCAACAAGAAGCTGTCGCCGATCCACGGCCGGATTGCGGCCCTTGGCGCACAGTTCAAACCCTATAACGGCTGGGAGCGGGCCAACTGGTACGCCAAGCCGGGGGATGACCTCTCGGAAGAAGCCACGCAGACCTGGAACCGGGCGGGGCCTTGGCAGAAACGCATCGAGGAGGAATGCCTCGCCGTCACCAACGCTGCCGGCATTCTCGATCTTCCTGGTTTCTCCCGCTACCGCCTGAAGGGCGAGGGTGCCCGCGACTGGCTGCTTGGCCTGACTACAGGCAAGGTGCCGAAGCCTGGCCGTATTGGTCTCGCCTATTTCTCCGACGACAAGGGCCGGATCGTCACCGAAATGTCAGTCATGGCACTGGAGGAGGATTTCTTCTTCCTGATCACGGCGGCAACGGCGCAGTGGCACGATTTCGAATGGTTGAAAAAACACCTGCCACAGGATGCGGCGTTTACGCTGGACGATGTCACGGAGAGCTTTACCTGCCAGATACTCTCCGGACCGAAGTCGCGGGACATCTTGGCTGAGGTCTGTGATGCGGATCTTGCGAAGGGTTGGTTGACGCATCAGTCGGTACAGATCGCCGGGCGCTGGTGCCAGCTGGTGCGCGTCTCCTTCGCCGGCGAACTCGGCTGGGAAATACACACTAAGATCGATGACACGGCCACCATCTTTGACGCGGTCTGGGCTGCGGGACAAAAGCACGGCCTGAAACCCTTTGGCATGGAAGCGCTGGACTCGCTTCGGATCGAGAAGGGATATCGCGCCTGGAAAGGCGATCTTTCAACCGATTACACCATTCTGCAGGGTGGATTGGAGCGTTTCGTTGATTGGGCCAAGCCCGGATTCAAGGGCAAGGCGGCGCTGGAGCATGAGAAACAGCAGGGTGTGACCAAACGCTTCGTCACGCTGATCGTGGACGCTGGCGATTGCGACGCGCCGTATATGTCGACGCTCTGGCATGGCGGCAAGGTGGTCGGCGAAACCACGTCCGGAAACTGGGGCTACCGGATCGGCAAATCGGTGGCACTTGGCATGCTGCGCGCCGATCTGGCTCAGCCTGGAACCGAGGTCGAGGTCGAAATCTACGGGGACCGCTTCACGGCAATCGTCCAGGCCGATGAGCCGCTGTTTGATCCCAAGAATGAAAGACTGCGCGCATGAGCAAGCCTATCCCCCAAAAGGCCCGCGTGGTCATCATCGGCGGCGGTGTGTCGGGCTGTTCGGTCGCCTATCATCTGGCGAAACTCGGCTGGACTGACGTTGTGCTTCTCGAGCGCAAGCAGCTGACTTCCGGCACGACCTGGCATGCGGCCGGACTGATCGGCCAGCTGCGCGCCAGCCAAAACATGACCCGGCTCGCCAAATATTCGGCCGATCTCTACACCAAGCTGGAGGCCGAAACCGGTATCGGCACCGGCATGCGCCAGTGCGGCTCGATCACGGTTGCGCTGACCGAAGAGCGCAAACAGGAAATCTACCGGCAGGCCTCGCTGGCCCGCGCCTTTGACGTCGATGTGCGGGAAATATCGCCGGACGAAGTCAAGGCGATGTATCCGCATCTGAATGTCTCGGATGTGGTCGGTGCCGTGCATCTGCCGCTGGATGGCCAGTGCGATCCCGCCAATATCGCCATGGCGCTGGCCAAGGGTGCCCGGCAGAACGGCGCGACCATTCTTGAGGGCGTCAAGGTAACGGCGGTCCACAAGAAGGATGGCCGGGTCTCAGGCGTCACCTGCGAGCAGAACGGCGAGACGTTCACGATCGAGACCGAAAATGTCGTCAACGCGGCGGGCATGTGGGGCAGGGAGCTGGGCCTCATGTCCGGCGTGACCGTGCCGCTGCATGCCTGCGAACATTTTTATATCGTCACCGAACCGGTCGCCGGGCTACAGCGCCTGCCGGTTCTGCGAGTGCCGGACGAGTGCACCTATTACAAGGAGGATGCCGGCAAGATGCTGGTCGGCGCCTTCGAGCTCAAGGCCAAGCCCTGGGGCATGAACGGCATCAGCGAGGATTTCTGCTTCGACCAGTTGCCGGAGGATTTCGATCACTTCGCGCCGATCCTGGAAAAGGCGGTTGGACGCATGCCGATGCTGGAAACGGCAGGGATCCATACCTTCTTCAACGGCCCTGAGAGCTTTACGCCGGATGACCGCTACTATCTCGGCGAAGCGCCGGAGCTGAAAGGCTATTGGGTTGCGGCCGGTTACAACTCGATCGGCATCGTGTCGTCCGGCGGTGCCGGCATGGCGCTGGCGCAATGGATGAACGATGGTGAGCCGCCGTTCGATCTCTGGGAGGTCGATATCCGCCGGGCGCAGCCATTCCAGAAAAACCGCACCTATCTCAAGGAGCGGGTCACCGAGACGCTCGGCCTGCTCTATGCCGATCACTTCCCCTACCGCCAGATGGCGACGGCACGCGGCGTTCGCCGCACGCCCTTGCACGAACACCTGAAGGCGCGCGGCGCCGTCTTCGGAGAAGTGGCGGGTTGGGAGCGGGCCAACTGGTTTGCCAAGGAAGGTCAGGAGCGGGAATACAAATATAGCTGGAAGCGGCAGAACTGGTTTGAAAACCAGCGCGACGAGCATCTGGCGATCCGGGGTGGCGTCGGTCTGATCGATATGACGTCGTTCGGCAAGATCCGCGTCGAAGGGCGCGATGCGCTGCCCTTTCTGCAAAAACTCTGCGCTAACCAGCTGGATGTGGCTGCGGGCCGCATCGTCTATACCCAGATGCTCAATGCCCGTGGCGGTATCGAGAGCGATCTGACGGTCACTCGTCTCTCGGATACGGCTTTCCTGCTGGTCGTGCCCGGCGCGACGTTGCAACGCGATCTTGCCTGGCTGCGCAAGCATCTCGCCGATGAATTCGTCGTTATCACCGATGTGACGGCATCGGAATCGGTGCTCTGCGTCATGGGGCCGAAGGCGCGCGAACTGATGCAAAAGGTCAGCCCCAACGACTTCTCTAATGCGGCGCATCCGTTTGGTACGGCGCGGGAAATCGAAGTCGGCATGGGCCTCGCCCGCGCTCACCGGGTCACCTATGTCGGCGAACTCGGCTGGGAACTCTATGTCTCGACCGACCAGACGGCGCATGTGTTCGAGACGCTGGAAGCGGCAGGGGCCGATATCGGCCTGAAACTTTGTGGCATCCATACGCTCGATAGCTGCCGGATCGAAAAGGCCTTCCGCCATTTCGGCCATGACATCACCGATGAGGACCATGTGCTGGAAGCCGGGCTCGGCTTTGCAGTGCGCACGGGCAAGGGCGACTTCATCGGCCGCGAAGCCGTCTTGAGGAAACAGGACAAGGGGCTTTCGCGCCGGCTGGTGCAGTTCCGGCTGACCGATCCGGAGCCGCTTCTGTTCCACAACGAAGCGGTGGTGCGCGACGGCAAGATCGTTGGAACGATCACGTCAGGCAATTACGGCCACCATCTCGGCGGCGCGATCGGGCTCGGCTATGTGCCGTGCCGGGAAGAGAGCGAGGCCGATGTGCTGGGCTCTGTTTACGAGATCGAGATTGCCGGGACACGGGTGAAGGCGGAGGCGTCGCTTGCGCCGATGTATGATCCGAAGTCGGAGCGGGTGAAGGTCTAGGCGAGGTTGTTTCTTCTCCCCATCGGGGAGAAGTGCCGAGCGCATGCGAGGCGATGAGGGGGCGGCGGATGCTGAGTTTGCGGCCCCCCTCATCCGGCCCTTCGGGCCACCTTCTCCCCGATGGGGAGAAGAGGAATTACGCGGCGGCCTCCGTCGTCCCCTCTCCCCGCGAGCGGGGAGAGGGCTAGGGTGAGGGGCTTGTCGGACCCAGCCCACAGCGAAATGCGCGCGCCGGAACGCGATTTTTCCGGTGAGGTCTTTCAGGAGAGAAAACATGCTCGCGCCCGAACTTTCCAACAGCGTTGCCGAGGGCGACCGCATCGACCAGCTCGTCGCCGCCCACAAGCCCGGCCATGGGCTTGCCCGGCCGTTCTACCGGGACGTGGATATCTACGAGCGCGATCTGGAGCGTGTCTTCCGCCGCCATTGGCACTGCGTCGCGCATGAAAGCGTCATCCCGAAGCCGAACGATTTCGAAGTGTTTCGCATGGCCTCTGAGCAGGTGATCCTGACGCGGCATGCGGACGGGACTGTTCATGCCATTCTCAATGTCTGCCGCCATCGCGGGGCGGAAGTCTGCACCAAGGACAAGGGCAATGCGCGTGTGTTCGTCTGTCCCTATCACGCCTGGACCTATGGCAATGATGGCGCGTTGAAGGCCGCACGGCTGATGCCGAAGGATTTCAAGCGGGAAGACCATGGGCTGAAGAAGCTGCATGTCCGCGTCGTCGAAGGCCTCGTCTTCATTTCCTTTGCCGAAAACCCGCTCGATTTCACTGAAGTCGAAAACCTTCTGCATGCCACCTGCGGCCAGTATGGCTGGGGGCAGGCGAAGGTTGCTTACCGGCAGAGTTATCCGGTCGATGCCAACTGGAAGCTGGCGGTGGAAAACTATGTCGAATGCTATCACTGCGGCCCGGCGCATCCGGAGTATTCGCAGACCCACGCACTGGAACAGCCGCTGCACATGATCGAGGCGCTAAATGCCGCAATGGAGGAACGCACTTGCGCGCTCGGTATCCAGGTCGGTTCTGGCGACCATTGGCAGACTTCCGAGAATGGCAAGGAGACGATCCATGCTTTCCGCTATGCACTCTATGATGGCGTCAAGACCGGCAGTCAGGACGGATCGCCATTGGCGCCGCTGATGGGCCGTTTCACCGAGTTCGATGGCGGCGTTACCTCCGTTCATCTCGGCGGCACGTCGTTCCTCGTCTGCTATCCCGACCATGGCATGATCTACCGCTTCATTCCGAAGGGTCCGGAAGCCTGCGAGATGGAACTGATCTGGCTCGTCAACGGCGAGGCGCAAGAGGGTGTCGACTACGACCTCGAGAAGCTGAAATGGCTCTGGACCGTCACCACCGACGAGGACAAGTCGATCATCGAGCACACCTCGCGCGGCGTGCGCTCGCATTACTTCGTGCCCGGCCCGATCGCACCGATGGAGCAGAACGAGTTGCGCTATATCAACTGGTATCTCGACGAGATCAGCCGGGCCTAGCCACCGCGCCTGTCAAAATGCGTACGAAGCGCGACGTGGGTCTGCACGGTCGCTACGCCCGCGATCGTGGCGATTTGTCTTCGGATGGTGTCGAGATCTCCGTTCGATCCGCATTCGATCAATAGCATCAGGTCGGTGGGGCCTGCCAGCGACCAGCAGCTGACAACCTGCGGGATACCGGAAATATGCGGCACGACATGGTCGCAATTCTTGCCCGGCTGAAAGCTGACTGCAACCACGGCCCGCACGCCGGGATCGGCAATTTCGGTCCCAAGGCGTATTGTATAGCCCGCGATCACATTCTTGCTTTCCAGACGCCGCAGCCGCTCATGAACGGCGCTGCGTGAAAGGTCGCTGCGCCTGGCAAGCTCGACCAGGCTCTGGCGAGAATCACTGCGCAAGGCAGCGACAAGGAGGCGGTCTTTTTCGTCCAGTTCGATCACTTTGTCCGGTCTCCCCCTGTCAAACCGGATGGATGACCGGTTGCCCGGCATCTTGCTCAATGAAACCGGACGAAATGGCAAGTAGCTTCTGCGCGTAACAGCCAAAGGAGTGATCGGGCTATGAAATTTTCTGACAGGGCAGCGTTGATACTTGTGGACATGCAACAGGCCTTCGATACCGCGCCATGGCCGAAGCGATGGAACGACAAGGTCGATGCGAACGGGCTGGCAGTTCTGTCGGCGTGGCGTGCGGCCGGGCGTCCGCTCTTCCATGTGCGGCACGACAGTGTCGAAGAGGGATCGTCGCTTCGGCCCGGGAGCCCCGGCAACGCGTTCCGCCGCGGTTTCGAGCCGCAGCCGGGTGAGCCGCTGGTCATCAAGAGTGTCAACGCCGCTTTCATCGGTACGGACCTGGATCTCCGGCTGCGGCGGGCGGATATCGACACGATCGTCGTGTTTGGAATTTCGACGGACATGTGCGTTTCGACGACGGTGCGTGTCGGTGCCAATATGGGCTACAAGGTCACGCTGGTGGAGGATGCCTGCGATTGTTTTGATCTTGCCGATGGTCACGGTGAGAAGATCGCTGCGGTTGATATTCATCGCGCGCATATCGCGACGCTTCGGGCTGATTTCGCAACGGTTGTGACCACAGCGGAAATCCTGCCGAGAGTGTGACGGCAGGCCCCGCAGGCAGCCTTCAGGGTAAACGACCGCGAACCTCTGTAATCTGATGGGACCATTTTGGCGCGGTCGGTTCGACGCCATAGGCGTTTTTCGGGAAAGTGAAGAAGGTCGAGAAGCTCTGGCTCTGGCCGGCGGGGACGCGCGCCAGAATCAGGGCCGTGTCCACGCCGAGCGTCCGGCAATTGTTTTGCGGGCAATCTTCCAGCGTGACCGACAGTTTGAAATAGTCGAGATTGTAGCCGCTGTTGTTTTTTACTGTGCCGGTTGCGCGGTAGCTCATGTCGGGTTGATTTCGCGTGAACTCCAGGTCTCCGACCGATATATCCTGCGGCGCCAGCGCCGGTTGAGCTTGCGCGTCGCCAGGATCTGTTACGGCTTCTGCCGGGGTCCTGCCTTCATTGATCCAGATCAAAAAAGCCGAAACAAGCGCCAATGCGACGAGGATGCTGAGCACCGGTTCTGCAAAGCGCCGGAAGCGCGACGAGCGCATGGCAAAATACACGATCAACAGGCCGGCAACCGCAGGAAATATCCAAATCATCAAAGTCCTCCAGACCTCTATATAGGCGGGGCGGCATCGTGAGGGAAGCGGGGACCGGCAGGATCCTGCGATTGCTGCGGACGGCGGAACAAAGCAAAGGATTAGCCGTTACCTGCTCGAACCCAGACATACTTCAATTGCTGAAAGGAAGAGACCAATGGCTGGTAAAGCCCTGGAAGACCTGTTCTATGACATGCTTAAGGATGTCTATTACGCCGAACGCAAGATTCTGAAAACCCTGCCCAAAATGGCCAAAGGCGCGCAGAGCCCGAAGCTCAAGGCGGCGTTCGAAAAGCACCATGAAGAAACCGAAGGCCAGATCGAGCGCCTGCAGCAGGTGTTTGAAATCTTCGGCAAGCGTGCGGTCGGTAAGACCTGTCCGGCGATTGACGGTATCGTTGAAGAAGGCGAGGAAATCCTCGATGAATTCAAGGGGTCACCGGCGCTTGATGCCGGACTTCTCGCCACGGCGCAGGCTGTCGAACATTATGAGATGGCCCGCTACGGCACGCTGAGGACCTGGGCCGGAATGCTTGGCCTCAAGGATGCGGTCAAGCTGCTTGACGAGACCTTGCAGCAGGAAGGGGCGACCGATCATGCACTGACAGCGCTTGCCGAGGCTTCCGTCAATGCAACGGCGATGAAGAAAGCCGCATAACAGGGCGGGATCCGATTGGCCGGGGTTCATCTCCGGCCAATTTGCTATTTCAGGCTGATCCAGTAGGAGCCGCGGAACGGAACGGCGGCAAAGCGCTCGTTGATTTCCTTCAGGCTCTGATCCGGATCGATATCCGCAAACATCTCCGGCCGCAGCCAATGGGCAAAGGCCTCCGCCGCCAGAATGTTGAGCGGTACGGCGTTGAAGAAATTCCACAATCCGTGCACCCGGCCTTTCTGGACGCCCGACAGGTTGGCAAGAACCGGATTTTTCACCGCTTCGCCCAGTGTCTTGCGCGCCTCCTCGGCGGAAACGCCGGGGCCAATGGAAAAGGCGCTGTAGGTGCCGCCGGGTGAGGCCGTGGCGATGTACACTTCAGGGTCGGCCTCGATCAGATACTCGCTGCTGACGATGCCGCCCTGGCGTGGCAGGTTCTTGGTCGCAATGTTGCGGCTGCCGGTAATGCCGATGAATTCTCCGAGGCCGCCGGTGCCGTAGGCATAGCAGCATCGATCGGGATTGGGGAATGCGTCCATCAGTACGGTCGGGCCTGGCTCGGGATTGGCGGCGACCCGGTCTGTGATGCGCTTCAGGTGTTCCTCGTAGAAATCGGCAAAGGCGTTTGCCTGTTCCTCGCGCTCCAGGACCTTGCCGAGCAACCGCATGTTGTCAGGTGTATTCTTCAAGGGATCGCTGTTGAAATCGACAACGAAGACCGGGACGCCAGTGCTTTCGAGATAGTCGATCGCCCGCTTGCCGAGATCGGTATCGGCCTGCCAGTTGGCCATGATGGCAAGGTCAGCCTTCAAGGACAGGATGGTTTCGAAGGACAGGCCGTCGCCCGTGCCATCGCCGATAATCGGAACGTCCGCAAGGGCCGGAAATTTTTCCACGAAGTCCTTGTAGATTTCGGGGTTGTCGCCCTTCAGGTCTCCCGACCAGCCAGCCAGCAGGCTGACGGGATCGGGATGGATCAGCGACAGCGCCACCAGATTGAAGCCGCTGCCGAGCAGGATGGCTTGGGGTGTCTCCTTGATCGTCACCTGCCGGCCAATCCCGTCGGTGAGCGTCAACGGCCAGCGATCCTGCGCGTTCGACATGGCAGCACAGGCCAAAAACAGGCCAAGGGTCAAAAGAAGGAGGCGTTTCACAATCATTGCTTTCTTTGGGCGGGCAGGGCGCAGAGTTCGCCACAGCTGGGTATGCCCGGCAGAAGATAGCGCAGGCAACAGATCTTGCGGCGGCAGACGGTCTCTTCGCCATCAGCTTCATGCCGCAGGCAGCCGAGAAACGGGTTTGGGGTCCCGTCGGGCAGGTGTGTCTGCGAAAACAGCGACCGTGAGGCCCAGGTGTCGCCGTCGGCGGGGCGTTCCCGTTCGGTGGCGTTGAAAGCGTAGTCGATATAGACCGCCGCATTGTTCCACGCGAGCTTTGGTGCAATGCCGCCCACCGCTTTCAACTGCGCGATAATCTCGGCTAGATGCTGGCTGACCAGTGGCATGACGAAGGAGAGAAGGTCGGCGCCCTTGCCCTCGCTCCAATCACCCTCGCGGGCAAGTCCGAGAGCGCGTGGCAAGCCGTCTTCGGCCAGCGCGATCGTCATTTCGCCGGGAACGACCGGCAAAACGTGATCGGCCCGGCGAGCAACGATATAAGGGATGGTCAACATCGAGAAATAATAGAGCGACCACATCGAGGCGACAGCGCGCCTGTCCGTGCCGCCGTGGGCGTTCGCATAGGTATCAAGAGCCTCTGTGAAACCGCCGGAACCGAAGAACTCCGACAGCGGCACGCCGCCTTCCAGCTCCGACGACAGCATCATCTTCTCGCCGCACCAGGCGTGCTCACCGGCAAACACCGCCTTCAGGCTGGAGGCCCCGAAAGCGGTGCTGACGTCGTGGTTGGGGGAAAGGCTCAAACGGTCACCAGCTGTATTTCAACGAACCGATGACGGCACGGCCCTGATCACGGTAGCAGAAGCCTGCCGAGCAAACCGTATCGCGGCGGTCAAAGACGTTGGTTGCATTGACCTGCAGGCGCAGGCCCTCATACTTCTTGTCGATGGCCGCGAAGTCGTAATGGGCGGCGGCATCGAAGAGGACGCGCGCGCCGTTGCGCGTCGTGTTCTGGTCGTTACCGAAGCTCGAGCCTAAGAAGCGGGCACCGGCACCGAAGCCGAGGCCGGCTGCCGGGCCATCTTCCGGCAATGTGTAGTCCGCCCAGAGCGATGCCATGTGGCGCGGCACGGAGGAGACGTAGTTGCCAACCGTATCGGCCGGGCCTTCGGTGATCTTGATGTCGGTATAGGTATAGGACGCGATCAGCGACAGGCCGTTGTCGAGGCTGGTATTGGCTTCCAGTTCGAAGCCGCGCGAGCGCACCTTGCCGCGCTGAACCTGAATGTTTTCCGGGCCTGTCGGCAGGTCCACAACCTCGTAATAAAGGCTGTTCTTCTGGTTGATATTAAAGAGAGCCGCCGTGACCATCGTGTTGCTGTTGGGCAGCAGATACTTGACGCCGATTTCTTCCTGCTGGCTTTCGGTCGGCTTGAACGGCTGTTCCGTTTCCTTGTTCCAGCCGGCATTGGGCGAGAAGGCTGTGGAGTAGCTGATATAGGGCGCAAGGCCGAAATCGGTTTCGTAGGTCAGGCCGATACGGCCGGAAAATGCCTTGTCCTGTTGCGAAACCTGGTTCGTCAGACCAGTGGTCAGATCGGTGTTGTCCGTATCCGTCGAGACCCAGTCATAGCGGGCGCCGGCTGTCAGCGTCCAGGCGTCGTAACGAATCTGGTCCTGAAGGTAGGTGCCAAGCTGCCACTGGTCCTGGACGACGCGTTCGTTGAAGTCGATCGGGTCGGTCGGACGGCCTTTGGTCGGGTTCTTGGTGTCGAGCGGCGGCGTGAAGCCGGTTCCGGCGAGGGACTTGAACCGCAATTTCGTGTAGTCGACACCTGCGAGCAATGTGTGATCGAGTGCGCCGGTATCGAACTTGGCCTCCATCTGATTGTCGATGACCACGGAGCTGAGGCGCTCGTCGAACGTTCCGGCGCTGCTATCCAGCAAGGTCGGATCAATGGCGTTCGGCGCGTAGGCAAAGGCCCAGTCGGCATCGACGTTCAGCGTCGAGACGCGCATGTTCTGGCGGAAGGTAAAGACGTCGTTCAGGCGGTGCTCAAATTCGTAGCCGAGGCGCGCCTGTGTTTGCACCGAATCGTTGAAGTCCGGATTGCCGGCGAAAATGTCGGTTACCTTGCCAGTCGGGTCGTTGTAATAGGCCGCCGAACCGCCGGTCTTGGTGCGGGAATATTCGCCAAGAATGGTCAGCTTGGTGTCTTCGTCCGGCTTCCATGTAAAGGCCGGTGCGATATAGGCGCGGTCATCCGGGACGCTGATCTGCTCTGTGTCGGCGCTGCGCAGCAGGCCAGTCATGCGGTAGTAGAGCGGATCGGTGTCGTTGATCGGGCCGGAGAAATCGAACTGGCCCTGGTAGCGGTTGTCCGTACCGTATTGCAGCTGCAGTTCGCGCAACGGCTCCTCGGTTGGCCGCTTGGTGATCAGGTTGAACAGGCCGCCGGCGCCGGACGCACCATAGAGGGCCGACGACGGGCCGCGCAGGATCGACACGCCTTCCAGGCCATAAGGCTCGTTCTTGAACAGCGAGGAGCTGGCGCCGGGCTGGCGCAGGTTGTCACGGAACATGCCGGTATAGGTAACGTCGAAACCACGCACGGTGAAGGAATCGAAGCGCGGATCGAAACCGTATCCACCGACACGCGAGCCGGGCGTGTAAGCAAACGTTTCGAGAAGCGTCTGCGGGTTGCGATCCTTCAACTGCTGCTCGGTCACGGACGAGATCGATTGCGGTATCTGCAGGAAGGGGGTGTCGACCTTGGCGCCGGTGGCGCTGCTGGTGCCGACATAGCCATCGGCCGTGATGACGCCGCCGCTGCCGCCCGTGACGGTCAGTGTCTCCAGTTCGGTCGCTCCATCAGCACCTGTCGTAGATTGCGCCGCATCCTGTGCGAAAGCTGTCAGCGAAAGGGCGAGCAGCGAGGTGCCGGCAAGAGCGAAACGAACGGTGGACCGGGTGGCACGGCGAAGTTGGGGCATGTCATGCACTTTCTGGACAGGCGGGAGTTATAAGATGACTCGTTCTATCAAGATTACTTTCACAGGAAAGTGAAATGTATGACTTAAACACTCATGTTTTTGAGTGTGTGGGATTCGAGCAACATTTTCGGTTGGAAATTCCAACCGTTTCCGGCAGTTAGGCCAAAAATTGCAAAAGGCCGCACGTGATGGTGCGGCCTTGGTCTTGCGAGCGGGCTGTGCCGGACGCTGAATGGATTATCCGTGATTGATCATCACATGCCGGACGGCCGTATAGTCCTCCAGCGCGTAGATCGACATGTCCTTGCCATAGCCGGATTGCTTGATGCCGCCATGCGGCATTTCGTTGGTCAGCATGAAATGGGTGTTGATCCAGGTGCAGCCATATTGCAGGCGGGAAGCAGCTTTCATGGCCTTGGAGATGTCCTTGGTCCAGACAGAAGAGGCAAGGCCATAATCGCTGTCATTGGCCCAGGTGACGGCCTGATCGTCTTCAGCGAACCGGGTGACCGAGACGACAGGGCCGAACACTTCGCGGCGGACGATTTCGTCTTCCTGGGTGGCGCCGGCAACGACGGTGGGTTGGAAGAAGAAGCCGTCCTTGCTGCCGAGATTGCCGCCGGTGGTGATCTCGATATGCTTCTGCTCGGTGGCGCGCTCGACGAAGCTTGCCACCCGATCGCGCTGGCGCTTGGAGATCAGCGGGCCGATCTCGTTTTCGGCGTCGTCTGCGAGATTGTACTTGATCGTGGAGACGGCGGAGGTGAGGTCGGCGACGAGCTTTTCGTAGATGCCGTCCTGCGCATAGATGCGGCAAGCGGCGGTGCAGTCCTGACCGGCATTGTAGTAGCCGAAGGTGCGGATGCCGTTGACGACGGCTTCGAGGTCGGCATCGTCATAGACGATGACTGGCGCCTTGCCGCCGAGTTCCAGATGAGTGCGCTTGACGGTTTTTGCGGCCGCCTGCAGCACCTTCTTGCCGGTGGCGATATCGCCGGTGATCGAGACCATGCCGATCTTCGGGTGGTTGATCAGCGTGTTGCCGACGGTATCGCCGCGGCCGAGGATGACGTTGACGACGCCTTCCGGCAGGATGTCGGCCAGCAGGCGCGCCATCTTCAGCGCTGTCAGTGGCGTCTGTTCCGATGGCTTGAAGACGACGGTGTTGCCGCCGGCAATCGCGGGCGCCAGCTTCCAGGCCATCATCATCAGCGGATAGTTCCACGGTGCGATCGAGCCGATGATGCCGACGGGATCGCGACGGATCATCGACGTATGGCCAGGCAAGTACTCGCCGGCAACAGTTGCATGCAGGTTGCGGATGGCGCCTGCGAAAAAGCGCCAGCAGTCGACGATGGCGGGCAGTTCATCATTGCGCACGGCATTGATCGGCTTGCCACAGTTCAAGGCTTCCAGTGCCGCAAAGGCATCGGCGTCCTTCTCAATGGCGTCGGCGATCTTCAGGAGGTAGCCGGAGCGCTCGCCGGGCGTGGTCATCGACCAGGTGGAAAAGGCCTTTTCGGCGGCATCGACGGCGCGCTCGATCTGCGACTGCGAGGCCTCGGCGAGATCGATGATCTTTGCGCCGGTACGCGGGTTGAGGATCAATTCCTCGGCTTCGGTGCCTGCCTCGAACTGTGATCCGATCAGCAATTGTGTGTCCATGTCGTTCTCCCTTAATTGCTGGCTTGTTTGTTGGCGTCTGTTTCTGCCGGAAAACCGGTGAGTATTTTCCCGGAACAGGCGCGGGATTATTTGCCTGCACCGGCGATCTGGTCGCCGTCGCGGGTGAGGTAGTAGGCGGCCAGGATCGGCAGGAAGGTGACCAGCATCACCACCATGGCGACGACGTTGGTGACCGGCCGTTGGCGGGGGCGGATGAGTTCTTCCAGCATCCAGATCGGCAATGTCGATTGCTGGCCGCCGGTAAAGGTGGTGACGATGACTTCATCGAAGGACAGGGCGAAGGCGAGCATGCCGCCAGCCAGAAGCGCCGTGCCGATATTCGGCAGAATGATGTGGCGGAAGGTCTGAAAACCATCGGCGCCGAGATCCATGGAGGCCTCGATCAGCGAGCCGGAGACGCGGCGGAAGCGGGCGACTGCGTTGTTGTAGACAACGACGATGCAGAAGGTCGCGTGGCCGAGCACGATGGTCCAGAAGGAGAAGGGGATATCGGCCATCGAGAAGGCAGAGCGCAAGGCGATGCCGGTGATGATGCCGGGAAGGGCTATCGGCAGGATGACCAGAAGCGAGATGGTTTCGCGGCCGAAGAAGCGTGTCTGGCTGACGGCGGCAGCGCAGAGTGTACCCAACACCAAGGCGATGGCCGTGGCGATGGTGGCGACCTTGACGGAGAGCGTGAGCGCCGCCCAGACATCCGGCCGGTTCCAGGTAACGGCAAACCATTGCAGCGTCAGGCCGGGCGGCGGAAATTGGTAGCTCTTTTCCTCGGTGGTGAAGGCATAAAGGAAGATCAGCAGGATCGGGATATGCAGGAAGGCGAGCCCGCCGATGGCGGCGATCTTCAGGCCAAGCGGGGCGGTGGTGGAGCGGTCAGAGCGCATCGAAGGCTCCCATGCGTTTGGCCATCCAGAGATAGAGGCCCATGATGACGATCGGGACGACGGTGAAGGCGGCGGCGAGCGGGATGTTCCCCGCGGTGCCCTGCTGGGCGTAGACGGCCTGACCGATGAACAGCCGGGACGAGCCGACGATCTGCGGGATGATGTAATCGCCGAGTGTCAGCGAAAATGTGAAGATCGAGCCGGCGACGATGCCGGGCAGGGCAAGCGGAAACAGCACATGGCGGAAGGTCTGTTGCGGTGTGCCGCCGAGATCGGACGAGGCCTCGATCAGGTTGCCCGGTACGCGTTCCAGCGCGGCCTGGATCGGCAGAATCATGAAGGGCATCCAGACATAGACGAAGACGAGGAAGGTGCCGGTATAGCTGACCGACAGCGAATTGCCGCCGATGATCGGCAGGGAAAGCCAGCCGTCGAGCAACCAGAGCAGATGGAGCTTGGTGAAGGCCCAGGTGAGAATGCCTTCCTTGGCAAGGATCAGCTTCCAGGCGTAGATCTTGACGAGATAGCTCGACCAGAGTGGCAGCATGATGCCGAGATAGAACACGGCCTTCCATTTTCCCTTGGCATAACGGGCGGCGTAATAGGCAATCGGAAAAGCGATCAGAGCCGAAAAGATCGTGACCACCGCTGCCATGGTGATGGTGCGGACGATGATGTCGAAATTGGCGTCCGAAAGCAGTTGCTTGTAGGTCGAAAGCGTGAACTCGTAACTGATCAGGCCCGAGAAATCATCGATTGAGAAGAAGCTCTGCAGCAGCAGCGCAAACAGCGAACCGAGATAGATGATGCCGAGCCAGAGGACGGGCGGGCCAAGCAGGATCACGAGAAGAACGTGCGGGTGCTTCCACAGGAAGTCCGATATCCGTCCCGTCAGGCCCGGCCGGTTCGGCATGATTGCCGCGGGAGTGGCGAGCGCGCTCATGCTTCCTCCATCAGGTGAAGGTCGTTGCGGGAGAACGCGAGTTGCACGTCCGCGCCGATCTCGGGAACCGGCATGGCGGCGGGGCTGGCGACGATGATCTTCTCGCCATTGCAATCGACGCTGACACGGTTGGTCGCGCCCAGAAAACTGCGGGCGGTGACGGTGCCGGGCAGGCTCAGCTGTTCGGCCCAGGAGGTGCCAATGGCAATGGCTTCCGGGCGCAGGCTGGCGGCTTTTGCCGGAACCCCGAGCCGGGCGCAGATGGCGCTGGAGAGTACATTGGAGGAACCGACGAAATCGGCGACGAAACGGGTCTGCGGCCGCTTGTAGATATCCTCGGGCGTGCCGAGCTGCTGGATCTTGCCGTCGTTGAACACGGCGATCCGGTCGGCCATCGACAGGGCTTCACCCTGATCATGGGTGACGAAGACGAAGGTGATGCCGAGCGATTTCTGCAGGCTCTTCAATTCTTCCTGCATCTGTTCGCGCAGCTTGAGATCAAGCGCACCGAGCGGTTCGTCGAGCAGCAAGACCTTGGGCTTGTTGACCAGGGCACGGGCCAACGCCACGCGCTGGCGCTGGCCGCCGGAAAGCTGGCCGGGGCGGCGCTGGCCGTAGCCGGGCAGTTTGACCATGGCGAGCGCATCTTCGGCGGCCTTCCTGCGTTCGTCCTTGCCGACGCCCTTGACCATCAGGCCATAGGCGACATTGTCGAGGATGGAGAGATGCGGGAAGAGGGCATAGTCCTGAAATACCGTGTTGACGCTACGGCGATAGGGCGGCACGCCTTCTGCGGTTTCGCCAAAAATCTCGATATGGCCGCCGGTCGGCTGCTCGAAGCCGGCCATCAGGCGCAGGCAGGTCGTCTTGCCGGAGCCGGAAGGGCCAAGCATGGCAAAGAACTCGCCGGCTGCGATTTCAAGATCGACCGCATCGACGGCCTTGACGGCACCGAAATGGCGCGAGACGTTTTCGAACAGGACGGCGGCGGTCATGGGGACTCCGTAGATAATGATCTCCATCCTCATCAGCGATGAAGAGTAACAAGTAGTGGCGGCTGGTTCGGACAACTCCCTCCCCCTTGTGGGGAGGGTTGGGGAGGGGACTTTCTTCTCGAACAAGAAAACCCCTCCCGGCCCTTCGGGCCACCCTCCCCACAAGGGGGAGGGAAAGATCAGAAATCAGCGCCCGCCGATGACGCCGATATAGTCGGAGACCCAGCGGTGATAGGGGACGCATTCTGTCTCACTGGCGCATTTCGAAGTCGGCGTCTTCCAGAACTTCACCTTGTCGAAATCATCATAACCATTGGCCTTGCAGCCGCCGTCGGTGAGAAGTTCGTTGCCCTTGCAGGCCGCTCCTACGGACGGGTTGGCGCCGAACCAGGCGGAGACATCGCCCTGAACCTTGGGCGACAGCGAATGTTCCATCCACATATAGGCGCAGTTGGGATGTTCGCTTTCGGCATGCAGCATCGTTGTGTCGGCCCAACCGGTCACGCCTTCTTCTGGAATGGTCGAGGCGATCGGCTGTTTTTCCGCCTGCAGCAGATTGACCTGGAACGGCCAGGAGCCGGAAGCGACGACGCCTTCGTTCTTGAAGTCGTCGATCTGGATCATCGCGTCATGCCAGTAGCGGCTGGCGAGCGTGCGCTGGACGCGCAGCACGTCAAGGGCTGCCTTGTACTGGTCTTCGTTGAGTTCGTAAGGGTCCTTGATGCCAAGTTCCTTGTTGTGGAACATCAAGTAGTTGGCGGCATCGGCCACATGGATCGGGCCATCATAGGCCTGAACGCGGCCCTTGTTCGATTTGCCATCGGGCAGGGTCATTTCCTTGAAGACGACATCCCAACTCTTCGGCGCTTGCCCCTTGAAGGTGTCGGTATTGTACATCAATACGTTCGGACCCCAGACGTAGGGAACACCATAGTGGACACCGTTGACTGTGTACCACGGCGACGACTGCATGCGTTCATCGACAGTCTTGAAGCTCGGGATCAGGTCGGTGTTGATCGGCTGGACACGCTTGCCGGCAACAAGGCGGAGCGATGCGTCACCAGAGGCGGTAACGAGGTCGAAGCCGCCTTCATTCATCAGCGCGACCATTTCGTCGGAGGTCGCAGCCGTCTTGACGCTGACCTTGCAACCCGTCTCTTTTTCGAAGCTGGTGACCCAGTCGTAAGACTTGTCAGTCTCGCCGCGCTCGATATAGCCGGCCCAGGCGACGATCGACAATTCGCCTTCGCCCTTGCCGAGTTCCTTCAAGGGTTCCTGTGCGAAAGCGTGGGTTGCGAAAGCGAGCGAAAGGGTGAGCACGGTGCAGGATTTCAGAATCTGCTTCATCTTCAGTCTCCCGTTTTGGTGTCCGAATTTTTCGGTCTTGTTCCCAAAACGAAAGGTGCCTCGATTTCGCCGCTTTCGCAAATTCATTAATCAGAATGGCGTTATCGGATTTTCCGATATCGTCCCGAGTTATCGCGGCCGGCCGCTGCGTAGGGCCTCGGCCACCCCGATGAAATCCTTGGCCGCTTGCGGAAGGCCCGAGCCCTTGCGCCAGACCATGCCAACCTGAACGACGGGCAGGGCGCCGGAGACATCGCGGCTTTCGATCCGGTCGCCTTCCAGAGACCAAGGGCGGTAAACCAGATCCGGCAAAAGGGCGATGCCGGCGCCGGTCGCCACAAGGCTGCGCACCGCCTCGACGGAGCGGGTGCGGAAGGCCACATGCGGGCGGGCGCCCAGCGCGGTCAGGAGCTTGCCGGTATTTTCCTCGATTTCATCGACCGTCAGCATGATCAACGGTTCCCTAGCGATATCGGCGACCGAAATAATATCGGCGGACACCAGCGGATGGCCGAGCGGCAGCCACAGACGATAGGGCGAGGTCTCGATGATTTCCGCCTGCAGCGCCATGCGATCGCGCAGATTGGAGATGACCATGACGGCAACATCGAGTTCGCCGCCGATCAACAGGTGCTCGAGATAGGAGCCATTGTCCTCGATGGCGCTGACCTCGACACCGGGGCAGGCGCGGCGGTAGCGGGCGAGCAGATCGGACAACACGTAACCGGCAACCAGTGAGGTGACACCGAGATTGAGCTTACCGCCGGTGCGCTCTTCCCGCTCCTGCGAGAACGAGCGGCGTGCATCGGAAACACCGGCGAGAATCTTGGTCGCGTGGCGCAGGAACTGGTGGCCATTATGGGTGATATGTAGCCCGCGCGGATGGCGCTCGAACAGTTCGACGCCAAGATCGGTTTCCAGCTCCTTGACAGCCTCTGTGATCGAGGATTGCGAAATCGACAGGTTCTGTGCCGCACGCGTGACCGAGCCCTGTTCGGCGACGGCGATGAAATACTGAAGCTGACGGAGCGTGAAGGCCATGATCTAGCTAACACGGTTGCGGGGGGAGATGGCAAGGTGCTGAAAGACTTCGCTTCGTCATCGATTGGCGGGTGCAGCCGTCAGAAGCGTTTCGGAATGCCGGTTTCTGAATAGTACATGGAGATGGATTTGATAGGTTCACTGTAATGGATGCAGGAAAAGCTCATGGATTCGATATTTTCAAAACCAATCCCCACCGAACCCGGCATCCTCGCCTTCCACAAGCGCTGCGAAGCGTTCTATCCGGCCGATGCCGTCGATGCGCCGATCGGGCAGCAGCGGGAATGGTATGACGCGCTCTGTGCCGAGTTCGACGCTCCGTCACCGGAAGGGCTGACGCGACAAGACGAGATGGTGGGCGATCGCATTCCGGTTCGCCGCTACCGGCCGGCAGATATCGCGACGCAAACAAGGATTTTCTATATTCACGGCGGCGGTTTTGTCGTCGGTTCGCTGCAAAGTCATGATGCCATCTGCGCCGAGATTGCCCATGCGGCAAAGGCGGAGCTGGTCTCCGTCGATTACCGGCTGGCACCGGAGCATGTCTGGCCTGCAGCGTTTGACGATTGTTTTGATGTTTTGTCGTGGCTGCTCGCTGATAGGCGGCCGCTGGTTGTTGTTGGGGACAGCGCGGGTGGTAATCTGGCAGCGGGAATGACGTTGAAAGCCAAGGCGGCGGCGCTGAGCGGCATCGTAGGCCAAGTTCTGATCTATCCGGGACTGGGCGGCGATCTCGTCTCCGGCTCTTATGTTGAAATGGCGGAGGCCCCGGGCCTGACGACCGCCGATGTTGCCTATTACCGGGATGTCCTGAAGGCTCCGGCGGAAAACGCCTTTGCCCATCCCTTGAAAGTAGCTGATTTTTCCGGCCTTCCGCCAGCCTACATCACATCGGCGCATTTCGATCCGCTGCGCGATGATGCGGCACTTTATGGCCAGAGGTTGATTGCTGCGGGTGTCAACGTCACATACCGCGACGAGCCGCAGATGATCCATGCGTGGCTGCGCGCCCGTCATATGAGCGAGGGCGCGCGGGACGGTTTTGTGCGGCTGTGCCGTGGTGTCAGCGATCTTGTTGGGACGCTGTGATCAGCCTTTGGCCTTCAGCACCAGGACCGGCTTGGCGCTGAATTCGGTCGGAAACAGCGCCTTGAGGTTCTCGATCTTCGGCATGTCGTTGTAGACGATATAGGGGTAGGTCGGGTTGAGCGTTAGGAAATCCTGGTGGTATTCCTCGGCCGGATAGAAGGCGGTCATGTCGGATACCTTGGTGACGACCGGTTCGCCATAGACCTTCGCCTTGTCGAGCTGGGCGATGTAACTCTCAGCGATCTTCTTCTGCTCGCCGCTGGTCGCAAAGATTTCCGAGCGGTATTGGGTCCCGTGGTCCGGTCCCTGATAATTCAGCTGCGTCGGGTTGTGTGCGACCGAGAAATAGATCTGCAGCAACTGGCCATAGGTGACCATCTTCGGATTATAGGTGACTTCGACGGCTTCGGCATGGCCCGTATTGCCGCCGCTGACGGTTTCATAGGCGGCGGTATCCTTGGTGCCGCCGGAATAGCCGGAGACCGCATTCTTGACGCCCTTCACATGCTGGAAGACGCCCTGAACGCCCCAGAAGCAACCGCCGGCAAAGACGGCTTTCTCCGTGGTGGCCGTCGAGGCTTCATCGATGGCGGGCGGGGGGATGACTACGGCTTCCTCTGCGGCGTTGCTGAAGGTCGAGGATATCGAAAACATTGCCGCAGCAATGGCTGTTATGCCGGTAAATCCCAAAATGAACGGGCGTTTGGTTGCATCCGAAATTCTGTCTTTTTCAAGCTGCGGCATGCTAGTCCTCCTTCGATGGCCTTGGACCCCTGGCAGGGCAGTGCGCTACTGATCGCAGCGATATGCGGCCTTGCTTTATGAGCAAACTCTGGCCAACAGAGGCAGGCGGGTCAAATCGCAAATGCGTGCGTAACGCCAAAGTGACAGGCCGGAGATGAGGATACACGTCCGTGTGATCCGGCAGAGATTGAAGAAGGGGTATAGACATGAGTGGCATTACCGATCTCGAAATACTGTTGCGCGAGATGCGGCCGGATTTGCGCCCGGGCGATTATGTCTATTGCAGCGTCCCGGCTGAGGACGCCAGCTGGCTTTCGCTGAAGCCGCTCGGCTTCTTTCGCGAGGATGAGGGGCTGACCCTGATTCTGGACAAGGCCGATGCCGACAAGGCAGGCCTGACTTATGGTTTGGTGATGCGCTGCATCACGCTGACCGTGCATTCTGCCCTGGAGGCGGTTGGTCTGACGGCGGCGGTTGCGGTGGCACTGACGCGGCATGGCATCAGCGCCAATGTGGTCGCGGCCTATCACCACGACCACATTTTCGTGCCTGCTGATGATGCGGAGCGGGCGCTTGCGGCCCTGGCAGAGGCCGCGCCCGTTCTCACATGAAGTCGCGCGGCACGCGCGTTTCGCCGAAGGTCTTTTCGAAGATCTTCGTCTCTCCTTCGAAGGCAACCACGGAAGCCGAGGTCAGCCACTCGGTCGCCGTGCAGGCGATCCGCGAGACCGAAACCGTCTTCACTGACCAGTTTTCGCGTTTGGCAATGCAGGTCCAGGTCGAAGTGCCTGTCATCGACAACGGATCGTCCGCTGCGATTGTCCAGGTTTCGTCGCGGATATCCTGTGTGGCAAGGCCGGTATCGGGATGTTCGGTCAGGCCGCCGTCCTCGTAGATATAGTAGTGCGTCTGGCCGGTGGTCATATCGCGCTCGACCCGGCGGCTGGTGCTGCCGGCCGTGCGCTCGATGTATTTCGGCAGCGGATCGGGATTGGCAGGCTCAGGCATGGTAATCGCCCGATGTTCGCCGAGTTTCGGCAGGGCCAACCCCAGTGAAGCGAGATCGAGCGTCAAGCCGGGATCGGACGGTGCGGGCAGGACCATCGGCCAGTATGCGGTCGAAAGTGACAGCCGGATGCGATGGCCCACGCCGAAGCGATAACCGCAGGCATCGAGTACCAGCTGCACTCTTGTCTTCTTGCCGTGCTCCATCGGTTTTGGCGCGGCATTGCCGTCGCGATGGGCGAGGTTCAACACGCCGAAGGTGACGCGGGTGGCGGTGCCATCCGGATGGACGTCGACGACACGGGCGATGAGATTGGCCCAATCGGCATCGCAGGCGAGCTCGACCGTCAACACCGGCTGGCCGAGATAATCGACGGCCTGCGTCAGTGGCGCCGTTTCGAAGCTCAATGATCCGGCGTCGTCGCTGCGCTGGTCGCCAGCCATCTCGGCATCGGGCTTCAGGGTGAACCATTCACCGGACGCTGTGCCGGTGTCGAGCGGCGATTTCAGATAGGCGTTGTGATCATGGGCGCCCGCAATCGGCATGCCCTCGTTGAGACTGCCGAACTGATCGACATAGAAGGTCTGCATTTCCGGCGGACGCCATTCGTCCTTGGCGATCCAGAAGCCGGGATCGGCGTTGCGGCGAAGCGCCGGTTTCGGACCATCAAGGATGTAGGCGCGCATCTGCGGCAGCGCCTCGACGCCGGTTTCCTCGCCGCGCAGCCAATGGTTCCACCAGGCGATCGCTTCGCCGTGGAAATCGGCACGCGGTTTCGGCCAGGCAAAATGCGGATATTTGTGCACCCAAGGGCCGATCAGGGCCTTTACTTTGCCGCACAACCCCTCGGCGGCCTTCATCGGGGTATTGCGGTAGCCGTCCGCCCAGCCGGCAATGACCATGGCGGGAACCGGAAAACCTTCGAAATCCTCGCAGATCGAGCCATGTTCCCAAAAAGCGTCCCGGCGTTGATGCTGGAGCCATTCTTCCATGAAGTAGGGCTCGTTTTCCAGCCGCTCCAGCCACATCTCTTTCCATGTGTCGCCGACCAGTGCCGGATCGGGCGAACGCGACTGATAGGCCAGCATGGTCGCCGCCCAGGAGAGCTGGGCCGAAAGATGCGTGCCGTTCTTGTAGTGGATGTCGTCATTGTAGCGATCGACCGTGGAGGCGATGGAGATCACCGCCTTCAGTGCCGGGGGCCTCAGGGCGGCCACCTGCAGGCAGTTGAAGCCACCCCAGGAGATGCCCATCATGCCGACATTGCCGTTCGACCAGGGCTGGGCGGCGATCCAGGCAATCAGCTCGCAGCCGTCGCTCAGTTCGCGCGGCGTATATTCGCCGTCGATAACGCCGTCGCTTTCACCGGAGCCGCGGATATCGACGCGTATGCCGGCGATGCCGGCGGCCGCAAACATCGGATAGGTGGACTCGTCGCGGGCATTGGTGCCGCCGCGCTTGCGATAGGGCAGGTATTCGAGAACGGCCGGAACGGGGCTCGTATCGGCACCATCCGGCATCCAGATACGGGCGGAAAGCCGGGTGCCGTCGGCAAGAATGATCCACTCGTTCTCGATCAGGGTGAAACTGCGTTTGGACATGCTATCCATCTCTGTCATTCCGCTCTTAATTCTCGAACCAGACGCGGCTTGCGACATAGCCGTTCGAAAGATCATTGCCGATGTCGTGGACAAAGCCCTTCAGCGAAGCGGAAGCCGCGTTCACATAGTCGTTGAAGACCGGCAGGATGAGGCCGCCTTCGTCTCTGACTGTCAACGCCATGGTGCGGTAAAGCTCCTTGCGCTTGGTTTCATCAAGCTCGGAGCGGGCTTGTAGCAAGATCTTGTCGAAATCCTCGCGCTTGAAGCGGGTGTCGTTCCATTCGGCGGTCGAGAGATAGGATGTCGAATAGCGCGAATCCTGCGTCGGGCGGCCACCCCAATAGGAGGCGCAGAACGGCTGGACATTCCAGACATTGGTCCAATAGCCGTCTTCCGGCTCGCGCTGGACCTCGATCTGAATGCCGGCCTTGGCAGCACTTTCCTGAAACAGCACCGCGGCATCGACAGCGCCGGCAAAGGCGGCGTCCGAGGTGCGCAGCGGGATCGGCCGGTCGTGGCCGGATTTCTTGTAGTGAAAGGCCGCCTTGTCCGGATCATAGGCGCGCTGCTCGATCCCTTCCGGCGCCAGCGCGTAGTTCTCGTTGACCGGATAGTCGTTGCCGATCTTGCCGTAACCGCCGAGGATGCGGTCGAGAATGGCCTGGCGGTCGATCGCGTATTTCAGCGCCAGCCGCAGGTCGTTGTTATCGAACGGAGCTGTGTCGCAGTGCATCAGGAAGCTGTAGAAGCCCTTGCCCGCAGTTTTCAGGATCTCGACCTTCGGCGCCCGCTTCAGCATCGGGACTGTCTTTGGATCGACGTTATTGATGAAATGCACCTGGCCGGATGCAAGCGCTGCGACGCGCGCCGTGTTGTCGTTCATCACGATGATTTCGACGCTATCGACGAAACCGCGATCCGAGCGCCAATCGGTGGTGTTCTTTTCGAAGGTGGAGCGCAGACCGGCTTCATAGCTGGTCAGCTTGTAGGGGCCGGTTCCGACTGTCGAGGTCGGGTTGCTGACGCCGCCACCCGGCTGGATGATCAGGTGATAGTCGGTCAAGATCAGCGGCAGATCGGCATTGCCTTCCGTCAGTGTCAGGACGAGTTCGCCGGCCTTGTCTTCGATCGTCTTGATCGAGCGCATCAGGCCGAGCGCGCCGGACTTTGAACCTTCGTCTGCATGGCGCTTGAGGGTGGCGATCACGTCGGCGAGGGTCAGCGGGCTGCCATCATGGAACGTCACACCGCTGCGCAGCTTGAATGTCCAGACCGACGCATCGGGCGAGGGGCTCCAGGATTCGGCAAGCGAAGGCAGGGCAGCGCCTGTGGTCGGATCGGACTCGACCAGAGTGTCGCCCCACAGATGGCCGATGGTGAAGAGGACGGAGCCGCTATAGGTGGCCGGGTCGAGCGAATCCGTGGTGGCGCCGCCCTTGAGGCCAAGCTTGAGATGGCCGCCGCGCTTGGGTTCTTCGGCGCGGGCCATGCCGGCGATCAACGTGCCGGAGAAGCCGGCCGCAAGACCGAGTGCCGCCGTGCCGCCCAGGAACGTCCGGCGGTTGACGCCGCCGCCCACAATCAGGCTGTCGGGCTTGTTGGTGAAATCACGCATGCGCTGTTCCCTTTATGGCTGGTTTTTCGAAGGGAAACGTAACGGGAAACGTCCCAAGCACAATTTCGCGACTTGACGCTGGTTTAAGCGACTTTACGCTATATGAAAATCGAAAGGGACCGACTCGTGACGGACAGTGACGCTTTTACCGAAAATCTGCGTTTTGCCTGCGCCACGCGGCCATCGATCTCGCAGATTTGCCGGGAAATCGGCATCAACCGCCAGCAATTCAACCGGTATATTTCCGGCGAGGCCAAGCCGTCGGCGCACAACCTTGCCCGTATCGCTGTATTCTTCGGGCTAGGGGCTCAGGACTTTTTGCTCGCCGTGCCCGAATTCCAGACACGCATGACGCGTCCGTTGCAGCGCAAGGCTGATGGTGGCGTTTTGCTGGAAGGGCTTCCGGGCGACCTGGTGTCGCTTCGCCGTCACCTGGGCTACTTCCAGACTTATCATCTTTCGCCGTCGTGGCCGGGTCTCGTCGTCTGTTCCTGCGCCCGGCTTCTCGAGGAAAACGGTTCCGTTCACGTCAAGTCAATCGAACGCATCCACGATGCCGCCCATGAAATCCGGCAATACTCGAAATATATCGGGCTTGCGGCTTTCTTGAGAAACCGCGTTTTCATCACCGAACGTAGCGTCAGCCGGCAGCCGATGATGTCGCAGACGATCCTGATGCCGTTCGAGGTACATCAACGGGTCTATCTGCGCGGCGTCACTATGGGGGTCTCCTGGCGCAAGGAAAACCTGCCTTATGCCTCGCGGGTCATCTGGCGCCACCTCGGCACAAATCCGGACAAGCGGCAGGTACTGTCCCGCTGCGGCGTGCTGCCGGAGAATGCGCGACAATTGCCGGCGACAGTGCGGGATTACCTTGATGCCCCGTCGTCCGGCATCCTGTCCGTTCCGGAAATTTTCTGAACTCGCATCAGGCGTAGCCGGTCGCGCTGGCGTTGGTTTCGTCGTAGGGTTCGGGCGATGAAAGATGGGAGGACGGGATGAGGACTGTTGCCGCCGGATTGCTGCTGTTCGGACTGTCCGCCTTGCCGGTTCTCGGCGAGGATGCTTCGCCGCTTGCCGGTTGCGCACTGTCCGGCGCATCCAGCGTCTTCATCGGCGGTGCGCCAGCACTCAGGCTGTCGGACGTCGTCAATTGCCCGGCCGATCTCTACGAAATCGTTCCGGGCATCATGATCGAAGGGCAGCCGCTGGTGCGCGTCCGTTCAGGGACTTCGGAAAAGGCGGATTGTACCGCCAAGGGCGAAACGACCGTCATGGCAAACAATCAGCCGATGCAGCGGCTGGGTGATGTCGCCTGCACCACAAAATGAGCGTGAGATCCTTCCCTTCTATGGGGGCATGGAGGGAAGGCCATTCTTGTCTGATCAGTTTCCGGCGCTTTCCATCCGGCGGGTGGTCAGGACCTTTTCCAGCCAGCCGATCTCCATTTCCGGAACCGACTTCAGCAGCAGGTCCGTATAGTCATCGAACGGTGGCGTGAGCACTTTCGACTTGGGTCCGAAACGGACGAGCTTGCCGCGGTGCATGACGGCGACCGAGTCGGCGATGGCGCGGACAATTGCTATGTCGTGGGTGATAAAGACATAGGAAACAGCGGTTTCCTCCTGAAGCCTCAGAAGAAGATTCAAGATGCCTTCCGCCACCAGCGGGTCGAGCGCCGACGTTGGTTCGTCGCAAAGGATCAGTTCCGGCTTAGCCGCCAGCGCCCGTGCAATCGCCACGCGCTGCTTCTGGCCACCGGACAGTTCGGCCGGGTAGCGGTCGAGGAAGCGGTCTCCCATCTCGATCTGATTGAGAAGCTCCTTCACCCGCTCGGTCTTTTTCGCGCCATGCAGGCCGTAGTAGAACGAGATCGGCCGGCCGATGATATCGCGCACGGTCTGGCGGGGGTTCATTGCCGTGTCAGCCATCTGGTAGATCATCTGCACGCGGCGCAGTTCTTCCTTGCTGCGTCCATTCAGCGCTTTTGGAAGCTGCTTACCGTCGAAGGTGATCATTCCTTCCGAAGGCGGCAGGAGCCCGGTGATGACGCGGGCGAGCGTCGATTTTCCGGAACCGCTTTCGCCGACGATCGCCAGTGTCTGGCCCCTGGGCAGGTGCATGGACACGTCATGCAGAACCTTGAAGCCGTTGCCGTAGCCGGCGCTGACATGATCGATCTTCAGGAGCGTATTGCTCTGATCCTTTGCTTCCTCGCGCTTGGCCTGGCGGACGCTGACGAGGGCGCGGGTATAGTCCTCGTTCGGTGCCTCGATGATCTGCTTGGTCGTTCCGTATTCGATGGTCTTTCCATGGCGCAGCACCATGATGTCATCGGAAATCTGGGCGACGACGGCGAGATCATGGGTGATGTAGAGGGCGGCCGTATGGGTTTCCTCAATCGCATGCTTGATGGCGGCCAGAACGTCGATCTGGGTGGTGACGTCGAGCGCTGTCGTCGGCTCGTCGAAGACGATCAGCTCGGGGTTGGGGCAGAGTGCCATCGCCGTCATGGCGCGCTGCAGCTGGCCGCCGGAGACCTGGTGCGGATAGCGGTCGCCAAACGTTTCCGGGCTGGGCAGGCCGAGAACCTTGAAGAGATACAGCGCCCGCTTTTCCGCTTCGGGCCGGGTCATGATCTTGTGGCGCAGGGCCGCCTCGATCACCTGTTCGCCGAGCTTGTGGGCCGGGTTGAAGGCGGCGGCCGCCGATTGCGCCACATAGCAGACCTTGCAGCCGCGGATGGTGCGCACACCATCGCGGCCGAGCGTCAGGATGTCCTTGCCGTTCAGCAGGACCTGGCCGCCGGTGATCGCCGCACCACCACGGCCATAGGCAAGCGCCGAGAGGCCGATGGTGGACTTGCCGGCGCCGCTTTCACCGATCAGACCGAGCACCTTGCCCTTCTGGACGTCGAAGGAGACATTTTCAACCAGCGTCACCGTCTTTGGCGGTTCACCCGGCGGATAGCTGGTGGCTTCGATCTTCAGGTTCTTGACAGACAGCAGATCAGGCATCGCCGCGCCCTCCCTTGAGGCTCGAGGTTCGCTTCATCAGCCAGTCGACGACGAGATTGACGCAGATGGCAAGGCCGGCAATCGCGCCGCCCGGCACCAGGGCCGCCGAGATGCCGAAGATGATGCCGTCCTTGTTGTCCTTGACCATACCGCCCCAATCGGCGGCTGGCGGCTGGATGCCAAGGCCGAGGAAGGAGAGGGTGGACAGGAACAGGATAGAAAACGCGAACCGCAGGCCGAATTCGGCCAGCAGCGGCGAGAGCGTATTCGGCAGGATTTCGCGAAAAATGATCCAGCGCGTTCCTTCGCCGCGCAGGCGCGCTGCCTCGACGAATTCCATGACTGCGACATCGAGCGCCACGGCGCGGCCGATGCGGAAGACGCGGGTACTGTCGAGAATGGCCATGACAAGGATCAGGATCCAGAGTTGCTGCGGCAGAACCGCAAGCACCACCAGCGCGAAGATCAGCGTCGGGATCGCCATCATCAGATCGTTGAAGCGTGAGAACAGCTGATCGATCAGGCCACCGGTGACGGCAGCCGTGAACGACAAGAGCATGCCGAGCGAAAACGAGATGACGGTTGCTGCAAGGGCGACGAAGATCGTCGTTCTTGCGCCGAAGATCAGGCGGGATAGAAGGTCACGACCCAGATTATCGGTGCCGAGCAGGAAATCGCCACCCATCGGCAGCCAGATATCGCCGACGACATCGCGTTCGCCGAACGGCGCGATCCAGGGCGCGAAGATGGCGCAGAACAGGGCCAGGGCAATGCCGATGAGGCCGACCCAGGCGCTGAGGGGAATGGTGCTTAATCTCATCGTGGGTGCCTCAATCTCGGATTGGCGAGGATGGCGAGAATATCCGCGGCCATGTTGAGGAAAATATAGAAGGCGGCAAAGATCAGGCCACAGGCCTGCACCACCGGCATATCGCGAACCGTCACCGCATCGACCATGTACTGGCCCATGCCCGGATAGACGAACACCACTTCCACGACGACGACGCCGACCACGAGGTAGGCGAGGTTGAGCGCAATGACGTTGATGACCGGGGCAACGGCGTTGGGAGCGGCGTGCTTGGCAATGATCCGGAAGGCGCTCAGCCCCTTCAGTTCTGCCGTCTCGACATAGGCCGACGACATGACATTGAGGATGGCCGCGCGGGTCATGCGCATCATATGGGCGAGAACGACGAGCACTAGCGTTGCGACGGGCAGCGCGATGGCCGAGAGACGTTCGCCAAAGCTCATGCCGTCATAGACGGTGGCAGGGAAGGTCGCGACGCCCATCTGGACGGCAAAGAACAGGATCAGCAGATAGCCGACGAAGAATTCGGGCAAGGAGATTGCCGCGAGAGAGACGACATTGATGATCTTGTCCGGCAAACGGTTTCGATATTGCACGGCAAGCATGCCGAGCCCGACCGCCAGCGGCACAGAAATGATCGCGGCGAAGAAGGCGAGGAACAGGGAGTTTCCGAGGCGTTTGCCGATCTGCTCGCTGACCGAATTCTTGCTGGCCCAGGATTTTCCGAAGTCACCTTGCAACGCGCCGCCGAGCCAGCTGAAATAACGCTCCGTCACAGGACGGTCGAGACCGAGATCCTTGCGGATGTTTTCGACAGCTTGTGGTGTTGCCGATTGACCGAGATAGGTCGTGGCGAAATCGCCAGGCAAAGCTTCGACGCCGCCGAAGATCATCAGCGATACGGCAAACAGAAGACCAACGCTTAGACCCAGCCGCTGGACGATGAGCGCCGCCAAGGGGCGGCGAAGGGTGAAACGGCGCCAGAACGTGCCGGTAACGACCCCTGTCGGGGGCGTTACCATAGTTCCGGAAACGGGCGCCTGCTGCGAGAGGCTTTCGCCTCCCGTAGCCGGACCTGTTGTCTGCGCCGGACCCGTGACCGGTCCGCCCGCCATCAGGCGTCGAGCCAGACGCGAGTTGCGACGAAGCCGTTGGACATGTCGTTGCCGACGTCCTTGACGTAGCCCTTTACCTGCTTGGTGCTGGCGTTCACGAAGTCGTTGAACATCGGCAGGATGACGCCGCCTTCGTCGCGGACCATCGTTGCCATTGCCGTATAGAGTTCCTTGCGCTTGCCATCGTCAAGCTCGGAGCGGGCTTCGAGCAGCACCTTGTCGAAATCAGGACGCTTGAACCGGGTGTCGTTCCAGTCCGCGGTCGACAGATAGGCGGTGGAATACATCAGGTCCTGCGTCGGACGTCCGCCCCAGTAGGAGGTCGAGAATGGCTGGACGTTCCAGACATTGGTCCAGTAGCCGTCGCCCGGCTCGCGCTTCACCTCGATGTTGATGCCGGCCTTCTTGCAGCTTTCCTGGTAGAGCACGGCCGCATCGACGGCACCCGGGAACGCGACGTCGGACGTGCGCAAGAGAACTGAACCGTCGTGACCGGACTTCTTGTAGTGGAAGGCCGCTTTGTCTGGATCGTAGGTCCGTTGCTCGATGCTGTCAGGGAACAGGGCGTAGGTCGAGTTGATCGGGAAGTCGTTGCCAACCTTGCCGTAGCCGCCGAGGATCTTGTCGACCATCGTTTCGCGGTCCATGGCGTATTTCAGCGCCAGGCGCAGGTCGTTGTTGTCGAATGGTGCTGTGTTGCAATGCATGATGAAGACGTAGTGGCCGCGGCCCGATGTCGAGAGGATTTCGACATTCGGCGCGCGCTTCAGCATGCCGACGGTCTTCGGATCGACGCGGTTGATGAAATGGACCTGACCGGACGAGAGCGCAGCCATGCGGGCGGTCGCGTCGTTCATGACGATGATTTCGACGGAATCGACGAAGCCGCGATCGGTGCGCCAATATTCCGGGAATTTTTCGTAGGTGGCGCGGACGCCGGGTTCCCAGCTGGTCATCTTGTAGGGACCGGTGCCGATGCCGGCTTCCGGATCGTCGAGACCACCGTTCGGCTGGATCACCAGATGATAGGCGCTGAGCAGCAACGGCATGTCGGCGTTGCCCTCGTTGAGCGTCACCACCAGATTGCCGCCGTCGGCCTTGATATCCTTGATCGATTTCATGACGCCAAGGGCGCCGGATTCGGATTTTTCGTCCGAATGCCGCTTCAGCGTTGCCACGACGTCATCGACGGTCAGGTCCTTGCCATTGTGGAACTTGACGCCGCTGCGGATCTTGAAGGTCCAGGTGACAGCGTCTTTCGAAGGTTCCCAGGATTCGGCCAGCGACGGCACGGGCGCACCGGTGAACGGGTCGGATTCGACGAGCAGGTCGCCCCAGTTGTGACTAGACACAAAGGTGACCTGCGATAGGTTCTTGCCTGGATCCTTGCTATCGGTGGCCGAGCCGCCTTCAAGGCCAAGCTTGAGGTGACCGCCCTTTTTCGGCTCCTGGGCCTCGGCGCTGCTGGCAAACAATGTGCTGGCGCTGGAGAGCGCTACACCGGCAGCCACGGTGAGGCCGATAAATTCGCGGCGGTTCATCTTGCCCATCATCACCTGATTGGCGAGGTAGTTCTTGTAATCGCTCATTCCCCTGTTCCCTTTGTTGATGGCTTTTCGCCGTTTTTCTTTATTGTTTTCAATCTTTGCCGATCGTGTGTTTGCTAGAATGCATGCCCGAGGGCGGGTAGGCCAGTCACATTTGCGGATTGGTTTGCCGCAATCGAGCCTTTCGTGAAATGGGGATTTCCTGCGCCGAAAACCCGTTGAAATTAATGGTATATTCTGAAGTGCGCTCTGTATTCACATAAAAATTTGGCAATTTACATAAGTCTGGCTTATGATTGAAAGCCGAAGATAATTGTCCTGCGCCCTTCCGTTGCGGCGGTTTGCGACCGTTATTTTCCCTTCCACACCGGGTCGCGTTTTTCCGCAAAGGCCCGCGCGCCTTCCAGCTGGTCGTCGCTCGAATAAAGAATGTCGACCGTCTTGAACTGGCGCTTGGTGATCTTGTTCATCGTCGTCTGGAAATCCTCGCCTTCGGCGGCGCGGACCACTTCCTTGATTGCCGCGTAAACCAGCGGCGGGCCGCTTTCGAGCAGGCGGGCGAGATCCCAGGCGCGCTGCATCAGTTTGTCAGCGGGCAGAATTTCGTTGACGAAGCCCCAGCGATTGGCTTCTGCCGCATCCAGCCAGCGGCCGGTGAACAGCATGTCCATGGCGATATGGTAGGGGATGCGCTTGGGCAGCTTGATCGAGGCAGCGTCGGCAACGGTGCCGGAGCGGATTTCCGGCAGCGCGAAGGTCGCGTGTTCGGCCGCCAGGATCATGTCGGTCGAAAGCGCAATCTCAAGCCCACCGCCACAGCAGATGCCGTTGATGGCGGCGATGACCGGCTTGTTGAGGTCGCGCAGTTCCTGCATGCCGCCGAAACCGCCAATGCCGTAATCGCCATCGACCGCGTCACCGCCGGCTGCGGCCTTCAGATCCCATCCTGGACAGAAGAATTTTTCACCGGCGCCGGTAATGATCGCGACACGCAAGCTATCCTCGTCGCGAAAGCTGGCAAAGATTTCGCCCATGATGCGGCTGGTCACCAGATCGATCGCATTGGCCTTCGGCCGATCGATGGTGACTTCGAGAATACCGCCTTCGCGACGTGTTCTGATAGGTCCGGTCATAGGGTCATTTCCTTCGACGGATCAGGGCATCGGCTGCAACGGTTCCAGACCCTTGCGGCAAGACCATGATAGGATTGATATCGAGTTCTTCGAGCTTTGAAGCGTTTGCAGCGACATAGGATGCTACAGCAGCGACAGCTGTAATAAGGGCCGCCACGTCGCCTGCCGGGCCGCCGCGATAGCCATCGAGCAGCTTTCTGATTTTCAGGCCGGAAATGGCCTCACCGATGGCCTCCGGCGTCGTTGGAAGCGTCAAAATCGCCGAATCTTCCAATAATTCCACCAGAATGCCGCCTGCGCCGATGGTCAGGACCAGACCGGCGACGGGATCGCGCAGCGCGCCGACGATGATTTCGGCGGCGGGTTTTGCAATCATTTTTTCGACGAGGTAACCGGATGCGACCGTCTTCATGGCGTCGGCCGCCTCCAGAACCGATTGCCGGTCGCCAAGGTTGAGCTTGACGGCGCCGGCTTCGGTCTTGTGGGCAACGCCAAGGCCCTTGAGCACGACCGGAAAACCGAGCGCTTCGGCCGCATCGGCTGCTTCATCCGCATTGGCTGCGGTTTTTCCCGTGGGCACCACAAGACCGAATGCTGCCAGTTCAGCCTTGGCCGCGCTTTCGCTGATTGTGATGATGTCTCCGTCGTCCGCTCGTGCGGACAGGAGCGGAGCCGGAGCCGGCTTTGCCCAGGTGGCACCGATACCGGCCGAAATTTCGGCGGCGGCGATGGCTTCATCGATCCCGGAAAAGGCGACGACACCGGCTGATATCAGAGACAAAGCTGTATCTTCCGGCATGTTTTCACCGAGGCTGGCGACAATGCCGGCAACGGCCCCAGTTGCTTTTGTCGAGGCAATGACAGCCTCACAGGTGGTGTTCCAGTCGGCCGCGTCACAACGATCCTGGCGGGGGAAATCGAGAACGATGAGGTTGAGCGCGTAATCGCCCTTCATCATCGCGGTAAAGGCGGTCGTCTGCTTTTCGAGGTTGCCCCAGACGAAGGTGTGGTAGTCGAGCGGATTGGCGATGGTGACCATTTCGCCGAGGCTTTCGCGCAGCGGCAGCCGCTGCTCGTCCTTGAGAGCCCGGAACACGGTCTTGCGCTTCACCCCGGCATCGGCCATCAGGGATGCTTCGCCGCCGGAGCAGCTCATCGATGAGATGTCGAAACTTTTCAGAGGTGGATGCAGGTGGAGCAGTTTCAGTGTTTCGAGCAGCTCCGGCAGTGTATCGACCCGGCCGATGCCGAGACGTTCGAGAACGGCGCCGGAAACGGCGTCATTGCCTGCAAGCGAAGCGGTGTGAGAAACCGTCGCGAGCTGGGCGGCTTCGGATTTTCCGACCTTGAGGGTGACAACCGGTTTTTTCAGGTCGCACGCCCGCGTTGCCAGCCGCTGCAGGGCCTCGATGCTGTCGAAACCCTCGATATGCAGGCCGACGGCCGTGACGCGCGGATCTTCGAGCGCTGCGATCGCAAGCTCCGAGAGCCCCGTCTGCGCCTGGTTTCCGGCCGTCATGATATAGGCGAGCGGCAGGCCGCGCATCTGCATCGATATGTTGCAGGCGATGTTTGACGATTGCGTGAGAACGGCGACGCCGCGCTCGACGCGCTGCATGCCGTGCTGGTCCGGCCAGAGCAGGGCGCCATCGAGCGCGTTGATGAAGCCATAGCAGTTGGGGCCGACGATCGGCATGTCACTGGCCGCTGTGACCAGCGCTTCCTGCAGGTCGTTGCCATCGGCGAGTTCGCTGACGGCCTCGCGAAAGCCGGAGGCATAGCAGATGGCGCCACCGGCACCCCGGGCAGACAGGTCGCGGATGATGTCGATGGTCAGCTGGCGGTTGACGCCGACAAAGGAGGCGTCAGGGGCCGCTGGAAGCTCGGCCACCGAGCGATAGCAGCGGCGGCCGAGGATTTCGTCCTGCTTCGGGTGCACAGGCCAGATATCACCGGTAAACCCCATCTTGTCGCATTGTTCGATGACCCGGCGTGCTTCCTTGCCGCCGAAGACGGCGATGGATTTGGGCCGGATCAGACGGTCGAGAGAGCGTGTCATGGATCAATCACGCTCCCAACGGACGCAAGAGGTCGCGGCTGATGATGTGCCGCTGGATTTCCGACGTGCCGTCCCAGATGCGCTCGACGCGGGCATCGCGCCAGAAGCGGGCAAGCGGCAGATCGTCCATCAGGCCCATGCCACCATAGATCTGGATTGCCTGGTCCGTGACGCGGGCGAGCATTTCGGAGGCATAGAGTTTTGCCGACGCGATTTCGCGGTTGGCGGGAAGCTTCTGATCGAGCCGCCAGGCGGCGGCGAGTGTCAGATAGTCGGCGGCGTCGATTTCGGTGATCATGTCGGCGAGCTTGAACGAGACGCCCTGGTTGGCGCCGATCGGCTTGCCGAACTGCTTGCGCTCGGCGGCATAGGGTAGGGCATAATCGAACACCCGGCGGGCACGGCCGACGCAGGTGGCGGCAACCGTGATACGGGTGGCGTAGAGCCAGTCGTTGGCGATGTCGAAGCCCTTGTGCACTTCGCCGAGAATGGCAGACGAGGGCAGGCGGCAATCATCGAACGATAGGATGCAGTTCTTGTAACCGCGATGGGAGACTGAGTCATAGCCGTTGCGGATTTCGAAGCCCGGCGTGCCGCGGTCGACGAGGAAGCAGGTGATCTTCTTCTTCGGGCCGCGTGGGGTTTCTTCCTCACCGGTAGCGATGAAGACGATGACGAAGTCAGCGATGTTGGCATGCGAAATGAAATGCTTGGTGCCGTTGACGATCCAGTCGTCACCGTCCTGCCTGGCAAAACACTTCATGCCGCGCACATCGGAACCGGCATCCGGCTCGGTCATGGCGAGTGCGTCGAACTTTTCGCCCTTGACCGCCGGGATCAGGTATTTTTCGCGCTGTTCGTCATTGCAGGCCATCAGGATGCCGGAAGGGCGGCCGAAAAACACCGTCAGGCCCATCGAGCCGCGGCCAAGTTCGCGTTCGACCAGCGTAAACGTCTGGTGATCGAGCCCGGCGCCGCCGACTTCCTCGGGCATGTTGCAGGCGAAGAAGCCGAGATCCTTGCACTTGCGCGCAATCTCCTGGCCGAGCTCCTTCGGCACGATGCCGGTGCGCTCGACCTCGTTCTCATGCGGATAGATTTCCGTCTCGACGAAGCCGCGCACGGTATCGACGATCATCTGCTGTTCTTCGGTAAGTGCGAAATCCATGTTGTGTTCCCTCGTATTTTTATTCGGGGCGATCTTTTTCTTGTCCCCATCGGGGAGAAGGAGGGCCGGATGAGGGGGCCTTTCGGCCCACCCCCCTCATCGCCTCGCTTTGCTCGGCTCTTCTCCCCGCTGGGGAGACGAGGGAGCACTATCGCTTCTGCCCAACGGCACGCCCGACACCGTCCGGCTTCGGCAGCGAGGCATGCGCCTCGGCAATCGCCTTGACCCTGCCCAGCACGGAGGCTGGGGCGGGCACGGCCTTGCTCTCCTTGGAGGAGACATGCAGCATCATCTGCTCGGCGGTGGCGACAGCTTCGTTGGTGGCTGTGTTGTAGATCGTCGAGAAGATATGCAGGCGCTTTTCGTCGTGGGACAGGATCTGGCAGGTCGAGTAGAGCGCATCGCCCAGTTTGGCTTCGCCAAGGTTGCGGATATGGGTCTCGACGGTGTAGTAGCTGTGGCCGTTCTTCACATACTCCAGATCGACGCCGATCAGGCGCAGCACGCCATCGGAGGTGTCGCCGAAGACCTGCAGGTAGCGGTGCTCGGTCATGTGGCCGTTGTAATCGACCCAGGCGGCATTGACCTTGGTGTCGAGGATACGGATCGGCTGGGCCTGACCGAGGTCGGGCGACGGCTTTTCGGCGTTTGCCCAGAGGCTGTCCTCGAAATCGGCGAGCAGCTTGCCCGCACCCCAACCCTTGCCGCCATCGCCACTCTTCAAGGCGTGCATGATACCGACGAGGTTTTCGTCGCGGATGCGTTCCAGGTCGCGAATGCCGCGGGCGCCGGACTGCGCATCGGACTGGCCGGCGATCTTGTTCACCAGCTCGTCATCGAGATCGACCACGTCCATCAGTTTGGTCCAGGGCCAGGAGAGGCAGGGGCCAAACTGGGCGAGGAAGTGGCGCATGCCGGCTTCGCCGCCGGCGATACGGTAAGTCTCGAACATGCCCATCTGCGCCCAGCGCATGCCGAAGGAGTAGCGGATCACGTCGTCGAGCGTTTCGGTGTCGCAGATATCGTCCTTGATCAGCCACAGACCTTCGCGCCAGACGGCTTCGAGCAGGCGGTCGCCGACGAAAGCCTCGATCTCCTTGTTGATGATGACGCCCTTCATGCCGATCGGCGCGAGCTTCGCCTTGGCGTCCTGCAGCGTGGCCTTGGCGGTCTTCTCGCCACCGACGAGTTCGGCGAGCGGCAGAAGGTAGACCGGATTATAGGGATGGGCGACGAACATGCGTTCGGGATGCTTCATGTCGCGCTGCAGGTCCGTCGGCATGATGCCCGATGTGGACGAACCGATCAGCGCCTTGGGGTCGGCAGCCGCATCGATCTGGGTAATGACATTGCGCTTCAGGTCGACACGCTCCGGCACGCTTTCCTGAATCCAGTCAGCGCCTTGCACGGCCTCTTCAATGCTCTTGACTAAGGTGAGTTTTCCCTTCGCAGGCAGCGGCGCCATGGTCAGCATGGCATAGGCGCGCTCGGCATTGCCAAGCACTTCGCCGACAATGCGCTCTGCTTCCGGATGCGGATCGAACATGTTGACGTCGATGCCGGCCAGCAGGAAGCGCGCCGCCCAAGCCCCGCCGATAACGCCGCCACCGATGCAGGCCGCCTTGGTGATTTTGGTCATGGTTGTCGTGTTCCCTTTATCATTTCGTCTTCCGGGCTCCCCCTCATCCGGCCCTTTGGGCCACCTTCTCCCCGCTGGGGAGAAGAGGGTGTTCGCGGCGTCTTTCGTGCTCAGTCTTGGGCTCAGCGATTGCGGCAGTTCCTCCTTCTCCCCAGCGGGGGGAAGGTGCCCGAAGGGCGGATGAGGGGGAACCCACGCTCCGCTGTTCGCCTTACCGCTTCGTCAGCTTCAGCTTTTCGCGCACCTCGGCCGGGCCGATAATCCGGGCGCCCATGCCTTCGATGACGCCGACGGCTTTTTCGACAAGCTGCGCGTTGGTGGCGAGCTGGCCCTTGCCGACGTAGAGATTGTCTTCCAGCCCGACGCGGACATTGCCGCCGGCGAGCACCGCGGCTGCCGGATAGGCGAGTGCGTTGCGGCCAATCGAGAAGGCCGAGAAGGTCCAGTTCTGAGGCACGTTGTTGACCATCGCCATGAAGGTGTTGAGGTCGTCGGGCGCGCCCCACGGAATGCCCATGCAGAGCTGGATCAGGACCGGATCCTCGATCAGGCCTTCTTCAACAAGCTGCTTGGCGAACCAGAGATGGCCGGTATCGAAAGCTTCGATTTCCGGGCGCACACCGAGATCGGTCATCATCTTGGCCATGGCCCGCAGCATCGACGGCGTGTTGGTCATGACGTAATCGCCGAGAGAAAAGTTCATCGTGCCGCAATCGAGCGTGCAGATTTCCGGCAGGCATTCGGCGACATGGGAGACGCGCTCGGTGGCGCCGGCCATGTCGGTACCATTGGGATTGAGCGGCAGCGGGCTTTCGACATTGCCGAAAATCATGTCTCCACCCATACCGGCCGTAAGGTTCAAGACCACATCGACATCGGCGGAGCGGATGAGATCGGTGACTTCCTTGTAGAGATCGTTGCGGCGGCTGGGTGCGCCGGTCTCCGGATCACGCACATGACAATGGACGATGGCGGCACCCGCCTTGGCAGCATCGATGGCCGATGCGGCAATTTGCTTTGGCGATCGTGGCACATGCGGCGACTTGCCGGCGGTGTCGCCGGACCCAGTGACGGCACAGGTGATGAAAACGTCGCGGTTCATGCTCAATGGCATAAAAGGCCTCCCCTTGTTCTTGAGGTGCATTACGAGCCAAGAATGACGGCTCTGCTTTTCTTTAACGGATGTCTGTTATACATTCTCGGAACCAGAAGCTGGAGATGGACGAATGCTCGTTCCAAGCGATGGAACCCAGCATCTCGACTTGCTGGTGTTGCCGGAGACCAATCTGATCCTCGCCGCGTCGGTCATCGAGCCGCTTCGCGCCGCCAACCGTATTGCCGGAAAGGTACTCTATGACTGGACGATTTTCAGCCCGGACGGCCAGCCGATCGAGACCAAGAGCGGTATTCCCATTCCTGTTGCCAGGCCATTCCGGCCGCAGAATGAGACGGCCCCGCTGTTTGTGCTCTCGAGCTACAACTGGCAGGCCTACGCGACCACGCAATTGAAGATGCTCTTGTCGCGAACGGCACGGCATCGCGAGGTGGTGGCCGGGATCGAAGCCGGCACCTGGCTTCTTGCGGAGACCAGCCTTCTCGACAATTTCTCGGCGACCAACCACTGGGAGGATTTCGAGGATTTTGCGGCCGCCTATCCGCAGATCACCACGGTGCGCGAGCGTTTCGTCATTGATGGCAAGCGCATCACTACTGGCGGTTCGCTGCCGACGCTCGACCTGATGCTCGAATTGATCCGCCGCCAGCACAGCTATTCGCTGGCGCTCGAAGTGTCACGACTGTTCATCTACGAGCAGGAGCGCACGCGCGGCGATCTGCTGCAAGTCCCTGCGATCGGCAATATGCGCATTCTCGATGCGCGGGTGGGTATGGCCGTCAAGCTGATGGAAGAGACCGTCGAGGTGCCACTGACGCTTGCCCGTCTCGCCCGCCGCACGGGTGTCAGCGCCCGTCATTTGCAGGACCTGTTTCAGGAGACGATGGGAGTGGCGCCGCATGCCCATTATCTGGCGCTCCGGCTCAATGCCGCGCGGCGCAAGGTGATCGAAACGCGAGCCGATTTCGCCGATATAGCCGCTGTCACCGGCTTCAATTCATCCTCGGCCTTCTCACGGAGTTATCGCGCTCATTACCGTGAAAGCCCAAGCGAGACGCGCAGGCGCGTCAAGCTGAAGAGCTGAGAGGGTAAGTTCATGCATTGATTCAACAGGTGACGGATTGATGAGTCGGATCAGAGGTTTGGCGCCCGTCGCGCAGGAAGTGATTCAATCGAAAGCAACTGCGATGCCGGCTGTTTCTTCCGCCGTCATCATACTGAGCATGGCTTCCGCCACCTGCCGCGAAAGCGCGTTTTTCTGCCAGGCCAGCGACAGGCTTTGCATGTAATTCGGGCCGAGCCTGCGCATGGCCGGGGCGTTTCGCACGCGGGCGGCCGAGCTTTCCGGCAACACTGAAAGATAGCCGTGATCCGTTACCAGATTGAGGATGACCGGGATCGAATCAACCTCGGTCAATGTCAGCCGGCTGCGTTCCTGTTCACTTAGCGCCGCGTCGATAAAATGGGCGGCCTGCTGGCGCAAACCACTCTTCAGGCTCGGGACCGCAATCGGATTGGATTGCAGCAATGCGCCGATATCGTCACCGTGTTTTGCAAAGAGTGAGGGATGACCAGCCAACGCCAAGGGCGTGCGCGAAATCAGCTTGCCTTCGAATTCCGATGGGTAGCTTTCCAAATCGAGTAGAACCACGTCGAAGCGGCGGTTCTTCAATCCGGCGATTAGTTCGTCGGCAGTGGCGCTCGACACGAACAGCGGCTGGCGCGGCCGGGCACGATGCCACTTGGCCGTCAGTGCTGCCAGCATGCGGGCGATCTCGCTTTCCGGACCGAGCGGCATGACCGAGCCGAAACGCCAGGTCGCCGCCGCGCGGCGGAAGCGGTCGCCGGACGCGCGGGACAGCCTGCGCCAGATTTCCAGCAGATTTTCAATGACCGGGATTGCCGCCAGCCCTTGGGCCGTGCAGGTGATGCCGGAGGCCGAACGGAGCATCAGCGCATAGCCGAGATCCCGCTCCAGGTCGTTCATCTGCCGTGTCAGCTGCGGTTGGCCGGTTGCCGAAACCTTTGCCGCGCCACGGATACTGCCGCTACGGGCGACCGTGACGAAGCGCTCCAGTGCTGTCAGGCTGATGGAGGGTATGGGCCGGACGAATATCGAACCGCGAATGTCAGCGTTGGCGATGCTTTCCCTCTTCTCCCCGGCGGGGAGAAGTGCCGAGCGGATGCGAGGCGATGAGGGGGCTCTTTCCGCGGTTTCGGAACTTACCGTCCCCCTCATCCGGCCCTTCGGGCCACCTTCTCCCCGCTGGGGAGAAGAGGGAGTTTGCTGGAAGACCTCATACGATGGGTGAGGTTCTGCCTGAAGATTTGAGGTCGGTGAAGGCCGTAACAGCAACTGGATCGCCGCGTTTGCCGCAGTAAGGTCCGCCATCCGGCTTTGTGCCTCCAGCGTCGGCACCAGATTGCCGCGGTCGCGCCGGACGAGTGGGACTGCGATGGCAGCTTCGAACCGTTTCAGAGCGGCGCTGACACTTGCGGGTGGCCTGCCGCTTGCCTTTGCTGCCCGGCGGATTCCGTGATGCTCAAGGATCGCGTGGACCAGGGAAAGGGTGGCAATGTCCATCGGTGGTTTGATCCCATGAAGCCAAATTATAAACCCGTGCCGATCTGTACGGTTACCGGCATCTCGTGTTTCATTTTTGGGATATAACATAAACCGGGATATTGGGCATAGCATGCTGCCAACAAGGTGAGTCAAAGCATGCATGCATCGGTGAAAACCATCGTCCTCAACGGCAATCCGCTCGAATTCTCCGCACTGGAGAAAATCGGCTCCGGTCTGTTCGTGCCAGTTGTTTCCGAGCAATCGTTTGAACGGGTCGACACGGCCCACAAAGTCATCGCCGATCGCATCGCCATGGGTCTGCCGGTCTATGGCGCCAATACCGGCGTCGGCTCGATGAAGGACCGGCTTTGGACTGTCGATGATCTGGTGGAATTCAACACGGCTCTGGTCAAGGCGCACCATTTCGGTACCGGCCCGCTGTTTTCTCAGGCCATTGTGCGCAAGGCCATCGCCATCCGTATCAATACCGCGCTTGGCGGCCATACGGGCTGCAGCGTCGAACTGGTCAAGGCTTTCCTGGGGCTTCTTGAACGGAACGTCGTGCCGGCGGTGCATCGCCATGGCTCGATCGGCTGCGCTGATATAGGCCTGATGGGGCAGGTTGCTTCTGTCCTGACGGGTACCGGGCAGGCCTTCTACCAGGACGAGTTACTGGATGCCGGTGAGGCCCTGCGGCGTGCCGGACTTTCGCCCTTTGTCATGCTGCCGCGCGACGCTCTTGCGGCGCTGAGCGTCAATGCGACGGCATTTGCTGCTGCCGCTGACGTTTTGCGCGAGGCCGCCTCGGCCGTGCGCGTGCTGATGACCACCGGGCTGATGTCGTCGCTTGCACTTGGCGCGTCGGCCGACCCATGGCGGGTCGCGGCGACGCTGGGAACGCGTGGCGAAGCGCTGGTCGGCTCATGGCTCTACGGTCAGTCCGATTGTGTCGACTGGCCGTTGCCGACAGCAATTCACGATCCATTGAGCCTGCGCATGACGGCACAGGTCTTTGGCGCGGTGGTCGATACGCTGCTGGTCGCTGCCGAACGCCTTGTCGATGCGACCTATCTGTCCGACGACAATCCGGTCGTGCTGGGCGGGCAGGTTCACTCGTCCGGCGCCTCGCTGCCGCTGACGACGACGCTTTACATCGAGACCGCACAGATCGCCTTTTCGCATGTGGCGCGCAATGTGCTGAACCGCTGCGTCCTTCTGTCCAACGGCGTGCGGCGAAACCTGCCGGTCAACCTCGTTGCACCGGGCGAGATTGCTAGCGGTCTCGGGCCACTGATGAAGCTGGTGGTGGAACTCTATATGCGCGTCCAGTCGTTGGCGGTTCCCTTGTCAGCGCAGTCGATCGTCGTTGCCGGTGGACTGGAGGAGGAGGCGACTTTCCTGCCTCTGATCGTCGAGCGTATGGAAACCCAGGTCCGCGATCTCCGGCAAATGGCGGCGATCGAGGCGATGCTCTCGGCCCAGGCGGTCGATTTGCTCGGCGATACGCCACAAGGCGTCACCCGGATTGCCTATGATCGCGTGCGCGCCGTCAGCCCCACCTATCTTAAGGACCGGCCGCTCTCGAAAGAAATCGAGGTGCTGCATCATGATTTTGCCTGCGGCCGTTTGCTGGAGGAAATCGTAACAGCGGCGCCAATGCCGGAATTCGATACTTTCTTCGCGCTCGGACAGTAGAGGAAACAAAGATGTCTGACTTCGATCTGGTTTTGAAAGGCACTGTAGTTCTGGCCGATCGTGTCGTCGAAGGCGGGTTTGTCGCCGTGCGTGATGGCAAGGTGGGCCTGGTCGGGCAGGGTGCCATGCCGTCTGCGCGCGAACGCCATGATTTGGGCACGGCCCTGATCCTGCCTGGCGCCATCGATGCGCAGACGCATTCGCTGTCCCAGAAAGACCAGGAGGATTTCATCTGGTCGACGCGCTCGGCTGCTGCCGGTGGCGTCACGACGATTGTCGATATGCCCTATGACGAGGGCAATCTGGTTTGCTCGGCGGAAGCGGTGCAACGCAAGATCGATCACGCCGGAAAACAGGCGCGTGTCGATTTCGCGCTCTATGGCACGATCGACCCGGAGGAAGGCCCGGCGCGAATTGGCGAAATGGTTGCCGCTGGTGTTGCCGCCTTTAAGTTCTCGACCTTCGGTACGGACCCGAAACGCTTTCCGCGCATTCCGGCCGGCCTGCTGGAGGATTGTTTTGCAGCCATCGCGCCAACCGGTCTGGCTGCGGGCGTGCACAACGAGGACGACGAGGCGGTGCGGGCCGCAATAGACAAGGTCAAGGCGGCGGGGATTACCGATTACCGTGCCCATGGCCTGTCGCGCCCGCCGCTGACGGAGTTGCTTGCGACCAACCAGATTTATGAAACGGGGGCGGCCACCGGTTGCCCGGCCCATGTCGTGCATTGCTCCGTCGGGCGGGGCTACGATATCGCGGCCGCCTACCGGGCTCAGGGTTTCCACGCCACGATCGAATGCTGCATCCACTATCTCATCCTCGATGAGGAAAACGATGTGAAGCGGTTGGGCGGTAAAGCGAAAATCAACCCGCCGATCCGGCCGCGGGCTGAAGTCGAGAAACTCTGGCGGCATGTGGCTGACGGCAAGGTGACGATGGTCTCGACCGATCACGTCAGCTGGTCGGAAAATCGCAAGACCAATCCGGACATGCTGGCCAATGCGTCCGGCGTGCCGGGGCTGGAAGTGATGATCCCGCTGTTCATCAAGGGTGCACTGGAACGCGGTATTCCGCTGACACGCGCAGCCGAACTGATGGCGCTTAATCCAGCCCGCCATTTCCGGCTGGATCACCAGAAGGGTGCTCTCGAAACCGGCAAGGATGCGGATATCGCTGTGCTGATACCGGAGCCCTATACCTATGATGCGGCTGAAAGCGGCAACAATGTTGTCGGCTGGTCGCCTTACAACGGCATTCGCCTGCCGTGGCGGGTGGCTGCCACCTATAACCGGGGCGCACAGGTTTATGACGGCAAGACGGTGCTGGCAGCGCCGGGGGCCGGTCAATTCGTCCGGCCGCTCGCCAGCCTGCCGCTGCGCGAGGCGCTCTGATGAGCGCGGTGGAAACCAATCTGCCCGTCAATGCAAGCCGTATTGCCGATCTGATCAAGGGGCTTGCCCGGATCACCGAGCCGGATAAACCTTACACGCGCCGCGCCTTTACACCTCTGTTTCTGGAGGGCCGTGCCTTTCTTGAGCAGCGTTTCAAGGCGGCGGGACTGGAAACCCGGATCGATGCGTCCGGCAATCTGATCGGCCGCCGCAAGGGGCGCAAGTCCGCGCTTGGCACGATCATGCTCGGGTCGCATTCCGATACGGTGCCGGAAGGCGGGCGTTTCGATGGTATCGCGGGGTTGGCGGCGGCACTGGAAGTGGCGCAGGCGCTCAACGAGGCTGGTATCCGGCTTGATCATGATCTGGAGGTTATCGATTTCCTGGCCGAGGAAGTGTCGATCTTCGGTGTTTCCTGTATTGGCAGCCGTGGTTTGGCGGGATTGATCCCGGATGGGTGGCTGAGCCGGACGCAGGGAGAGCTGACTCTGCGTCAGGGTATGATCGATGCGGGTGGCGACCCCTCGCGGCTGGCCCGGCAGAAACGCTCGGACATCAGGGCGTTTCTGGAACTGCATATCGAACAGGGGCCGGTGCTCGAGGCCGAGCGCTGCGATATCGGTATCGTGACGGCGATTGCCGGTATTACTCGCGTCGAGATCCTTTTCGAAGGTCAGGCAGACCATGCAGGCACTACGCCGATGGGCCACAGACGCGATGCGCTGGTGGCGGCTGCGCGTATGGTCGGCGAGGTCGAACGGCTGGCGCTGGATTACGCAAAGGGCGAGGGGCATTTCACGGCGACGGTCGGAGAATTTTCGATCGAGCCGAATGCTGCCAATGTCGTTCCGTCCCGCGCCCGCATCCTGATCGATGCGCGGGCCGAGCTGCGGCCGGACATGGAGAGGTTCATTGCAGAGATCGATCAGATCGCTGTCGATATCCAGCGCGAAACCGGTGTTTCGATCGCCTCCCCAAAGCTGATTTCGGACAATTTTCCGACGCCCGCCGATCCGCTGGTGATGCACAATCTCGAACAGGCCTGCGACCGCGTTGGCGCCAGGCGTCGGCGCATGGCATCGGGTGCCGGTCACGATACCGCCTGGATGGCGCGAATTTCCAAGTCGGCGATGATCTTCATCGCCTGCCGCGAGGGGCGCTCGCACACGCCGGACGAATGGGCGGAAAACGACGATATCGCGCTCGGCACGGCAGTGTTGTTCGAAGCGGTTCGCAAACTCGACAGCGATTTACAGGGAGAGCAGTGATGGGCCGGATACTCACGGAAAAGGACGTCGAGGCGGCCGTCAAGGGCGGATCGGTCTATGCGGCGGGCGGCGGCGGCTGGGCCGATCATGGCCGCATGCTGGGTTATGCGGCCGTGTCGATCGGCAAGCCCGAACTGGTCTCCATCGACGAGCTTGATGCGAACGATTGGGTGGCGACGGCTGCAGCCATCGGCGCGCCGGCCTCGACCACACCCTGGGAGATGCGTGGCGTCGACTACGTCAAGGCGGTCGAGCTGCTGCAGGAGGCGCTTGGCGAGAAGGTTTCGGCCTTGATGGTCGGGCAAAACGGCAAGTCGTCGACGTTGAACGGCTGGCTACCCTCGGCGATCCTCGGCACCAAGGTTCTCGATGCCGTTGGCGACATGCGCGCGCATCCGACCGGCGATATGGGATCGATCGGCATGGCCGGCTCGCCCGAGCAGATGATCCAGACGGCGGTTGGCGGCAATCGTGACGAGAACCGCTATATCGAACTGGTGGTCCGTGGCGCCACTGCCAAGGTTTCGCCGATCCTGCGCACCGCATCCGATATGTCCGGCGGTTTCATAGCCTCCTGCCGCAATCCGCTGCGGGCGTCCTATGTCCGCAACAATGCGGCCCTTGGCGGGATTTCGCTGGCCCTGACTCTGGGTGAGGCGATTATCGCAGCGGAAGGCAAAGGCGGTAGCGCCATCATCGAGACGATTGCCAAGACCACCAATGGAACAATCCTGGCAGAAGGCACGATAACCGACAAGTCCGTCGTCTACACCAAGGAAGCCTTCGATATCGGCACGGTGACTCTAGGGACGGGCGATGACTCGACGGTACTCCATGTCATGAACGAATATATGGCCGTCGAGGATGCCGACGGCACGCGGCTTGCGACCTTCCCCGACGTCATCACCACTCTGTCGCCAGAGGGTGAACCACTGAGTGTCGGTCAGTTGCAGGTTGGCATGAAGATTTTCGTGCTGCATGTGCCGAAGACCGTTATTCCGCTGGCGTCCAGCGTGCTTGATCCGAGCGTCTATCCTTCGGTGGAGAAGGCGATGGGGATCGAACTGGCGAAATATGCACTTTCACCCTCCCTTTGAGGGGGAGGGTCGGCGCAAGGCGCCGCGTTATTATACTTCATCTCTTTGGTTGCCCCTCATCCGGCCTCTCGGCCACCTTCTCCCCGTGAACGGGGAGAAGGGACATGCGGCAACCTCCGTCGTTCCCTCTCCCCGCCTGCGGGGAGAGGGCCAGGGTGAGGGGCTTTCCAGTCCCATCAAGTTTCAGAGGACATCATCATGCCCAAGCCTAACCCGCGTCACCCGAATTTTCCGATCCCCGGCGGTCCTGAACTACGGGCCAAAGGCTGGCGGCAGGAGGCGTTGCTGCGGCTGATGGAAAACGTGCTGTCGGTGGGTGAGGATCCGGACAATCTGATCGTCTACGCCGCTCTCGGCAAAGCAGCACGCAATTGGGCGTCGCACAGGGCTATCGTCAAGACATTGCTGGAGATGGACGAGGATCAGACGCTGGTTATCCAGTCGGGCAAACCTGTGGGGCTCTTGAAGACCCATGCCAAGGCGCCGCTGGTGATCATGGCCAACTGCAATATCGTCGGCCAATGGGCAAAGGCCGAAGTGTTCTACGAACTGGAAAAGCAGGGGCTGATCTGCTGGGGCGGGCTGACGGCCGGCGCATGGCAATATATCGGCAGCCAGGGCGTCATCCAGGGCACCTACGAAATCTTCATGCGCATTGCTGAAAACCGCTTCGGCGGCGATCTCGCCGGGCGGTTCATCCTGACGGCGGGCCTGGGCGGCATGGGAGGCGCACAGCCGCTGGCTGGACGCATGGCGGGCGCCGCGATCCTGTGCATCGATATCGATCCCATCCGCGCCGAAAAACGCAAGGCGATCGGCTATCTCGAACATGTGGCGCCGGACCTCGATACGGCACTTGCGATGATCGATCAGGCCGTCAAGGAGAAGCGCGCCACCTCCATCGGCCTCGTCGGCAATGCGGCTGCGCTTTATCCGGAAATAGCCCGGCGCGGCATTGTGCCGGATATCGTCACCGACCAGACCTCGGCGCATGACCTGGTCTATGGCTATGTGCCGAAGGGCATGAGCCTTGAGGAGGTCAAGCGGCTTCGTGTCGACGGGCAGGGACAGTTGATGGCGGCCAGCCGCGCCTCCATCGTCGACCACGTCAAGGCGATGCTGGAATTCCAGGCCAAGGGATCGGAAGTCTTCGACAATGGCAACCTGATCCGCACCCAGGCGCGCGAAGGTGGCGTTGCCAATGCCTTCGATATCCGCATCTTCACCGAGGCCTATCTGCGCCCGCTGTTTGCCCGGGCAATCGGCCCCTTCCGCTGGATAGCGCTGTCCGGCGAGGAAAGCGATATCGCCCGCATCGACGATCTGTTGCTGGAGATGTTTCCGGACAACAAGATCGTGACCAATTGGATAAGACTCGCCCGCGAAAACGTTCCCTTCGAAGGCCTGCCCGCCCGCATCGCCTGGCTTGGTCATGGCGAGCGGACGCAGCTGGCGGTGGCGGTCAATGCTCTCGTCGCCTCCGGTGAGCTGAAGGGACCGATTGCCTTTTCCCGTGATCATCTCGATGCCGGTGCCATGGCGCATCCGAACATCATGACCGAACGTATGAAAGATGGTTCCGATGCCATTGCCGACTGGCCTCTGCTTGATGCGATGCTGCTCTGCTCCTCGATGGCCGATCTCGTCGTCGTCCACTCTGGCGGCGGCGGCTATGCCGGTTACATGACCAGCTGTGGGGTTACGGTCGTCGCCGACGGCACGGAGGCGGGGGCCGAGCGGCTGAACCATGCGCTGACCAACGACACGTCACTCGGCGTGATCCGCTATGCGGATGCTGGCTATGAGGAATCGGTGGACGAGATCGGCAGGAAGGGAATCGGGTATATCGCACTCGATTAGCGGCGCCATCTTTGCTGACGTATATTACGTTTTCCTAAATAATAGTTTTGTGCTCTGCCCGCCATGTGCGATCCTGTCTTCCTCTGAAAGAGTGGAGGAACGGGGGGCTTGAGGCTGCGAGGGAGGCTGCGGTGAAAGCGACATTGGGAGGATGTATCGCGCTTGCTCTGGTTTTTTCGAGCGTGCCGCCGGGTTCGCCGGACGATGGCTTTTCTCCTGACAAAGTGATCTCCGAAGATGACGCACGGATTATCAGTGCCCGGCTCTACTCGGTCATTTTGATCAGAGCATGTAGAAACGGATGGCGATACCCTTTGAGCCATGTGAAAAGCGGCTTCAGGCGCCACTTCGCCGAATTCAAGCTGCAGCTTATCAGCGATGGTTACACCATCGTTCCAAATCGCGCGGTCCACGGTGGCCGCAATCAGCGGCGGGCATCAGCGGTCATTGCCAACGATCGCATCGCGCCCCGGTTTGGCTGCGCCCGGCAATATTGGCTGGGAGAACGGCGGTAGCGGGAAGGGCGGGATAGCCTGCCCTTCCCATGCGCGCGATATCAGGCGTTGATCAACGCCAGCTTTGCCCGCGCCGCCAAAATCTGCGAGCAGGCATTGGCCGCCTCTACGCCCTTGACGACAAAATGGTCGGTAAAGAAGCGAATATGCTGTTCGGATTCCTGGAAGTTGTGCGGCGTGAGCACTGTCGAGAGCACCGGCACGCCGGTGTCGAGCTGAACGCGCATCATGCCGTCGAGCACCGTTCCGGCAACGAAATCGTGACGGTAGATACCGCCGTCGACGACGAACGCCGAGCCGATGATGGCCGAGAAGCGGCCGGTCTTGGCCAGTGTCTGGGCGTGCAGCGGAATTTCAAGCGCGCCAGGGACGTCGAAGATTTCGACGTCGGAGGCACTGCCGCCGAGTTTTTGCCAGTGTGCGACGAAGGAGTTGACGCATTGATCGACGATATCGGCGTGCCAGCGCGCGCGGATGATGGCGATTTTCTGGGTCGGATGGGAAGCGATAGTCATGTCAGTCTGGCCTTTCAAGGTTGCCATTTTTCAATGATCCCCTTGGGCGAACACGCAGGCGCGGAGACCCCTTGTGACAAGGCGCCGCCTGATCTGCTTGCTCTCTTTCATCCGGACTTTAACCGTCGGCTCCGGAATTCAACCGGATCTGCTGACCTTCCTGTCTCTCTGCTAACATAGGGACATGAAGCGCTCGCGGGCTCCGGGAATTGCTCCCCGTTACCGCCGGTGGGGAGTTTCACCCCGCCCTGAGAACGTGCATGGTCAACTATAAGGATTGGCAGGCGGGCGTCAAATGCGGTGAGCGACGCGTACAATGAAAAAGGCGACAGATTTTTCCTGAAAATCCGTCGCCTGAAACATATTTTTTGCGCGTTGCGGTTATTCGCGAATGATCAGAAGGTCGCTTGCGGTGAACCGCAGTGTGGCGATTTCGCTGACAGCCGGCGGCATCAGCCCGGGCGCGTTGAACATGTCGAATGAGATGACAGCGTCGCCGACCTTCATGCGGGTACGGATGACCGAGCCGAGGAAGTTCGAAGAGACGACTGCGCCGGTCAGGGCTGTGTCGCCCTTGGCACCTTCGGCGATCGATCCCGCCTCCGGGCGCAGTGCCAGCGAGACCTTGTCGCCCGCCTTGGCACTCGAGCCGAGCGGTTCGCGCAAGGTGATTTGCTGATCGCCAATGATGATCCGGTTTGTTGCCGGATCGACGACCTTGGCTTCGATCAGATTGAGTGTCCCGACGAAAGAGGCAACGAAGCGTGTGGCCGGCTTGTTGTAGATGTCGAACGGCGTGCCGATCTGGTCAGCGCGGCCCGCGTTCATGACAACGATGCGGTCGGAGATCGAAAGGGCCTCTTCCTGGTCGTGGGTCACGAAAACCGTGGTGATGCCGAGCTGCTGCTGGATCTGGCGAATTTCCTCGCGCAGCGATACGCGGATCTTGGCATCGAGCGCCGATAGCGGCTCGTCGAGCAGCAGCACCTGGGGCTTTGGCGCAAGCGCACGGGCAAGCGCCACACGCTGCTGCTGGCCGCCGGACATCTGATATGGGTAGCGATCGGCGAGGTGGTCAAGATGGATGAGGCCGAGCATTTCCTTGACGCGGGCATCGACCGCCGATTTATCCATGCCGGCAATCTTCAGGCCGAAGGCGACATTGTCGTGCACGGTCATGTTCGGAAACAGCGCATAGGCCTGGAAGACCATGCCGATATTGCGCTGGTTCGGTTTCAGCTCATTCTGGTTGCGGCCGTTGATGAGAACCGTTCCGGCCGACGGCGTTTCGAAGCCGGCGATCATGCGCAGGATTGTCGTCTTGCCGCAGCCTGACGGTCCGAGAAAGGAGACGAATTCTCCCTTTTCGATGGTCATATCGAAATCCTTGACCACCTGGACGGGGCCAAAGCTCTTCTGAATGCCTGAGAGTTCGAGAAAGGACATGGACGATCAATACCTCAGGGCTTGGCGGGAGCCGATTTGCTGAAACGGGAGACGAGCTGCAGAAGAATCATGCATCCCCAGGTGATGGCGAACGCGATGACCGCGAGCGCCGGCGGCTCATAGGCGCGGTTGGCGCCGATCAGCTGCAGATAGGGACCGAAGGCCGGGCGGTTAAGCAGCGACGGCATGGTGAACTCGCCGATGACGATGGCAAAGGTGATGAAGGCGCCGGATAGAACGCCGCTCATCACATTGGGGAAGATACACTTGAACATGATGGTCGGCCAGGAGGCGCCGAGACTTTGGGCTGCTTCCGTCAACGTGCCGACATCGATGGTGCGCATTGCGGTATCCACCGAGCGGTACATGTAGGGCAGCGACAGCGTCATGAACGAGAACATCAGCAGCAGGTCCGTGCCCCGCGCCGAGCCCGTGAACGGGATGTAGGACGACGAGTTGTAGATCCGCAGATAACCGAAGACGATGACGATAGCCGGGATGACCAGCGGCATCAATGTGATGAACTCGACGACCGGCCGCATCTGCGGCAGGCGCAGGCGAACCCAGTAGGCGGTCGGTACGACCAGAAGCACCCCGAAGACGATCGTCAGGATCGCCATCACGATCGAGTAGCTGAAGGATTCACGGAACTGGACGTCCGAGAAGACCGAGCGATACGCATCGAAGGAATATTCGCCACGGCGCATGCGCAGCGAGAATTCGAATGTGGCGATCAGCGGGATGATGAAGTAGGAAGCACCGAAGAAAACCGCGATCCAGGCACTGATTTTTTGTGTCTTCATTTCTGCCACCGTTCAGCACGCATGCGCAGCCAGATATAGATGAGGTTGGAAATGCCGGTGATGACGATCATGCCGAGCGCCAGGGCGTAACCGAGATTGGGGTTGTGCAGAACGTCGCCGCGGATCTGGGCGTAGAGCTGAATCGGGACGATGTTGAAGGTGGAGCCGGTCAGCGAATAGGCCGTCGCGATGGCACCAAACGCATTGGCGAACAGAAGCAGCGTCGTGCCGAGAATGCTCGGGAACAGGATCGGCAGGGCAACCTTGGTCCAGTATTGCCTGTTGGTTGCGCCAAGGATTTCGGCAGCTTCGCGCCATTCCTTCTTCAGTCCGTCGAGTGCAGGCGTGATGATCAGCACCATCAGCGGAATCTGGAAATACATGTAGGTGATCGTCAGGCCAATGAAGCTCAACAGATTGAAACCGGTGGCATAGAGGTTGATGCCAAACCAATCGCGCAGGATCATGGTGACGAGACCGGTGCGGCCCAGCGTCGCCAGAAAGGCAAAGGCGAGCGGCACGCCGGCAAAATTGGAGGCGACGCCCGAAAAAGTCAGCAGCGACGAGCGGATCCAGGAGGGCAGGCCTCCGAGAACCACGGCCCAGGCGAGCCAGAAGCCGATCAGGGCGCCACCGATGGAGGAGGCCAGACTGATCTTGATGGAGATCCAGTAGGAGGCGACAATCTTGTCGGTAAACAGCCCGCCAATGTTCTCGAAGGTGAATTCGCCCGCCGGATTGAGGAAGGCGCCGGTGACGAGATAGAGCGTCGGGGCAACCAGGAACATCACTGCAAACAGCAGGAACGGCGTAATGCCGAGCCAGTCGATGGCCGTCTTCTTCAAATCAATGGCCCTGTTGGCGCTCATCCGGAAACCGTCTTGTAAAGATTGAAAAATAGCCTTCCCGCGCGGTCGCGGGAAGGCCTTGTTGCGACAGTCTTACTGTACGTTGGCGCCAACGACTGTATCCCAGCCCTTGGTGATGACTTCCTTGTAGGCTTCCTGCTGTTCGAGCGTCGGGAATACGGCCTTTTCATAGGCAGCGGCCGGCGGCAGCTTGTCGAGCAGGTCCTGCGGGATCTTGTTGTTCTTGGCAAGATCATTGAAGCGGATCGGATGGCAATAGCCCTTCAGCCAGCCGAGCTGACCTTCGTCGGAATACAGGTATTCCATCCACAGCTTTGCAGCATTCGGATGCGGAGCGTAGGCCGAAATTGCCTGGACGTAGACGCCGGCAACAACGCCCGTAGCCGGGATGACGACGTCGACCGGCGGGTTGCCGGCGAGCGTGTCACGGTCGGACAGCGCATTGTAGTCCCAACGCAGGATGATCGGGGTGGTGCCCTGTGCGAGCGGAGCCGACTTACCGATGACCGGAACGAAATTGCCCTTGGCATTCAGTTCCTTGAAGAAGGCAAGACCTGCTTCGCCGGACTTGGCAACATCACCGCCGGCGCCCGAAAGGCCAGCTGCGAAAACGCCCGAGATTGCCTGGTTGGCGGTGCGCGGGTCACCGGCCAGAGCCACCATGTTGGCATATTCCGGCTTCAGCAGGTCGGCCCAATCCTTCGGGCTTTCCTTGACGAGGTCCTTGTTCACTTCGAAGGCCATGACGCCGTAATAGTCGCCATACCAGTAACCTTCAGGATCCTTGGCTGTGTCCGGGATCGAATCCCAGGTTGCTACCTTGTAAGGCTGGATCAGGCCTTCGGCCTTGGCGGACGGGCCGAACGAGAGACCGACGTCGATCACGTCAGGAGCCTGGTCGCCCTTGTTGTTCTTGTTGGCCTTGATGGCTTCGATTTCGTCACCCGAGCCGGCGTCCGGGTTGAGTTCGTTGACCTTCAGGCCGTACTTGGCCTTGAAGCCTTCGATGACGCCGCCGTAGCCGCACCAGTCGTGGGGCAGGGCGATGGTCGTCAGGGTGCCTTCTGCCTTGGCAGCGGCAATCAGTTCGGCGCTCGGTTCAGCGGCGGCGATGGCGGTCGATGCCATGACCATGGCGGTCGAAAGCGAAAGCAGGCGGCGCATGTGTGAAATCACTGGTCTTCTCCTTTGGGTTATTTCAGTCAACTTCGAGGAAGCTGATACTGGGGTCCGATGAAGCTTATGTGACAGGTGTTGTCTCCTTTGCGGCCAGACGTTCGCAGGCGGAACACCTTCATTTCATTTTCAAAATTTACTTCCGCCTGGGTGCCGGCGTCACGTGTTTGTCTTGAATTGCGGATCGCGGCATCCCCGCACCGGTCAACCCGGCGCCACGCTCCGTAGGCACTTTCCCTCCTAAAGCGGCTTCCGAAAAAGCCTCGTTGAATCGAACAGCCCTTCGAGCGTTTTCATCCGGTCATGTGTCTCGTCCCAGATGGAACTCTGCACGGCTTCGATCAGCGCTTCGACGGCAAACAGGGTTACGACCGAGCTGTCCCAGGCCGAAGGCGCTTCGATCTGGATGCGAAAGACGCACCGCGCCGATTTGGCGATAGGCGAACTCCACTGGTCGGTGAACAGGATGATTTCCACGCCGCGTTCGCGGGCGATGCGCGACAGCGTTTCCATCTCCTGCTCGTAGCGGCGGATGTCGAACATGATCAGGACATCGCCCTTTTTCATATCGAGCACGTAATGCGGCCAGGAGCTGGAATTGGAGGCGATCTGGGTGACGCCGGAGCGGATGACCTGAAGATGCGTGAAGAAATAGTCGGCAAGAGCGCGGGTGATGCGGCCGCCGACGAGATAGATATTGCGCTTGCGCTCGGCAATCATCGCGGCGGCGCCGTCGAAATCGGCGGTTTCCAGCTGCGCCAGCGTCTCGCGCAGATTGTTCATCGTCGCATCGGCGAAACGGTTGAGAATATGCGTGCCCGGCGCATTGGCGGCCCAGCGGTCATGTTTGCTGATCGGATTTGAGATGGTTGCTTCGAGTTCCTGATGGAGGCGCGACTGGAAATCGGGAAATCCGCGGAAGCCGATCTTCTGCACCATGCGGGCGACCGTCGGCGTCGACACGCCGGCATTCTCGGCAACAGTCGTGATGCTGCCGAGTCCGGAGACCGGATAGTTGTCGAGAAGCGTCGCTGCCAACTGTTTTTCCGCGCGGGTGAGCACGGCAAAATGGGCGTTGATCACATCCGACACCGTCATAGTGCCTGCGGTATTGGTCAAAATTCATCCCCTGGGCCGGTCTCTGCCAGCTTTGTGACAGAGTAAACATCGCTGTCACAATTCGAGTCAATTGATTTTTTGAAGAGATCGTTTCAGATTCCGATTGACACGAAAGAAAACGTGAAGAATTCTTTTCAGTATCGGTAGTCGCCGGTGAATTGAGGAAAATCACCGGCCGTCCGCCATTTGCTTCCACGTCTGGTTTCAGGGGCTTTGAGCCTATCCGGGATATGCGTGGTGCCGATCAGGCAACCGGAAGGGGACCGGAGTTGACGGGACTTTTGACAGAGGCGGATGGATCGCCCGTAGCAGTGGAAAACCCGGAAGCGCTGAGCCCGGTCCTCCTGGTCTGTGAACACGCCTCCCGCCGCCTTCCGGAAAAGATGGGTTCGCTTGGGCTTTCCGAGGATGCTCTCAAAAGCCATATCGCCTGGGATCCCGGCGCACTTGCTGTCGCACAGCTTTTGGTCAAAAGCCTCGACGCTGCATTGATCTACCAGCGTTTTTCCCGCCTGGTCTATGATTGCAACCGTCCGCCGGAAGCGGAAGCGGCGATGCCGCCAGTCAGCGAAATCTTTGAAATACCCGGTAATGCAGCAATTTCACCAGCCGAGCGGCAGGCGCGAACGGACGCACTTTACGTGCCTTTCACCCGCACTCTCTCGGATTTTATCACCGCGCGAAAAGCTCAGGGCCGCGTGCCGGTTCTGGTGACGATGCACACGTTCACGCCAGTCTATCACGGCAAGCGGCGCGATGTCGAAATCGGCATCTTGCATGATGAGGATAGCCGGCTGGCGGATGCCATGCTGGCTGCTGCCGGAAAAACAACCCGTTATGCGGTACGCCGTAACGAGCCCTATGGACCGGCAGACGGTGTCACGCATACTCTGATCCAGCACGGCCTGAAGAACGGCCTGCTCAACGTAATGGTCGAGATCCGCAACGATCTCGTTTCAAATGAAATCGGCCAAAAGGTCATGGCCGATTATCTGACGGGTATCCTGGACGAAAGCCTGGCTGCACTGTCGCAATAAAAAGACCTGGGGAGCGGCATGTCCGCGGAGACTGGTCCATGGACTTCCATGGGCGGACTGGCATTTCGGCATCCGGCAATACCGCTGGAAGCTGGCTGATACAGGGGAAAAACATGTCAGACTATTCAGATACCGATAAACATGAGGACATGAAGGTCCTCCATTCGATGGGCTATGCGCAAGAACTCGAACGGCGCATGAGCTCTTTCTCGAACTTCGCCGTTTCTTTCTCGATCATCTGCATTCTTTCCGGCGGCATCAACTCGCTTGCCCAGGCAACCTCGGGTGCGGGCGGTGCTGCGATCGGCATCGGCTGGCCGCTGGGTTGCTTCGTTTCTCTCGTCTTCGCCGTCGCCATGGCGCAGATCAGCTCCGCCTATCCGACGGCCGGCGGCCTTTATCACTGGGGCTCCATCCTCGGCAACCGTTTCACCGGCTGGGTTACCGCCTGGTTCAACCTGCTCGGCCTCGTCACGGTTCTCGGCGCTATCAATGTCGGCACCTATTACTTTTTCATGGGTTCGTTCGGCACGCCGTATTTCGGCCTGGAAGACACCACGACAGTCCGTATCCTCTTCCTGGTAGTGATCACCGGCGCTCAGGCAATCGTCAACCACATGGGCATCGGCTTGACGGCCAAGCTCACGGACTTCTCCGGCTACCTGATCTTTGCAACGGCGATCGCGCTTTCGGTCGTATGCCTTGCCGCAGCGGACACCTATGAGTTCGGCCGCCTGTTCACGTTCTCCAACTATTCGGGCGAAGCCGGCGGCAATGTCTGGCCGGCAACTTCGGGCACCTGGGTCTTCCTGCTCGGCTTGCTTCTGCCGATCTATACGATCACCGGCTATGACGCTTCCGCCCATACGTCGGAAGAAACCGTCAAGGCGGCAACGTCTGTTCCGCGCGGCATGGTTTCCTCGGTTCTGTGGTCGGCACTGTTCGGCTATATCATGCTGTGCAGCTTCGTTTTGCTGCTCCCCAGCATGGACGAGGCCGCCAAGCAGGGCTGGAACGTGTTCTTCTGGGCGATGACCGAGCAGGTCAATCCGGTCATCAAGGACATTCTCTATCTCGCCATCCTGGTCAGCCAATGGCTGTGCGGTCTGGCAACGGTGACATCGGTTTCCCGCATGATCTTCGCGTTCTCGCGTGATGGCGGCCTGCCGGCATCGAAGGCTCTGGCAAAGGTTAGCCCGACCTACCGTACACCGGTAGCTGCGATCTGGACTGGATCGATCCTTGCCGTACTGTTCGTCTGGGGCTCGTCGCTCGTAACGATCGGCGAGACGCCGGTTTACACGATCGTCGTATCCTGCACGGTCATCTTCCTGTTCTTCTCCTTCGCGATCCCGATCACGCTGGGTCTGTTTGCCTGGGGTACGTCGAAGTGGGACAAGATGGGCCCGTGGAACCTCGGTGAAGGCGTTTTCAAGCTGTTTGCCGTTCTGACGATCCTGGCGATGATCCTGATCTTTGTGCTCGGCGTCCAGCCTCCGAATGATCCGGCTCTCTATGTGACCGTCGGCTTCCTGGTCCTGACCGGCATCGTCTGGTTCGGCTTTGAAAGCCGCCGTTTCAAAGGCCCGCCGATCGGCGACGAAGTTGCGCACCGCGCAGCTGAAATCGCGGCTGCCGAAAAGGCCGTTGGGCAGAAGTGATCCGCTAAAGACAGAGTGGAAGCCGCGTTCCGCGGCTTCCACGAGACGTCCACGAGACGCAGCCACGCAAGGCCGCGTTACGATCAAGCACGGGATTTTTTGCAATGAGCGCGAGCTATTCGTTTGAAGACTTGAAGAAGGATGTTGCCGAAGGCCGCATCGATACGGTTCTGGCCTGCCAGGTCGATATGCAGGGACGCCTGATGGGCAAGCGCTTTCACGCGCAGTTTTTCGTCGATAGCGCCTGGGAAGAGACCCACAGCTGCAACTACCTGTTGGCGACCGACCTCGAGATGGAAACGGTCAACGGATACAAGTCGACGAGCTGGGAGAGCGGCTACGGCGATTATACGATGAAACCCGACCTCTCGACGCTTCGCCGCATTCCATGGCTCGAAGGCACGGCGCTGGTTCTCTGCGACATGCTCGACCATCATACCCACAAGGAAGTGCCGCATTCGCCGCGCGCCATCCTCAAGCGCCAGATCGCCCGCCTTGAAGCCATGGGCCTCAAGGCTTTCATGGCGACCGAACTTGAATTCTTCCTGTTCGACCAGACCTATGACGCAGCACGCGAAAGCGGCTACCGCAACCTGAAGCTCGCCAGTGGCTACAACGAAGACTACCACATCTTCCAGACCACCAAGGAAGAGGACGTCATGCGGGCGATCCGCAACGGCCTGCAGGGCGCCGGCATTCCCGTTGAAAATTCCAAGGGCGAGGCATCGGCCGGCCAGGAGGAAATCAACGTGCGCTACGCCGATGCACTGACCATGGCGGACCGGCATGTGATCATCAAGAACGGTTGCAAGGAAATCGCCTGGAGCAAGGGCAAGGCGATCACCTTCCTTGCCAAGTGGAATTACAATGCCGCCGGCTCATCCTCGCATATCCACCAGTCGCTCTGGAGCGCCGACGGCAAGACACCGCACTTTTTCGACAAGGAGGCCAAATACGGCATGTCGGAAACGATGCGCCACTACGTCGCCGGCCTTCTGACCCATGCCAGCGAAATCACCTATTTCCTCGCACCCTACATCAATTCCTACAAGCGCTTCATGGCGGGCACGTTTGCGCCGACCAAGGCCGTCTGGTCGAAGGACAACCGCACAGCCGGTTATCGTCTTTGCGGCGAAGGCACCAAGGCAATCCGTATCGAATGCCGCGTCGGCGGCTCCGATATCAACCCTTACCTCGCCATGGCGGCACTGATTGCGGCCGGTATCGCCGGGATCGAGGGCAAGATGGAACTTGAGGCACCGTTCGTCGGTGACGCCTATGGCGGCAAGAATATCCGCGAAATTCCGGGTACGTTGCGGGATGCGACGCGCGCGATGAATTCGTCGAAGATGTTGCTTGATGCCTTTGGCGAGGATGTTATCGAACATTACACGCGCGCTGCCGAATGGGAGCAGGAAGAATATGACCGCCGCGTCACGGATTGGGAGGTGGCACGCGGTTTCGAGCGGGCGTAAGGCCTTATTTCGGGTGTAGTCGCACTCTATCTGCCACGGGCAGGCCAGCGGCCGGTCCGTGGCATCCAATATTTTCAAAGCCTAAAACAGGAAGATGATCATGACCATGATCCAATGCATTTCCCCGGTGAACGGGGAGGTTTACGCGGAGCGGCCGGCGGTTGACGCCGTTGCCGCATCCGCCGCCGTTGCGCGGGCGCGGATCGCGCAGAAAAGCTGGTCCAAGCGGCCGGTCGAGGACCGCGTCAAGCTGGTGCTGGCCGGTGTTGCACGCCTCAACGAGATGGTCGACGAGGTCGTGCCTGAGCTTGCCTGGCAGATGGGGCGTCCGATCCGCTACGGCGGCGAGTTCCGCGGCTTCAACGAGCGTTCCAACTATGTGGCAACGATCGCCGCCGATGCCCTGGCGCCAATCATTGTCGAGGACAGCGCCAATTTCGAGCGCCGGATCGAACGGGTCGCCCATGGCGTGGTGTTCGTTATCGCACCGTGGAATTATCCCTATATGACCGCGATCAACACGGTTGCTCCGGCGCTGATGGCGGGTAATACCGTGATCATCAAGCATGCCAGCCAGACTATCCTGGTCGGTGAGCGCATGGTGCGCGCCTTTGTCGAGGCCGGTGTTCCGGAAGATGTGTTCCAGAACATCTTCCTCGATCACGCAACGACGTCGCAGCTGATCGCGGCCAAGAGCTTTGATTTCGTTAACTTCACCGGTTCGGTTGAAGGTGGGCGGTCGATCGAGCGGGCGGCCGCTGGCACTTTCACCGGGCTTGGCCTCGAACTCGGCGGCAAGGACCCGGGTTACGTCATGGAAGACGCGGATCTCGATGCGGCCGTCGATACGCTGATGGACGGCGCGATGTTCAACTCCGGACAGTGCTGCTGCGGTATCGAGCGCATCTATGTCAACGAGAACCTCTATGACGATTTCGTCGAGAAGGCTGTCGCCTTTGCCTCGGCCTACAAGCTTGGCAATCCGCTGGAGCAGGAAACCTCTCTCGGGCCGATGGCGCACAAGCGCTTCGCTGCCGAAGTACGCTCGCAGACCGCCGAAGCCATCGCCAAAGGCGCCAAGGCTCTGGTCGATCCGAAGCTGTTTCCGCAGGATGATGGCGGCGCTTATCTTGCCCCGCAGGTTCTGGTCGATGTCGACCACTCGATGAAGGTGATGACCGAAGAGAGCTTTGGCCCCGTCGTCGGCATCATGAAGGTGAAGAACGACGCTGAAGCGCTGGCCTTCATGAACGATTGCAAATACGGCCTGACTACGTCGCTCTGGACCAAGGACCCGGAACGTGCTGCCCGGATCGGTAACGATCTTGAGACTGGTACCGTGTTCATGAACCGCGCCGACTACCTCGATCCGGCGCTATGCTGGACCGGCGTCAAGGAAACTGGCCGCGGCGGTTCGCTCTCGGTTATCGGTTTCCAGAACCTGACCCGCCCGAAATCCTACCATTTGAAGAAAGCCTGAACGATGACCATTACAGCCAACTGGAGCTACCCGACATCCATCAAGTTTGGGGCAGGGCGGATCAAGGAGCTTGCCGACCATTGCAAGGCGCTCGGCATCAAGAAGCCGCTTCTGGTCACCGACCGTGGCCTTGCACCGATGCCGATCACCCAGAACGCGCTCGATATCCTTGAGGCTGCCGGTCTTGGCCGCGCGCTGTTTGCCGATGTCGACAGCAATCCGACCGACGTCAATCTCGATGCCGGCGTAAAAGCCTTCAAGGCTGGCGGCCATGACGGTGTCATCGCTTTCGGTGGCGGTTCTGGCCTTGACCTTGGCAAGTGCGTCGCCTTCATGGCTGGGCAGAGCCGTCCGGTCTGGGACTTCGAGGATGTCGGCGACTGGTGGACCCGCGCCAGCGTCGAGGGCATTGCGCCGATCATCGCCGTGCCGACGACGGCCGGTACCGGTTCGGAAGTCGGCCGCGCCTCGGTCATCACCAATTCAGAAACCCACACGAAGAAGGTAATCTTCCATCCGAAGTTCCTGCCAGCGGTGACGATCTGCGACCCGGAACTGACAGTCGGCATGCCGACGGTGATCACCGCCGGTACTGGCATGGACGCATTCGCGCATTGCCTGGAAGCCTATTCCTCGCCGTTCTACCATCCGATGTCGGCCGGTATCGCGCTGGAAGGTCTGCGCCTCGTCAAGGAATATCTACCGCGCGCCTATAAGGATGGCACGGATATCGAAGCCCGCGCCAACATGATGTCGGCGGCTGCCATGGGCGCCGTCGCCTTCCAGAAGGGGCTCGGCGCCATCCATTCGCTGTCGCATCCGGTCGGCGCCATCTACAACACCCACCACGGCATGACCAATGCCGTCGTCATGCCGCCGGTGCTGCGCTTCAACCGTCCGGCGATCGAAGGCAAGATCGGCTTGGCGGCCGCCTATCTCGGCATTTCCGGCGGGTTCGACGGGTTCTATGATTATGTGCTGAAGCTGCGCGAAGACCTCGGCGTGCCGGACAAGCTGTCGGCGTTGGGCGTCGGCACAGACCGTATCGACGAAATGGCAGCGATGGCGATCGTCGACCCGACGGCCGGTGGCAATCCGGTCGAGTTGACACTCGATGCTGCCAAGAAGCTTTTCCGCGACTGCATTTAACGTCGATAGCATTGTTCCTGAGAAGCCCGGAAAACCTTTGTTTTCCGGGCTTTTTTCATGTCCGGGAGGCTTGATCTTGGCCGGGTAGTTAATTCGAGGGAGGGCGCATTCAGTCTTTGTTAACCACGATCTGAAAGGTTTGGTTAATCGAAGCGCGATGCGATTTGCGCTCCCCGAGAGCCATGCAGCGGCTCTGACTTTTCAGACAGGAACGGACATGCCAGTCATTACATTCGCAAACACCAAGGGCGGCGCGGGCAAGACGACTGCCGCGCTGATCCTGGCAACCGAACTGGCGCGCAGCGGCGCGCGCGTCACCATTCTTGATGCTGACCCGCAACACTGGATTTCCCATTGGCACGATATTTCGGGCAAGGTCCCGAATATCGAGGTGATTTCCTATGTGACGATGGCGTCGATCCAGACGCATATCAACGACAACCGGGCAACGACCGATTATTTCATCATCGACCTTGCCGGCGCGCGCAACACATTGATGGCAACCGCCATTGGTCTGTCGGATCATGTGATGATCCCGATCCAGGGCTGTGCCATGGACGCCAAGGGCGGCGCCCAGGTGTTGGAATTGCTCGGCCATCTCGAAGAAAAGGCCGGAATCCGTATCGATCATTCCGTCGTTTTGACGCGCGTCAACTCACTGGTGACGACGCGCGCATTGCAGGTGGTTAAGCAGCTGCTGTCCGAGAGGGCAGTGCGGGTGCTCGATACGCCGATCATCGAGCGCGCGGCCTTCCGTGATGTTTTTGACTGTGGTGGCACCTTGCAGACGATGGACCCCTTGCGGGTCAGCAATCTCGATAAGGCCTGTCAGAACGCCCGTGCCTTTGGTGACGAAGTGCGGCAGCTTGTTCCGCTCCGGTTGACCCGAAACATGCGCCGCGCCGCTTAATATCTGCGGGCTTTCCAATATTTCAAACGCCGCGTGGCTCGACGCGGCGTTTTGCGTTTCACGAACCCTAAAATCGGCGGTCGATAAAGTGCTTGGCCTGCGCGCCCGCATGATAGAAGGCAGACTTGACGCTACGCAAAGGATCGGGGGTGACTGGCGTTTCGGCGAGTGGCAACGCGTTGGGCTCCCCCATGACATGGTTTGCCAGCGCGCGGCCAAAGACGGTGCCAGGTGCGATGCCACGGCCGTTATAGCCGCTCACGGAAAAGACGTTCGGGGCCATCACGTGCATTTGCGGCAGGTTGTTCGTCGTCATGCCGATACGGCCGTCCCACCAGTATTCGAAGCGGAAATCGCCGAGCGCCGGAAACAGGGTACGCAGCGAGCGTTTTGCAAACGCGCGATGAGTACCTTCAGCGATCGCATCCAGGCGGCCAACGCTGCCGAAGATCAGACGATTCTGTTGGTCCATACGGAAGGACGTCATTACCAGCCCGGTATCCCAGCAACCTTGCCGCTCCGGCAGAATGGTGCGGGCGATGTGGTCGGACAGCGGATTGGTGGCAAACTGGAAGTAGGGCAGGATCGTCAGTTCTTGCGTGTACGTCGTCCACGGCGTCTGGGCGAGCATGTCGCCATAGGCGTTTGTGGCGACGATGATGGACTTGGCGGTGATGGTGCCGCCACCCGCCGTCAGCTTCCACAGGTCGCCCGTGCGCGCGGCGGCGCGCAGCGGTGTTTCGGTATAGATCTGTGCGCCGGCTGTAAGGGCCGCACGGGCAAGGCCTCGGGCATAGGCCAGCGGCTGGATCGTGCCGGCCCGCCGGTCAAGCAGAGCACCGGCAAAACCGGCTGCGCCGGTCAGCGATGTGGCACGATCGGCATTGACCACTTCGACGGGTGCACCAAACGTCTTCCACTGCCGCTCGCGGTCCTGAATATCCTTCATACCCTCGCCGCCGACTGCCAGGTGCAATGTACCGTTGCGGACGGCTTCACAGGCGATGCCATGTTTTTCGACAAGATGGTAGACCAGCGACGGGCCATCGCCGAGTTCCGTCAAAAGCCGCGTACCGACCTTGGCCCCGAGTGTGGCGATCAGATCCTCCGGCTTCGTCCACATACCAGCATTGACCAATCCGACATTGCGGCCGGAGCCACCGAAGCCGATCATCCTTGCCTCTACAATGGCAACGCTGACACCCTTTTCAGCAAGATGCAATGCCGCCGAAAGGCCGGTAAAGCCGCCACCGATCACGGCGACATCGACCGTGATATCGGTCGCAAGCGGCCCTGTTTGCGGGGCCGCCGGTGCCGTGGCATGCCAGAGGTTGGGAAGAGTGCGTTCGGCGGCCATTACGGCAATCCTTGTCTGTCGGAATTGGTGTTTCAGTTTTCCGACAGATAATGCATTGCCGCAACGTCTTTTAATGACAATATCTGATGAGGTCATGAGGTATCGGGATATCGGCCTTTGCGCACCCGCGGGAGATCACGTGAGTGAGGTCGTGGCGCCACCAAGCTAAGCGCCACGACCTCCGATCTCCGCCTCCGCGAACCTATGCCCAATCATATCGCGTTCCGTACCGGCAAGCCGGCGCAGTGACGGGGTCTATGTCCAAGCTGCAGCTGACGGCAACCCTGACATATTCATCTTCGCTGATGTTGTTTGTTCGTCACCCCCCAAATAGGGGAGGATTTTGAGTTTTATCGCTCTTAGTCAATGAATTCCACCGTCGTGCCGACGCTGACCATCTTGGCGAGCTCTGTTGCATCCCAGTTGGTCAGGCGGACGCAGCCATGACTCTGGGTCTTGCCGATCTTGGACGGCTCCGGAGTGCCGTGAATACCATAGGTCGGTTTTGACAGCGCGATCCAGACGGTCCCGACCGGGCCGTTCGGCCCCGGCTGCAGGGTCAGGACCTTGTCGTTTTGGCCCTGCTTGAAGTTGATCTTCGGATTGTAGGTGTAGCCGGGATTGAGCGCGATGCGGTCGACCTGCACCGTGCCGGAAGGTGACGGTGTGTCGGACGAGCCGATGGTTGCCGGATACGCGGCGATCAATGTTCCGGCTTCATCATAGGCAAACACCTGCTTGCGGTATTTGTCGGCGACAACGCGGGTGACCTTGGCCTTCTTGGTCTCGCCCGGATTGATGACCTTGATGATGGTGCCGGGGATGGTGAAATCGATACCGGGGTTCAATTCGCGCAGATAGGCCTCGTCCATGTGGAATTTCTCGCCCAGCATTTCCGATGTCGACGTAAAGGAAAGGTGCGGCAAGACAGCCTTGTGGGCATAGTCTTCCGGAATGGAGGCGACGTAGGGGCCGGCCGCATCGGCCGCGGTGATCGTGTAGGTGGTGATCGGCAGGCCGCCGGTGAAACGTAGTCGCTCAAGGATGTCGTCGGTATTGTTTGGATCGAGCGTTTCTCCGGTTGCCTGCTGCCAGGCTTCGATCGCCTTTGTCACATTGGAACCGGTCTTGCCGTCGATCACGCCCGGAGAAAAACCTTCCCTATCGAGGAAAACCTGGAGTGCAGTGATTTCGGCGCTGGATTTCTTGGTGATGCGGGCGGCAGATGGCAGGGACTGGCGCTCTGGCCCGTTATCCTCGGGCGGCAGGGCAGCCATGTCGTTCTCGTCCTGCATCGGCAGGCTTGCCGGCAGCTCTTGCCGATCGACATTTCCCGGCGAGACATCGCGGTAGTCCGGAATGGAACCGGTAATTTCACCTTGCCGCGAATAGCCCTGGTCGGTGAAGGCGGGATCGGAATAACCGTAGTCCGGATTGACATAGACGTCGCGGTTGCGTTCGCGGCGGCGCATGTCATTGCCCTGCCGTCCCGTTCCCATCACGGTGGCGACCACATTGCCCCAGCTATCGACCAGAACCGTGCGGCCGCGGCGGTCGCGCATCATCCGCACGTCACCGGATTCAGGAATGTAATCGAGAATATCACCTTGCGGCGTCACCAGCACCGAATTGGGCGGCAGGCGGCCATAACTGTCTTGCGCTTCGGCGGCAGTGGCAAAAGCGAGCACGCTGACGGCGGAAAAAAGGGCAAGGCGGGTTCTGGAAACGAACGTCACGGTGAAACCTGTTATCTGGCAGTTGATCTCGGGGCGTACAAATCAATTGGGACGGTAATATGAATAAACTGAATTCATTATGAACAGTTCCCTAAAATCCTTCGAATTCGGTGGGTTGACCATTTTGAGCAGGTGATAGGCCCGTTTCCTTGCGATAGCTTTCAATTATTCCCGATTCAACCGGGTGGAGCACACGGGAGAACCAACAATGCCGATCCGAATCTCCGGTGGCGACCCGGAAAATGATTTCCAGATTCTTCTCGACCGTCAGTCTGCGCTGGATATCGGTGCGTTCGTTGTCGATGGGATCGACCTTTCTCCCGGCACGGCAATTCCATCCGGCGGCGACCGGCGCATCGATCATGCGCTGCAGGGGTTTTTCTTCACCTGCGGCCCGGACCATATCCGCCACCCCGAGCCCGTCGAGGGACAGGATGACGGGCAAAGATTTCCTCTGCACGGCTCGCTGTGCGGCACGCCGGTGGGCGAGACCCGGATGTCGCTACCGGATGAACCGCCAGGCTGCACCGCGCAAACCGATGTCGTGCTTGCGACGGGTGGAAAGGCCCGTGTTTCCCGCCAGTGGGCCATCAGTGCCGACAAGCGGGAGGTCACGCTTTCCGATCGGGTGACGAACACGGGCGAGAGCCCGTTTGCGCCGATGCTGATGTATCACATGAATATCGGCGGCTGGATTGCGGGCGAGGAAACACGGATCCGTGGGACGATGTTCGGCGGCGAAGAGCGTGGCTGGCGATTCGGCGAGGGGGAGAGTGCGCATTTCTGCGTGCCTGCCGCTCCGGCCGCCGAGGACGGCTGGGCGCAGGTGACGCTTGGGCCGCTGCCGGCTTTGGGCGGCCATTGCCTGATCGTCCGGTTTTCCACGGCGACCCTGCCTTTCCTGCAGATGTGGCGGTGTCAACGCGGTACGGCCGACGTGATCAGCATTGAGCCGGTTTCCCACCGGCTTGCTAAGCGCACCGAGCTTGCCGCGGCGGGCGAAATGCCGATGCTGGCGCCCGGCGGGACGGTCGAGTATGCGCTGGCGTTCCAGATCCGGTGATCCGCCTTTCCAATTGACGCGTGACACCGCCGGTCTTACATCAATCCGGGCATTATTTTGAGGAAGGCACAGCCATGGACATTCGCCAGATCAACGATGAATATTCGGTCACCGGACAGATTTCGGTTGAGGACCTCGATGCGATCAAGGCGCTTGGTTTCAAGTCGATCGTCTGCCACCGCCCGGATTTCGAACAGCCCGACCAGCCGCAGTTCGCAACCATCGCTGCTCGGGCCAAGGAACTCGGTCTCGGCATCACCCATATCCCGGTCGGTCCGATGGGCGTGACTGCCGATGCCGTGCGTGAAATGGTCGATGCGCTGGATACGTTCGAGCGCCCGATGCTCGGCTATTGCCGCTCCGGCGCCCGCTCGACGAATGTCTACCAGCAGACCCAGCACATTCGCGGCTGATAGTTCTTGATGGCGCGCATCCTTGCGATTGTGCACCGTACCAAGCAACGGGTCTCAAGCTAGCCGCCGGCCGGTGTCATCGAAAAAGTGCAGGTTTTCCCACGCTGCATGAACTGTGGCGAGATCATCGAGACCGATCTTCGACCGCCCGGGAACCCGAAAGACGACTGGCTGGCGATCCGGCAGCGTGCCGTGAACATAGCTCTCTGCGCCGACCAGTTCCACAGCTGCCACTTTCACATCGATCGTCAGGCCGCTGTCTGCGCTATTTGACGCCGACAGATGCAGATCCTCCGGCCGTACCCCGAGTGTCGCTGTGCCCGCCGGTAGGGAAGGGCCGTTGCCGATACGCCAATCGCTCGACCATTTTTTGGACAGGAGATTCATCGAGGGGGAGCCGATAAACGTCGCTACAAACGTCGTTTGTGGTTTTTCGTAAAGTTCGATCGGGGTGCCGACCTGTTCGATCCGGCCGGCATTCAGGACGACGAGCCTGTCGGCCAGTGTCATGGCCTCCATCTGATCATGCGTCACGTAAACGCTGGTGGTGGCGAGCGCCCGTTGCAGGCGCTTGATCTCGACACGCATCTGGACGCGCAGCTTGGCATCCAGATTGGACAGCGGTTCGTCGAACAGGAACGCCGCCGGTTCACGAACGATGGCACGGCCCATGGCGACGCGCTGCCGCTGGCCGCCGGACAATTGCCGCGGTTTGCGATCGAGAAAGGGCTCGATCTCCAACGCTTTTGCTGCGTCGGCAATGCGCCGGTCGATCTCGTCTTTCGGCGTGTTGCGGTTCTTGAGGCCATAGGCAAGATTTTGGCGAACCGTCATGTGCGGATAAAGCGCATAATTCTGGAACACCATGGCGATGTCGCGCTCGGATGGTTCGAGCTCGTTGACGACGCGGCCGCCGATCGAGATCGTGCCGCCGGTAATGCTTTCAAGGCCGGCGATCATGCGCAGGAGTGTCGATTTCCCGCAGCCGGACGGACCGACGAGTACCACCAATTCGCCATCGGCGATATCAAGGGACACGCCTTGGATGGCCTCGACCGGGCCGTATTTTTTGCGAACGTCGTTCAGGATGATATTGGCCATTACTTCTCCGTATCCACGAGACCTTTGACGAACCATCGCTGCATCAGCACCACGACCAGAATGGGTGGGATGATGGCGAGGATCGCAGTCACCATGACGTAATTCCAGGGGGTCGATGCGTCGGTGAAATCGACCATGCGCCGCAGGCCGATGATGATCGTGTTCATCTTGGCATCGTTGGTAACCAGCAACGGCCAGAGATACTGCGTCCAGCCGTAGATGAAGAGAATGACGAACAGCGCGGCGATATTGGTGCGCGACAGCGGCAGCAGAATATCGCGCATGAAGCGGAATGGCCCGGCATTGTCGATGCGGGCCGCCTCGACCAGCTCGCCGGGGATTGTCAGGAAGAACTGACGAAACAGGAACGTCGCGGTGGCGGACGCCATCAGTGGGAGCGTCAACCCCGCATATGTATCGATCATGCCGAGATCGACGATAACCTTGTAGGTCGGCAGGATGCGCACCTCCACAGGCAACATCAGCGTGACGAAGATCATCCAGAAAAACGCCATGCGGAAGGGAAAGCGGAAGAAGACGATGGCAAACGCCGAGAGAAAGGAAATCACGATCTTGCCGACGGCGATCGCGATCGCCACGACGAAAGAGTTGAAGAGCAACCGTTCCAGGCTGACCCCGACAACACGCTCGACGCCGCCGGCCATGGCTTCGGTGTAATTTTCCACCATATGGCCGCCGGGAAGCAGAGACATCGGCGGACGGATGATCGCCTCGGAAGTCGCCGTCGAGGCGATGAACGTGTAGTAGATCGGGAAGGCAACGATGATGATCCCGAGGATGAGGACGAGGTGGCCGATCAGGTTGGCTATGGGACGTTTTTCGATCATCTCTTGCCCTCAACCATAGTGCACCCGTTTTTCGACGAAGCGGAACTGGAAGGCGGTGAGCCCGATGACAATCACCATCAGAATGACGGATTGCGCCGCCGAGGATCCGAGGTTCAGATTGACGAAGCCGTCGTTGTAAACCTTGTAGACCAGGGTTTCTGTCGCCTTGGCCGGACCGCCTCCGGTGACGGCGTGGATGATGCCGAACGTATCGAAGAAGGCATAGACCGTGTTGACCACCAGGAGGAAGAACGTGGTCGGGGCAAGCAGCGGGAAGACGATGGTCCAGAAACGCCTGCTGCCGCGGGCGCCGTCGATCGAGGCAGCCTCGATCAGTGATTTGGGGATGGCCTGTAGGCCTGCCACAAAGAACAGGAAATTGTAGCTGATCTGTTTCCAGGCGGCGGCGACCACGACCAGTGCCATCGCTTGATTGCCGTTCAAAAGCGGATCCCAGGCAAAGCCGTTGCGGCGTAGAAGATAGGCGAGCGTGCCCATTGCCGGATTGAACATGAACAGCCAGAGCATGCCGGCGACCGCGGGTGCGACCGCGTAGGGCCAGATCAGCAGCGTGCGATAGAAACCCTGACCGCGCACCACCTTGTCGGCGGCGGTGGCGAGGAGCAAAGCGACGCCCATGGAGACAAGGGCGGTCAAAAGACTGAAGACGACCGTGACCTGCAGGGCGTGAATATAGTTCGGATCGGACAAGACCGCCTTGAAGTTTGCAAGGCCGACGAACCCGCTTTTCAGGCCGAACGGATCCTGCCGGACCATGGACTGATACAGGGCCTGACTGGCCGGCCAGAAAAAGAAGATGACTGTCAGGATGATCTGCGGCGCGATCAGCAGATAAGGCAGGATCTTGTTGGGAAACGCAACGTTGTGCAAAGGTTCTCCTCCAGCGGCGGACGGGCAGCGAGACGGCGTCCCCGCCACCCGCAAACGCATGCGGGCGGCGGGTGACCGGAGGGTTAGTTACCGACGGCTTCGGTGATGGCAGCGTTCCCACGTTCGACGGCCTTGTCGAGCGCTGCCTTGGCGTCCTGCTGGCCAGCCAGCATCGCCTCGAATTCCTCATTCATGATGTCGCGCACCTGTGGCAGGTTGACGAGGCGCACACCTTTGGAATTTTCGGTGGGCGCCTTGCCCATCATCTGCAGGATCGGCGTTTCGCGGCCGGGGTTCTTGTCATAGAAGCCGGATTTCTTGGTGTCTTCGTAAGCTGCATTCGTCACCGGCATGTAGCCGGATACCTGATGCAGGCGGGCCTGGATCTTGGTCTGCGACAGGAAGTTGAAGAACTGCGCGACACCCTTGTATTCCTCGTCGCTCTTGCCGCCGAAGACCCAAAGGCTTGCGCCGCCGGGAATTGTGTTCTGCGGGCCATGTCCTTCGTAATAGGGGAGCTGGCCGATACCGTATTTCACACCGGACTTGATGATATCGCCCAGGCCGCCGGAGGATTCTGTGAGGATCGCACACTCGCCCGACATGAACAGCTGCTTGGCCTCCGATGTCCGGCCGCCGTAACGGAAGGTTCCATCCTTCGCGAGATCGGCAATGGACTGAAAGTGCTGAACGAAGAGAGGGGAGTTGAACTCGAGCTTGACGTCATTGCCGCCGAGGCCGTTTTCATGGGTGCCATAGGCAACATTGTTCCACGCGGCAAAGTTCTCGGTCTGGATCCACGTCAGCCAGGTGGACGTAAACCCGCAGGCGGCGGCACCGCTGGTCTTGATCTTCTTGGCAGCATCAAACACTTCCGGCCACGTTTTCGGTGGGTTGTCGGCGTCAAGTCCGGCTTTCTGGAAGATATCCTTGTTGTAGTAGAGGATCGGCGAGGATGAATTGTAGGGGAAGGACAGCATCGTACCGTCCGGTTTCGAATAGTAGGCCACGATGCCGGCAAGATATTGCGATTTGTCGAACGTGTAGCCGCCCTTCTGCAAGACGTCGGCTGCTGGAACGATTGCGCCTTCCGCGCCCATCATCACGCCGCTGCCGGCATCAAAAACCTGGATGATCGCCGGTGCCTGCTGCGAACGGAAGGCGGCAATGCCGGCGTTCAGCGTTTCCGGATAGGTGCCCTTGAAAACGGGGGTGATCGTGTACTCGGCTTGGCTCTCGTTGAATTCCTTGGCCAGCTGGTTGACGACCTCGTTGTTGGCGCCTGTCATCGCATGCCACCATTGCAGATCGGTCGCGGCATAGGCGCTCGCCGGCAGCGTAAGCGAGAGCGCAAAGAGTGCGGTCGATGTGAAAAATGAACGTCTCATGTTTTTCCTCCCTGGTGGTGACAAACGGAATACGGTGCACTTTCATCACGTTCCGCTGGCGATCCTCCTCGATCGATAGCGGAATTCACGACATCCAAGCCTGCACAGAGAACCATGCAAGGCCCCGGATGCCACAATGTTGTCACATAGACATAGAAGCCGAAAGCGCTTTGTCCACCAAAAGATGCCGGCTTTTCTCCGGCATAACTGTCTGGCGGAGAATGCTTAATTAGCCATTGCGGATTTGGCTCAGTGTGCGCGTGGGCGTGATCGCCTCCGGATCAAGCCTGATCTCGATGATCGCCGGCTTGCCGCTTTGGCGGGCACGCTCGAAGGCGCCGGCAAATTCCTCCGTCTTTTCCACCAGCTCACCGTGGCCGCCATAGGCGCGGGCAAAGGCAGCGAAATCCGGATTGGTGAGATCGGTGCCGCTGACCCGGCCCGGATATTCCCGCTCCTGATGCATGCGGATCGTGCCGTAGATGCCATTGTTGATGACCAGCGTGATGATCGGCAGGTTGTAGCGCACCGCGGTGGCAAATTCCTGGCCGTGCATCATGAAACAGCCGTCACCGGCAAAGCAGATGACCTCCCGCTCAGGATGCAATTGTTTGGCGGCAACCGCTGCTGGCAGGCCGTAACCCATCGAACCCGATGTCGGCGCCGCCTGCGTATTGAATTGCTGGAAACGATGGAAGCGGTGCAGCCAGGTGGCATAGTTGCCGGCGCCATTGGCAAAGATCGTGTCCTTTGCCGTGTTTGCTTCGATGTAGCGCATGATCGGTCCCATCTGCACGTCGCCGGGACCGGTTTCCGGCGGGGTCGACCAAGTGAGATAGGATTGATGCATCCGTGCCGTTCGCTCCGACTGCCTGTGCGGCTGAGCCGGCGTCAGCGTCTCCAGGGCGGCTGCGAAGTCAGCGGGCGACGCGGCGATGGCCAGGTCCGGACGGTAGACCCGGCCGAGTTCGCCGGGGTCGGGATAGACATGCACCAGCGTCTGCTGCGGATAGGGCACGTCCAGAAGGGTATAGCCCGAAGACGGCATTTCGGAGAACCGGCCGCCGATCAACAGCACCAGGTCTGCTTCGCGGATGTCCTTGGCCAGCGCCGGGTTGATGCCGATGCCGACATCACCGGCATAGTTTGGATGAAGATGATCAAACAGCATCTGGCGGCGGAAGGAGCAGCCGACAGGCAGATCGAAGCGTTTGGCAAAGGATTGAAATTGCAGGACGGCCTTTTCGCTCCAGCGCGTGCCGCCGACAATGGCGATCGGCCGTTCGACTTTGGCGAGCAGGGCTTCCAACTCACGCATCTGGCCGGGGCCGGGATGGCTTTCCACCGGTTGATAGGGCTTTGCCGAGGCCGCTTGCGTCTTCTGCGTCAGCATGTCTTCCGGCAAGGTCAGGACCACCGGGCCGGGGCGGCCGGATGTGGCGACTGCAAAGGCACGGGTGACGAATTCCGGGATACGGGCGGGATCGTCGATCTCACCGACCCATTTGGCGATTTCGGTAAACGCGCGGCGATATTCGATTTCCTGGAAAGCCTCACGTTCGCGGGCATCGCGTTGGACCTGGCCGATGAACAGGATCATCGGGATCGAATCCTGGCGGGCGATGTGCAGGCCGGCGGATGCGTTCATGGCGCCGGGACCACGTGTCACCATGCAGATGCCAGGCTCGCCGGTCAGCCGCCCCCAAGCGTCGGCCATCATCGCGGCGCCGCCTTCCTGACGGCAGACCACGACATCGATATCGGTGTCGTAGAGCGCGTCGAGCACCGCGAGATAGCTTTCGCCCGGCACACAGGACACCCGCGTGACGCCATTTGCCTTCAGCGCCTCAACGATCAATTCTCCGCCTGTCTTCATGTCTGCTCCTCCCAAAGCGTCTTAGAAAATGTTGTGTCAGATGGCCGGCGAGACCGGCGCGATACCCGCTGTTTTGTTGACCCGGCGTTCGCGCCAGATGATGTAGAGGCCCGAACCGATGATGATGGCGATACCCAGCCATTTCAGTGCATCGGGCAGGTGGCCGAAAACCAGCCACCCGAAGATCGTCGCCGAGACGATCTCCAGATATTGCAGCGGCGCCAGCACCGAGGCGGGGGCGGCGCGATAGGCATAGACACCGAGCACACCGGAAATCGTTGCGGTGACGCCGACGCCGAGCAGATAGAGGCTGGCGGTCATATCCGGCAGGACGGGATCGAAAATCTCCGACCCGGTGCCGTCGCCGATATACAGCAGGACAGCGCAAAACAGCGCGCCCCAGACGCCGGCGTGAAACTGCATCGACCATGGGTCCTCGTTCTGCGCCACCATGCGGGTGACCAGCAGGAACACAGCAAGCCCGAAGGCCGAGACAACCGGCAAGAGCGCAATCCAGCCGACTTCCTGCATGCTTGGCTGGATCACCAGAAGCGCGCCGAAAAAGCCGACGCCGCAGGCGGTATACCGCCGCCAGCCGATGGTTTCCTTGAGGAAGATGCTGCCGAGGATGGTCAGGATGATCGGTTCGACGAAGAAGATGGCGATGGCATCCGCCACTTCCATCGCCTTCAGCGTGGTGATGAAGGACAGCATTGTGACGACGAGCAGTCCGCCGCGCAGCATATGCAGTCCGGTTTTCTTCCAGGTGAGATCGAACAATGTACCGCGGACGATGACGATCGGCAGGATGAAGATCATCTGCAGGACGAAACGCACGGCGGTGATTTCTGCGGAGGGAACGGTGGTGATTGCGAGTTTTGCAAAAATATCGATCAGCGGCGAGATCAGCACCGCGATGACCATCAGGCTGAGGCCGAAGGAAACGTCGTTGCTGCGTGTTGCCGGGTTTGCGGGAATACCGGTCATGCCAGGTCTTTGCTCATTTCCGTTGCTCCGCGACGGAAAGACACCAGCCGGCAAAATCCCGCATGGCACCATCGCGCTCAATTTCGTTCAAGGTTTCATGGCGCATGGTGGGGTAGACCACTGTCGTCACGTGCTTCAACGCTACCTTTTTCATGCGCTCAGCCAGCCACGAGATTTCCCGGCCGCCATTGGTGGCCGGATCCTGGCCGCCACCGACAAGATGGATCGGCAGGTCCTGCGGCAACCGCTGCAGCCGGTCCGGCTCTGCCCCGGCGAAAGTCAGCTTGAATAGATCGATCCACATCGAAACGCTGGCATCGAAACCACAGAGCGGATCAGCGATGTATTTTGCCACTTCTACCGGGTCATGCGACAGCCAGTCATAATCGGTTTTGCGATTGGGGATGGATTTGGCCCAGGTGCCAAATGTCAGCTTCGACAACAGCGTGCTCGGCACATCGGAGCCTTTCAGCATCTTTTCGATGGCAAGCAGGGCCTGCGCTGCGCGGCCGGCAAGGCCTGGATTGAAATTGGAATTCCAGACAGCCAGCCCATCATAAAGAGCAGGGTCTTCCTCTGCGGCATTCAGCGCGATCAGGCCACCCATGGAATGGCCAAATAGGATGACGGGAAGGCCAGGGTGACGGATTGCGGCCATCGCGCGCATTGCCCGGACGTCCTCGACAACCTTGGTTGTTCCTTGCGACTGGGCATAGCGGCCAAGCGGTGCATCGGCGGCTTTGGTTGCGCCGTGACCGCGATGATCGTGCGCATAGACGTTAAAACCGTGGGTGGCCATGGCTTCGGCCAAACGGGCATAGCGGGCGGAATGTTCGGCCAGTCCGTGGCTGATAAGCAGTACGCCTTTATGCGGGCCGCTGGCAGGCCAATGGCGCCAGGCGAGGGCGGCTCCACTTGGGCTTTGCAACGTTTCGACCGTGGCGAACACCCGTTAGATCCTCCCAGGCGAAATTCTGCGCTTGATCTTTATCAACTTGATTTAACAGCCAAAGGCAACCGGCGCTTGGTGCTTGTTTGACATCAGGTCAGGAAAAATCGGCCACACATGGATTTCTGGTTGCAATTTTCCCGTTTTAATCGCTAAATGATCTTGTTTTGTTCTTGTTGGCGGAGGCCCATATGCCGGGAAATGTGAGGACTGTCTTCGTGCCGTTTCTGCATCGTCTGGGGATGATCCTGGTCGCTGTGCTGTTTGTGCCGCCGGTCTTTGCGGCGGAGGAGGCCGCGTCCGTGAAAGGTAAGACCGAGTACATTTTCGCCATCAGCTGGCAGCCGGGATTTTGCGAAACCCGGCCAAACCGCAAGGAATGCGCCGGCCAGACCTCGGAGCGTTATGACGCAACCCATTTCTCCCTGCACGGCCTTTGGCCGGTGAAGAAGAGCTATTGCGGCGTTTCTGCGGATATCAAAGCGCGCGACCGCAAGGGCGACTGGCTGGACCTGCCGCAACTGGCGATGGCGGAGGAGACGGCCGCGAAGCTGATGGTGGCCATGCCGGGAACGCAATCAGGCCTCGACCGGCATCAGTGGCTGCGCAGTGGCACGTGCCATGGTAGCACCGCGCAGGACTATTTTTCGGTGCAGCTTCGTCTTCTCGAGGAAATCAACGGCTCGGCGGTGCGCGCCCTGTTTGCGGCCCGGCTTGGTCAGGACGTCACGGAACGCGAGGTCAAACAGGCCTTTGACGAGAGCTTTGGCAAGGGATCGGGTGATCGTGTCCGGATGCGGTGTGAGAAGGCCGGTGCGCGCAGCGTTGTCACCGGGCTGACGATCGGCTTGGCGGGCGATGTTTCAGCCATGTCCGGCCTTTCAACTCTGATCCTTGCGGCCGCCGATACCGATTTCAAATGTGCAAAAGGCGCCGTCGATACGGCCGGCATTGAGTGAATGGCGTGGCTAAAGCCGGTTTCTTCATTGCTCCGCCGGGATAATTCGCCTACATAGCGGGCAAAATCCCATTCCGTCGGAGCAGTCTCTCTATGGCACGTCAATTCATTTATCATATGTCCGGGCTGAACAAGTCCTACGGCACCAAGAAGGTGCTGGAGAATGTTAATCTGTCGTTCTATCCGGACGCCAAGATCGGTATTCTCGGCCCGAACGGTGCCGGTAAGTCGACCGTACTGCGCATCATGGCCGGTCTCGACAAGGAATATACCGGCGAAGCCTGGGTCGCCCAGGGCGCGACGGTGGGTTACCTGGCGCAGGAGCCGCAGCTCGACCCGAACAAGACGGCGATGGAAAACGTCATGGAAGGGGTGGCCGACAAGACCGCCATCCTCGAGCGTTACAACGAACTGATGATGAACTATTCCGACGAGACGGCGGAAGAGGGGGCAAAGCTCCAGGATATCATCGACGGCCAGAATCTGTGGGACCTCGAAAGTCAGGTCGAGATGGCGATGGAAGCCTTGCGTTGCCCGCCCGGCGATGCCGACGTGACCAACCTTTCGGGTGGTGAGCGCCGCCGCCTCGCCTTGTGCAAGCTGCTGCTCTCCAAGCCGGACCTGCTGCTTCTCGACGAACCAACCAACCATCTCGACGCAGAAACCATCGGCTGGCTGGAAAACCATCTGCGCCAGTATCCCGGCGCCGTGATGATGATCACCCACGACCGTTACTTCCTTGACAACGTCACGGGCTGGATCCTCGAGCTCGACCGTGGCCGCAGCATTCCCTACGAAGGCAACTACTCGGCCTACCTGCTGGCCAAGGCCAAGCGCATGGCGCAGGAGAACCGCGAAGACGCCTCCCGCCAGAAGGCGATCAGCCGCGAGCAGGAATGGATTGCGTCCAGCCCGAAGGCCCGCCAGTCGAAGTCGAAGGCCCGCATCAAGGCCTATGACGAGTTGGTCGAAGCAGCTGACAAGATGCGTCTTGGCGATGCGCAGATCATCATTCCGATCGGCGAACGCCTCGGCCAGGTGGTTATCGAAGCCGAAAACATCACCAAGGGTTATGGCGATCGCGTCTTGATCGACGACCTGTCGATCAAGCTGCCGCCAGGTGGCATCGTTGGTGTCATCGGCCCGAACGGTGCTGGTAAGACGACGCTGTTCCGGATGATCACTGGCCAGGAAAAGCCGGATAGCGGTACGTTCCGCGTCGGTGATTCCGTCAAGCTCGGTTATGTCGATCAGAGCCGCGATGCACTTGATGGCAACAAGACCGTCTGGGAAGAAATTTCCGGCGGTGCCGAAGTCATCAAGCTCGGCAAGCTGGAAATGAACTCGCGCGCCTATTGCGGCGCCTTCAACTTCAAGGGCACCGACCAGCAGCAGAAGGTCGGCAATCTCTCCGGCGGTCAGCGCAACCGCGTTCACCTTGCCAAGATGCTGAAGGCCGGCGGCAACGTGCTGCTTCTCGACGAACCGACCAACGACCTGGATACGGAAACGCTGGCAGCGCTTGAAATCGCTCTGGAAAACTTTGCGGGCTGCGCTGTGATCATCAGCCACGACCGCATGTTCCTCGACCGGTTGGCGACGCACATTCTCGCCTTCGAAGGCGACAGCCATGTAGAATGGTTCGAAGGCAACTTCGAAGACTACGAAAAGGACAAGATCCGCCGCCTTGGCCCGGAATCGGTCAATCCGAGCCGCGTCAGCTACAAGCGCCTGACGCGATAAAGGGGCGGGCCTCGTTGGTCGCACCAGGGTTGCGAAACCGATACTTGTTTCGCCTGATGAATTGAGACGAAGGCGGTCCGCTTGGGCCGCCTTTTTCATGTTCCGAAGCCTGTGGCCAATGCCACATTTCAACTTGCGGAAAATCCGAAAATCACATAAACATATCTTTATGTGTTGATGAGGTTGGTGATGGCGCGAGAGCACGGGCTGGGGCTGGACGAGTTGGTGGATGTGCTGAAAGCGGCTGGCGAGCCGACGCGCATGCGTCTTTTGGCGCTCCTGGCTGCCGGCGACCTGACCGTTACCGATCTTACCGAAATTCTCGGTCAATCGCAGCCCCGAATTTCTCGTCACTTGAAGCTGCTTGCGGAAGTCGCGTTGATTGATCGCTATCAGGAAGGTGCCTGGGCCTATTTTCGCCTGCGAGGCGAGGGGGCTGGCGTGGCGCTGGTGCGAGACCTGCTGTCGGCTTCCGATGTTGCCGACGCGGTGTTGACGCGCGACGGTGAGCGGCTGGCGGCGCTGAAACAGGCGCGTTCGGAAAAAGCGCAGGACTATTTCAGTCGCAATGCCGCCGAATGGGACGAATTGCGCCGCCTGCATGTCAGCGAAGCAGATGTCGAGGCCGCCTTGAAAAAGGTCGTCGGTACCGAACCTGTCGATGGTCTGCTCGATCTGGGGACCGGAACCGGCCGTATCCTGCAACTTTTCGAGGGGCTGTACCGCCGTGGCGTCGGTGTGGATGCCAGCCGCGACATGCTGGCCGTTGCCCGCGCCAATCTGGACCGCGCTGGGATCACCAAGGCTTCGATCCGGCATGGCGATATCTTCAATCTGCCGCTGGATGGCCGTCAGTTCGATCTCGTCACCATCCATCAGGTCCTGCACTTTCTGCCCCAACCGCAGGCGGCGATCGCAGAGGCCGCCCGCATGCTTGTCCCCGGCGGCCGGCTGGCGATCATCGATCTTGCCCCCCATACACTGGAATATCTGCGTGACGAGCATGCGCATATGCGTCTCGGCTTTTCACGCCAGACGATGGCCGATTGGCTGGAGAAGGCCGGGCTGACTGTCGAGGAGACGGTGGATCTGACCCCGGACACAGGCCGGGACCGGCAGTTGACGGTGACCATCTGGCTTGCCCGCGACCAGCGGCAGGCGGCTACAATCGATACACCCGAGGGCAAACGCGCTCTCGCCTATGCCGGGAGGACATGACATGGCGATACACACCCTTTACCCGGCCGAACGCGGAAACCTGCGGCTTTCCTTCGAATATTTTCCGCCGAAGAACGACGATATGGAAACCCACCTGTTCCAGACCGTCGCAGACCTGTCTGCCTTCGATCCGGCCTTCGTGACGATGACTTATGGCGCCGGTGGCTCGACCAAGGCACGTTCACTGACCGCCGTGCAACGGATGATCCATGATGAGGGTTTTGCCAATACGGCCGCCCACCTGACCTGCGTCGGCGCGACGAAGCCGGAAGTCGATGCGATTGTCGATGAATTCATCGGCAACGGCGTACGCCATTTCGTGGCGCTTCGCGGCGATCCGCAAGGGGGGATTGGTGCCCGATACGAGCCGTTTCCGGACGGTTACGAAAATGCTGCGGCCCTTGTGGCGGCCATCCGTCAGAAGGGCGATTTTGAAATCTCGGTATCTGCCTATCCGGAAAAGCACCCGGAAAGCCCGGATGTTGATGCTGATATCGACATGCTGAAACGCAAGGTCGATAATGGCGCTACGCGGGCACTCACCCAGTTCTTCTTCGATAACAATGATTTCGAGCGCTATCTCGAGCGTGTCCGGCGGGCGGGCATCACCATTCCTGTCGTTCCAGGTATCATGCCGATCAACAACCTCGCGGGCATTACCAAGTTTGCCGGGCTCTGTGGTGCAAGGGTGCCCGAGGCCATCATCACCCGGCTGATCCATCTCGATGAAAGCCCGGAGGAGCGCTTCAAGGAAGCGACCCATATCGCCGCCGAACAGATCGTCGATCTGGCACGGCGCGGCCTTCGCGATTTCCATCTCTATACGATGAACCGTTCGCCGCTGGTGACGGCCGTGTGCGATCTGGTTGGATTTGAGCGGGTAGTGCCGGCTGCTGTACCTTCCCGGTCAGCCGGTGCCGCTGCCTGAGAAGGCCAATGCGGCGCCATCGATAAAAGAAAAGCCCTTGAGACCGGACGGTTTCAAGGGCTTTTATCTTTGTCAGCTTCAGGCTTGCGGTCCTTCACGAGGCGCCTTGCCTGGCTGGATGCTGCTGCAATGGATTGCGGTTCTAAAGTCCTTCTTTATCGATTGGACTATGTGGCTAATGCTTTCAGATGAAAAGCATCGTTGCGACAAATACAAACGCTGCACTTATCATGAGGACATTCAACGAATGTGTAATTCCCATAACCGGCCCTCCTTGCGTTGACCTCCGGAAGATAGGGGGAAAATGTCACGCATGAAAGGAAAAGTTATGCTGCATTGCGGTATCGGAGGTGCCGTCAAACCTTGTTCACAGGGTTAAGGTCATGATTGAATGAGGTTTTGGCCGCTGCCACAATTTTTTCACAATGCCTTTGCTTTGGTTAATGTAACGCACTGAAATGCGCTGTGAGTGGCCGATTGGACACATCATCGAAGCGCGGGCGGCAGTTTGATTCCGTCATTGGGGTTCATGTGCGGCGGCCGGGCAAGAGGCGGCCATCAAGCACCACAAGGCCGGCGGCGATCAAAAGCATGCCGGCAATATCGGTCTGCTCCAGCGTTTCCCCGAGGAACAGGAAACCGAGGAAAATGGCGCTTGGCGGCACCAAAAGGGTGACCAGCGACGTATTGGTGGCACCGGCCCGGCTCATGATGCGGAAGAACAGGATGTAACCATAAGCAGTCGACAGAAGGGCCAATGCCAGGATCGCCAGCACGGAGGTCATTGGCGGGAAGACCAGTTGCCAGGGCTGATCGACGATCAGGGAAAGCGGCAGCATGATCAGCGTTGAGGCGGTGAGTTGTCCGGCCGCCGTGACTGGCGCTGCCAGTCCCCGGAATCGCTTGCCGTACGTTGCCGCAAAACCGTAACTGATCGCGGCTGCCACCGGAAACAGCAAAGCCCAGAGCGGTATGCTGCTACCCGCCTGCGTGAGACCGGGCAGGGCGCTTGGGCCGATCAGCACCGCGGTGCCGGCAAGGCCGAGCAGGCAGCCGATGATCTTGGCCAGGCTCAGCTTTTCATCCTGCGTCAGCGCGTTGGCAATCAGCACTGTCCAGACCGGTGTGGTAGCGTTGAGGATGGCGGCGAGGCCAGCGCCGATCTGCGTCTGGCCGAGAAAGATGAACGTGTGCGGAATGGCATTGTTGATGAGGCCGAGCAGCAGGAACTGCGGCCATCGCGCCTTGAGTTCGCGATAGATGTCATAACGGCCGAAGATGTAGATATGCAGCGCCAATGCGGCCAGCGCCACACGCAACAGAACAAGGGTAAACGCCGGTACATGCTGGATGGCGATGCGTGCGAAGAAGAATGAACCGCCCCAGATCAGCCCGAGCAGAGCCAGAAGCCCCCAGGTGGCAAGCGTCATTCGGTTTTGCAGACCGTCCGTTTTCGCGTGCATGTGACTTGACCTTCCCCTGCCTCATTCGGAACATACCGAGGGTTAAGCCTTGTCCTGGGTTTTAGCCACCCGATTCTCGACCATGTCACAGATATGAAGGACGATCTGCTGGAGCAGTTGACGACACAATCCATATCCGCCGCGCATGATGGTCAGGGGCTGATCTCCATCGCGATCGTTGTCGCGGTCGCAGCCATCCTCGGGCTGGGGTTCCTGCGCCTGCGCCAGCCGCCGCTGGTCGGGTTCATCCTGGCGGGCGTTGCCTTGGGGCCGACGGGGTTCGGCTTTATCTCCAACAATGCCAATGTCACCCTGCTTGCCGAAATGGGCGTCGTCGTCCTGTTGTTCTTCATCGGCATGGAATTGTCGATCAAGGCGTTTGTGCTCAGCTTGCGGCAGGCCTTGAGCGTGGCAGGCGGGCAGGTGATCGCAGCTATCGCCGCGGCCGGGCTGATCGCGCTGATCACGGGCGCAACCATGGCCGAGGGGTTGATCCTCGGCTTCGTTATCGCGATGTCCTCCACCGTCGTCGCCATGAAAATGCTTGAAGACATGGGGGAACTGCGCAGCGAGACCGGGCGGATCGCCGTCGGTGTGTTGATCGCTCAGGACATTGCCGTGGTTCCGATGCTCATCCTGGTCTCAAGCCTTGGCGGCGAGGAGACGCATTTCGGCACCATTGCAATCAAGATGATTATCGCCATTGCCATGCTGGCCGCCTTGTTGTGGTGGTTTGGCCGCCACGGGAAATTGAGGGTTCCCTATAGCGAGGCGGTCGAGGACAAGGTCGAGATCCTGGCATTGGGCGCGCTTGCCGTCTGCTTCGGTGCTGCCGCCATTTCAGGTCTTGCGGGCATGTCGCCGGCCTATGGGGCATTTCTGTCCGGTATTGTGATCGGAAACTCTACGCTGCGCAGCCGGGTCATACCGGTGATCGAGCCGATCCAGAGCGTGCTTCTGGTGGTCTTCTTCCTGTCGATCGGGTTGCTGATCGACCTGACCTTTATCGGCGAGAATTTCTGGTCGGTGCTCAGTGCTGCAGTGATCGTCATTGCGGCAAAAACGGTGCTGAACATTTTCCTGCTGCGCAAGACCGGCTCGTCGCCGCAGGTGGCCCTGGTCGCCGGACTGTCGATGGCGCAGATCGGCGAGTTTTCATTCGTGCTGGCGGCTGCGGGCCTTGGTGCTGGTGTCCTGCAGTTTGATACCTACAAGGTGGCAATCGCCGTTACGGCGGTGTCGTTGCTGGTTTCGCCGCTTTGGGTGAGCATGATGCACCGATTGGAAAATATCGCTTCCGAACATCTGCTGACCTATCGCAAGGCCTTTGCGGTCGCCTATGCACGCGAACTGAGCGAAGTGTCGAAAGGTGGCGCGGCTCTTGCCGCTGCCCGTTGGTCGCTGAAGTTGCGCTACCGCGCATTGCGTCTTGCCCGCCACCGCCGGCGGCGGGCAAAGTCTGACATCAAGCCAGAAACGGATATTACAGAGCGCTAAGCACCGCCTGCGTCGCCCAGCCATCGGCCGGTATGCCAAGGCGCTGCTGTTCCTTCTGCAGCGCCGCACGGGTTCCTGAGCCGAGAATGCCGTCGATCTTGCCGACGTCATGGCCCATGGCCTGCAGCTTCGTCTGCAACTCCTTCATGCTTTCGTCGTTCAAGCCGGGTTCGGGGGTGTGGGTGTCATAGGTTGGAGCACCGGCAAGCCGGGTGGCGAAATAGGCAGCCGAGGTCGTGTAGATGAACGACTGGTTCCATTCGAGATAGACGTTGAAATTCGGATAGGTCAGGAAGGCGACGCCGTGGCGGCCCTGCGGAATGACCAGCGACGAGGCGAGCTGCGGGAAGGCGGTGTTGCCGTCGCGCGGCTTGACGCCGAGCTTGAACCAGTCGCCTGCGGTCATGCCGGTCTGAAGCCCGGTTTTTTCCCAGGGCAGGTTTTCCGGCAGGTTGACTTCCTGGATCCAGGGCTGGCCTGCGGTGAAGCCGAGGCTCTTGATGAACTTTGCAGCCGTCAGAATAGCATCCGGCGAGCTTTGCTTGAGGTTGACGTGGCCATCGCCATCGCCATCCATGCCCTGCGCGATAATGTCTTCCGGCAGCATCTGCACCTGGCCGATTTCACCTGCCCACGCGCCGGTCGTTGTTTCCGGGTCGAGGTCGCCGTGCTGGACCATCTCGATGGCTGCGATCAGCTGCGGGCGGAACATTTCCGGGCGGCGGCAGTCATGCGCCAGCGTCACCAGGGCGTTGCGGGTGTTGAAATCGCCCTGGACTGCGCCGAAATCGGTTTCCATCGCCCAGAACGCGGTGATGACTGGAGCCGGAACGCCGAATTCCTTCTCCGCCCGTGCGAAGACGGCAGCATATTCCTTCATCTTCTTGGCGCCGATATCCAGCCGGGCCTTGCTGACGGTGCGCTGGGAAAATTCGGTAAAGCTCTGCTTGAAGACACCCTGGGCGCGGTCGCGGCTCAATACCTTTTCAGAAATGGCCGCACCGGCCAACGCACGATCGACGACGTCGGCTGGAATGCCCTTGGCAACCGCTTCTGCCTTGACGCCTTGAAGGAAGGTGGCGAGATCGCCGCCGCACGGAACGGCTGGCGTGGCCGGCTGCTGTGCCAGCGCAGAGGAGGTGAGAAGGGTGAGAAAACCGATCGAGAGAACGGAGCGCAGTGTGCTGCGTGTCATCGCAAATCCTTGTTGTAAGGCCGGAACCGGCCGAAAGCAGCGTAAAAACGGGCTGCTCTTGTTTCGCTGAAAATATGGCAGCGGCTGTCACACGGCAATGAGGCGGAAAGAAGAAATGCCGCCGCGTCTGTATCAGTTTTGCGCCGTTTGGATTTCTGCGGGTGCGCGCGGTTTTGAAACGGCCGCAACCCAGCTTTTCCAGTTCTTCTGTGAACCCGCAAAGACGTTGATGTCGGCATTGCCCTGGATGCCGGGGATGACCCCCGTGCTGGTGTATTGCCAGAAGGCCCAGCGGCGCTCGGGATAGATTTCCGTCGGGTGTGCTGCGACGGAGCGAACCCAGAAATGATAGTCCTTGAACTGGCCGACGAGATTGTCGCGGTGGAAGTCGACCGAGGTATAGATGATCGGGCGCTTGCCGTAATAGGCTTCCAGCCGGTCCATGAAGCGTTTCATCTCCGTCTGTACGGTCAGCGGCGACGGACGATACGTGCAGGTCTTGGATTCACCGTTCCATTCGACGTCGAGAACCGGCGGCAGGTAGACCGCACTTTTCGGCACGTTGGCGATGAACCAGTCGGCCTGCTGGTCGGCTGTCGAGCAGAAATAATAGAAATGATAGGGCGCGTAGGGCAAGCCGGCGGCGCGGGCCTGCTGCCAGTATTCGCCGAACTTGGCATCGATCCGGTCCTTGCCTTCGGTCGCCTTGATGAAGGCGAAGGAAACGCCGGAGCCTTTTACCTTGGCCCAATCGATATCACCCTGCCATTTCGACACGTCGATGCCGTGGATATTGTGATGCTGCGGCGTGCGCGCGCCAAAATTCTGCGGATCCTTGTCCTGAAACTTTGGCGGGATCGATGCCGTGGAGACGAGATCGTAATCGGTCATCGTGCAGGCGGAAAGAAGCGAGACAATAGGCAGGAGAGCCAGGAGGAGCCGGCGCATGAGGTTTCCGTTCTGAAACGATCGACGTTGCTGCCTCACGCGATGATATCCGCTGATGTGAATCCCCCAGGAGGCGTGAGCCTCATTTTCACCATATCATCGTAAAAATTGAGTTAGTTTCAAGCGGCAATTGCGAAGGTGGCGCAGCGGAGCGCCAGAAGCATGCATTTTGGGCTGATTTACCGCGAAACACCATGATGTCGCGGAGCTAGCTGCCTTGCTTTGCCGGGCGCCGGTAGATGAACAGCCAGGCGTAGCCGCGTCCAATGGGGCGGAATTCCACGGTGCCGCCGACGTCGCTGGCTATGAGCCTGAGCACGCTTTCCATCGTCTTGCGCGGCGTGACGTGGAACTGCTGCAGCCATGTTTGGAGGACACGCCGGAACATGCGGGGCAGGCGTTCCTGCTGGCCGAAATCGGCAATATGCAACGATCCGCCAGGATTCAGTGCCGCGATGGCCGTGCCGATTGCCTTTTCCCAATCCGGGATCATCGACAGGGCATAGGAGACGACGATCCGGTCGAACCCGGTTTCGCCGAACTCGGACGCCTGGAAATCGGTGGCGTCGGTAACGCGCAGGATTGTTCTGGGCTGGCCGGGTTTGCCGAGTTTTGCCTCGGCGGAGACGAGCATTTCCGCTGAGATGTCAAACCCGAACAGCCGCGCATGCGGAAAGCGCTGGCCAATCAGCGCCAGATTGCGGCCGGTACCACAGCCGACTTCAAGCACGCTGCCACCGGCTGGAACATTCAGCTCGTTGATCAGCGTATCACGCCCGAACAGATAGTATTTGCGGGTGAGATCGTAGAAATGCCGCTGGGTGCGATACATCCGGTCCATGCGGTCGGCATGGCTGGTGCCTGTTTCGGTGCTGACCGCCGTCATGCCACTTTCCTGTAAATGTGGAAGCCTCCGTAGATGGCCGAGCGGTCCTTCAGGTTGAGCGCCTGCGACTGCTCACGATCATAATGCCACTGGCCAAGCACGTTTTCGGAGACGCGGCCTTCCAGAATGCTGGCTTCGGCAGCGGTGCGGAAGATGACCATGGCGCCCTCTGCGGATGTGCGGGTGATTTCGGTCCACAAATCGTTGAGCTGACGGTCGTTCATCCAATCCTGCGCATCGAGCAGGACATAACGGTCGACGGAACCGGCAGCCTTCTTGGCCAGCAGTTCGGTGAAGCTGGCGTGATGCACATGGACACGCTCGGCATTGTTGCGGATCGTTTCGTGGCGGCTGGCCTGCAGATAGTCTGGCAGGTCGCCCTCGTGCGGCAGCGGATAGCGGCGGGCAAAGGCCTGCCAGGCAAAGTAATTTTCCTTCAGCGGGAAATGGCATGAAAGCTTTTCAAGCCGGTGACGCAGGACGCCGGCCAGCGACTTTTCCGCGCTAAGGCTGGCCAGTTCGTCGAACTGCTGCGGTGGGATGCCGAGACCGAACAGTGAACTTTTGCGGCTGGTGATCCAGCGGATGACCGGACGGTCGAACAGGGGCGCCAGCCGTTCATCGAAGAACTGGCGCTGCTCGCGCATGGAACGGGTATTGGCAAGCTCGCTCGGATCGACACCATGCAGCCGCGCCAGCAGGTGCCCCAGGCCGATGAAGCGGCCGAGCAGACCTGTACGGTAGATGTTTTTGCCGAAAACGTTGATGCGGCGCTGGCCGGTCAGGCCGCGGGCGCTCCAGTATTTCCGTGTCTCGCCATCCAGCTTTGGTTCGATGAAAAGGTCGTAGGCCTGGACGTTGGCGGCATGATCATGCCGTGCAAGGAACCGGACAATATCCGCATGAGTGGGCAGATGACGGAAGGCGGCGAGCTTCAAACGGTTGAGAGCCACGTGATGCCGGTTGAGGTCGACCACATCAATGCGCTCGGGCGCTGCCGATAGATAAGCCAGCATATTGCAGCCGCCGGAAGCAATGGTCACGATATGATGCTCGGGCCGTAGTTGCATCGCGGCCATATCAACGGCCGGATCCTCCCATATTTGCGGATAGACGAGACCGGAAAACAGCAATCCGAAGAGACGCTCCGACAGGCCCTCCAAACTCAGCGGCTTATGCTGAAGCAAGGCGGTTTTCAGCTTGCGGTTTCGTTTGCCGTAGCCTGCATCGGGTGCGAGATCAGTCATGTCAGCCTGCCATCCGTTGACGTTGGAGGAGCTTCTAAGACGAGTCCGCTACACTTTGATGACGCCTGCAATGATGCTGGTTTTGTATGATTTTTTACCCATAAGAATTGATTAAGTTTGTATATGTTAGATACAGTGAGTTTTTCGGGGCGCTAACATGATGTTAAAGGCTTTCCTACCGAAGCCCGAGCAGCGGTATGCTGCAATGGGCGCGGTGATCGGAGCATTGTTTCCGGCAGTTTGTATTTTCTATGACGCTATGATCGCTGATGTTCACGGGGTTTGGGGCAGTGGAATGCTCGCAATTTCAGTTGCTTCATTGATCGTCATGCCGCTTGTCTGCGGCCTGTTCTTTTACCAGAGGGGACGTGCGCAAAGCCGCCTGCTGGAAGAACTCGAGTTGCGCCGCAGGACGGAAGAAAACCTCTCGCGGGTTGTCCACACAGATCAGCTGACGGGTATCGCCAATCGCGTCGCGCTGGAGCGCGATCTTCGCGAACTGCTCACCACCGGATCGATGCCTCCAGGCCGCACGGCTCTGTTGATGCTCGATCTTGATCGCTTCAAATTCGTAAACGATTCCATGGGGCACGATGCTGGCGATGCGTTGCTTGTCGCGCTTGGCCAGCGGTTGATCCAAGCAATGTCAGGCATCGCCGCGGTTTATAGGCTGGGCGGAGATGAGTTTGTTATCGTCGTTGCCGGCTCTCCGTCGCAAGGCAAGCTTGACGATATCTGCATGACCATCAAAGGTCTTTTCATCGAGCCGTTTCAGCTTTCGTCCGCGCAGTTCTGGACGGGCGGGAGCATCGGCGTCGCCTATATAGAGCCGGAAGACCGGTCAATTTCTGCGGTTCTCAAGCGCGCCGACCTGGCACTCTACAAGGCCAAGGAAATTGCCGGCAACAGCCATATGGTCTATGCGCCAGAAATGGCGGAGGAGGCAACGCGCAAAGGCGAGATCGAGTATGATCTTTCCCGCGCATTGGCGGCCGGCGAATTCTATCTGGAATACCAGCCGATCGTCGGTATCGAGAGCCGCGCGATCCGCTCCTTCGAAGCACTGATTCGCTGGCGCCACCCGGACAAAGGCATCATCCCGCCTGATCATTTCATCGCTGCTGCCGAAAAGACCGGCCTGATCCTGCCAATCGGAAACTGGGTTTTGAGGACCGCCTGCCTGGAAGCGGCGCGGTGGCCTGCACCAACTGGCGTCGCGGTCAATGTCGCAGGAGACCAGTTCAAGGACCGCGCTTTCGTTCCCCATGTCAAAGCGTGCCTTGATGAAGCCGGACTTGCTCCAGGCAGGCTCACCATCGAGGTCACCGAGTCGATCTTCTATGTCGATGCCGATATCATCCGCGAAAGCCTGACTGAACTCCGTGCCTATGGTGTCCGTATCGCGCTTGACGATTTCGGCATCGGATTTTCGTCGATCAACAATCTCAGGCGTTTTCCACTCGACCAGCTCAAAGTCGATCGCTCGTTCACCCAGGCGATGCTTGGCAATCAGCGGGATGCCGAAATCGTCGATATCATCCTACAGCTTGGAAACACGTTCCAGGTGTCGACCACGATAGAGGGTATCGAAACCGAGGGGCAGATGGAATTCGTACGGGCGCTTGGCGCTTCGGAAGCCCAGGGCTTTCTGATTTCAAGGCCGGTGTCGGCGGAGGGCGCGATTGCCATCCTTCAGCGGGAGCCGGAAAGGCTCGCGGCGCGGTTAATCGGCTAGAGCCGGATTGCCCGGACGAGGCTCAAGAAACATGTTTAGCATCAAAGTGATTGCCACAAAGCCTTCCTAAATGCGTGGAATCCTGTTCTTCTGACACCAGCGAAGCAGGGACGATGTGCATGAAGAGAAAACGGTGGTTCTGGCTCGCAGGCTCGGTATCGGCAGCAGTGGCAGCTGCCGCGGGCTGGCTTGTCATCATGCCGCCGGATTTGCTGCGGGTCGGTGACGGTTATGCAGCCAAGATCGTCTGCTCCAACGTTTTCATTGCCGACAGGGATGCAAACACGGTTCTTGCCGAGGATGTCCAAGCGCCTGGGCATCCGCTTCTGCGCCTGGTGCGGATATCCGTCGATAACATGCGAAAAACAGTCACAGCGCGCATGTTCGGTTTTGCGGCGCCGGGCCGGGCCATCTATCGTGAGGGGCTTGGCTGCACCAATGTCACCGAGGGCGAATTCGCAGCTTTCCCCGGAAACCGGCAGCTTCGCCGCCGGGCGCCGCAATCGGATGATGCCAAGCCGTGGCCGGATGGCAGCGGCACCGCCGTCAATCCGGCAGTCCAGACGCTTTTGACCGATCCGCAGCTTGCAGGCCCTGGCATGCGCGCCATCGTCGTCGTCAAGGATGGCAGGATCGTTGCGGAAAACTACGGCGAGGGTTTTAACAGTGCAACGCCGTTGCTCGGCTGGTCGATGACCAAGTCGGTGACGGCTGCCCTGATCGGCTTGCGGATCCGCGACGGTCAGATGGCGCTCGACCGGACAGAACTTCTGCCGCAATGGCGTAACGATCCGCGCAGCCAGATCAAGCTTGCCGATCTCATGGCCATGCAGAGCGGTCTGCAGTTCAACGAGGATTACGGCGATGTGACTGACGTCACGCGCATGCTCTATCTGGAAGGCGACATGGCCAATTTCTCGGCGGCCAAGCCGCTGGAGGCAAAGCCAGGCGAGCGTTTCAGCTATTCCAGTGGCACATCGACCATTCTGTCGCGGCTTTGGATGGACACCTTCGGCAGCGTGCGCGAGGCACTGACGTTTCCGCGCGCTGCGCTGTTCAGGCCGCTTGGGATGAACAGCGCAGTCCTGGAGCCGGATGCGCATGGCACCTTTGTCGGCTCGTCCTATATGTATGCGACAGCGCGGGACTGGGCTCGGTTTGGCCTCTTCCTCCTGCAGAATGGCAGCTGGAACGGTGAACAATTGTTGCCGCAGGACTTTGTCAATTACATGCGCACGCCAACCCAGGCATCGGGCGGACGCTACGGGGCAGGGCAGGTCTGGACAAAGTTCGGAAGTGACGGCGGGCCGCCTTTGCCCGGTGATGCCTACTGGCTGCAGGGGCATGACGGTCAGACCGTGATGCTGGTACCGTCGCTTGGCCTAGCGGTCGTCCGGCTGGGGCTGACGCCGTCGCGCAGTGGCTATGATGTGCGCCAGCTGCAGGCCAAAATAGTAGAAGCGGTCAACTGACCGCTTCCAAGCTTGAAATCACTAAAGTTGAAACATGATAAGGAGAGGCCGGCCCGGCCTTACTTCATGCCAAGCGTTTCAAGCAGGCCCTTGCGCTTGGCGTGGTAATAGTAGCCGCTGGCATAGAGCTTGACGGCGCCGTCGTTCTGGTTGTCGGCCACCATCCAGGCACCGGCCAGATATTTCGTCGCATATTTCAGGTTGGTTTCGGCATCGAACAGGCCTTCGGCGGGGCCTTCGTAGCCAAGCCCCTTGGCCGTGTTGTAACGGATCTGCATCAGGCCGTAATTGCCGGCATGGTAAGCGCGCGGATTGTAGGTGCTCTCGCGCTTGACGACGCGGTGGACCAATTCTTCCGGAATATTGTTGAGCTTGGCGTAATAGGCGATCAGGCGGTCGAGTTCCGGGCGCGAACTTGTCGGCTTTTCCGTGATGCCCAAGGACGCCGGTATCGACTTTGCCATCGCATAGGCGCTGGCGCCGATCGATGGCTTGGCCATCGGGACGATCATGCGCTTGGCGACCAAGGTTTCCAGACCGACCGGCTCGCCAGTATCGAAATCCGATTCCATCGCCGCCATCATCATGCCCTCTGGAATCTGGGGCATGCGATCGGACTTCGCCGAAACCATGGTGTTGGCCGTGTCCGGCAGGACGGCTGCTGTTGCCGCCTGAGCGGCTGCAGATGTCTGGGGAGCCACCAGTGCATTGGCGGCCACTGCAGGTGTTTCAGTCTGGTTGGTCGCGGCAACCTGGGTCGCTGCCGTCTCACCGGGCTTCATCATGGCTGTTTCGGCTGCCAGTGCTGCGGTCGTTGCAGCGACGCCATCCGGTGCCGGCAGAGCGTAAGCCGTCATTTCCGTTCCGGGCTTGGGCAGCGGCGTGACCGTCTGCACCGCCATCAGCTGTTCCATCGGTGTCCGCTCGATGCTCGAGCAACCGCTGACAAGCGAGGCCGAGATCAGGGCACAGGCCGTAACAGCCGGTTTTGAAACGGAAAAACGGAAATTCGCCATGCTGTCACTTTCGTGCTGTCAGGCCACAGGGCCCTATGCAAATCAGCAGCCAGAGGCCACCATGCGCCGGATGTCATTAACCTATGAGACGCTGAACCGCAAGCGCGGGACGTCTTTTCAGGCGCCGGCGCGCCGCAAGCCCGCTGTTAGAAGGCCCGCGCCGATCAAAAGCGACCCGCCCGTGCGGTTGACGATGGCCTGAACTTTGGGCTTTCGAATCGTCTGGCGCGCAGCCGATGCCATCAGTGCATAGAGCGTGGCGTTGAGCGTTGCGAGCACCAGAAATGTGGTTTCAAAGATCAGCATCTGGTTGAACAGCGGGCGGCTGAGATCGAGAAACTGCGGCAGGAAAGCGACGAAGAACACAATGCTTTTCGGATTAAGGGCGGTGACCACATAAGTGTGCAGGAATATCCGCAGCGGCTTTTCTGCGGGTACCGACAGGGTGCCATCGGCAGCCTCGGTTGCGATCGGCGCACGCCAGAGCTTGATTCCGAGCCAGATCAGGTAGGCGGCGCCAACCCATTTCAGGACGGTGAAAATTGTTGCAGATGTGGCCAGCAGTGCGCCGAGCCCAAGCATCGAGGCCGTCATTGCGGTGAAGTCGCCCAGCGCCACGCCGGCGACCGTCGCGCTTGCGACCTTTCGCCCATGCCCGAGCGCATAGGAGATGACCAGAAGAATGGTCGGACCGGGAATGGCGAGAAGAATGGAGGAGGCGGCGACAAAGGCCAGCCAGTGTTCGATCGACATGAAAACGGCTCCGTTTGGACTTGGCGTTCGATCGAGGAAGCCATGCGCAAACGGAGCCGTCAATAGGCGTTTATAAGCCGGATATCAGTTTGCCGGCGACCATTTCTGGCCGATCACATCCATGACCTCTCCGAACCATTTGACCGAGGTGTCGAAATGCTTGCCGCCACGAATGCGCGGGAATTCGATTGTCCGCAGCTTGCCGCCTTGATCTTCGTCATGGCCGGTGACGCCGGAGACCTTGTTCAGGGCGCTTTCGACGGCAAGATCGACCATGCCCTGGATGAGGCGCAGGTCGTCGGCATTCGCCGGTGCGGAGCGGGCATAGTAGCCGGACTTCTGCACCATCGACCGTTCGGCGCCGAGGAGGGCTGCGAACTGCTTGGAGAACCAGCCGCCGACATTGATCGTGTCGATTTTCACGTGACCGAAGGCGTCGCGCTTGACGGCTTCACCGGCTGCTTCGCGCTCTGCAACGACGGCATCGAGGCAGGCGCCTTCCGAGACGAACAGGGTGACGAAACCTGTCTTGTCCATGATGGCGCGCAGCCGTTCGGCTTCGGTTTCCAGATTGAAAGCGGTCTCGGGCAGATAGAGGCCGTCGATATTTTTCATCTGACGGTTCATCATGAAACCATCGACGAATTCCCGGTCGTCGATATGCTGGATATAGGAACGGGCGGTCGCTGCTGTCAGCCAGCCGCAGTGGCGGCCCATGACTTCGTGGACGACGAGCGTGCGCGGTGCGGCACTTTGTTCGTTGCTGACATTGTCGAAGAACTTTGCGCCGTATTCGGCGGCAGTCCAGGCGCCGAGCGACTGGCGGATCGGCACGACGTCGTTATCGACGGTCTTCGGCAGGCCGACGACGGTGAGGTTGTAGCCGTTGGCGCCGAGATAGGCGGCAAGGTCGGCCGCCGTCGTGTTGGTGTCGTCGCCGCCGATTGTGTGAAGGATGGTGATGCCGTCGTCGGCCAACCGTTCGGCTGCGACGCGCAACGGGTTCTGGCCTTCCTTGACCAGGCCCCGCTTGATGCAATCGGCCGTGTTGGTCAGCTTCACCCGGCTATTGCCGATCGGCGAACCGCCGTGACGGTGCAGGATATGCGCCTTTTCGCGCATATCCCGGGTGATTTCGATGCGATCGGCCAGCAGCAGGCCCTGATAGCCGGAGCGATAGGCTACCAATTCGATATCGGGCGCAATGTCGGTATAGCGCTCGATCAGGCCGCCCACGGCAGAGGATAGGCATGGCGCGAGCCCGCCTGCGGTCAGCATTGCAACTTTCTGTTTGGCCATGGAGTCCTCCTCGGGGATTGCGGCAAGATCGTTCGGGGTCTCTCTAGCGCAATTCCCATGGAAGTTAAATGACATGCTGCATGTATGGCGGTGGACGGATCAGGCGATCCGCGCTTTTCGTCCGAGCCAGACGATCAGGGCAACGGCAATGGCAAAGCCAATTGTCGAGGGGCTGATCACTTCACCGAGCAGGACGGCGGAGACGGCGAGCGTGACGAATGTTTGCAGCAGTTGCACCTGCGCCACCCGCGCGATACCGCCGAGCGCCAGCCCGGCATTCCAGAAGATGAAACCGGCAAACATCGACATCAGGCCGAGATAGGAGAGGGCGCCGAGTTCGGCAGCCGTTGGAGCTTGAATTCCATCCTTCATCACCAACAGCGTGGCAACGACGGAGAGCGGTGCGGTGATGACCAGCGCCCAGGAAATCACCTCCCATCCCGGGATGATCCGCGAGACCTTGGCCGACAAGACATAGCCGAGCGACGCGGTGATGGCGGCGAGAAAGAGCCATGCGTCGCCGGCCTGCAGGTGAAAGCCACTTTCGCGGATGGAGAAGAACACCACCAGTGCCGCACCGGCAAGGCCATAGGCCCAGAAGGCCGCACCCGGCCGCTCGCCATCGACAAGGGAGGCGAAGATCGAGGTCAAGAGCGGCAGGATTCCGAGGATGACGCCGCCATGGCTGGCAGGAATGGTCTGCATCGCTGTGGTGGAGAAAATGGGGAAACCGTAGACTACGCAGATGCCAGCGCCGAGCAGAATTGTGCCCTGTCCTTTTGGCCATCGCCTGCGCATCACGAGCAATGTTAGTCCGGCAGCGATCGAGGCAATGACGGCGCGGCCGAAGGTGATGAAGAAGGGGGAAAAGCCGCCAAGTGCGATGTGGGTCATCGGCAGGGTGACGCCGAAGATGATGACGCCGATCAGGCCAAGTGCCATGCCCATGGCCTGCGGGTGGGTGGAAATACGCATCGGAACTCCAACGGAACGTGGGTTGTCCGGTCGCACCTTGCCTGGTTCGAAGCCAAATTCATTTGCATGATTGGACGATCACGACAACGAATGCTATAATAGTGAGGTGCCATCACAAATTCGTCATTTCAGTCTGATCCGCGGCTCTGGCGCCTTGCAATCCGCGCCAACATCTGGTCATGCTGGTTGGTGAGCTGCATGATTGTCGTGGCGGCACAGCCGTGCGAGCCGCCTTGCATTTGCGCATGGACGCACTGCCCGTGCCATTTCCACTTCAAATACGTGGATCAGCCAACTATGGGAAAGAACGTGCCTATGTCATTCTGGGATAGCATCCTCAGCATCGTCACCGCGACGGGCAATGCGCTCGCCGGTGTGATTGAAGCTGTGCGGACGCTGTTTGAAGGCGATCCGGAAACGCGCCGAAAGGTGGCGTTTTCCGTTGCCATGATCGCGCTGTCCGCCAAGATGGCAAAGGCCGACGGTATCGTCACCGAGGCCGAAGTGTCGGCATTCCGCGATATCTTCAAGTTTCCCGACGACCAGGCACAGAATGTCGCCCGGCTCTACAATCTGGCCCGTCAGGACGTCGCCGGCTACGAGGCCTATGCCGAAAAGCTCGCTTCGCTTTGCGTGTCCTGCGATCAAAATTGCCCCGTGCTGGAAGACATCATCGACGGGCTCTTCCATATCGCCAAGTCCGACGGTGCCGTTCATGAGAAGGAATTGAACTTTCTCACGCGCGTTGCCGAGATCTTCCACATGAAGGAAGAGCGCTTTCAGGAGATTATGGCCCGCCACATTCATAGCGCCGGCGCCGATCCGTACAAAATCCTTGGCGTCTCGCCGAAGGACGATTTTGCGATCATCCGCAAGCGCTACCGTGTGCTGGTGTCGGAAAACCATCCGGACGTTCTGGTTGCCCGGGGCGTGCCGCAAGAACTGCAGGCGATCGCCAATGATCGCATGGCTGAACTCAATGCCGCCTATGAGGCGATCGAGAAAGAACGCCGCGCCGCATGACGGACTTCGCCTGTGACTACCCCACAGCACGTTTCGTGCCATCGCCCAATCATGGCGAAAGGGCAGGCGGGCTGAAGCCCGACATGATCATCCTGCATTATACCGGCATGGAGACGGCGGCTGCAGCCCTCGATTGGCTCTGCCGCGACGAAAGCCAGGTTTCCAGTCACTATTTCGTCCATGAGGATGGCCGTGTCGATCAGCTGGTTGCAGAGGATCGCCGCGCCTGGCATGCGGGCAAGAGCAGCTGGAAGGGCGAGACCGACATCAACTCGCGCTCGATCGGCATCGAAATCGCCAATGCCGGCCATCCCGGCGGGCTGCCGGATTTCCCCTCCATACAGATTGATGCGGTCGTTGAACTGTGTCGAAATTGCGGCGAGCGGTGGTCGATAACCCCGGAAAGGGTGCTGGCTCACAGCGATATCGCCCCTATTCGCAAGGTTGATCCAGGAGAAAAATTTCCTTGGGAACGGCTGCATACCGGCGGCGTCGGGCATTGGGTTCCACCGGCCCCGATCGGTGGCGGTCGATTTTTCCAGCGTGGCGATCAGGGCCAGCCTGTCGAGGCTGTGCAGACTATGCTGTCGCTCTATGGCTACGGAATTGAAGTGACAGGCGTTTTCTGCGAGAAAACCGAAGGTGCGGTGGCCGCGTTCCAGCGGCATTTCCGTCCAGCGCAGGTCGATGGCATCGCCGATATTTCGACGCTGGACACGCTGCACAGGCTGCTCTCGACCCTGCCGGATTTCAGCCGCTGAACCGTTGCCCTGCCGGTCATTCCGAAGGCCGTTTCCGGCTGCTTTCCGATTAATTTTGTGCACTGCCACATCATCACCACGATGCCGGGGTCTTTTGCGGCCATACCAAACCGCAGGGAATTCAGGCCTCCAGCCATTCCTGTTGATGACGAAAATCGGGATGTGAGACGGCAGGGCGGGGTGCGCCCAAGAGGCCGTGGCGCCCGAAAGTGGAGACTTCAAGCTAAATGAGACTATCGTATCTTGCTGCGGCGGCGGCATGCTTCTGCATGCTGTTTTCTGGGGTTGAAACGTCGTATGCCGGGGGCACCGACAAGACCATCACATCCTCCATCAAGCCAGTAAACAGAACGACCGGTTATCCCTCACCGGGCACGGATTCCCTCAAATCTTCCGTCTACAGCGGCCTGATCAAGACCTATGCCAAGCAGTATGGCGTCCCGGTCGATCTCGCCCATGCGGTGATCAAGGTCGAAAGCAATTTCAATCCCAAGGCACGCGGCAGCGCCGGCGAAGTCGGGCTGATGCAGATCAAGCCCGCAACAGCGCGCATGATGGGGTATTCCGGGGGGAAACAGGGCCTGTTCGATCCCGAAACCAACATCAAATTCGGTATGAAATATCTCGCCATGGCACATGAATTGTCCGGCGGTTTCACCTGCGGCACGATCCTGCGCTACAATGCCGGGCACGGCGCCAAGAAGATGAACCCGGTATCGCGCCGTTATTGCGGCAAGGTTCAGGCGATCATCGATTGATGCCAGAGGATGCCGGACCGAAAATCCGGCGCCGTATTTTCAAGTTCGCAGATGCCAGCTGGCTGGTGCCATGATATTGCCGAGGGATCGTTTCCCGAGGGCGCATCATGGCAGGCACATTCGATTTCATCATTGTTGGCAAAGGCATGATGGGGGCGGCGGCAGCCCGCCATCTGGCAAAGAGCGGCGCAAAGATCGCGCTGATCGGGCCGGACGAGCCGGAAAATTGGGCGAGCCACGATGGTGTTTTCAGCAGTCATTACGACAATGGCCGCATCACCCGCACGATCGATCCCGATCCTGTCTGGGCGCTTCTGGCGCAGCGATCCATTGAGCGCTACGCCGATATCGAAACGGGCAGTGGTGTCGGCTTCTACAGCGAAGCGGGCTGCCTGATCGCCGCACCTTTGCCGGGTGGTGAGGAAACAACGCTCGACCACGTCATCGCCGCCCGCAACCGTCTTGGCGTCGAGGCACCGTTTGTCGATGAGCAGGAACTGGCTGGGCAGTTTCCCTGGTTCCGGTTTCCGCCGGGCTATGGCGGCGTCTTCGAACCGCGCAACGCGGGCCATATCGATCCGCGCGCCTTGGTCAAGGCCCAAGTCATTCTCGCTCAAAAGGCCGGGGTTACGGTTGTTTCGTCAGAGGTCTCTGCAGTCGCGCGTGTCGGAAGCAGTGTGAATGTTCGTACGGTTGACGGAGCGATTTTGAAGGGCGGCCGCGCCGTTATCGCTGCTGGCGGATTTTCGATATCCGCGAAATTACTTGCCCGGCCTCTGGATCTCACCGTCAAGGCGCGCACCGTGCTGTTTGCCGAGGTGGCGGAGGCTGATCTCCCTCGATTTGCCGGAATGCCGTCGCTGATTGGGTCTGCGCTTCAGCAAGACGAGAGCTATTATCTCTTGCCGCCGATCCGTTATCCAGGTGGTAAGTTTTATATCAAGATTGGTGGCGATCCGAGCGACGTCAATATTGCATCGGAGCCGGAGGTTCGCGCCTGGTTCCGGGGAGAGGCCAATCGATCCGCTGCCGACCATATGGCGGGCTTGTTATCCCGCGCCATGCCGTCCTTTGTGCCTGCTTCGCTCCGCTGGAGCCCTTGCGTGACCACCTTCACCCGCCACGGTTATCCCTATATCGGCTTTGCCGATACGGATCGCGTTGCTGTTTTGACTGGTGGCAATGGCGCGGCGGCAAAAAGTTCGGACGAGATCGGCCGGCTCGGCGCGTCGCTGCTTTTGAACGGTGTGCTCGATGCGCCCGAATACGATACGGATTTTGCCGTCTGCTTCAGATAGAGTGCCCGCATACCTTTTTACTTTTGTCACTGGCAATTGCCGGACACCTCGGCTATGGACCGCGGGCCAGTTGGCCGGGCAGCCGCGCTCCGCTATGACCGAAAGGTTGCGGGGGGAGGAAAGTCCGGGCTCCACGGAAAAACGGTGCCGGATAACGTCCGGCGGGGGCGACCCCAGGGAAAGTGCCACAGAGAGAATACCGCCTGCCTCGGCAGGTAAGGGTGAAAGGGTGGGGTAAGAGCCCACCGCACGCATGGCAACATGAGTGGCAAGGCAAACCCCACCGGGAGCAAAACCGAATAGGGATGACGTGGTTCGCGCAAGCGTTCCGGCCTTTTCCGGGCCAGTCATCCGGGTGGGTTGCAGGAGGCAGCGCGCAAGCGTTGTCCCAGATGAATGGCTGCCACGTTCCGGCTTTCGGGCCGGAGCCATACAGAACCCGGCTTACAGGCCAACTGGCAAATTTCCCTTCTTTTTCAACTTCACAGGTGGCGATCTTCGAAATCTCGTATCTGTTTGAATATGTATTTAAATTTTAGATTACTAAAATATAATACACGAAATCCATGCGGCATGATTCGCCGGGGAATCCAAAGTCTTGACTGTGCGTTTGTAACCATTTGTTAAACTTAACAGACTATCAATATTTGCTGACGACGCGTGCTGAAATAGAGCAAATCCCATTGACGCCCATATGGTCCCATGTTATCCCAGTCATGCACTGCACACGGGCTGATTCAAGCCTACTCACCGCAAGTTTCGGAGTTGCTCCGTAAGGGGTTTTCGATCGGGCATGTCGCCCGGCTGTGGGGTGCTGCGTGTCCTTTTGATGGTGCGTGTGGGCTGTTGGGGCTGGCATGTCCACCGGGAACGGCTGTACCGTGTCATGAACCGCTTCCTTTCGCATGCGACAAACAGGATCGATTCCAAGGGGCGGGTTTCCGTTCCTTCGATGTTTCGTTCTGTCTTGTCGGCGCTCGATATTCGGGAGCTTTACTGCTTTCAGGATTTCGTCTTTCCGGCTATCAGCGCCGGCGGTCCCGAATTGCTGGATCGCTTCGAAAGGCAAATCAGTGGCGAGGATCCGTTCTCGCCACGGGCCAATCAGATGTCGCTCCTGGTTCATGGGGGCGGGGTCTTCATGAAGCTCGACCAGGAAGGCCGGTTGATGGTCACGGATTTCATCCGCGATTTCACGGGTATCGACACGGAAGTCACTTTCGTGGGGCGGGCGGATCATTTTCAGTTGTGGGCGCCGCACGTGTTTGCGGAAGCGCAGGCAGCGGCAAGGGAAGAGCACAGATTGCGAGGTCTGCGCTCGGGCTAGAGTGGAGAGGCGGAATGATGACGGATCAAGGCACAGGTTTTGCTGATGCCGAAGGCGGACCGGTCCGTCACATTCCGGTTCTTCTCCCCGAGGTTCTCGCAAGCCTGGATCTTGCTCCAGGTAAAATCATCCTTGATGGAACGTTTGGCGCGGGCGGTTACACGTCGGCGATTCTTGCTGCTGGTGCCGATGTGATCGCGCTTGATCGCGATCCGGCAGCCATTCTGGGCGGTCAGCCCTTGGTCGCTGCCAGCGCCGGTCATCTCACCCTTGTCCATTCCCAGTTCTCCGATCTTGCGCAGCATGCTCCCGACGGTGGTCTTGATGGCATCGTGCTGGATATCGGGGTTTCCTCAATGCAGATCGATGAGGCGGATCGCGGCTTTTCCTTCCAGCGGAAAGGCCCGCTCGATATGCGCATGTCGTCGGATGGCGTCTCTGCCGCCGATGTCGTCAATCGCGCCAAGGTGTCGGATCTCACACGCATCTTCGGCTTTCTCGGTGAAGAGCCACAGTCCGGCCGCATCGCCCGCGCCATCGAGAAGCGCCGCCTCGAAGAGCCATTCGTCACGACCCGCGATCTCGCCGGTCTGATCGAGCTGGTGACGCCGCGCAAGGCCAAGGACAAGATCCATCCCGCCACGCGCGTCTTCCAGGCGTTGCGCATTTTCGTCAATGACGAGCTTGGCGAGCTTGCCCGTGCGCTGTTTGCGGCTGAACGTTGCCTGAAGCCCGGCGGGCGGCTGACTGTGGTCACTTTCCATTCGCTGGAAGATCGGATCGTCAAGAAATTCTTCCAGGATCGCGCCGGCAAGGCCTCGGGTTCCCGTCATCTGCCGATCGCGCATGAACGCGCGGCAACTTTCGCACCAGTTGGAAAGTCTATGGTGGCGGCAAGCGAAGAAGAAGCATCCCGCAATCCACGCGCCCGGTCCGCCAAAATGCGGGTTGGTGCGCGGACCGCGGCTCCGCCCGAGGCAGATGACCTGTCCATTTTCGATTTGCCGAACCTTGCAAGCCTTGGAAAGATGGGGGGCTGAGACATGTTGCGTAGTTTTGACATCGTCCTGATCGTCGTCATGACAGCCGCCGCCACGGTCACGTACACGATCAAGCATCAGGCCGAGAACAAGCTTGAAGAGGTTCGCAAGCTGGAGGCGGGGATCAAGCTTGAGGAAGACACGATCGATCTCCTGCGCGCCGACTGGGCGCTGCTGACGCAGCCAAACAGGCTGGAGAAACTCGTCGGCGTCTACCAGCAGGATTTGCAGCTTGCGCCCACCGACCCGACCCAGCTTTCCCGCCCGGAAGAATTGCCGATGTTGAAGGCCGACATGCCGCCGCCCGCGGACGTTCTGGAAGCCATGGGGTTGGCGAAGGGCAAGGGCAACACCAAGGCGAAGAAGCCCGTGGTTGACACGGACGATATTGCAACCGGTTCGGTGGATCGCTGATGTCTTTTCTTTCCCGCATCATGGTCGTCAAGAGCAAGGCTCACTTCTCCGCCGGCGGCAACAATCATCCCGGTGATCTCGGCAAGCCGTTCGAAGGCACGCGCAAGCGGACCAGCAATCAGGCGAAAAGCCGGGTTGCGATCGTCATCGCCAGCTTTACGGCTGTTTACTGCATCATAGGTGGCCGTCTGGTCCAATACGGTCTGGCCCAGCCGGAGATGGTCTCGAGCATCGGCCGTGCCGATAATCTGATGGCGTCGCGCCCCGATATTCTTGATCGCAACGGTGAAATCCTCGCGACCGATATCCGCACGGTCTCGCTCTATGCGGAACCGCACAAGATCGTCGATGCCGATGAAGCCGTCGAGCAGCTGTCAACCGTTCTGCCCGGCCTGAACGTCGCCGATATCTACAACAAGCTGAAATCGCAGTCGCGTTTCCAGTGGCTGCGCCGTCAGTTGACCCCCAAGCAGCAGAGCGAAATCCTGGCGCTGGGCATTCCTGGTATCGGCTTCCGGCCGGAAAAGCGCCGCTTCTATCCGGGCGGCGCAACTGCCTCGCATATCGTCGGTCACGTCAATGTCGACAACCGCGGTATCGCCGGCATGGAACGCTGGATCGACAATCAGGGGCTGGCCGATCTCGCTGCCATCGGCATGACCAGCGATGCCAAGCTTGAGCCCGTCAAGCTGTCGATCGACCTTCGGGTGCAGAATATCATGCGCGATGTCATCGTCGACGCGATGACGAAATTCCGTTCGCTTGCCGCAGGTGGCGTGGTGATGGATGTGAAGACCGGCGAAATCCTCGCCATGGTCTCCTATCCGGACTACGATCCCAACAAGCCGGCCGATGGAGCCAAGGAAGGCTGGATGAACCGCATGTCGAACGGTACGTTCGAGATGGGCTCGACCTTCAAGTCCTTCACAACGGCGATGGCGCTCGATTCCGGCAAGGTAAAGCTTACCGACAGCTTTGATGCCACCAACCCGATCCGCATTGGCGGCTTCACCATCAAGGACTTCCACGGCAAGCGCCGTGTTTTGACCGTACCGGAAATCTTCCAGTATTCATCCAACATCGGTACCGCCAAGATGGCCGACATCGTCGGCATCGAAGACCACAAAGAGTTCCTGACCCGCATCGGGTTGCTGACCAAAATGCCGACCGAACTGCCGGAAGTGAAAACGCCGAGCCAGCCGCGTGTGTGGAAGAAGATCAACTCGATCACCATCTCCTTCGGCCATGGCGTCTCGACCACACCGCTGCAGACGGCAGTGGCGGGAGCGGCCCTTCTGAACGGCGGCAGTCTGATCGAGCCGACCTTCCTGCCGCGCACGGTGGAGCAGGCTCAGGCGGCCTCGACGAAGGTCATCAAGAAATCGACCAGCGACGACATGCGCTTCCTGTTCCGCTGGAACGGCGTCAACGGCTCAGGCCGCAACGCCCGCGTGCCGGGCTTCAATGTCGGCGGCAAGACTGGTACGGCCGACAAGGTCGTCAACGGCCGCTATTCGAACGACGCCAACTTCAACGCCTTTCTGGCCGGCTTTCCGATCGATGATCCGCGTTACGTGGTCCTGACCTTCATTGACGAGCCGAAAACCGACAAGGGCAATGGCGCGGCACTGGCAGGCAACACCGCTGCACCGATGGTGCGCGATATCATCAGCCGTTCGGCGCCGCTTCTCGGCGTCGAGCCGAAGTTCGGTGAAGACGGTTCTGCCTTGCTTGTGTCTTATTGACCATGGAATGACAATCTGGAGGATTCGCCGCCCGGCGCGTCGGTATAACTGAAAAGTGCATCCATGAAGATCAAAGACCTGATCGGGAAGGATTTCCCGGAAATTGCGTCACAGCTGGGCTCAGGGGCCGGCGACATCGATATCGCCGCCATTACCGCCGATAGCCGGCAGGTTGCCCCGGGTTCATTGTTCGTTGCTCTCTCGGGAAGCAAGGCCGACGGCAAGGCTTTTATCGACGATGCCATCGCCCGCGGGGCGGCTGCCGTTGTGACCGGCGTCAAGGCTGCAGGCGAGACGCCCGTTCCGGTCCTGTCTGCCTTCACACCGCGCCGCGTGCTGGCGATTGCCGCAGCCAACTTCTATGGAAACCAGCCGGATACGATGGTTGCCGTCACCGGGACCGCAGGCAAGACCTCAGTTGCCTCCTTTGCCCGGCAGATCTGGGCGCATGCGGGCTTTGCGGCTGCGATGATCGGCACGACCGGCGTGATTGCGCCCGGCCGCAACGATTATGGTTCGCTGACGACGCCCGACCCGGTTTCGCTGCACAAACTGCTGGCCGAACTGGCCGATGCCGGTGTTACCCATGCTGCGATGGAGGCGTCCAGCCACGGATTGGACCAGAACCGGCTTGATGGCGTCCGCCTTGCTGCTGCTGGCTTCACCAATCTTGGCCGCGACCACATGGATTATCATCCGACCGTCGAGGACTACATGGCTGCAAAGATGCGGTTGTTCGATGGTGTCTTGCCAAAAGGCTCGCCGGCGGTGATCTTCTCCGATGATGCCTGGTCGGCACAGGCGATTGCTGCTGCAAGAGCCGCGGGACATCTGGTGCTGACTGTTGGCCGTAAAGGTGACTACCTGTCGCTGAAGCGGGTCGAGCATTTCCGTCACAAGCAGATTGCCGAAATCCATGTCGGCGACGAGATTTTCGAAGTGCAAGTGCCGCTTGCCGGCGATTTCCAGATATCGAACGCGCTGGTTGCGGCAGGTCTCGCCATGTCGACCGGCGTTAGCGCCCGAGCGACGATGGCTGCCCTTGAAAAGCTGCAGGGTGCGTCCGGCCGTCTCGAACTGGTTGGTCATACCAAAGAGGGCGCACTCGCCTATGTGGACTATGCCCACAAGCCGGATGCCCTGGAAAACGTCCTGACCTCCGTCCGTCCGTTTACCACCGGCCGCATCATCGTGGTGTTCGGCTGCGGCGGTGACCGTGACAAGGGCAAGCGTCCGATCATGGGTGAGATCGCTACGCGGCTTGCCGATGTGGTGATCGTCACCGACGACAATCCGCGCTCGGAAGTGCCTGCCGTCATTCGCAGCGAAATCATGGCTGCGGCGAAAGGCGCCACCGAGATCGGCGACCGCGCCGAGGCGATCAAGGCTGCTGTCGACATGCTGAAATCGGGCGATACGCTGATCGTCGCGGGCAAGGGGCATGAGGAGGGGCAGACCATCGGCTCCGTTACCCTGCCATTCTCCGATCATGACGAATTGCGCAAGGCATTGGGAGGTCATTGATTTGGGCTTTCTGTGGACCACGAGCGACCTGATGGCGGCTATGCACGGCCGCCCGATGGGCAATCTGCCGGAAGGCATCACCGGCATTTCCATCGATAGCCGGTCTCTCGGCAAGGGAGAGGCCTTCTTCGCCATCAAGGGCGACCGTGTCGATGGGCATGATTATGCCGGTATCGCGATGGCCAATGGCGCAACCCTTCTGGTTGTCAGCGAAGCGAAACTGCCAGCACTTGGACGGTTGAACGCGCCGATGATCGTCGTCGATGACGTTCTCGACGCTATGGTGCGGCTCGGCTGCGCCGCGCGTGACCGCAGCGCCGCCAAGATCATCGCCGTCACCGGGTCTGTCGGCAAGACGACGACCAAGGAAATGCTGCGGCACATGCTTCAGCCATCCGGCCGGGTGCATGCGTCTGTCGCGTCGTTCAACAATCACTGGGGCGTGCCGCTGACCCTGTCGCGCATGCCGGAAAATACCGATTTCGGCATTTTCGAAATCGGCATGAACCATGCCGACGAAATCCGGCCGCTGGTCAAAATGGTGCGCCCGCACGTGGCGATCATCACCGCGATCGCTGCCGCCCATCTTGGCAATTTCAAGGACCTCAAGGAAATCGCTGCCGCCAAGGCGGAGATCATGGAAGGCCTTGTCGATGATGGCCACGTGATACTCAACCGCGATAACGAACAGTTTGCCATGCTTGAGAAGGCGGCAAACGCGCTCGGCGTTGCTCATGTTCATAGCTTCGGCAGCAGCGCCAAGGCCGATTTCCGCATGGTCGAATATGCCGGCGGCTCGGAACGCGGTACGCTTTGGGCCGCGCTTGACAACAAGACGCTGGAAATCCCGATTGGTGCGCCCGGTAGGCACATCGCGGAGAATGCCCTTGCAGCTCTGGGGGCGGTCAGCCTCGTTGGCGCGAATATGGAGGCGGCCATTGCTGCGCTCGCCACACTTCAGCCCGAGAAGGGACGCGGTGCACGCCATCGCCTGGCGATCGGGCCGGGTGCGTTTGTGTTGATCGATGAAAGCTACAATGCCAATCCGGCTTCGATGCGGGCTGCGATCTCGCTTCTGAAAGACACGGCCCTGCCTGAAGGAGGGCGCCGGATCGCCATTCTCGGCGACATGCTGGAAATGGGCGAATCCTCTGGCGACGTTCATGCCGGGCTGGCGCTTCCGCTGGTTCAGGCCGGGATTACCGATATCTGGCTCGCTGGCCCGGAAATGGCGCATCTGCGCGATGCTTTGCCGGATAACGCGCATGTCGAATACCGTCCGTCGGTCGATGAACTGAAGGAATTTGCGCTTGGCTCCATCGCCGCTGGGGATGTGGTGATGATCAAATCGTCGAAAGGAACCGGCTGTGGCAGGATCGTTTCGGTTCTTCTTGAGCGATATCCGGCCTCTTTTGGCCCGGAACACACTGAATAAGGCAGGACAAGGCTTTATTGGCCGCTGTTCTATGCTGACACTTTTGATACCACGCAGTTATCCTTTCATCAGGTGATTCTGATGGATGGCACTGCAACGAACCTTTGGGGAAAGGTCCCTCATGCTCATCTGGCTTGTCGAACTGGCGGACCATTTTCAATTCTTCAACCTGTTCCGCTACATCACGTTCCGGACCGGCGCCGCCCTGTTCACCTCGGCATTGATCGTTTTCCTGTTCGGGCCGCGGATGATTTCGTCGCTGCGTGTGCGGCAGGGACGTGGCCAGCCGATCCGCGCGGATGGCCCGCAGACCCATTTCAAGAAGGCGGGAACGCCGACGATGGGTGGCCTGATGATCCTTGCCGGTATTGTCGGAAGCTCGTTGCTCTGGGCTGACCTGTCCAGCGTCTACGTCGTCTCGACATTGCTGGTGACACTCGGTTTCGGCGCCATCGGCTTTTACGATGACTATCTGAAGGTAACGAAACAGTCCGACAAGGGCTTTTCCGGCAAGGCTCGGCTCGGTATCGAATTCCTCGTTGCTGGTATCGCCGTGTTCTTCATGATGCGCACGGCGCTTTCGGCTGGTGTATCGGGTTCGACCTTTGGATCGTCGCTGACATTCCCGTTCCTCAAGGATTTCACGCTTAATCTCGGTTATTTCTTCATCCTGTTCGGCGGTTTCGTCATCGTCGGCGCTGGCAATGCCGTCAACCTGACGGATGGCCTCGACGGTCTCGCGATCGTTCCGGTGATGATTGCTGCCGCCTCCTTTGGGGTGATCGCCTATCTCGCCGGTAACGCGGTGTTTGCAAACTACCTGCAAATCCACTTCGTGCCGGGAACCGGTGAGCTTGCCGTTATTCTAGGGGCCGTCATCGGGGCAGGGCTGGGCTTCCTGTGGTTCAACGCCCCGCCGGCGGCTATCTTCATGGGCGATACCGGTTCGCTGGCGCTCGGCGGCCTGATCGGTGCCGTTGCCGTCGCCACCAAGCACGAAATCGTCATGGTCATCATCGGTGGCCTGTTCGTCATGGAAACCCTGTCGGTGATCATCCAGGTCTTCTGGTTCAAGCGCACCGGCAAGCGCGTCTTCCTGATGGCGCCGATCCATCACCATTTCGAAAAGCTCGGCTGGACGGAAAGCCAGGTGGTTATCCGCTTCTGGATCATCGCCGTCATCCTCGCCATGGTCGGCCTTTCGACCCTGAAGCTGCGGTAAGAGACTATGATCCCGGTCACCACATTCAGCGGCAAAAAGGTCGCATTGTTTGGTCTCGGCGGATCAGGCCTTGCGACCGCACAGGCGCTGGTTGCCGGTGGCGCGATTGTCACCGCCTGGGACGATAATCCGGACAGCGTGGCAAAGGCTGCGGCTGCCGGGATCGGTAACGGCGATCTCCATCAGGCGAATTGGGCTGATTTTTCCGCCTTCGTTCTGTCGCCAGGCGTGCCGCTGACGCATCCGAAGCCGCATTGGACGGTCGATCTCGCCCATGCCGCCGGTGTCGAGATCATTGGCGATGTCGAACTGTTCGTGCGAGAGAGGCGGGCGCATGCGCCCGATTGCCCGTTTATCGCCATCACCGGCACCAACGGCAAATCGACGACCACGGCGCTGATCGCGCATATCCTGAAATCCAGTGGCCGCGATACGCAGCTCGGCGGCAATATCGGCACGGCGGTGATGACGCTCGATCCGCCAGCGCCTGACCGGTTCTACGTCGTCGAGTGCTCGTCCTACCAGATCGATCTGGCTCCGACGATCAATCCGTCGGCCGGCATCCTGCTCAACCTGACGCCCGATCATCTGGACCGGCATGGTAGCATGGAGCACTATGCTGACATCAAGGAACGGTTGATTGCCGGTAGCGACACGGCAATCGTCGGCGTCGATGACGTTTACACCGAAGCAATCGCCGACCGGGCGACATTGGCCGGTCAGCGGGTCATGCGGATCGCCCGCCACCGCGCGCTTGGCGAAGGACTGTTCGCGGATGGCACGCGTGTCATGCGTGCCGAGGGCGGACTGGCGGCAGAGATTGCCGATCTCGACGGTATCGCCACGCTGCGGGGCAATCACAATGCCCAAAATGCGGCGGCGGCCATTGCGGCCTGCCTGTCCGTCGGCGTTTCCGAAAGCGAAATCCTTGCCGGGCTATCTTCGTTTCCCGGATTGAAGCACCGCATGCAACCGGTTGGCCGCAAGGGCAGCGTCGTTTTCGTCAATGACAGCAAGGCGACCAATGCCGATGCGGCTGCACCGGCGTTGTCGAGCTATGAGCGAATCTACTGGATCGCCGGCGGCCTTCCCAAGGAGGGCGGGATCACGACGTTGGCACCCTTCTTTCCGAAAGTCGCCAAGGCCTACCTGATCGGCGAGGCCGCGCCGGCCTTTGCCGCGACGCTTGGCGAGGCGGTTGCGTTCGAGATTTCCGGAACTCTGGAGCGGGCGGTTGCCCATGCTGCCGCCGATGCGGCCAGCGACACGGCCGAACTATCGGCGGTGATGTTGTCACCGGCCTGCGCAAGCTTCGACCAGTACAAGAACTTTGAAGTGCGCGGCGATGCCTTCGTCAGCCATGTCGCTGCGATCGACGGCGTGACGATGCTGATATGAGGGCGATGGCCCTGACTTTGAGAGATTGGCGCCGGACGCGCCGTTGAAGGGGACGAACAAATGGTAAGCCGTGCCGAACGTGGCCCCGTGGCCGACTGGTTCTGGACGATCGACAGGTTCTTTCTGGCGACCTTCATTCTGTTGATGGGCATCGGTTTCATGCTGTCCTTTGCGGCAAGCCCGGCGGTGGCCGAGCGGCTCAATCTCGACAGCTTCCATTTCGTCAAGCGTCACGCGGCTTTCCTTTTGCCGTCGCTGGCGGTGATGGTCGGCATCTCCTTCATGTCGCCGCGGCAGGTGCGCCGCACGGCGATGATCCTGCTTTTGGCGTCGCTCGCCATGATGGTTCTGGCGCTGTTCTTCGGGGCAGAGGTCAAGGGATCGCGTCGCTGGATCTCGCTGGCCGGCTTGTCGGTGCAGCCGTCCGAATTCATGAAGCCGGCTTTTGTTGTCGTCTGCGCCTGGCTGTTTTCCGAGCATGCCCGCCAGCCGGAAATCCCCGGAAACCTGTTTGCCATCCTGTTGTTCGGCATTGTCGCCGCACTTCTCGTTGCTCAGCCTGACCTTGGTCAGACGATCCTGACCACCGCCGTCTGGGGTGGCATGTTCTTCATGGCCGGCATGCCTTGGCTGTGGATTGTCGTGCTGGGAGGTTCCGCTGTCGGTGGCCTGGTGGTCGCCTATACTGTTCTGCCGCACGTGGCCGGACGTATCGACCGGTTCATGACCGGTGAGGGCGACACGTTCCAGGTGGATACGGCCCTGCAGGCGATCATCCGCGGTGACTGGTTCGGACAGGGACCGGGTGAGGGTGTCGTCAAGCGGATCATCCCTGACAGCCACACCGACTTCATCTTCTCGGTTGCTGCGGAAGAATTCGGTATCGTCTTCTGCATGGTGATCGTGCTGATCTTCGCCTTCCTCGTCATGCGTGGTCTGAGCCATGCGTTTCGCGAGCGCAATGATTTCACCCGCTTTGCCGTTGCGGGCCTGGTGCTGCAGATCGGCATCCAGTCGATGATCAATATCGGCGTCAATCTGCAGTTGCTGCCGGCCAAGGGCATGACCCTGCCGTTGATCTCCTACGGCGGTTCGTCCATGGTGGCGATCTGCGTGACGGCGGGATTCATCCTGGCGTTGACCCGCCATCGTCCGGAAAAGCGCGCTGTCGAGCGTAGCCTGTTTCGTTCCGGCATGGGCGTTCCGGCCGAATAGGCCGATGGAATAAGGACTGAACATGACCAAAGGCATTATCATGCTCGCCGCCGGTGGTACCGGCGGCCATCTGTTTCCGGCGGAAGCGCTGGCGCACGAACTGAAGGCGCTCGGCTACTCCATTCATCTGGTGACGGACAGCCGGGCAGAACGTTTCGCCGGCAAGTTTCCGGCCGATGAAATCCACGTCGTTCCATCGGCGACGATCGGATCGAAGAACCCGTTGAAAGTCGCATCGTCGCTGTGGACGCTCTGGTCGGGTATCCGCGTTGCTGGCCGTCTGATGAAGAAGGTACGGCCGAAGGTGGTCGTCGGTTTCGGCGGTTATCCGACCATCCCACCACTGCTGGCCGCCGTACGTGCCGGCATCCCCTCGATGATCCACGAGCAGAACGCCGTCATGGGCCGCGCCAACAAAGCTTTGGCCAACCGTGTGCGGGCGATCGCCGGAGGGTTCCTGCCTGAAGCCGATGGCCCCTATGCGGCAAAGACGGTGACGACGGGCAATCCGGTGCGTCCGGCCGTTCTGGAGGCCGCGAAGGTTGCCTATCAGCCATCCGGAGAAGGCGAGGAGTTTCGTCTCGTGGTGTTCGGCGGCAGCCAGGGCGCCCAATATTTTTCGAAAAGCGTGCCGACGGCCATCAGTTTGCTCGATGACAATCTGAGGCAGCGGTTGAAGGTGACGCAGCAGGCGCGTGCTGAGGACATGCCGATGGTCGAAGGCTGTGTTGCCAAGCTTGAGATGACCGCCGATATTGCCCCCTTTTTCAACGATATGGCCGAACGGATTGCCAAGGCGCATCTGGTCATCTGCCGCTCGGGCGCCTCGACGGTTTCGGAAATCGCGGTGATCGGACGTCCGGCCATCCTGGTGCCTTATCCCTATGCACTTGATCACGATCAGGCGGCGAATGCGGCGGCGCTGGCTGCGACCGGTGGTGCCAAGGTGATCGCCCAGGCCGAACTTTCACCGGAGAAGCTGAGCAAAATTCTCGCCGGGGCGATGACCAGCCCGGAGAAGCTCGCGACAATGGCGGCAAACGCCAAACAGGCGGGCAAACCCGATGCCGCGCGCTTGCTTGCCGCCATGGTTGAAGCTATTGCCAGCGGTTCGACGATTGCACAGTTCAAGGAAACACGCTCATGAAAATGCCGCAGACAATCGGCCTGGTTCATTTCATCGGTATCGGTGGTATCGGCATGAGCGGTATCGCCGAGGTGCTGCACAATCTTGGCCACAAGGTTCAGGGCTCCGACCAGTCCGACAGCGCCAATGTTCAGCGCCTGCGTGACAAGGGCATCGAGGTTTTCGTTGGCCATAAGGCCGAGAATATCGGTGATGCGGAAGTCGTCGTGGTTTCCACCGCGATCAAGAAGAGCAACCCGGAACTGATCGCCGCGCGTGAAAAACTGCTGCCGGTGGTGCGCCGGGCCGAAATGCTCGCCGAACTCATGCGCTTCCGCAATGCCATCGCCATCGGCGGCACGCACGGCAAGACGACGACGACCTCGATGGTCGCGACGCTTCTCGAGGCCGGTGGTCTCGACCCGACCGTCATCAATGGCGGTATCATCAATGCCTACGGCACCAATGCCCGCATGGGCGAGGGTGAGTGGATGGTGGTCGAGGCCGACGAATCGGACGGCACCTTCCTGAAATTGCCCGCCGATGTTGCCGTCGTCACCAATATCGACCCGGAGCATCTCGATCACTACGGCAATTTCGATGCCGTGCGCGCCGCGTTCCGCCAGTTTGTCGAAAACGTGCCGTTCTACGGCTTTGGCGTCATGTGCCTCGATCATCCCGAAGTGCAAACGATGGTCTCGAAGATCGAGGACCGTAAGGTCATCACGTATGGTGAAAACCCGCAGGCCGACGTGCGCTTTTCCAATATCCGCATGGACGGCGCTACCTCGGTCTTCGACGTCGAAATCCGCCGCCGCCGCACCGGCAAGGTGATCCAGTTGAAGGATCTGCGCCTGCCGATGCCGGGCCGTCACAATGTCTCCAACGCCACCGCCGCTATTGCGGTTGCCCAGCGCCTCGGCATTTCGCCCGAGGATATTGCCAAGGGGCTGGCAGCCTTTGCCGGCGTCAAGCGCCGCTTCACCTTTACTGGCGAATGGAACGATGTTCGCGTCTACGACGATTACGGCCACCATCCCGTCGAGATCAAGGCGGTGCTGAAGGCCGCGCGCGAAGCCTGCCAGGGCCGCGTCATTGCCGTGCATCAGCCACATCGTTTCTCGCGTCTGCACAGCCTGTTCGAGGATTTTTCCGCCTGCTTCAACGAGGCAGATACGATCCTTCTGGCGCCGGTCTATTCGGCCGGTGAAGAGCCGATCGAGGGCATCAATTCCCAGGAGCTCGTCTCCCGCATCAAGGCCGGCGGCCATCGTGACGCGCGCTTCATCGACGGTCCGGAAGCAATCGCTCCGATTGTATCAGCCATTGCACAACCGGGTGACTTTGTGGTTCTCTTGGGGGCTGGCAGTATCACGTATTGGGCTGCGGCACTTCCGAAGGAACTCGCAGGCATTTCAGGAAATTCCGCATGAAACAGGTACACGGAGAAAAATTGCTGGCCTCGCTGGGGGATGGCGTCAAGGAATTGCGCGGACGTTTGACACCGGATGCGCCGATGGACCGCGTCACCTGGTTTCGTGCCGGCGGACTTGCCGAGCTGATGTTCCAGCCGCATGACGCAGACGATCTCATCACCTTCCTCAAGATGCTTCCCGCCGAGGTGCCCGTGATGGTTGCGGGCGTCGGCTCTAATCTTCTGGTGCGCGATGGCGGCATTCCGGGGGTTGTTATCCGGCTTTCCGCTAAGGGTTTTGGCGATGTCGAGCTGGTTTCGGAAACGCGGGTCAAGGCCGGAGCGATCTGCCCCGACAAGAATCTTGCGGCAATGACGCTCGATCATGGTATTGGCGGTTTCGCATTCTACTACGGCATTCCCGGCACGATCGGCGGTGCACTGCGCATGAATGCCGGCGCCAATGGCGGCGAGACGCGCGAGCGCGTTGTCGAGGTGCACGCGGTCGATCGCCAAGGCAACACGCATGTGCTGTCGAACGCCGACATGGGTTACAGCTACCGCCATTCGTCGGCGCCGAAGGGGCTGATTTTCACCCACGCCGTTTTCGAAGGCTACCTTGAAGACAAGGCGAAGATTCGCGCAGATATGGATGCGGTGCGCCAGCATCGCGAAACCGTACAGCCGATTCGCGAGAAGACCGGTGGTTCGACCTTCAAGAACCCGGAAGGCCATTCAGCCTGGAAGCTGATCGATGAGGCAGGTTGCCGCGGTCTGATGATCGGCGGCGCGCAGATGTCGCCAATGCACTGCAACTTCATGATCAACACCGGCCAGGCGAGCGGCTACGAGCTCGAATATCTCGGCGAAACCGTGCGCCAGCGCGTGTTTGAAACATCGGGCATCTCGCTCGAATGGGAAATCAAGCGTGTCGGCACGTTTATGCCGGGCTATGAGGTCAAGGAATTCCTCGGCGAACTGACAGCCTGAGCCGTTGCCAATGAATTGATATGAAGAAGCCGCCGTGGAGTGATCCGCGGCGGCTTTTTGGTGTTTGATGTTTGCTAAGCCTCAGACTTCATCCTTGCCGGAAAGCAGGATGCAGACCAGCGTGATCACGGCTGCTGCGCCGAGATAATAGCCGACATAAGCCATGCCGTAGTTCACCTGCAGCCATGTCGCGGCATAAGGAGCAAGCGAGGCCCCGAAAATGCCGGCGAGGTTGAAGGTGATCGACGAGCCGGTGTAGCGCACGTTGGTCGGGAAGGGGGCCGCAAGCGCCGTGCCGATCAGGCCGTAGGTCAGGCCCATCAAGGCCATTGCAATGATTGCAAAGACGAAGATGGCGGCTTCACCCGATGTCATCAGGATGTTCAGGAAGAACGAGAAGATACCGATAAGCACCGTCGTTACGATCAGCACTTCGCGCCGGCCAAAGCGTTCTGCCAGCTTGCCGGCGATCGGAATGAAGATACCGAACATGATCGAACCGACGATCTGGATTTCCAGTGCATCGAGGAACGGGATCTGCAGAACCTTGACGTTGTAGGAAAGCAGATAGGCCGAACCGATGTAGAACAAGACGAAAGTCGCCAGGGCTACGAAGGTGCCAAGCAGGAGGCTCCGCTTGTGGCTGCGGAACAGTTCCATCACCGGCACCTCGACGCGCTCATGCTTGTCGATGGCCTTCTGGAACGCCGGCGTCTCGGTGATCGACAGACGTACCCAGAGACCGACGGCGATCAGGATGATCGAGGCGATGAACGGGACGCGCCAGCCCCAGCTCAGCAACTGCTCCTGGGTCATCAGGTGCAAAAGCAGCCAGAAGACGCCCGAGGACAGGAACAAGCCAACAGGGGCGCCGAGCTGCGGGAACATGCCGTACCAGCTGCGCTTGCCTTCCGGCGCATTTTCCGTGGCGAGCAGGACGGCGCCGCCCCATTCGCCACCGAGACCGAAGCCCTGGCCAAACCGGCACAGCGCCAGCAGAAGCGGTGCGATGACGCCGATCTGCGCGTATGTGGGGAGCAGGCCGATGATGACCGTCGAAATGCCCATGGTCAGAAGAGCCGCCACCAGGGTCGTCTTGCGGCCGACCCGGTCGCCGAAATGGCCAAACACGACGGCGCCCAGCGGGCGCGCGAAAAATGCGATCGAGAAGGTCGCGAAGGAGGCGAGAAGTGCGGTGGTGGGATCGCTGTTCGGGAAGAACAACGCCGGAAACACCAGCACGGCGGCCGTGGCGTAGACGTAGAAGTCGAAGAATTCGATGGTCGTGCCGACCAGGCTTGCGAGGAGAACGCGGGCTGGCGAATTGAGTGGGCCCTTGTTCAACGGCTCTGCCGTCGGCGACGACGTGGAGAGTGTGTCGCTCATTATCATATGTCCGTCTTGGGAATGTTAGTGCCGTCTTGGGAGGCAGCCGCCCGGCTTTAACGCAGACGAACCGGCAATAAAACCCTTCAAGCGCAACTATCGGCAAGATTTCGGGGTGGATAGATTGTAAAAGTGTCGTCTGAGATGCAGCTTTATCGCCCTCTATTTCGTCAGGTTGATTAAAAATGCCACCTGATGCGCTCCTGGCGTGCTCAATCCTTGACCAGAATCGAATTGTCGCAAATCTTGGGTTGTGCACCCGGTGACCGGGTGCGGCAAACAGGCTGGGGTGCGCATGCGTTTCCTTCAGGGGGTCTGATGGGGCGCTGATGATGCGCATCGGGCACTTTAGGGGCATTTGCTCCGTTTGAAGGGGAAACCATGTTCAAGAAGCTTTCTGCTGAATTTTTAGGAACATTCTGGCTTGTGTTTGGCGGTTGCGGCAGCGCGGTGTTGGCAGCGGCCTTTCCGGACGTCGGCATCGGCCTGCTCGGTGTTTCGTTTGCCTTTGGTCTCACCGTCCTGACCATGGCCTATGCGGTCGGCGGCATCTCGGGCGGCCACTTCAATCCGGCTGTGTCCGTTGGTTTAACGGTTGCCGGCAAGTTTCCTGCCTCTTCGCTTCCCGGCTATATCATTGCCCAGGTGGCGGGCGGCATCGTCGCAGCCGCAGCTCTTTATCTGGTTGCGAGCGGCAAGGCTGACTTCCAGCTCGGCGGTTTTGCGGCCAATGGTTATGGTGAACACTCGCCAGGCGGATATTCGTTGACCTCGGCTCTGGTGATCGAAGTGCTTTTGACCGGCTTCTTCATCTTCATCATCCTGGGGGCCACTCACGGCCGCGTGCCGGTCGGCTTTGCGCCGATTGCCATTGGACTGACATTGACGCTCATTCACCTGATCTCGATCCCGGTCACCAATACATCGGTGAACCCCGCCCGTTCCACCGGTCAGGCGCTGTTTGTCGGCGGCTGGGCGTTGCAGCAATTGTGGCTGTTCTGGCTTGCCCCGATCGTTGGTGCTGCCATCGGTGCCATTATCTGGAAGGTTGTCGGCGAAGACGACTGATACGCTGCCATCCGACATGTTCCGCTTACGAAAGGCCCCGCAGAAATCGCTGCGGGGCCTTTCCGTTTTATCGGCCCCGTCAGCAGCCTTTTTCCTTGCGTTGAGAGTAACACTCTGATTCTAGGCGATGAATCTGAGCGCCGGCATGAATCGGCGGGAAATATTTTACCCATGTCTTGGATAGGGTTAACCAAAGTAAACGGTTCGTTAACCATAATGACGCTCTATGGGGGTGTGCCTGAAAGACGCGACTCGTCTGTGTCAACAAGCTAGGCGCAAGCAGCGATTTGTAAGGCTGGCGTAATGTCGGGGGTTTTTATGAGCAAGCATGTGGCTGTCCTAATGGGCGGATTTTCTTCGGAGCGGCCGGTGAGCCTGTCTTCCGGGGCTGCGTGCGCCGATGCTTTGGAGGCCGAGGGCTACCGCGTCACCCGAATCGACGTCGATCGCAATGTCGCGTCCGTTCTGGCGAATCTGCGTCCCGATGTTGCCTTCAACGCCCTGCATGGCCCTTTCGGTGAGGATGGTACCATCCAGGGCATCCTCGAATATCTTGAGATTCCGTATACCCATTCCGGCGTTCTTGCTTCGGCTCTCGCCATGGACAAGGCGCAGGCTAAGCTTGTTGCCGCTGCTGCCGGTATTCCTGTTGCTGAGGCGCGCGTCATGGATCGCCATGATTTCGGCTCGGCTCATCCGATGAAGCCGCCCTATGTCGTCAAGCCGGTTCGCGAGGGCTCGAGCTTCGGTGTGGTGATGGTCAAGGAAGATCAGTCGCATCCGCCGCAGATCGTTACGTCCAGCGAGTGGCGCTATGGCGATCGGGTCATGGTCGAGCGCTACGTGCATGGCCGCGAGTTCACCTGTGGCGTCATGGGGGATACGGCGCTTGGTGTCACTGAAGTGATACCGCAGGGACACGCCTTCTACGATTACGATTCAAAGTATGTGAAAGGTGGCTCAAAACACGTCATCCCGGCAGATATTTTACCAAATATTTACCAAAAAATACAAACACTCTCAGTCATGGCGCATCAGGCGATTGGATGCCGCGGCGTAAGCCGCTCCGACTTCCGCTTCGACGACCGTTTCTCTGCAGAAGGAGAGCTTATCTGGCTGGAGGTTAACACTCAGCCCGGAATGACTCCCACCTCTCTGGTCCCTGAAATGGCCGTTCATGCAGGCCATACGTTTGGTGAATTCCTCAAGTGGATCGTGGAGGACGCGTCGTGTTTGCGTTGAAGGGCAGGAAAGCAGCAAGAGGACGGGCTCCGCTGGAGGCGGTTGATCTTGATGGTCAGCGCGTTCTGCCGCGGCCGCTGCGCCGTGTTGTGCGTTTCCTTGTCAGTCTTGGAACGGGCCGCATCCACTTCATGCCGTATACCGGCACAGTCTCCGCTGTGGCGTTTTTCGCCGCGACCGGTTTTTATGGCATGTCGCTCGGCGGTCACAGTCAGGATTTTGCCCAGACGACCACCACGGCCGTTGGTTTTGCGATCGAGGACGTCAAGGTGTCTGGCAACGACCAGACCTCGGAAATCGACATCCTGCAGCAACTTGGGCTTGATGGTGCAACTTCGCTGGTTGCCCTCGATATCGGCGTGGCGCGCAAGCTGATCAGCGAAATGCCCTGGGTCGAAGACGTTGCCGTGCGCAAGGTCTATCCGGGCACGATCGAGGTTAGTCTGAAGGAGCGCAAGGCGTTCGGCATCTGGCAGCATGGCACCGATCTGTCGCTGATCGAAAAGAGCGGCAGCGTGATTGCGCCGCTGCGCGACAACAAATTCTCCGAACTGCCACTGTTCGTCGGCCGTGACGCCGAGACGACAGCCGCCGCGTTTTACGCCCGGTTCGAGCAATGGCCGGAAATCAGCAAGCGGGTCAAAGCCTATGTTCGCGTAGCTGGCCGCCGCTGGGATCTGATGCTCGACAACGGCATCACCATCAAACTGCCCGAGCACGATCTGGACCGCGCCATGCAGGTGCTCTCGACGATGGAAGAGGGGCAGCAACTGCTTGAACGTGACATTGCTGCGGTCGATCTGAGGCTGGAGGATCGCACCACGATCCAGTTGACCCCGGAAGCCGCTGCCCGCCGTCAGACTGTTCTGGAAGCCCGCACGAAGTTGTTGAAGAAGCAGGAAAAGGAAGGCCGTACATGAGCATCTTCGGCTCCTCGAATTTTGGGCTGCCGCGTCTGAAGCCGCTTTCTTCCAAGCGGTCGCATGTCGTTTCCGTGCTCGATATCGGCTCGACCAAAGTGGTCTGCATGATCGGCCGGCTGACGCCGCGCGCCGAAAGCCAAATCCTGCCGGGCCGCACCCATTCGATCGAAATCATCGGTATCGGCCACCACAAATCGCGCGGCATGAAGAATGGCGTGATTGCCGATCTCGACGCCGCTGAAAGCGTCGTCCGTCTCGCCGTCGATGCCGCTGAGCGTATGGCGGGGCTGACCATCGACAGCCTGATCGTCAACATTTCTGCTGGCCGTCTGCAAAGCGATATCTACACCGCTTCCATCGATCTCGGTGGCCAGGAAGTCGATTCGGCGGACCTGAAGAAGGTTTTGGCGGCTGCCGGCCAGCAGTCGCTGCGCCAGGACCGCGTCATCCTGCATTCGCTGCCCACGGGCTTCTCGCTCGACGGCGAACGCGGCATCCGGGATCCGCTCGCAATGTTCGGCGATGCGCTGGGTGTCGACATGCACGTGCTGACCGCCGAACGCGCTGCACTGAAGAACCTCGAACTCTGCATCAACCGTGCGCATCTATCGGTCGAAGGCATTGTCGCGACACCGTATGCAAGCGGTCTTGCGGCTCTGGTCGATGACGAGGTTGAACTCGGTTGCGCCGCCATCGACATGGGTGGCGGCACCACGACGATCTCGGTCTTTGCCGAAGGTAAGCTTGTTCATGCCGATGCGATCAGCCTTGGCGGTCACCATGTCACCACAGACCTTGCACGCGGTCTTTCGACCCGCATCGAAGATGCCGAGCGCCTGAAGGTCGTTCATGGTTCGGCACTGCCCAATAGCGCCGACGAGCGCGACATCGTTTCCGTTCCGCCGATCGGCGAGGACGACCGCGATCAGCCGACACATGTGCCGCGCGCACTGGTTTCGCGCATCGTGCGGGCTCGCATCGAGGAAACACTGGAACTGATCCGCGACCGTATCCAGCGGTCCGGCTTCTCGCCGATCGTCGGCAAGCGTGTCGTTCTGACGGGCGGCGCTGCACAGCTGACCGGTCTGCCCGAATCGGCACGCCGGATTCTCGCCCGCAACGTCCGCATCGGCCGTCCGCTCGGCGTTTCGGGATTGCCGGCAGCGGCAAAAGGCCCGGCCTTTTCGACGGCCGTTGGACTGATGATCTATCCGCAAGTCGCGGACATGGAAACACATGCGGCGCAGGGCGGTCTGCTCTCGTCGCTTGCAGGAAACAACAGCCGTATCGCCCGGATGGGTCAATGGCTGAAGGAAAGCTTTTGAGCCCTTCGGCTTCATGCTGACGGGATGCAATACGGGATTTAGTGATTTGGCCGGCTCGGCAAGGCGGCCAGAAACCAGGAAGGAACGGGAACAATGACGATCAACTTGCAAAAGCCGGATATCACCGAGCTGAAGCCCCGCATCACCGTCTTCGGTGTTGGCGGGGGCGGTGGCAATGCTGTTAACAACATGATCACGGCAGGCCTCGAAGGCGTCGATTTCGTCGTCGCCAACACCGATGCCCAGGCGCTGACCATGACCAAGGCTTCGCGCATCATCCAGATGGGTGTTGCCGTGACCGAAGGTCTGGGTGCCGGTTCGCAGCCTGAAGTCGGCCGCGCGGCGGCTGAAGAGTGCATCGATGAAATCATCGATCACCTCAACGGCACACATATGTGCTTCGTCACCGCCGGCATGGGTGGCGGTACCGGTACCGGTGCTGCTCCCGTCGTTGCCCAGGCTGCCCGCAACAAGGGCATCCTGACGGTCGGCGTCGTTACCAAGCCGTTCCACTTCGAAGGCCAGCGCCGCATGCGTCTCGCCGACATGGGCATCCAGGAACTGCAGAAGTCCGTCGACACCCTGATCGTCATTCCGAACCAGAACCTGTTCCGGATCGCCAATGACCGCACCACGTTCGCCGATGCGTTCGCAATGGCCGACCAGGTTCTCTACTCCGGCGTTGCCTGCATCACCGACCTGATGGTCAAGGAAGGCCTGATCAATCTCGACTTCGCGGACGTCCGCTCCGTAATGCGCGAGATGGGCCGCGCCATGATGGGGACCGGCGAAGCATCCGGCGAAGGCCGCGCAATGGCCGCTGCCGAAGCTGCAATCGCCAACCCACTGCTCGACGAGACCTCGATGAAGGGTGCTCAGGGCCTGTTGATCTCGATCACCGGTGGCCGTGACCTAACGCTCTTTGAAGTCGATGAAGCAGCAACCCGTATCCGCGAAGAAGTGGATCCGGACGCCAACATCATCCTCGGCGCGACATTCGACGAAGAACTCGAAGGCCTCATCCGCGTTTCGGTTGTGGCAACGGGTATCGATCGGACCGCTGCGGAGGTGGCCGGTCGCAATGCCGACTTTCGTCCGGTAGCAGCCAAGCCGATCGTTCGTCCGTCCATCGCAATCCCGGCAGCGCCAGTCCAGCAGACGGTTGCCGTTCAGCAGCCGGCTCCGGTTGCCCAGCAGCCAGTCGTTCAGCAGCAGCAGGCCGCCCAGCCGGTTCAGCAGACGAGTGATTCGATTGCCGAAGCCATCCGTGCAGCCGAACTGGAACGCGAACTGTTCCTGTCGATGCCGCGCGGTGGCGCAACTGCGCCGGTTCAGCAGGCTCAGGACGATTTCCGTCCGCAGAGCAAGCTTTTCGCGGGTGCTGCACCGGTTGAACAGCAGCCTGTCGTCCAGGCCGCCGCTCCGGTTCAGCGTGCGATCGAAACGCCGGTTTACCAGCAGCCCGTCGCCCAGGCTCCGGTTCGCCAGGAGCCCGCCGCTCCGGTAATCCGCCAGCAGGCCGAGCAGGTTCGCATGCCGCGCGTCGAAGACTTCCCGCCGATGGTCAAGGCCGAAGCCGAACATCGCGCACAGCCGGTTCAGCAGGAAGAGCGCGGCCCGATGGGCTTGCTCAAGCGGATCACCAATTCGCTCGCACGCCGCGAAGAAGAAAGCCACGATGTGGCTGCCGACATGACCTCCGGTGCGCCGGCCGCTGCCTCGCAGCAGCGACGTCCGTTGTCGCCCGAAGCCAGCGTTTATGCGCCGCGCCGGGCTGCTCCTCTCGATGACCGTGCCCGCGCTGCCTCGCAGCCGCGTGCACATGAAGACGATCAGCTCGAAATCCCGGCGTTCCTGCGCCGCCAGTCGAACTGATTTTTCTACCCACCTTCCTCCTTGCCGAAATGCCCGGGTTTGCGCCCGGGCATTTTTTATGAATTATTGAATTCTTCCAATATCTAAGCACCTTGTGTGCGTCGCGTAACAAAGCGAAAGAAACAGTGATTTGGAATGACGGACCACAGCAATTATCTTCACAATCAGAACTGATGGGACAGCATTGCGATTCTAAACGCGAAAGCTTGCATATTGGACCGGGCGGTGACGGCAAGACCTCGCTTCCCGACGGTGTGGCTTGCGGCTTTGGAAAGCGCACAACTCTTGTCCTATCGAGACATTCGGCGGCAACGCCACGTAGCATTTGAAGGCGATAGGCATGGGACTGGGAATTGGACTGCTTGGATTTCAGACAACGATTGCACACTCTGTAACTCTGAGCGGCACGGGCGTACATTCTGGCGCCGAGGTAGCGATCACCTTTCATCCAGCGGAAGCAGACAGCGGCATCGTTTTTCAGCGCGTCGCCGGTGAGCAGACGATCAGCGAATTCAAGGCGGTCTCTTCGCAGGTCGGCAACACCGATCTCTGCACCATCCTCGGCTTCTCGCCTGCCACCTCGATCGCTACGATCGAGCATGTGATGGCGGCCATCTATGCGCTCGGCCTCGACAATCTTCTGATCGAAGTGCACGGCGCCGAAATGCCGATCATGGATGGAAGCTCCGCGCCGTTCATCGACGCTATCGAGCAGACCGGTATCAAGGCGCTGGGCGTCAAGCGCCGTTATATCCGCATCCTGAAGCCAGTGCGTATCGAATCGGGTGCCTCCTGGTCGGAATTCACGCCCTATGACGGCATGCGCTTCGAAGTAGAGATCGATTTCGATTGCCCGCTGATCGGCCGTCAGGCCTGGAAGGGCGACATTACTCCGGCGGTCTTCAAGACGGAATTGTCGCGCGCCCGCACATTCGGCTTCATGCGCGATGTCGAGCGTATGTGGGCTGCCGGTCGCGGTCTCGGTTCGTCGCTGGAAAATTCGGTCGTCATTGCTGATGACAACACCGTCATCAACATGGAAGGCCTGCGTTACAAGGACGAGTTCGTCCGCCACAAGACGCTGGACGCCGTGGGCGACCTGGCTTTGGCAGGTGCGCCGTTCATTGGCTGCTACCGGTCCTATCGCGGTGGCCACAAGATGAATGCCAACGCGCTGAAGGCGCTGATGAGCGATCCGACCGCCTATGAAATCGTCGAGACAGCAACACAGCGCCAACGCTCTGCGCCGCGGGAAGTGATTGCCGTCAATGCGCCGTAAAGCGCAGCTACTTGTTCCTGAAAGGGAAAATCTGGTCTGATGTTTGATGAGAGCCGGTCTTTTGACCGGCTTTTTCATGACGGGACTGCCACAAAATTGCGTTAATCAATCATCATGACGTTGCGGTCTTGTTGCATCTTGATCTAAAACGCGGTTCATAGGCGGCGGTATTCTTACCGGTGCGGGAGTTGGGATTTACGAATGGTAATTGCAGGCCAGTTTGAATTGAAGAAGATGGCACGTGTTGTTGTCATTACGCTTGCGGCTTGTGCGGGTAGCGTTTTGATCACCGCCTGCCAGAACGATCCCGACATCGACATTACAAAGCTGGCCGCCGAGACAGACCCGCCGGAAGTACTCTACAATCAGGGCCTTGCCAACCTGAACGCGGGCAAGACGACGGAAGCGGCGCGCAAGTTCGACGCGATCGACCAGCAGCATCCCTTCTCGGAATATGCCCGCAAGGCGCTGGTGATGCGCTCCTTCATCAACTACCGCAACGGTCAGTACCAGGACGCTATAAATGGGGCGAGCCGGTACCTGAACCTCTATCCCGAATCCGAAGATGCAGCCTACGCGCAATATATTGTCGGTCTGGCCTATTCGAAACAGATCCCGGCGGTGACGCAGGACCAGAAGCCGGCCTTCAAGACGATCGAGGCGATGCAGGCGGTCATTACCAAATATCCTGATTCCGAATATGTCGAGGACGCGCAAGCCAAGCTGCGCTTTGCCAAGGACCAGCTGGCCGGCAAGGAAATGCAGGTTGGCCGCTACTATCTCGAGCGTAAGGAATATCTGGCCGCAATCACGCGCTTCCGTTCGGTCGTCGAATCCTATCCGAACACCAACCAGGTCGAAGAGGCGCTGGCGCGTCTGGTCGAAACCTACTTCGCCATGGGTATTACCAGCGAGGCGCAGACCGCCGCCGCCATTCTCGGACACAACTATCCTGACAGCCAGTGGTATGCCGACAGCTACAAGCTCCTGCAGACCGGCGGTCTGGAACCGCGTGAAAACGGCAACTCGTGGATTTCGCGAGCAGGCAAGAAGCTTCTGGGCGCCTAGAAACAGGACCCAAGACGAAGAGATTTGAACCGGGATGCTTTCACAGATCTCGATCCGCGATATCGTCCTGATCGAACGGCTTGACCTGTCCTTCGATGCTGGCCTGTCCGTATTGACCGGCGAAACCGGCGCCGGAAAATCCATTTTGCTTGATAGTTTGTCGCTGGCGCTCGGTGGGCGCGGCGACGGTTCGCTTGTTCGCCACGGTGGCGACAAGGGGCAGGTGACGGCGGTCTTCGATGTCGGCATGGGACATCCGGCCCGGCTTCTCGTTCGCGAAAACGGTATCGACGATGACGGCGACCTGATTTTCCGCCGGGTGCAATCGGCCGATGGCCGCACCAAGGCCTATGTCAACGATCAGCCGGTTTCGGTGCAGTTGATGCGCCAGGCAGGCCAGTTGCTGGTCGAAATCCATGGCCAACATGACGACCGCGCCCTTGTCGACACTCACGCCCACCGCACCCTTCTTGATGCCTTCGGTGGTCTTGCCGAGGAAGCGCAGGCGGTGTCCGGGCTTTACCGCATCTGGAAGGATGCCGAGCGGACGTTGAAGAAGCACCGCGACAAGGTCGAGGCAGCTGCCCGCGAGGCCGATTATCTGCGCTCCGCCGTCGAAGAACTCGAAGCGCTGTCGCCACAGGATGGTGAAGAAGACGATCTTGCCGAGCGCCGTTCGCGGATGATGAAGGCCGAGCGCATCGCTGTCGACATCAATGAAGCGAGCGAGTTTCTCAACGGCAACGGTTCACCGGTTCCGCTGATTGCCTCTATGGTGCGCAGGCTGGAACGCAAAAGCCACGAAGCGCCAGGTCTTCTTGAAGAGACTGTCGAGCTTTTGGACGCAGCCCTCAACCAGCTTTCCGACGCCCAGATGGCCGTTGAGGCGGCGCTGCGCAAGACCGAATACGATCCGAAGGAACTGGAGCGTGTCGAGGAGCGGCTGTTTGCGCTGCGCGCCGCAGCCCGCAAATATTCCGTACCGGTGACGTCGTTGCCGGCGCTGGCCGTGCGGATGATCTCCGATCTTGCTGATCTGGATGCCGGCGAAGAAAAGCTGAAGCAGCTGGAAGCTCAACTTGGCCTGACCAAGGGTGCCTTTGACGCGGCAGCCGTGGCTCTGTCGGCCAAGCGTCGCAACACGGCGACGGCACTGTCCGACGCCGTCATGGCAGAGCTTCCCGCGTTGAAGCTCGAGCGTGCCCGGTTCATGGTGGAAGTGACCTCCGATCCCGATGTTGCCGCCGCCGAAGGGATCGATGTGGTCGAGTTCCACGTTCAGACCAACCCTGGCACGCGGCCCGGCCCGATCATGAAGGTAGCATCCGGCGGCGAGCTGTCGCGCTTTCTGCTGGCGCTCAAAGTGGCGCTCGCGGATCGGGGCTCCGCGCCGACGCTCGTTTTTGATGAAATCGACACCGGGGTTGGCGGTGCGGTGGCGGATGCCATCGGCCAGCGGCTCAAGCGGTTGTCGAAAACCGTCCAGGTGCTTTCGGTCACCCACGCGCCGCAGGTGGCAGCGCGGGCCGCAACGCATCTCTTGATTTCCAAGGGGCCTTCGGCGGAAAAGTCCGAAACGATTGCCACCCGTGTGGCCCGCATGGACGACAAGGCCCGTACCGAAGAGATCGCCCGCATGCTGGCGGGGGCCTCGGTGACGGATGAGGCAAGGGCGGCTGCGGCGAGTTTGTTGGCTGGGAATGGGTAGTTCTACCCTCCGGTGAAGGATAGGGAGCATCTTCCCATTCCCCCAAAATTCTCTAAAACGACTCTCAAATCAGGAGTCCCAGCATGTCGACCTTATCCATTGCCGTTGAAGATTTGACGCTTGAAGATGCGGTAACAGAGTTGGAACGGCTGGCGGCCGAACTGGCGCGACACGATGCGCTCTATCACGGCAAGGATGCGCCGGAGATTTCGGACGCGGACTATGACGCGCTGAAGCGGCGCAACGAGGAGATCGAGGCGCATTTTCCGGAGCTGGTGCGGGCCGACAGCCCGTCGCGCAAGGTCGGCGCGGGACCCTCCGGCATTTTTCAGCAGATCACTCATGCGCGGCCGATGCTGTCGCTCGACAACGTGTTTTCCGACGTGGATGTGCAGGACTTCATCGGCAGCGTATACCGGTTCCTCGGGCTTTTGCCGGATAATTCGATCGCTTTCACTGCAGAGCCGAAGATTGACGGCCTGTCGATGTCGCTGCGATACGAAAACGGCAGGCTGGTCAGTGCTGCGACACGCGGCGACGGCACGACCGGTGAGAACGTCACAGCCAATATCCGCACCATCATGGAAATCCCGCAGACCCTGCCGGCCGGTGCGCCTGCAATCGTTGAGGTTCGCGGTGAAGTCTATATGGGCAAGAGCGACTTTCTGGCGCTGAACGCGCAGATGGTTGCCGAGGGCAAGCAGACCTATGTCAACCCGCGCAACACGGCCGCCGGCTCGTTGCGTCAGCTTGATCCGACCATTACCGCCAGCCGCAAGCTGAAATTCTTCGCCTATGCCTGGGGCGAAATTTCGGAGATGCCAGCCGATACCCAGTTCGGCATGGTCGAGGTGTTCAAGCGCTGGGGGTTCCCGGTCAATCCTCTGATGCAGCGTTTGTCGTCGATCGATGCGATTCTTGCGCATTACAATGACATCGGTCTCAAGCGCCCCGACCTCGACTATGATATCGACGGTGTCGTCTACAAGGTCGACCGGCTGGACCTGCAGCAGCGGCTGGGCTTTCGCTCGCGTTCGCCGCGCTGGGCAACCGCACACAAGTTTCCGGCCGAGCAGGCATTTACGACAGTCGAGAATATCGACATCCAGGTGGGGCGTACCGGTGCGCTGACGCCGGTGGCGCGGCTGACGCCGGTCACGGTCGGCGGTGTCGTCGTCACCAATGCGACGCTGCACAATGCCGATTATATCGAAGGCATCGGCAATGGTGGTGAGCGTATTCGGGAAGAGGACCACGATATCCGCATCGGCGATACCGTGATTGTCCAGCGGGCAGGGGATGTCATCCCGCAGGTGCTCGATGTGGTGATGGAAAAGCGCGTAGCAGCGGCGGAGCGCTATCAGTTTCCGAAAGTTTGCCCGGTTTGCGGCAGTCACGCCGTGCGCGAGAGAAACGAGAAGACCGGCAAACTCGATTCCGTCACGCGCTGCACCGGCGGCTTCGTCTGCCGGGCCCAGGCGGTCGAGCACTTGAAGCACTTCGTTTCGCGCAATGCCTTCGACATCGAAGGGTTGGGATCGAAGCAGATCGACTTCTTCTTCGAGGCCGAGGACCCGGCATTGTCGATCAAGACCGCGCCGGACATCTTCACGCTGGAGAAACGGCAGAATGGCTCGACCCTGACCAAGCTCGAAAATATCGACGGGTTCGGCAAGGTCAGCGTCCGCAAACTTTATGATGCTATCAATGACCGGCGCCAGGTGGCGTTGCACCGGCTGATCTACGCGCTCGGTATTCGCCATGTCGGCGAAACCACGGCAAAGCTTTTGGCGCGTTCCTACGGCAGTTACACAGCCTTCGCTGACGCGATGAAGGCGGCCAGCGATATCACCTCGGAGGCGTGGAGCGACTTGAATACGATCGACGGCATCGGTGATGTCGTTGCGCGGGCCATCGTTGAATTCTACAAGGAGCCGCGCAACATGGATGTCGTGTCGCGCCTGCTTGATGAGGTGACGCCGCAGGATGCGGAGGCACCGGTGGCAAGTTCCAGCCCGGTTGCGGGCAAGACTGTCGTGTTCACCGGATCGCTGGAGAAGATGACCCGCGACGAAGCCAAGGCCATGGCCGAGCGGTTGGGAGCCAAGGTTGCGGGCTCCGTGTCGAAGAAGACCGATCTTCTGGTCGCAGGCCCCGGCGCCGGCTCAAAACTGGAAAAAGCCCGCGAACTCGGCGTCGAAACCACCGATGAGGATGGCTGGTTCGTCCTAATCGGTGGGTAATCGCCCTTCCGTTGCCTTAAAATGCTTTCCTCGATCCCCTGTCTTCTCTATGAGGGCTGCCAGATTATGACAGTTTCGTGACAACGCGAAGATAGGTGGATGAACAATGCTGGGTTGGTTTCGCAAGCTGATGCCGCGCGAGGACAAGTTCTTCGAGCTTTTCGAGGCGCATTCGCGCACGGTCGTTGGCGCGGCCGAGGCGATGAAAGCTCTGCTTGCCGGCGAGGGTGATCTTGATGCCCATTGCGACCGGATCATCGCCCTGGAAGACCAGGCTGACGCGATCACCCGTGACGTCCTGCTTGCGGTCCGGCTGAGTTTCATCACACCGTTCGATCGCGGTGACATCAAGGACCTGATCCAGTCGATGGACGATGCCATCGACATGATGCACAAGACGGTGAAGACCATCCGGCTGTTCGAGCAGAAGACTTTTGATCCCGGCATGCGCGAAATGGGCGTTCTGATCATCGATTCTGCCCGGCTGGTTGCCGAAGCCATTCCGCTGCTCGACCGCATCGGCGCCAACGTACCGCGGCTGACCGCCATTGCCGAGGAAGTGACCCGGCTTGAGGGGCGTTCCGATCAGCTGCATGACGAGGGCCTCAAGGACCTGTTCCGCCGCCACGGCACCTCCAACCCGATGGCCTATATCATCGGTAGCGAAATCTATGGCGAGTTGGAAAAGGTCGTCGACCGTTTCGAGGACGTCGTCAATGAAATCAGCGGCATCGTGATCGAGAACGTCTGATGGACGCGACCCTCGCCTTGCCGTTGCTTATCGCCCTGATCGGCGTTGCGCTGTTCTTCGATTTTCTCAACGGCCTGCATGACGCCGCCAATTCGATCGCCACGATCGTCTCGACGCGGGTTCTGCGGCCGCAATATGCCGTCATGTGGGCGGCGTTCTTCAACTTTATCGCCTTCTTGTTCTTCGGCCTGCATGTTGCCGAGACGCTCGGAACCGGTATCATCGATCCGTCCATCGTCACGCCGCAGGTGATCTTTGCCGCCTTGATGGGGGCGATCATCTGGAACATCGTCACCTGGATTTTCGGCATTCCCTCCAGTTCGTCTCATGCGCTGGTGGGCGGGCTGGTTGGTGCGGGCCTTGCCAAGACCGGGGGCGACGCGATCGTTCTGACCGGCCTTCTGAAAACCGTCGGTGCCATCTTCATGTCGCCGATGATCGGCTTCATGCTGGCGCTGCTGCTTGTGCTGATCGTGTCCTGGGTTTGCCTGCGCCAGACGCCGTTTGCCGTCGATCGCAGCTTTCGCGGCCTGCAGTTCATTTCCGCCTCGCTCTACTCGCTCGGCCACGGCGGCAACGATGCGCAGAAGACCATGGGCATCATCGCGGTGCTGCTGTTCAGCCAAGGCTATCTCGGCGACACGTTCTTCGTGCCGTTCTGGGTGGTCATCACCTGCCAGTCGGCCATGGCGCTCGGCACACTGTTCGGCGGGTGGCGGATCGTCCACACGATGGGCTCGAAGATCACCAAGCTCAATCCGATGCAGGGGTTTTGCGCGGAAACCGGCGGGGCGATCACCCTGTTTGCCGCGACATGGCTGGGTATTCCGGTCTCGACCACGCATACGATTACCGGCGCCATCATTGGTGTCGGTGCGGCACGACGCGTCTCGGCAGTGCGCTGGGGGCTGGCGGGCAACATTCTGATCGCCTGGATCATCACGTTGCCAGCGGCAGCGCTGATCTCCGCGCTGTTCTATTTCGCGGTGGGGCTGCTCTAGTCGGCGAGGCGATTGACCATAGCCGTCGAAAGGCGGCTATGGCTTCCCGATCGCAAATTCGGCGCGACACCCGCCGCCAAATAGTATCCTATGGGGCAGGCGGTCAAAGAACTGCCGGTGTCAACCAGAACCCGAGGAACACGCAAGCGATGAAACTGGCCACTCTGAAAGACAGTACCCGCGACGGCAAACTCGTCGTCGTTTCCAAGGATCTGACCCGCTGCTCGGAAGTCGGCCATATCGCCCGCACCCTTCAAGCCGCGATCGATGACTGGGCGCACGCCGGACCCCGGCTGGCGCGGGTTGCCATTGGCCTCGAGACCGGCGCGCAGCCCACCATGCGGTTTCATGAACACGACGCTGCTTCACCGTTGCCGCGCGCGTTTTTCTGGGCTGGCGGCTCCGGTGGTTTTACCGGCCCGCGCGATCCCGTCACGATCAGGGAGGGGGCTTCGAAACTGTCCACGACCGCTCAACTCGCCGTCATTGTCGATGACGTGGGTGTGCAGGCGGATGCCGAGGCGGCAAAGCAGGCTGTTCTTCTCATCCTGCTCGCCAACGATGTTTCGGCTGATGGTGCCGGTGCTGTTTCGTCGTTTTCGCCGGTGGCAGTTACGCCGGACGAACTGGACGAAAGCGCGGATCTTTCCTTGCTTGTTCGTCTCAACGGCAAGCCGGTCGAGGGTGGCAAAGGCAGCGTGAAGGACAGTGCCACCGCTGTGGCAGCGGCTGCAGGTAAGCGGCCGCTGATCGCGGGTAGCATTGTTGCAACCGGCTCCTGCCTCGTCACCTCGGCCCTGTCTTTGGGCGACGTCGTTCGCGTCGAGATGAACGACCGTACGGGGCATTCTATTTTCGGTGCGATCGAGCAGACGGTCGAAACCCGCAGCAAATGAAGGGGCGGGCTCCGGGGCAACCGGAGCCTGTTTCTCTTCGTGACAATTCCTGCCTTCAATTCTTGAATTGTCTTTTTGCACTGCACACGTTAGGAAAGCCGCGCCGGGTTTCATGCGGATGCTCGCAGCGAAAACCGGCAAGGCCAGCCGCCGTGAACAAGGTGGCATGCTTGCGGATTGGAGGATCCCGAGATGGAAACAATCACAACCATTGCCGATCTGCGCGCCCGCCTGAGCGGCCATCGCCGCGCCGGAAAAACCATCGGTCTCGTTCCGACCATGGGTTATCTGCATGTCGGCCACATGGAACTGGTCGCCCGCGCCCGCGCGGCAAACGACATCGTCGTCGTCAGTCTGTTCGTCAATCCGCTGCAGTTCGGCGCCAATGAAGACCTGACCAAATATCCGCGCGATCTTGCTCGTGATCAGGCGATGCTGGTTGAAGGCGTCGCTGACTTTCTCTTTGCACCCGGTGTGAGCGATATGTATCCGCGGCCAATGGAAACGGTCGTCGATGTGCCGACGCTTGGCAGCGAGCTGGAAGGCTCGGTTCGCCCCGGACATTTCGCTGGTGTCGCCACGGTCGTTACCAAGCTGTTCAATATCGTCCAGCCGGATCGTGCCTATTTCGGCGAGAAGGATTTCCAGCAGTTGCAGATCATCCGCCGCATGGTCGAGGACATGGCGCAGCCGGTCGAGGTGGTCGGCGTGCCGACGGTGCGCGAAGCCGATGGTCTCGCCTGCTCGTCGCGCAACGTCTACCTGACGCCGGCCGAACGGGCGGCTGCGGCAATCGTGCCGAAGGCGCTCGATGAGGCCGAACGGCTGATTGCCGGTGGCGTGATGGATGTGGCAGCACTTGAAAAGGCAGTAGGCGATTTCATCGCATCCGAGCCTTTGGCAAAGCCCGAGGTGGTCGCTCTGCGCGACCCCGAAACCCTTCATGAATTGACGGAAATCAGCGAGAAACCGGTTCTTCTGTTGCTTTTTATCCGCTTCGGGAGCACCAAGTTGCTCGATAACCGGGTTTTCAGCCCAAAAACCGCAAAATTTGCAAAGGTGGCATAAGCATGAGTGTACAGGCAGTAAAGCGGCGCCTGAGCCCCGGCAATATCGAAGCATTGAAGGGCGAGCGGCCGATCGTCAGCCTGACGGCCTATACGACGCCGATTGCGCGATTGCTGGATCCGCATGTGGACTTCATGCTGGTTGGCGATTCCCTCGGTATGGTTCTCTACGGTCTTGATTCGACCGTCAGCGTGACCCTTGATATGATGATCGCTCACGGCCAGGCCGTCATGCGTGGGTCCGAAAAGGCCTGCGTCGTCGTTGACCTGCCGTTCGGTTCCTATCAGGAATCCAAGGAGCAGGCGTTCAAGAGTGCCGCCCGCATTCTCAAGGAAACCGGCTGCAGCGCCGTCAAGCTCGAAGGCGGCGCGGAGATGGCGGAAACCGTCGATTTCCTCACCCAGCGTGGTATTCCGGTGCTCGGCCATGTCGGCCTGATGCCGCAACTCGTCAATACGATGGGCGGTTACCGTTCGCTCGGCCGCAACGACAAGGAAGCAGCCAAGATCAGGCGCGACGCAAAGGCCATCGACGATGCCGGTGCCTTTGCAATTGTCGTCGAAGGTACGGTCGAGCCCCTGGCACGCGAGATTACAGAAGCGCTACGCGCGCCGACCATCGGTATCGGCGCATCGCCAGCCTGCGATGGCCAGATACTCGTGACCGACGACATGCTCGGTATTTTCAGCGATTTCAAGCCACGTTTCGTCAAGCATTTCGTCGAACTCGCACCGCAGATGTCAGCCGCTTTCGAGGCCTATGCCAACGAGGTCAAGGCGCGGACGTTTCCCGGCATCGAGCATACGTTTCAGGTCAAGCGCTGAGGCGTTGAAGGACGGGCCGGGCGTTGCCCCGGCTTCCGTCTGATCAGAAATTTGGATCACTGCATCAATCTTATTGAATTGTTCGATAGGTCCGCCGGACCTATCTGTGCGTTCCATCATGAACGCATCTCGGCACGTGTGACCTAGCCGATGGCTGCCGTCACTCCGGAAAGTTTCCTTCAATGACAAAAGATGATTTCTGGCAGGGCGTTCGTGGCGGGTTTCCCGTCATGGTGTCCGCCGCGCCCTTCGGGGCACTGTTCGGAGCGCTGGCGGTCGATAACGGGTTTTCCGTTTTCGACGCGGTGTTCATGAGCGCCACGGTTTATGCCGGTGCCAGCCAGATGGTTGGCCTGGAACTGTTCGGTCACAATGTTCAGCCCTGGCTGATTGTCCTGTCGATATTCGCCGTCAATTTCCGTCATATTCTTTATTCAGCGTCGATCGCCCGGCATATCCGCCATTTCTCCGGACTGCAGAAGTTCTTTGCTTTCTTCCTGCTGGTCGATCCGCAATATGCCGAGACGGAAAAGCGGGCGGAGCGCGGCGAGCCGGTGACTTTTGCGTGGTATCTCGGGTTCGGGATGATCATCTATCTGCCCTGGCAGATCATGACGCTGCTTGGCGCGATCTTCGGGCAGATGATCGGCGATCCGAAGGCCATCGGTCTCGATGTGTTGCTGCCGATCTATTTCATGGGGCTGGTTCTCGGGTTCCGCAAGCGCGACAACTGGCTGCCGGTCGTTGCGGTCAGCTCGCTGGCTTCGATTGCGGCCATGCATGTCGTCGGCTCGCCCTGGCATGTCAGCATCGGCGCTATCGCCGGTATCCTGCTTGCCGCCTGCATGCCGCTGTCGAAACGGCATGAGGAACCGGTGACGTTGGAGCATGAGGTCTGATCATGGATAATGCAGAACACATGCACCTGATCTACGTGATCCTCGCTGCGGCTGTTGCGACGTTTCTCACCCGCATCGGCGGCTATGTGATGATCACGCAGATGAAACGTATCCCGCCGCGCATGGAAGCGGCGTTGAACGCGGTGCCGGCAGCCGTGCTATCGACACTGGTTGCGCCCGCCTTCCTCTCCGGCGGCTGGGACGTGGCTGTGGCCATGCTTGTCGCTCTGGCCGTGGGTTTGCGCTACTCATCGCTCTGGATGCTGCTGGCTGGCTGGCTCGTCGTCATGGCGATCCGGCATCTGCTGGTCTAGTAAAAAGGCCCGCTCCTTGCGAAGCGGGCCGGATTTTTTTAGCGATTGAGCGGTGCCGTCGCCGCTTTCAGCCAGGTTTGCGCCGCCTCATCCGAAATCAACGGCAAGAGCTTTTCCTGCGTTTCCTGGTGGTACGCGTTCAGCCAGGACAGTTCCTCGTCTGTTAGCAGGGCCGTAACGACCAGGCGGCGATCGATCGGGCAGAAGGTGAGTGTTTCGAAGCCCAGCATAGGCAGGTCGCCGCCCTCGATTTCGGTGGCCGCAAATACGTGCATGAGATTCTCGATGCGGATGCCGAAGGAGCCGGGGCGGTAGTAGCCGGGCTCGTTGGAGAGAATCATGCCGGGCAGCAGTTCCTGCATCGAGGCGCGGGAAATGCGCTGCGGACCTTCGTGGACCGACAGATAGGAGCCAACGCCGTGGCCGGTGCCATGGGCGAAATCGGCGCCCGCCTTCCACAGGGCAATGCGCGCCAGCGGATCGAGGTCGATGCCGCGCGAGCCTTTCGGGAAGCGGGCAACGCTGATGGCGATCATGCCCTTCAGGACCAGCGTGAAGAAGCGGCGCTGCACGTGCGGTACGGTGCCGATCGCGACGGTGCGGGTAATGTCTGTGGTGCCGTTGACATACTGGCCACCCGAATCGATCAGGAACATGGTGCCATCGGCGATGGTAAGGTCGCTTTCGGTGGTAACCCGGTAATGCATGATCGCCGCATGCTCGCCAGCGCCCGAAATGGTGTCGAAGGAAACATCCTTCAGCGGGTTCTGCATCCGCTGGCCGACAGCCGCGCGGCAGGCTTCGAGCTTTTCAACGGCAGCGATCTCGGAGATCGTCCCCGGCTGTGTCTGGTCAAGCCAGGCGAGGAATTCGACCATCGCGGCACCGTCCTGCAGATGGGCGCGGGCCGAGCCTTCAAGCTCGGCAATGTTCTTGCAGGCGCGGGGCAGGCGGGCAGGGTCGATGGCTTCGATGATCGTACCACCGCTGACGCGGATGCGTTCGGCCAGCGCGAAAGGTGCATGGTCTGGATCGATCATGATCGTCTTACCGGTTGCCGCAAGGGCTGCGACCTTGTCGTCGAAGGAAGACGGTGCCTCGAGGCTGGAGAGTTGGGTGAGGTAGGCTTCCTCCTCGATCCCGGCCTTGCGCTTGTCGAGGAACAGTTCGGCCGTTGCATCAGCATGGACAATGGCACGGGCGAGGGGATGTGGCGTATGTGGCACGTCGCTGCCGCGGATATTGAAGGTCCAGGCGATCGACGATGGATCGGTCAACACGACAGCGTCGGCACCGGCCTTGGCGATCTCTGCCGCCATTGCTGTCAGCTTGTCCTTGGCAAGAATGCCGGAATGATCGAGCGGCTGGATCTTGACGCGGCCAAGCGGTGCGGCCGGCCGGTCCTTCCACTGGCGATCGAGAGGATTGTGGTCGAGGAAGACCAGCGAACCGCCGAGCCCTTCCAGGGCCTTTTCCAGCTTGCGGACTTCGGCACCCGTATGCAGCCACGGATCGATGCCGAGGCGGAAGCCTTTTTTACCATTGTGTTCCAGCCACAGATGCGGCGGTTCGCCGACGAGGTCCCCACCGGTGAAAACACTGCCGTCGACCTGCTCCTTGAGTTGCGTGACGTAGCGGCCATCCACAAAGACAACCGCTTGACTTTGCGTCACGAGAACAACGCCGGCGGAACCGGTAAATCCGGTGAGCCAGGACATGCGTTCGGCCGATGCAGGCACGTATTCGCCCTGGAATTCGTCCGCGCGCGGAACCAGAAAGCCATCGACGTTCAGGGCGGCAAGCGCGGCGCGCAGCGCATTGACACGCTCCTTGCCAAACTGAGGTGTGGAAGTGACTGCGAAAGACTGGAACATGGATTTTTCCTGCGATGGGAAGGAGCCGGGACCGGGATCGCGCTATGCGAGGCAGATCGATTCCTCAAGAGGGTGCGGACAGTCTAGCGGAAACAACCAGCGCTGCGAAAGCCCGTCTTTCTTGCCTAGTTTTTGTTGAACGATTTTTCCGTGTTGTGGAACGTATGCAGCATGTGCATGGCACCCATGCTGCAATGCGGCTAGACCTGCTTTCAAAATAGTCTATAAACCCACTCAACGAACACGGACGCAAATCTGTTGTTCACGCGAATGCCGAAAGGCAAGAGCTGCACGGTCTGAACATGGTTGGTCATCCTTCTCCTCCTCCCTCCCGGGTGGCCAATTTCAGACTGTGAAGAGTCCGCTTGAGCGCTCCTCCTCCTCAAGCTCGCGGACATGACCGGCTTGCCGGTCAGCGGGCGGTGCTTCGGCATCGCCTTTGTATTGAAAAACCCGCTTGTCCATGACGGACAGGCGGGTTTTCCTTTTTAAGGCTTTAGAAAACCCTCCGTCACGGACGGTCAAGATGAATCGTCACCCAGCCGTTGCGCCAGATGGTGCGGACATGGCGCAGGTGCTGGCCGTTATAGGCCGACAGCACCTTCCAGCGTTGTGACGCAAGAATGCCTGAAAGAATGACCGAACCACCCGGTGCCAGATGGCTGGCGAGCTGCGGTGCCATCTTGATCAGCGGACGCGCCAGGATATTGGCGATAATCAGGTCGAACGGACCGTGCTGTGCAAAGGCCGGCGAGTGGAAGCCGGGCGCGGTGATCGTGGTAACGCCGGTGGCGATGCCGTTGCGCTTGACATTCTCGGCGGCGACGCGCGTGGCGATCGGGTCGATATCGGTTGCCAGAACCGGGACGGGCTTGATCTTGCGGGCGGCTATGGCCAACACACCGCTGCCAGTGCCCAGATCGAGCGCGTTGCGAACTTTACGGGCGCGCATGACGGTTTCGATCACTTCAAGGCAACCCGCCGTCGTGCCGTGATGACCGGTGCCGAAGGCCTGGCCGGCGTCGATCTCGATAGCGATATCGTTCGGCTTGACCTTGTCGCGGTCATGGGATCCGTGCACGAGGAAACGTCCGGCGCGCACCGGCGACAGGCCCTCCAGCGATTTGGCAATCCAGTCGACATCCGGAATGACTTCCCGCTCGATCACCGCATCCGGGAACTGATCTGCGAGAACCCCTGCAAAGCGCACCCGCATTTCATCTTCTTCGTCGAAGTCAATATAGAGCGAGGCTTCCCAGATATCCTTCTTCTCGTCCATTTCCATGGTGGCGATGGCATAGCCTTCGTCCTCGAAGGCATCGGTCATCAAATCCAAAACGACTTCCGAGAGCTTTTCGGTCGTGGTGATGAAGAGGCGCAGGTCGGCCATGTCTTTGTCCTTGTCGGCAAGTGCTTGCCGTCGGGGCGGCTTGCGGCGCTCTAGCATGCCGGGCGATGCGAGGTAAAGCGCAGCGCCTATTGCGCGCCGGGAATCCAGGGGGGAGGCGGGGTGTCCTGACCGGCAGCATTGCGCAGAAAGGCAGTCGAAACGCTGGGAAGGTGATCGACCAGTGGCAGCAGGCGCGAGCGCAGTCCTGTCAGGACCGGGTTTTTCAGCGTGATGAAGGCCGTATTGCGCCGGGTATCCTTGAGCACGGTTTTGACCGCCGGAATCCGCAGGCTGGAATATTCCTGTTCGCGGCCTTCCGATATCAGAAAGGCAAGCCAGCAGGCGTCCTCGATGCCGAGATTCATGCCGCGTGCGCCAGCCGGTGAATGCACATGGGCGGCGTCTCCGGCCAGAAATACATGGCCACGGCTCATGGTTTCGACGTGGCGGAAGCTGATCCGGAATTCGGAACTCCAGGTTCGCTCCAGCACCATCGCTGGATGTTCGATGCGGGTTTCGAAATCTGCGTCCGTTGAAAGGTAGCGCAGTGTATCCTCGTTCACTGGTAACCGGCCGAGCACGCCGGGATTGAGGAAATTCAGTTCGATGAAACCGGTGTCGACCGGCTGTGCATAGCGATAATCCGCGAGGAAAAAACGGCTTTCGATGGCATTGCCCGGAAAGCCAAAACCAAAGGCTTTGCGCACGGCTGAATGGGCGCCGTCCGCGCCGACCAGCACGTCCGGCTCGGCCGTTTCGACCCGGCCGTTGGCATGCTGCAGGGTGATTACCGGCTTTTCGACGTCGCCGGACACAGTGGTGAGTTCGGTCGACCATTCCGGAAAGATGCCGAATGCTGACAGTCTTTGCAGCAGCAGCCGTTCCGTTTCGCCCTGGGCCAGGATCTGGATTGGGCAATAGCGGCTGCGGAAACTTTCTGTCTCGACCGTCGCCAATGGTTTGCCGGCGGCCAGTATCTTGAATTTCGTAAGTCGCCTGGCCTTGGCAAGGATCAAAGCGCTGACGCCAGAGGCTTCCAGCAGTGTCAGGGTCCTGGCATTGACGCCAAGCGCGCGGCTTTCGTGGATGGGGGTTGGCCCGGCCGCCTTTGCCACGATACGGGATTTCAGGCCCCGCCGCGCCAGTTCGAGTGCCAAGGTCAGCCCGGTTGGGCCGGCCCCGGCGATCAGAATGGACTTTTCGCTGCGCTCACCCATCAGGCCCTCGTGGCGACCCTTTATCTCTTGGTCAGGTTTTCCAGTTTCTTGACTGCGGTTTCCGGATTTTCCTCATAGGCGATCGTGCCGCTGAACTTGCCTTTGGAATCGAGCAGGAACACCGATGCAGTATGATCCATCGTATAGTCGCCGCCAGGGTTCTTTTCGTCCAGCGGAACTTTCTTGGCATAGACCCGGAAACCCTTGACCATTTCCATGACCTGGGCCGGCGGACCGGAAATGCCGGTGATGCGCTTGGAGACGTTGGAGACATACTGCCCGAGGACTTCCGGCGTATCGCGTTCCGGATCGACGCTGATGAAATAGGCCTGCAGTTTGGTGCCGTCGGGATCGACCTTTTCCAGCCAGCCGTTCAGCTCGAACAGGGTGGTCGGGCAGACTTCCGGGCAATGGGTGAAGCCGAAGAACAGGGCTGTCGGCTTGCCGGTAAAGGCTGCCTGCGTGATCGGTTGTCCGGTCTGCGAAACCAGTTCGAAGGGTACCCCGAATGGACCGGCGGCGATCTCTTCCTTGCCGGTGGTCATCTGATAGCTGATCCAGCCAAGTGAAGCTGCGACGACGGCAACGGCCGCCCAAAGAACGATGCGAAGTGTTTTCATGATGATGTCCGCTCAAAACCTGCCAAATATCGCTGTTCAGATAGCGGTTTGGTTCTGAGGTTGCAAAAGATTACGCCGCTAGCGTCAAAATGCGGCAGGCTTCGTCAGAAACACCAGGACATGCCGTTTTCGGCCATCGTGAGCAAAATTTCCGGCCCCTGGACGATCCATCCGATAAAGGCGGCAAGGCACAGGAGCAGGAAAACACCACCAATAGCGGCGATCATCAGGTTCTGCGGCTGTTTCCTGGCTTCGTCATGCATGCCGAGATGATATCCTGCCAACGCCAATTTTGAAAGTCGTTTCGCCAAGGGGCGGCAATGCGCCGCGAGGCCTGCCAGAGCTATTTTGCCCAAGAATTCGGCAATCATTTTAGCAAAAGTTTAATTTGTGTTTGCCATGTTCTAGGCGCGTGAAGGGGTGCCTATCCCTTGCTGACATGACGTCGCCGGTTTTTATCCAGTCCGGTCCTGCGCATCAACGCTCTCCCGAATTTGTGCGCTCACCGCTGCATTCAAGAACTGGATCAATGCCGCATGATGTCTCCTGCAATGATCGATCGCAAACTTTCCCTCAGCCAGCGGCTGGCCACGCTGGGGCTCGCCGCCTTTGTCGGCTTCGGTTCGATGCTCGCCGTCGGCTGGTATGAAAATTCACGGGTGGATCAGGCGTTGGACCGCGCGATCGTTGCCCAGAACGCGATCAAGAATGCCAGCACCATGCGGCTGACAAGCGTCGAGCTGACGCTGGTGGCGATGGATGTGATCGTTGATCGTGGCGATCGCCAGGTGTCGCAGGAGCGCCAGAAGCTGATTGCTGATTCGATCGCGGTGCTGGAGGCCGGAAAACCGGCGGCGATGGAGTTGGCCGCCTCGGTCGGCAAGCCAGAGATCATGGCGACGTTCGATGCTGATCTCACCGAGATGACCAAGGTCATTCAGACCGATTTGAAGAAGATGGTCGAGGACGGTGCAGCGCCGGAAGCGTTCGATGCGGTCGATGATGCGATTGATGGGGCGGGCGAGCGCATGACCATGTCGCTCGGCAAGCTCTACGATGAGGCGGGGATTGCGCTTGGCGCCCGTGTCGCCGAAGCAACGGTACGGTCGGCTCAATCCATCCAGTTGCAGCTCGCGCTTGGGCTTCTCGCCATGGCGTCGCTCCTGGCGCTGCTTTGTTTCCACGGCAACATTCTTCGCCGGGGTGTCTTTGCTATCCGCGACAGCATGCAGCGGATTCTTGGTGGCGATTATCAGGCGGCTGTTGAAGCCGTGAGACGCGGCGATGAAATTGGCGAGATGGCGCGTTCGGTCGAGATGTTCCGGGCTGCTGCCGTCGAAAAGCGCGAACTTGAGCAGGCAGCGGCGGCAAGCCGGACTGAAAACGAGATCGAGCGTGAAGCGCGCGAAGCTGCCAGTGCTGAAGAGGCGCGCCAAGTTCAGCGCGCAGTCACCGCACTGGGGCAGGGGCTCAACCGCCTGTCCGATGGAAACCTGACCGCGACGATCGATCAGCCCTTCCGCCACGACCTGGAGACACTGCGCCGGGACTTCAACCACACAGTCGAGAAGCTTCAGGGCGTCTTGTCCAACGTTCAGGAAAACAGCAACTCGATCCAGTCGAACAGCCGGCAGATGCGTGGTGCGGCCGACGATCTCGCCAAGCGGACCGAACAGCAGGCTGCCTCGCTGGAAGAAACATCCGCGGCGCTCGACCAGATCACCGTGACTGTGCGCACCGCCACGCAGCGCGCCGAAGAAGCGAGCCAGATGGTCGGCGAAACCCGCAGCAATGCCGAGGAATCCGGCCGTATCGTCCGCGAGGCTGTCGAAGCCATGGCCCGGATCGAGAACGCCTCCTCCGAAATCGGCAAGATCATCAATGTGATCGACGAGATCGCCTTCCAGACCAATCTGCTTGCGCTGAATGCCGGTGTCGAGGCAGCACGCGCCGGCGAGGCGGGCAAGGGGTTTGCTGTCGTCGCCCAGGAAGTGCGCGAACTTGCCCAGCGCGCGGCTGGTGCTGCCAAGGATATCAAGGTGCTTGTCGGCCGTTCCAGCAGCGAAGTCGGCACCGGCGTCAAGCTGGTGCAGGCAACCGGCGAGGCGCTTGGCCGGATCGGCACCGATGTGGCGCGGATCAACGGGCATATGACGTCGATCGTCAATGCCGCTCGTGAGCAGTCGGTCGGCCTGCAGGAAATCAACACGGCGATCGGCCAACTCGATCAGATGACCCAGCAGAATGCTGCCATGGTCGAACAGACCAATGCTGCCAGCCATACGTTGGCACAGGACGCTGAAGGTCTGACCGTTCTGATCGGCCAGTTCCAGCTCAGCGGTGCGTCTGCCCGCCCCATTCCCCAGCCTATTCGCGTCGCCACGCCAGCGACAGCGCGTCCAGCACCATCTCCCGCCAAAGCCCTGATGGGCAAGCTGGCGGGTGCCTTCAACAGCCCCGCGTCATCCGTGCCGAAGGCATCGGGTTCCGCCGAAAATTGGGAAGAGTTCTGATCATGTCAAACGCAATCAAGCAGTCCGGTGCCTATCTGGAAATCGTCTCGTTCCACCTGGGCGATCAGGAATTCTGCATCGATATCATGGCGATCCGCGAAATCCGCGGCTGGGCGCCGGTCACCCCTATGCCGCACACGCCGCCATACGTTCTTGGCCTCATCAACCTGCGCGGCGCGGTGATCCCGGTCATCGACATGGCCTGCCGTCTCGGCATGAAGATGACGGAGCCGTCGGAGCGCTCGGCGATCATCGTCACTGACATTGCCGGCAAGCTGGTCGGTCTCCTGGTCGAACAGGTCTCCGACATGATGACCATCAAGAGTGAGGCCTTGCAGCCGGCGCCGGAAATTATTCCAGAAGCACAGCGTGCCTTCTGCCGCGGCATCGTGGCGCTGGAAAAGACCATGGTCTGCTTCCTCAATCTCGATACGGTCATCGCCGACGAACTGGCGCAGGCCGCTTAAACAAGCCACGCTGAATGGAACAAGGACGCCATCCGTGAACCGGGTGGCGTTTTTTGGCGTTTGGACAGGCGGTACGACTTGCGAAACGCGTTACCTCATTGTGCGCTTTAGCCGTTGCGAATAGCATGTCTGCGCGAAGCCTAATTTCAGGAGATGACCCGTGAGATGCCTGCTGCTCGTCGATATCCAGAACGGTTTTTGTTCAGGAGGAAACCTTGCGGTACCTAATGGTGAGGAGGTCGTGCCGATCATCAATCGGCTGATCGCCGAAGGCCAATATGATCTCGTCGTCGCCTCGAAGGACTGGCACCCGGCCGATCATGGCAGTTTCGCATCGCAGCACCCGGGCAGCAAGCCCTTCGACACGGGCACGCTCAGCGGCAAGCCGCAGGTGCTTTGGCCGGATCATTGCGTCCAGGGAACCCTTGACGCAGACTTCCATCCCGGCCTCAATATTGCGGGCATCGACCACGTGCAGCGCAAGGGCGAAGATCGCAACGTCGACAGCTATTCCGCTTTTCGCGACAATGATCAGTCGGCGCTAACAGGACTTTCGGATTATCTCACGCGGGCGGGTGTTGGCACGCTCGATATCTGCGGTCTAGCGACTGATTATTGCGTCAAGGCTTCGGCGCTTGATGCCAAGGCGCTGTTGCCCGCTGTCAGCGTCCGCTTCATTGCCGATGCAAGCCGCGGCATCGATGCGGCCGGTGTTGAAGCTGCGATTGACGAGATGAAGGCCGCGGGCGTTCACGTCATCGCATCCAGGGACGTTTTCGCAAAGGAGTAGAATCGACTATTTCGGCGTACCGTTTGTCCAGGTAACCGGCTGCTCAAACAGCGGAATGGTGGAGATCGACATCTTGGCGGAGCCATCGGTCAACTCTCTCGAATGGGCGAGATAAATCAGCGTGTTGTTCTTCTTGTCGTAAACGCGGGTGACCACCAGCTTCTTCCAGACGAGGGAGAGACCCTCGCGGAACACTTCCTCGCCTCCCTGGCCAAGCTCGATGTCGCCGATCGTCACCGGACCGGTCTGGCGGCAGGAGATCGAATTGTTGGAGGGATCCTCGAACCAGTTGCCGTTCTTGAGGCGATCGATGACGCTGCGGTCGAAATAGGTGACATGGCAGGTGATGCCCGCGACCTTGGGATCGCTGACTGCATCGATGGTAATGTCATTGCCGAGCCAGTCGACGCCGACTTCCCCGACCGTTTCGGCTTGCGCGGAAAGACCGGCGAGGCTTGTCGCGAGAAAAGCGCAGGCGCTGATGAAGCGGATGGGAAGTGGCATTGTTGGTTCTCCGGATACGATGCCACTGAAATAGGATAGGCAGCCGCCAATGCAAGCGGCCTGCGCGCATATCAACCCGTGCTAGAAAGCGGTTGGCCCGGTCCTATGGCAGCGCGCATCTGGGCTGCGGCGCCGGCAAGGGCGCGGGCGCTGGCAACAGATGCGGCATGAAGGCTTCCGGCCATGCTCAGCCCGTCACGTCCCAATGCCTTTGCCTCATAAAGTGCCACGTCCGCCTGTACCATGGCATCGGACAACGAGCCGCCGGGATCGACCATGGCTATGCCGATGCTGACCGTCAGGCCAATTTCCAAGTCACTGTTGGTCTGCACGGGGGTCGTTCTGACAGCGGTGCAGATCGCCTCGGCAATCTCCGCCACCTCCAACCGGCCAGCGCCGGCAAGGGCGATACCGAATTCTTCGCCGCCCAGGCGCCCGAGGATACCCCGGCCTGCCAATGTCGCGTGAGCGATCCGGGTGAAGTGGACAAGGGCTGCGTCTCCACCGGCATGCCCATGAAGGTCATTGATCTGCTTGAACCTGTCCAGATCCAGCAGCATGAACGCCGTCTGCTGCCGGGATCCCGTGGCCGCCGCAAACATGCGCTCGAACGCGGTCATGAAGGCGCGGCGTGACAGGGCACCGGTCAGGTCGTCATGGGCGATCATGTGGCGGAGATTGGTGATCATCCAGCCATGCAGCATCAGGATGATGCCCAGAAAGAACAGCGGCATGATCAGCAGGCGTGCCGCAAGGAAGGCTGTCGCCCACATCGGCGGAGCAAGCATACTGTTCACAAGGTCGAAGCCGGTCATGGCCGTTACGACCCGAAAGGCATGAAGGAGAGCGACCAGGAAAGCCATGACGCAGCAAAACAGCATGTATGGTGCGATCGCCCGTTCCTCTGGCCAATGGCGCAGGATGGTCGCGCCGATGAGAACGCAGATGAGGCTCAAAAGCCCGTTGCCGATCACGATGCGTGCCAGGTGACTATGAGCGCCGTGGCTGAAGAACAGTAGTGCTGCGGAGACACCTGCAAGGCTGACGGCGATCAGCCATGCTCCGGGGAGCGTGCAGCCCAGGAACTGCCGAAAGCCGCTGAGCATCACAAGTCCGGCGGCGACTATCAGTATCCCGCCGGCTACCGTGTGAAACCACACAGGAACGATGCTGGCCGTCAGGGCCACAGATGCCGCAAGTGCTGTCAAAAAACACGCTGCACTGAAGCTTGCGACCCCCGGCACGCCGGTTTTGCGCAGCGACAGGAGCACGGGAAATGTGACCAAAAGGGAAATGACTGCAATAGCGGAAAGAAAGCTCATAGGCGCGGATTCCTGCCGGGTGGTGCTCAAAAAAGTTTGGTCCGGTGAAGCGGATAAGGCCAAATTCGTAGTCTCAGCGACTTAATTTTTTTAATCGAAAATCGCAGCAATTTTAATCAGTCCGGCAATAGGGTGCAATTTCCACGGGTATACGTTGCGTGAAGCGGGAAATGCCTCCGGGCTCCTCAAATCCAGGCTGCCCCGATGTTCCGTCAGGCTCCAAAACGCCCCGGCGGCAGGGGATAGAGGAAAAATCCAGCGCGTAAGAAACGGGTGGCGCGAATGCGCAACTCAAAGGATAACTGTGACCCTAAGCTGCAGAAATCGCCATGCCGAAGGCGGCGCCGTCTCCTCGTTCCAGGCGGCCTGGATCACGCATGTTGCCGGGCCAGGAGCAGGCTGCTGCCGATAAAAACCACGGATCATGTGAGCGTCTCCTTATTCTCGCCAAAAATAAAAGCTCTGAGACCGGACGCAAATGCAGTTTTTTGAGCTTCAGGTTGAACGCAGGCGTTGATGCGCCGGAGTTCCAACTGATTGCCAGACCATGATGTCCTGGGCGGGGAGGGTTGTCCTCATCGCTTTTTTGCCTGCGGCAGGTGCCGCTCTCCTGTGCCCACCATGCTCCCTGATTTTCTTGGAGCCCGTGTAAAGGAATTGGTTACCATACTTTGTCATTCTTTTGATCGACCGGCAGGCCCCGGCAAGCGCGCAATTTGGCGCAAACTGGGCTTTGGACCGGCCTCGGCGGCAATGTGCCTTGTTGCTCTCCGATTGAGTAATGCGTTTCGGGTAACGAGTATCATGGCGTTTGCAGCAGAAAAATGCAGTCATCCCGCATCTTCCGGCCGACCGGGCGCGCGTTCCAGGCCGTTGTCGCGTTTGCTCGCGGGGGCGACCGTTACCGGCATCGGCATTGCCGCTTCCATATGGATGGTCGCGACTTTCGCGGCGATGCAGGGCATGGGCTCGTCACTGCCGTCCAACAAAGGTCCGCGGCTTGAGGCTTCATTGGGGCTCAAACCGATCATCCACGCCACCCCGCAACAGCGTGTTGTACATCTTTCCAAGTTTTCGCGGATCACCGTTCTGCCGCGTATGAATCTCGTCGCCACGGCGGTTCCGCAAAAGAGCCTGGCCGCAATCGCGATGGCCAAGCCCGCTGTGGATTTTGCCGAAAAGACGCAGGTTCTGGCGCTGGCGACGGCTGCTGCGGCCAGAGGCGATGCGATCATTACCGGCTCGACGCCGGTCACGGCCAACGCGCTTGTCGAGACCGTGTCATTGAAAGAACAGGGACTTGGCAAGCCCTTCAGTCTGGTCATGCCGGAACCGGCATCGTCGCTGAACGGCATGCTTCCTGATCTCGGACCGGTGCCATTGGCGAAACCGCGCGGCATCGCCGATGCCGTCCGCAAGTCCGATGACAAGGCAACGAAGCCGGCAGCCAAGGAGCTTGCCTACGCCAAGCCTGATTTGCCGATGGACGACGACAACGAGGTTCGTCCGTCGTTCCGCGGCAAGCGAGGGGTGGCCTACTATGACATCTCGGCCGGCGTCGTCTACATGCCGAACGGCGAGAGGCTGGAAGCGCATTCCGGTATCGGCAAGATGCGCGACAATCCCGATTACGTTCACGTCAAGATGAAGGGGCCGACACCGCCCGGAACCTACAAGGTGACGATGCGCGAGTCGCTCTTTCATGGTGTCGCCGCAGTTCGCCTGACCCCGGTGGATGGCGTCGCGCCGCATGGCCGTGACGGCCTGCTCGCGCACAGCTATCTCCTGAGAAACCGCGGCGATTCCCATGGCTGCGTCGCCTTTGAGGAATATCCCCGCTTCCTGAAGGCGTTCAAACGCGGCGAGATCACTCATATGGTCATCGTCAAGAGCATGAAGGGTTTCTCAGCTCCCAAGCGCACCTTTGCTTCGCTGTTTTCCAAGGGCGCGTAGACCGGCGCGCTTCGATTTTCGGCAAAATCTGACGATACGCATCCAGGCCGCGAAATCTGAATGGTTTCGCGGCCTGGATGCGTTTTATCACACCATCCCCTCGCCAACGGTTTCACACACAGGGCCAGCCCAGCTTTGCCCCTCGTTTCTACGCCTCCATCTACCCATTACAGACCGAAAGACATGTCATTTAAGATATGCTAATATAAGGTATTGGGAGGGGGAAATGTTTGCTCCTTATCGAGTAGGCGTCATTGCGTTTGGTTTGCTGGCCTTCGATGTTGCGCCATTGAAGGCTGTTGAGTCGATCGGCAAGGCGGTTGAAATCAAAACTGCCGTGACGGGCACGCGTGGCGACCTGTCAATCAACGACCCGGTGTTCCAGGACGAGCGGATCCGAACGTCAAAATCGGGCCTCGGCCAGTTTATCTTCCGGGACGGGACCAAGCTCGCGGTTGGATGGGGCTCATCCGTCGTGGTCGATAAATTCGTTTTCGACGGCTCCAATTCCGTGAAGAAGCTGACAATCAAGGCTGCCAAAGGGACTTTTCGCTGGGTCAGCGGAAAATCCAACCACACAGCCTATGAAATTTTGACGCCGGCCGGGACGATCGGCGTGCGAGGAACGGCCTTCGATTTCTATATCGGTGGGGATGGGACGACGGCCGTGGTGCTGCTCGGCGGCGCGGCGAGTTTTTGTGGGGCGGGTGGTTGCCGGCAGTTGATGCGGCGTTGCGATTACGTCGTCGCCAGACGCAGCGGTGCCGTGACCGATGTCCGCCGGGTTGATCGCGGCATCTTTACCACACTTGGCACCACCAAGGCTCTGCCATTCCTGTCCGGCAGTCAAAAGCTTACCGCCAGCGGCGGTTACGGCGGTTGTGGTCTTGCGAGAGCGGTCGATATCAAGCCGAACGATGTTCCCAAGCAAGTGCGACCAACGCCCAAGGAGCAAAAACCGGACCGCGACAAGCCAGATCGTGATAAACCGGACAAGGATAAACCGGACAAGGACAAACCAGACCGGGACAAGCCGGATCGTGATAAGCCAGACCGTGACAGACCGGATCATGACAGACCCGACCATGACAGGCCGGATCATGACCGTAACCACGACAAGAACGATAGGGGCAATGGCGATCGTAACGAGCCTGACAGGCCCGGTAACCGATGACCAATGGCGCTATGACGGGGCCAGGACGACTGGGACCGGATATTCAGCGGGTAGGGCTGGAGGACGGTATTTCCGGGGCGCCACTTGCGTAGATGGGGCCATCGTCTTCCTTTTGAGCCGCGCTGTGCGAAAAATGTTCGGTCCTGCGTGAGATGCGGCGATAGAACTCTGTCAAATTGACCGGTAGTACAGTTGCCTTCACTTTTGCGGCCTGCAGGAGTTTTCGTATGACCGGGGACTTGGACGCCAGTGCTTCGATCATCTGCAGATGGATGCTTTTCAGATCGTGAAACTCTGCGGAGGCGGCGACACGGTCGTCGCCGATCACCGCGAAGGTGCGCGTCCTTGTACTCTTGCCCTTGAGCGGCAAAGCGCCGGCTTCCAGCAAGGCATAATGCGACGCGCGATCCGCGGTGCTCTCCGAGATGAGTATGTCGAAACAGACCTCCTTGCAGGCTGTTTCAATACGCGCTGTGACGTTGACGGTATCGCCAACGGCGGAATAGTTGAAATGCGTCTCCGCGCCCATATTGCCGACGCAGGCGAGGCCGGTATGAATGCCTATGCCAATACCAACGGTCCGCTCGAGTCCAAATCCGAAGGCGTCCTCGGCATTGAGACGGGCAAGGGTCTCCCGCATACCCAGCGCCGCACGGACCGCTTTCCCAGGATGATCGGTGACATCGACGGGTGCATTCCAGAAAGCCATGATCGAGTCGCCGATAAACTTGTCGAGCGTGCCTTCGTTGGCGATGACGTGACGGCTTAGCGCGTCAAGAAAGGTGTTCAGGAAGCCGACGACTTCGGCGGGCGTCAACCGTTCGCTGATCTCGGTGAAATTTCTGACATCGACAAACATTACCGTCAGTTCCCGGTCATCGCCGCCAAGACGTAGGGCGTTCTGGGTGTGCTCGATGCGATAGAGCAGTGATGGGGAAAGGTAGTGACCGAAGGCCAGCCGGACTTCGCGCCGCTCCCGGTCTATCACCAGAAACCGGAATGCCGTTGCGGCGAAATGCGTGATGGAGCCGCTGACAATGGGTGCCAGCGGGTCGAAGAGAAGCCCGCCATAGATGAATGCACTCCATGATGCGGCAAGAGCGAGCGCTGTGATCGAAAGGCCGCAGGCCAGCGCAATTGCCGGACTGAGAAAGGTGGTCAGGAAAACCAGCAGGCTGCCCGCCACCGCGATAGACAGGATTTCAAGTCCATCGGCCCAATCGGGGCGCGACAGAAAATGCCCTGACAGAATCTGCTCAACGATCTGGGCTTGAAGCGAGACACCAGGGACATTTTCGCCGAGCGCCGTTGTTCTTATGTCCTGAAGGCCGGCGGCGGACGTGCCCACGAAGATGATGCTGCCGTTGATCTTGGCTGCTGTCCCTTCCGGGATATCGCCGTCAGCCAGCAGTTCCCGCGTTGAAATATAGCGGCCGGCATTGTCAGGCGTGACATGGAGCCACAATTCTCCCGCGGCGGTCACCGGAACGACGAAGTCGCCAATCTTGATCCTGGTTATCGTGTCGGGCACATCGGCCGCATCTGCGAGCAGATAGGTGGAGGCGCCCTGGGCGACGCGCAATGCTTCCAGTGCAAGGTTTGGATAGAGTTGTTCGCCGTCGCTGAGCAGCAAGGGTACGGTGCGCACCACCGACGACGGGTCGCCGGGCGTCAGGCTGATATGCCCGAGACCTGCGGCATTGGCCTCAAGTTGCGGCCGCAGCGGCGTTGAACCGAGGATTTGCGGGGGTGCATTGAACGGCGGCTCACCGGTAAAGGCAAAGCCGGCCTTCATTTCGGGGCGGCTGTTTCCTTTGTTCGACAGTGCAAACCCGAGCACGACGGGTTTCCCGGCAATCGCTTGCGCGAAAATTTCGTCATTGTCCGGCAGTCGCGCAAGCAGCGACGGGTCGATCCCCGCGATGTCGCGAATGACGGTGCGGGGCGAAAGACGGTCGGGCTCTGAAAAGAGGATGTCAAAGGCGATCGCAGAAGCGCCCATGGCGGAAAGGCGGACGACCAGCTTAGCCATCCGATCCCGTGGCCACGGCCACTGGCCGAACTCCTCAAGCGAAGCTTCGTCTATGTCCAATACATGAACCGGCATATCCTGAAAGGTACGCGGCGCGATGCGCTGATATTCATCAAATGCGACTTCGCGGGCCTGTCGCAGCAGCGGCGGGTCGCTTGCCCGCAGGATCGTAAGGATCGCGACAATCACCAGACCGACAATGACGCCAATTTGCTGCGCGCGTGTCATGACTATGCCATCCACCCCTAAGACCGGTTGAACTTAGCACAAGCGATGACAATGGGGAAAACAGGCATATCTGGCTTTGGGAGTGCCTCCTTATGAGACAGCGGGTCAGCGCGCCCGTGTGCGCAAGGTTGGGGAATTGCCACCGCGAGCACCGTGCTTTAATCCCGTCTACACTCTCTGGGGGTGGCTTTCATGCGAATCAATGCGATCACGAATTGGGCCTACGGCGTGACAGTCGTCCTGACCGTGCTTTCGGGCGGCGCTTTCATCCTGTCCACCAACAGTGCCAACGAGGAGCGGTTGGCGGTCGAAGAGCATCTGGCGCTGGATACGCTCGCGGAAGAATTGGCGCTCGGGGCCGAGGAGCGAAGCGACGAAGCCCGTCTGTATGTCATGCGCGGTGACGAACGCCATCTGGAAGCGTTTCACGCGAAGGAAGGCGAGGAGCGCCGCCGTGAGGCGGCGATCAAGAGTATCAAGGAACAGGGCGCCTCATCCGCAGAACTGGCAGCGCTTCAAGAGGTCGAGCTGGATGCCGAGGCACTGGACAAGATCGAGGCTGCCGCTATTGGCACCTATCGCAACGGCGATCAAGCGGCAGCACGGGAGGCACTCTTTGGTGCTGAACATGAACGCCTGCAGACGGATCTGCTCGATAGTGTCGGGCGGTTTCGCGATCTGACCGGGGCCCGTACCGGCGCTGCGCTGAATGCTGCGCGGTTACGAAGCGACTGGTTCGGTGTCGTCGCCAAGACGATGCTGGGGCTGACGGCGGCACTGTTCCTCGGTGTTCTCTATTTCGTCCTCAAGCGCCGCATCGCCATGCCGCTGACGCGTATGACCGGTATCGTTACACGGCTGGCAAAGCAGGATTATGCCGTGGACGTTCCGCTGGATCAGCGCCGCGATGAAATCGGCGAAATGAACGAAGCCATCCATATTTTTCGTGCCAATGGGCTGGAACGCGACCGGCTGGATGCGGAGAGCCGGCTCGACCAGCAGACCAAGGATTTGATCCTGCAGATGATGCACCGGCTGCAAGCTTGCCAAACGCAGAGCGAACTGGCCGACGTGGTGGCGCGGTTCGCACCGCAGATATTTCCCAATCTCGCCGGTCACCTCTATGTCTTGAACGAAAGCCGGACACTGCTGTCGACCGTTGGAAGCTGGCTCGATCCGCAGCAATCGGCAGCATCCTTTGCGTCCAGCGCCTGCTGGGGACTGCGGCGGGGCCGTCCGCATCTGAGCAACCGCGGTCACAGCGACATTGCCTGCCAGCATCTCGAGGAGACCAATGTCGCCGGTCTTTGCGTACCGCTGACGGCGCAGGGCGATACGATCGGGCTTCTGTATTTCGAGGAGCGTTCCGGGGCGGTGACGGACGTCGAAACCTCACGCCTCTATCTGGAGCTGATTGCAGAAAACATCGGCCTTGCCGTTGCCAATCTTCAATTGCGCGAGAAGCTCACCCATCTTGCCGTGCGCGATGCGCTGACGGGGCTGTTCAACCGGCGCTGGCTGGATGAGACCCTCAACCGCCACGCACGCGAGGAGGCAACCGATCCGCTGGCCTGCCTGATGATCGATATCGATTATTTCAAGCGCTTCAACGACGAGTTCGGGCATGATGCCGGCGATGTCGTCATGCAATATGTGGCGCAGATCGTCATCGACACGGTGGGGGAATCCGGTAGTGCCTACCGCTTTGGCGGCGAGGAATTCACCGTGCTCCTGCCGGGGATGACTGAGGCGGCAGGCTTCGAATTTGCCGAACAGCTAAGGACCAGGATCGCGACGGCGCCCTTGTCGCACCGCGGCCGAATCCTAGGATCGGTGGCCGTTTCCATCGGCGTTGCATCCGCTCCCGCAGGCGGAACGGTGCCGACATTGCTGACGCGGGCAGATGCAGCGCTCCTGAATGCCAAGGCGAGCGGGCGCAACATGACGGTATCGGCCGGAAAATTGATCCTGGGCGACATGCAGGATTCCGCGTAGAAGCAGCTTATCTGTCACAGGCTTTCTTCACGCCGTTAGGCGGCCTGCAAAACGCCTGCCAGGCGTGGCGTTCACCTCTAAACGCAAAAACACTTTCAAAAAAAACGCATACAGTCAAAAATCGTTGGCCCGCTATGGTTTCACAACGTGCATTCGGGAGAAATGCATGGAAGCACGAACGTATTCTGGGAGGAGTGGTTTTGCTGCAGAGAAATGTTGAAACTGCACCCTTGGTGAGGCCCGAAGACGAACGGCTGGGGGCTGGCGCGACTGTGGTCTATGGACTGCAGCATGTGTTGACCATGTATGGCGGTATTGTCGCCGTGCCGTTGATCGTCGGGCAGGCCGCCGGTCTTTCACCAGCTGAAATCGGCCTTTTGATCACCGCATCGCTGTTCGCCGGTGGTCTTGCAACGCTGCTCCAGACGATCGGCCTGCCGTTCTTCGGCTGCCAGTTACCGCTGGTGCAGGGCGTTTCCTTTGCCAGTGTCGCGACCATCGTCGCGATCCTCAGCGGTGGCGGCGAGGCGGGCGGGCTGCCGGCGGTGCTCGGTGCCGTCATGGTCGCATCGTTTGTAGGTTTGCTGATCACGCCAGTGCTGTCGCGGATTACGAAGTTCTTTCCGCCACTGGTCAATGGCATTGTCATCACCACGATCGGGCTGACGCTGATGCCGGTGGCGGCCAATTGGGCGATGGGCGGAAACCGCAATGCGCCCGATTTTGGCAGTATGTCCAATATCGGCCTTGCGGCGCTGACGCTGTTGGTCGTGCTGTTGCTGAGCAAGCTTGGCAGTGCCTCGATTTCGAGATTGTCCATCCTGCTTGCGATGATCATCGGGACGATCGCCGCCGTGTTTTTCGGCATGGCTGATTTCTCCAAGGTTGGAGACGGGCCGATTGTTGCCCTGCCGTCGCTGTTTCACTTCGGCCTGCCGGTGTTTCATCTGGCTGCTGTGATTTCGATGTTGATCGTCGTGATGGTCATTCTGGTGGAGACTTCAGCCGATATTCTCGCTGTCGGTGAAATTATCGAGACGAAAGTGGATTCAAAACGGCTTGGCAACGGGTTGCGCGCCGACATGCTGTCGAGCCTGATCGCGCCGGTGTTCGGTTCGTTCACACAGAGCGCCTTTGCCCAGAATGTCGGACTGGTGGCCGTGACGGGCGTGAAAAGCCGTTATGTCGTCGCGGCTGGAGGTCTCATCCTGGTGACGCTCGGTCTCTTGCCGGTGATGGGACGGGTGATCGCCGCCATTCCGCCGTCCGTTCTCGGCGGCGCAGGTATCGTGTTGTTCGGCACGGTGGCGGCAAGCGGCATCCGGTCGCTCTCCAAGGTCGATTATAACAACAACATGAACCTGATCATCGTTGCCACCTCGCTCGGTTTCGGCATGATCCCGATCGCCGCACCGCATTTCTACCATCAGTTCCCCGGCTGGTTCGAGACGATCTTCCATTCCGGCATCTCGTCCTCGGCGATCATGGCGATTTCGCTCAACCTGTTGTTCAATCATTTCCGGACGGGAAATTCGGACCAGCAGTCCGTCTTCGTGGCGGGAACGGAACGCAGCCTGCGGTACCAGGATATTTCGGAGCTGCACGACGGCGACTATTTTCAAGGTGGCAAGCTTTACGATGCCAAGGGCAACGAAGTGCCGGTTATGGCGCAGCCGGGAGGGGCGCACGGGCATTAGGCCAGCCGGTCAGGTTTTTGAGCGGCCTTGCTTCAAGAAAGAAGCGGGCCGCGCTCTGCCGATATGGATCCTCGGGCTTGACCCGAGGATCCATTCCGAATCATGATTGCAACCATGGCGGGCTATGTCTACATCGTCACCAATCACAGGCGAGGAACGCTTTACATCAGTGTGACTTCCGATCTCGAACGCCGTATTTTCCAGCATCGAGAAGCGATGACACCTGGGTTCACCGCCAAATATGGCTGCAATCAACTCGTCTGGTACGAAGAACATTTATCCATCGGCACTGCGATCCAGCGCGAGAAATCGCTCAAGCGCTGGTACCGGCAGCGGAAGATAGAATTGATCGAGGCGATGAATCCGGACTGGCGGGATTTGTATCACGAGCTTTGGTAGGTTTGGGCGTGGATCCTCGGGGCTAGCCCGAGGATGACGGACTTGGTGTAGTCTGCGAAGATACTCAGTGTAGCCGCGGAGTTGATGAACTTGGTTGAGCCAGCGGATAGTGGACTGGTCGGTCCGGGTGCCGTTCAAGCTACCGCATCCCCAAAGCAGTCATCCTCGGGCTAGACCCGAGGATCCACCCCCACGCCTATCGGTCACACCTTCTCTACAAACCCGTCGAGCACCCGCTTCTGTCCGGCCCGATCAAAGTCAATCGTCAGCTTGTTGCCTTCGATCGCCGCAATATTCCCATTGCCGAATTTGATGTGAAACACCCGGTCGCCGACGGAGAATTTCGAGGGTTCATCGACCTTCGACTTGGCGATCAGTTCGCCGTCGATGGTACGGGCTTTGGGGCCACTTTCGCCGTAACCGATACGCTCGATGGACACGCCGGAGCGGTTGCCCCAGTTGTCGCGGGTGGCGTCGGTCTTGTTGGCCTGGGCGCGTTTCCAGCCGGGGGTGGAATAGGTGTTGGCGAACGGCTCCTGCTTGTCGAAGCGCGACTGGCCGTAGCCGCCGCGATTGTAGCCGCCGTAGGACTGTTCGGCTTCAGAGACTTCGACATGGGCCGTCGGCAGTTCGTCGAGGAAGCGTGAGGGCAGCGTCGATTGCCACAGGCCATGGATGCGGCGGTTGGAGACGAACCAGATATGGCAGCGGCGTTTTGCCCGGGTCAGGCCGACATAGGCAAGGCGGCGTTCTTCCTCGAGACCGGAACGGCCACCTTCGTCGAGCGCACGCTGGTGTGGAAACAGGCCTTCCTCCCAGCCGGGCAGGAAGACAGTCTCGAATTCCAGTCCCTTGGCTGAATGCAGCGTCATGATCGAGACCGCGTCGAGTTCGGCATTCTGCTCGACATCCATCACCAGCGCGATGTGCTCGAGGAAGCCGCGCATGCTCTCGAACGCTTCCATCGAGCGGACGAGTTCCTTCAGGTTTTCCAGTCGGCCCGGCGCTTCGGCGGATTTGTCGTTCTTCCACATATCCGTATAGCCGGACTCTTCGAGAATGGTTTCGGCGAGCTCGGTATGCGGTGTGTTTTCAAGCAACCCCTGCCAGCGCTGGAACATCGAGACGACGTCGAACAGCGACTTTCGGGGCTTGGGCTTCATTTCATCGGTTTCGATGATATCAGCCGCGGCCGCCAGCATCGGGATATCGCGCTTGCGGGCATAATCGTGCAGGGCGCGCACCGTCGTGTCGCCAAGGCCGCGCTTGGGCGTGTTGACGATACGCTCGAAGGCAAGATCGTCGGCCGGTTGGCAGACGAGACGGAAGTAAGCGAGCGCATCGCGGATTTCGAGGCGTTCATAGAAGCGCGGGCCGCCGATGACGCGGTAATTCAGGCCGAGCGTGACGAACCGGTCTTCGAACTCGCGCATCTGGAAAGAGGCGCGCACCAAGATCGCCATGTTGTTGAGCGGATGCTTGGTGCGCTGGAGTTGTTCGATCTCCTCGCCGACGGCGCGGGCTTCCTCTTCGGAATCCCAGGCGGCGTGGACCTGCACCTTGTCGTCGTTGGGATCGACGCGGTCAGTGAACAGCGTCTTGCCGAGGCGGCCTTCATTGTGGGCGATCAAATGGCCGGCGGCACCGAGAATATGTTCGGTGGAGCGATAATTGCGCTCGAGCTTGATCACCTTGGCGCCCGGAAAATCCTTCTCGAAACGCAGGATGTTGTCGACCTCGGCACCGCGCCAGCCATAGATCGACTGGTCGTCGTCACCAACGCAGCAGACGTTCTGCGGCACGCCCTTCGGCCGTTGGGCGAGCAGTCTCAGCCACATATACTGAGCGGTGTTGGTATCCTGGTATTCGTCGACGAGGATATAGCGGAATTTGTCGTGGTATTCGCGCAGGATATCCGGATTGGTGCGGAACATGCGGATCGGATGCAGCAAAAGATCGCCGAAGTCGCAGGCGTTCAGCGTCATCAGCCGGGCCTGATAGGCCGCATAGAGTTCGCGGCCCTTGCCATTGGCAAACGAGCGGGCGTCGCCTTCGGGGATTTCGGCAGGGCCAAGGCCCTTGTTCTTCCAGCCATCGATCATCTGGGCGAACTGTTTGGCAGGCCAGCGCTTGTCATCAATGCCATCGGCCTGGATCAACTGCTTGACCAGCCGCACGACATCATCGGTATCGAGGATGGTGAAGGAGGATTTCAGGCCGACCAGTTCGGCATGGCGGCGCAGGAGCTTGACGCCGATTGAGTGGAATGTGCCCATCCACGGCATGCCTTCGACGGCGCCACCGACGAGAACGCCGACACGCTCCTTCATCTCGCGGGCGGCCTTGTTGGTGAAGGTCACGGCGAGGATCTGAGAGGGGAAAGCGCGGCCGGAGGCGAGGATATGGGCGATGCGGGTGGTGAGCACGCGGGTCTTGCCGGTGCCCGCACCAGCCAGCACCAGAACCGGGCCGTCCAGCGTTTCCACGGCTTCGCGCTGTTCCGGGTTGAGGCCGGAAAGATAATCGGGCGCACGGTGCTGGTCCCGGGCGGCCATGGCACGCGCAGCGATGCCGCTAGCAGGGGCAGGCGGGGCCGGTTGCGGGCTCAGGCCACGCTGTGGACGCGGCGCCGGTTCCTCATCAAAGAAGGGAATATCGTCAAAACCATTGCTCATGCGGCTCAATGTAGTGATTCGGAGCCGAAAGGCCAGAATTCCGTTCTGCTTTTATTCCAGAATGTCCAGCTTGCCTGTGGAGACAACCGCTTTTTGGCCGCGATCAGGGTCGATGATCGGCATCGAAGGTTGGATCGACGGGGAGCTGCAGAGCGGTCGCGAGCTGGTTGGTCTTGGCGGCCAGGGCGATGACACGCAGCAGATCGGCGTGCTGTTCGGCCGTCATGCCCTTGGCTTTGGCGGCTGCCGTATGCGAATGTGCACAGTAGCCGCAGCCATTGGTGACGGAGACGGCGATGTAGAGCATCTCTTTCACGAGCGGATCGAGCGCCGACGGCGTTGCCATCACGGCTTTGACCTCGGCCCAGGTGGTTTCGAGCAGATCGGCATCGAAGGCGAGATAGTGCCACATATTGTTGATGAAATCGGATTTGCGGGTCGCGCGGATGTCGTCGAAGACGGCTTTGACGCGAGGATTGGATTCCGAATCGTGGTGTTTTGCGATGGTGCTCATGAGGCCCTCCGATCAGCCAAGGTTAGAGCCGCGAGGACGTGCTGTCGAGCGCCGGGAAGGGCGCGAGGGACCGAAAAGGGCTTTTGTTACAATTGCGTAATGAAGGCATTCTAGCATTGCCTGCAATGCAGCAAAAAGGGATAGTTGCCGCAGGAACGGGGTTCGCGCGCCAGTGTGGCCGAAACCCGCTTAATCAATTGGAGTTTTGCATGCGGCTTTGGAAGCAGCTTTTGATCTGCCTGGTCATTCTTGCCGTCGGCCTTGGCGTCTGGGTTCGCTTCGTGCCGGGTGCCACTGCAATGCTGGCCAAGGTGGGCGTGCCCGAGCAATTGCTGGCTTATGTCGCGAAACCGGCGGACGGTGCCAAGCAGGGTGAAGCACAAGGGCAGGCTGGCCGGAGCCAGGGGCGCGGTCAGGGCGGTGGTGCGCCGCTTGTCGTCACCCAGCCAGCCGATACGGCTGTTGTCAACGATCGGCTGAATGCCATCGGCACCGGCGAGGCCATCCTGTCGGTCAGCGTCACACCGCTTGCGACCGGTAATCTGACGGAAATTCTGGTGAAATCCGGCGACCGCATCGAAAAGGGGCAGGTCATCGCCAAGCTTGACAGCGACGAGCAGAAGATCGCTGCCGCGCAAGCCAAGGTCGCCCTTGATAGCGCCCGTGAAAAGGTCGAGCGCAACCGCAAGCTTGGCAATGCCGTCTCGGTTGCCATCCTGCGTGAAGCCGAATTTGCCATGCAGGCGGCTGAGCTTGCGCTGCAGACGGCGGAACTCGACCTGAAGCGCCGCGACATCGTTGCACCTTCCGGCGGTATCGTCGGTATCATCACTGCCCATCCCGGGGACTATGTCACCACCTCGACGCCGATCGCCGTGGTTGATGACCGTTCGCAGATTCTCGTCGATTTCTGGGTGCCGGAGCGGTTTTCGACCAAGGTCTCGGTTGGCCAGGATATTTCGGCTACTGCCATCGCGCTGCCGACCTCGGAGCTTTCGGGCGTCATCGACGCGATCGACAACCGTGTCGATCAGGCGAGCCGGACGCTGCGGGTCCGGGCGCGGATCGACAATCCCGATGATACGCTGCGGGCCGGCATGTCATTTTCGGTGTCGGTTCGGTTTCCCGGCGATCACTATCCGACGGTCAATCCGCTGGCGATCCAGTGGAGCGCCGACGGATCCTTCGTCTGGCGTGTCGAAGATGAGAAATCGCACCGTGTTCCGGTCAAGATCATCCAGCGCAATTCCGACAAGGTTTTGGTCGATGCAAAACTGACCAAGGGCGATGATGTTGTGGTCGAGGGCGTGCAGCGGTTGCGTGATGGCGGCACCGTTCGCCTTGCCGGAGAGCCGCGCCAACAAAAGCAGAAACCACAGCAGAGTGATCAGGAACAGAAGATCTCCGAGGCGGAGACTGCGAAATGAGTGGCGGTTCGCAGCATAAGGGTGCGGGTAGTACAGCTGGCTTCACGGCACTTTTTATTCGTCGGCCGATTTTTGCGCTTGTCGTTAATACCTTGATCATCGTCGCGGGTCTTGCCGCGTTGAACGGTATTGAAATCCGCGAATTGCCACAGGTGGACCAGCCGGTGGTCTCGGTCAGTACCCACTTCGACGGTGCCTCACCGGAAACGGTGGACCGCGAGCTGACGTCGGTGATCGAAGGCGCGGTTTCGCGCGTGCAGGGCATCAAGGATATTTCCTCGACGTCGCAATATGCGCAAAGCCGCGTGACGTTGCAGTTTTCCGACACGACGGATATCGGCCAGGCTTCCAACGATATCCGCGATGCACTTGGCCGGGTCAGCAACCAGTTGCCGGAGGATGCCGACGAGCCGCGCATCGTCAAGGCCGATGCCGACAGTCAACCGATCATGCGCCTGGCGCTGACGTCTGACACGCTGTCGATGGAAGATCTGACGCTTTTGGCCGAAAACGAGATTACCGACCGGCTTGCCGCCGTCGAGGGAGTCGCCGATGTGCAGATCAACGGCGATCAGGAAAAGATTTTCCGCATCGACATCAATCAGTCGAAGCTTGCCAGCCGTGGCCTGACGGTTGCCAATTTGCGCTCAGGCCTTGCCAGCGCGTCGCTTGACGTGCCGGCGGGGTCTTTGACCAGCGCCAATCAAGACATTTCGGTGCGCGCCACCGCCGACCTGCAAACGCCGGAACAGTTCGAAAACCTCATCCTCGGCGACAATGTCCGTCTCGGCGATATCGCCACGGTGACGCTCGGCCCGGACATAGGCACGTCGTCATTGCGCTCGGACGGTCGTCAGGGCATCGGCCTTGGTATCATCCGGCAAGCGCAGTCGAATACGCTCGATATTTCCGAGGGCGTGAAGCGGACCGTGACGACCATTGCCGAAATCCTGCCGGCAGGCACGCAGCTCAAGGTCACCAGCGATGATGCGGTGTTCATCGAAGGGGCGATCCACGAAGTCGAAATCGCACTGGTTGCATCGGTGATCATCGTGACGCTGGTCATCTACATGTTCCTGCTCGACTGGCGGGCGACGCTCATCCCGACGCTGACCATGCCGATCGCACTGATCGGCACCTGTGCGGCGATCTACCTGGCCGGCTTCTCGATCAATATCCTCACGCTTCTCGCCATCGTTCTGGCAACGGGACTGGTGGTGGACGATGCGATCGTGGTCCTGGAAAACATCGTGCGGCGGCGGGGCGAGGGCATGGGGCCGCGGGCTGCCGCCGTGCTTGGAACGCTCGAAGTGTTCTTTGCCGTTATCGCCACCACGGCGACGCTTGCGGCCGTGTTCGTGCCACTGTCATTCCTGCCGGGACAGACCGGCGGGTTGTTCCGCGAATTTGGCTTCGTGCTGGCTTTTGCCATCCTCCTATCAGCCTTCGTGTCGCTGACGCTCTGCCCGATGCTGGCATCGCGTATGCTGAAACCGCATGCCGAGAACCGTGGCCATACCGGTTTCATGGGCCGGATCGGTGCGCTCGCGGCAGCCTTCTACAAGCGCACGCTTCGCGCCTGTCTCAATTCGCCGCTGATCGTCTTCATGGTCGCGATCATGGTGACGGCGGCCGGTGGTGGCGCCTTTACGCTGTTGAAATCCGAGCTGACGCCGACCGAGGACCGGTCGCGCATCATGGTGCGGATCCAGGCGCCACAGGGCGTATCGCTGGAGTATACCCAGGCCCAGATGCGCCGGGTCGAAGATGGCCTAAAGCCGTTGGTCGATAATGGCGAGATTGCCAATGTCTTCTCCGTGTCCGGCCAAGGTGGCTCGGTCAATACCGGCTTCATGGTGCTGACGCTGGCGCCCTGGGGCGACCGCGACCGCACGCAACAGCAGATTTCCGCCGATATTACCAAGATAACCGCAAATATTCCGTCGATCCGCGCCTTCCCGATTCAGCCGAACAGCCTTGGTATTCGCGGTGCAGGCAATGGCCTGCAGGTGGCGTTGGTTGGTAACGATTACGCGAAGCTGGGTGACGCGGCGTCCAAGCTGGTGCGGCAGATGGAAGACAGCGGCCGCTTCGAAAACGTCCGGCTGAACTACGAGGCCAACCAGGCGCAGCTGTCGGTAACGATCGACCGCGAAAGGGCATCCGATCTCGGTATCGATATTGTCGGCCTGTCGGCGGCGCTGCAGGCCATGCTCGATGGCAATAGCGTGCTCGACGTCTATGTCGATGGCGAAGCCTACCCGGTCAAGCTGTTGTCGACGACCAATCCGGTCAATGACCCGACCGACCTGCAAAACATCTTCCTGAAGACCGGTGACGGCAAGATCGTGCCGATGTCGACCATTGCTACCGTCGAGGAAAAAGCCGTTGCGCCGCAATTGTCGCGCGAACAGCAGCTTCGTTCCGTGTCGCTGTCGGCCGGGCTCACCTCCGGCATTGCGCTCGGCGATGCGTTGACGATGGTCGAACAGATGGCTGAGCCGTTGCTGCCGCCGGGATCGCGCGTTGTACCGCTCGCCGAAGCCGCGACCCTGGACGAAAATGCCAACGGCATGTTTGTGACCTTCGGGTTTGCGCTTGTCATCATCTTCCTGGTGCTGGCCGCGCAGTTCGAAAGCCTGATCAGCGGTCTGATCATCATGTCGACCGTGCCGCTCGGGCTCGCCTGCGCCGTATTCGCCATGTTGCTGACCGGCAATACGCTCAATATCTACAGCCAGATCGGGCTTGTGCTGCTGGTCGGTATCATGGCGAAGAATGGCATACTGATCGTCGAATTTGCCAATCAGTTGCGCGACCGGGGCGAGGATCTGCGCTCCGCAATCGAGAACGCGGCCAATATCCGGCTGCGCCCGGTGATGATGACAATGATCGCCACTATCGTCGGTGCCGTGCCGCTGGTGCTGGCAAGCGGAGCCGGTGCCGAGGCCCGCGTGGCGCTGGGCTGGGTTCTGGTCGGTGGTCTCGGGCTTGCAACCGTCGTGACGCTCTATCTGACACCGGTCGCCTACCTGGTCATCGCCCGGTTTACCAAGCCGCATGTCGATGAAGAGCGGCGACTGCAGAGCGAGATGCAGCATGCCGAGACGTTGCAACTGGCGGAAGCTGCGGAATAGGTGTTCGGCGGTGGCCAGCACGGTCACCGCCAACTTCCCCATCTTGCGCCCAAGGACGGCTAGGCTATTTTTCCCCTGTGTCCGGACTGTCTCACTTTGTCGCAATTCTTTGCTAAACCCGCTACGTAGCGGATGAGGTTCTGGACAAAGTGATTCCGATTTGCACAGTAGAGCGTTGAAATCTAAGAATTTCCACGATGCTGAGCGGTCGTTCGGGGAAGAGATATGGCGCTGAAAGCGATCAGGGCGGGCAGCCGCAACGAAACCGGTATTCATGCAGCATTGCCGCTGATGGCTGCGCGGTTCGGTGATCGATTCCAGACTGGGCAAGCCATTCGTGCCCAGCATGCCCATACAACCACCTATATTCCAGCGCAGTTGCCTGACGCCGTCGTTTTTCCGGAGAGTTCGGAAGAGGTCGAAGCGATTGTCGCCATTGCCGTTGAGCATGGCGTTCCGTTGATCGCCTTCGGTACCGGTTCGTCGCTGGAGGGCCATATCAACGCGCCACATGGCGGCATCAGCGTCGATATGAGCCGCATGGACAAGGTGCTGGAGGTCAATGCCAGCGACTTCGATTGTACCGTCCAGCCGGGTATCACACGGGAGGCGTTGAACGTCTATCTGCGCGATACCGGCCTGTTTTTTCCGATCGACCCCGGTGCCAACGCCTCGATCGGTGGCATGGCATCGACGCGCGCTTCGGGCACCAATGCGGTGCGGTACGGCACGATGAAGGACAATGTGCTGGCAGTGACTGCGGTCACGGCCGGCGCCAAGGAAATCCGCACCGCACACCGCGCCAAGAAGTCGTCGGCAGGTTACGATCTCACCCGCCTGTTCGTCGGCTCTGAGGGCACACTTGGCATCCTGACCTCGGTCACGCTGAAACTGCAGGGTATTCCCGAACTGATCGCCGGTGGGGTGTGTTCGTTTCCGTCGGTTGGTGACGCCTGCAACACGGTGATCCTGACGATCCAGTCGGGTATTCCGGTAGCGCGCATCGAACTGCTCGACGCCTTGCAGATGAAAGCCAGCAATGCCTATTCGGGGCTGTCCTTTCCCGAAGCGCCGACATTGTTTGTCGAATTTCATGGAAACGCGGAAAGTGTCGCACTGCAATCGAAGCAGTTTGCCGAGATTGCCGCTGAATTCGGCAGTTCCGAATTCCAGTGGACCGCCAATACCGAGGAGCGCAATGCGCTGTGGAAAGCGCGGCACAACGCCTATTGGGCACAGAAGAGCCTGGCGCCGGGGCTGGCTATCCTGTCCACCGATGTCTGTGTGCCGATTTCCCGGCTTGCCGATTGTGTCGAGGCGACCCACGAAGACATTGCCGCGCATGGCCTCATCGCCCCGATCGTCGGCCATGCGGGCGATGGTAATTTCCATGTCGGGCTGCTGTTTGATGACAAGGATGATGCCGATATTGCCAAGGCGGAGGCTTTTGTCGCGCGCCTGAATGCGCGGGCTCTGGCCATGGATGGCACCTGCACAGGTGAACACGGCATTGGCCAGGGCAAGATGCCGTTTCTCGAAGCCGAACTTGGAGATGCGCTGGATTTGATGCGGCAGGTGAAGCGCGCGCTCGATCCCGGCAATATCTTCAATCCCGGCAAGATTTTTGCCATGTGAAAACGGCGGGTGGGTGTTAAGGAGTGGTAGGTGCCAAGAACGGCGCTAGCTTCCTCGGTCGAATGGGATAGGATTTTCAACTGGTGCTTTCGCGAATTCTGGTCTTTGTCGGTGGTCTTCTGGTCGTGGCGCTGTTTGCCGCGCTGATTGCGCCTCTGTTCGTGGACTGGACCGACTTCCGCAAGGATTTTGAACGCGAGGCAAGCCGGATCATGGGTAAGCCTGTTGTCGTTCACGGCAGCGTCGATGCCCGCCTTATTCCGTTTCCCTCGGTGACGCTCAACGACGTCCGTGTCGGCCAATCTGAAACCGGCGAGCCACTGATCCAGGTCGCGCATTTCTCGATGGATGCGGAACTTGCGCCCTTTCTTTCCGGCGAAGCGCTGATCTTCGACATGCGGCTGGAGCAGCCCAAGGCGAAGATCAGGTTGCTGCCCGATGGTACGCTCGATTGGGCGCGGGGGCGCAAGGCGTCCATTCCCGCCAAGACCGTGATCCTTGAAAACGTCGCCATCACCGGTGGCCAGATCGATTTTATCGACGAACAGACCGGCCGTACCCGGCATGTCACCGGGCTGGAGGCTGATCTCTCGGCCCGTTCGCTGGCCGGTCCGTGGAAAATGGAGGGCCGTGCTGCGCTTGATGGCGAAGCCGGCAGTTTTGCGTTTTCCAGTAGCGCAGCCGATGAAACCGGCACGCTTGGCCTTCGCTCGCGGCTGACGCCGGATAAGCGGCCTTTCGGTGTGGAACTCGACGGCGACCTGAAGATCGTCGATTTCAAGCCGGTCTATCAGGGCAAGTTCACCCTGACGGAAAACAAACCGGCGGAAGCGCAGAAGCCGCAGGACCAATCGGCAGCGCTACGGGTGACGGGCGGGTTCGAACTCACCAATGAACGCATCCGTGTTCCGGACTACCGGCTGGAAATCGGACCCAAGGACGATCCCTATCTGGTCACCGGCGAGGCAACGCTCGATACCGGCAAGGAGCAGGAATTCCTGCTTCTGGCCGACGGTCAGCAGATCGATGTCAGCCGCATCGGCAATGCGGGTGCCGCCGGAAAGACTGGCCGGGACCCGGCAATTTCGGTGCGCCAGCGGCTTGCGGCGATCATGGCGATCGCAGCCGATATTCCGATCCCGCAGGTGCCGGGAAGGGCGAGTTTGAAGCTGCCGGCAATCGTTGTCGGCGATACGACCGTACGCGATGTGCGCCTTGACCTGCGGCCTGACGGGGCAGGCTGGATGGTGGACAATGCCGTTGGTCAACTGCCCGGCCGCACGCAATTTGAGGCAAAGGGACGGCTGCAGCTGACAGGGGTGCGTGCCTTTCGCGGTGAGATGCTTGTCGCGTCCAATCAACCCTCCGGCCTTGCATCCTGGCTTGCAGGCTCTGTCGATCCAGCCATCCGCAAACTGAAGACTGCCGGTTTTTCGGCGACGGTGAACCTGACCGACATATTGCAGCAGTTCGAACGGCTGGAAGTTGCAGCCGGTCCCGCCGTGCTGCGCGGCCGTATCGAGCGGCAGGCGCTGGAGGGCGTGCCGCCAAACCTGTCATTGCAACTCGCAGGCAACAGTATCGATCTGGAAGCACTGCAGGCGCTGGCTGGCCTCGTGGCAGGAGACGCGTCCACCGCGACCCTTCTGTCGCACACGATCGCGGCAGACCTTTCGGCGGAGAAGTTCTCGGCGTTCGGCGAGGATGCCAGCGACGTGCAGCTGGTGGCGACGCTGAAGAATGGCCAGCTGCAGGCCGAACGCGTATCGATCGGCAATATCGCCGGCACGCAGCTTGCCCTGTCCGGACGGATGAGCGGCGAGATGACCGCGCCGGTGATTTCGGCCAAGATGAAGCTGGCATCGCCGGACCTTACACCGTTTCTGAAGATGATCGAGCGGCATGCCGAAGCGCACCCGGCATTGGAACGGCTGGTGAAGAGCGGTCCCTATTACAGCAATGCGGCACTGGACCTGACGCTGTCGGCGGGCAGCCAGGACGGCAAGGCACCGGTGACGTTCGGTATTGTCGGCTCAGCCAACGGCACCAAGATCGCCGCCAATTACCAGGCGCCCGATATCGCTCAGGCGCTTGCCGGGCAGGGCATCCTCTTGGAGGCGACGATGGAAAATCCGTCGGCGCCGGTTCTTCTCGGGCAGGCGGGTTTTGATCCGCTGCCGTTCGATGCCGATGAGAATGCCATTCTGTCGGTAAAGCTGCAGGGCACTGACGGCCAGAAAGCCAATGCCGGTCTGACCTTCACGACGGCGCGCACGGCACTTTCGGCGAACGGCGATATTGATCTTTCGCGCGACAATTTCCTGTCGGGTCAATCGAAGATCTCGCTGGAAAGCCAGGATTTCGAGCCATTCCTGCTGCTGCAGGGAATTGGCCTGCCACAAATGGGAACCGGCTTGCCGCTGGCACTGAAGGCAGATGTCGCCACGACGGCCGATGCGGTGACCTTTTCGGCAATCGAGGGCAAGGCGGATGGCAACGCATTTTCCGGCACGTTTGCTGTCGACCGGAAAACGCCGGGCAAGGCGACGGGACAGATTGCACTCGACACGCTGGATATGGCCTGGGTCGGCGAAGGTATCCTTGGCGCCGTGCAGGATGGCGCCAGCGGGGATTTGTCTGAACTGCCTGTGGTCCAGCCGGCCTGGAGCGGGTTTGATGTCGCAGTCGATATCTCCGCCAAGCGCTTCTGGCCTGGCGTCTATGGGGCTGTCTCCGACATGTCGGGCAAGCTTGCCTGGAAGGGCGACCAGATTTCGATCGACACGATTGCCGGCAACTGGCTGGGCGGAAAGATCGAAGGCCGTCTGCTGCTCGGAAATGGCGATGGCTCCGGCTTCTTCCAGACGCGGCTCAACCTCAAAGATGGCGACCTCGCGGCTGCTGTCTGGAAAACCGGCGGCGCAGCCGTTGCCGAGGGGAAGTTTGACCTGACGCTTGCGCTTGAGGCATCCGGCAAGACGGCGAAAGCCATGGCTGAATCTGCCAGCGGTTCGGGGACGGCGACGTTACGCGACACTGTCGTGCACGGCCTGAACAGCGCAGTGCTGCCCGATATTATGGCGGCCGCGGACAGGATCGAGGGCGATATCACGCCGGCATCGGTGAAGCCACTGGCCGAGAAGCTCGTGCTTTCCGGGCAGACGGCCCTGGGTGCGGTGCCGGTGCCGTTCAGCATCGCCGGCGGCACGTTGCGGGCTCAGAACGTGACTGCGGGCGATGCCGCTGCCAATCTGTCTGGAAATCTGGAAATCAGTTTTCCCGATGAGCGGATGACTGGCGGTGTCACGGTCGATTTCCGCCCGGGCGAGGAAGCGTTGACGGGCGCAGAAGCACAGGTGAGCCTTGATTATGCCGGGCTCCTGCATTCGCCTGGCCTGACCTTCGACGCAACCGACCTGTCCAACTTCCTGTCGCTCAGAGCGTTCGAGCGCGAGCGCCGCCGTGTCGAGACGCTGCAGGCAAACGTGCTTGAAAAGCAGCGGCTGCGCCGGGAAGTGGCGCTCTACAAGGCCAATGCCGCCGAGCGTGAGGCGGCACGCCTGCGGGCGGTTGAGGAGCAACGCCGGCGCGCGTTGGCCGCGAAGGAGGCCGCGCGGCAAAAAGCGGAAGCTGACAAGAAGGCGGCCGAGGAGGCTGCGCGAAAAGCCGAAGAACAGAAAAGCCAGAACCTGCCGCCGTTCGATCCGACAGGCGGCGTGATCCGGGGCGAGGAACTCAGCGCGCCGCAGGATGGCACGACGCCCGCCGAACAGCCTCCGGTCATCCAGACACCGCAGCAAGGGCTTAATTTCGAAGTATTGCCGGGTGTGCGGCCACAGTAAATTTGCAATGGCACTGACAGGCGAGGCGGCGCCGATGCCTGGCTCACCGCCTGCTGGCTTTGATCCAGGTCAGGACATAAACCCTGAGCGCCGAGGAAAGATTGCTCTCGGCTGCGCGTCCATCATCGATCTCGGCAATCAACTGCGCAAGCGGGATTTGGCGGTCTTCGGCGATCGTCTTCAGTTCCTGCCAGAATGGTTCCTCCAGCGAGAAGCTGGTGCGGTGGCCATGCAGTGTCGCCGAATGCTTGCGGATCACAATGCGCCTCAGAAGTTGAATCACATCCGTCTGAAAGTGATTCCGGAAAATGGGCTTATCTGTTGATTTTCAAACGGATTGTGGGTTTTCGTGCGGGCGAGGCGGTTACTTCCCGTTGTCCGGTTCCGCCGGTGTCTCGCGCTTTCCCTGGTCGAGCGCTTTATTGGCCTTGTCGTTGAGCGCCTTGGTCAGTTGCTTTTCGGCTTTCGTCCGCCCAAAGGAAATCCGGTTCTGATCCGCCGACTTGTCCTTCTCCGTCCGCGCCTTTTGCTTGCGGAACTGACGGAGATTAACGACGTCGCCGGTCATGATGAGCCTGTCCGAAGTTGGGTTTTCAGTTCTTCTTGCGGAAGGAATCCAGTGAAACCACCGATCCGCCTTCCTTCTTGCCGTCATCGCCGGTCTTGCCAGCGTCTCCAGCATTGGCTTCGGTATCCTGCTCGCCGGATTTTTCTGCGGCTGCGACAGGGTAGGCGGTGATTTCAGCGGTCTCTTCTTCGTCGAAGGCCGCGACATCGAATTCAAGCTCGAAGTTGACGGACGGATCGTAGAAGCCGCGGATCGCGTTGAACGGGATCACCAGCTTTTCCGGCGTGTCCGAGAACGACAGGCCGATTTCGAACAGCGTTTCGGTGACCTTCAGGTCCCAGAACTGATGCTGCACGACGATTGTCATCTGCTCGGCATACTTGGCCTTCAGATGCTGGGAAATGCGCACGCCGGGCGCGCCGGTGAGGAAGGTGATGAAGAAATGATGGTCGCCGGGAAGGGCACCGGTGGCTGCGACTTCGATCAGGACCTTGCGAATGACGCTGCGAAGCGCATCCTGCGCCAGAATGTCGTAGCGGATATGGTCTTGGCCCATAAGATCCCCGTCTTTCTTGTAACTCAACTCTGTCACACTTATGCCATTTGCTCTGTACGCAGGAAAGTCCTGATATACGAGTCATTTGCATCATTTATAGATCATTTCAAGGCAGCCGAGAAGGCGGCGTCGAGCGGGAGAGGAATGGTGTCAAGGTGGGAGAAGTGGAGGTTTCTGTTGCCAGGTACCTCCGAACCCCGCCTTACGGTGCGAACCGGAAGGGCTTGATTTGAAGTGTCACACTGCGATTAAGCAGCGAGACGAGCTTCCGCATAGTTGTCGTTTGCAACTACAATTTTAGCCCGATAACGGTGGTACAATGCCGAGCAAAAAGTCGATCTTTACACCCTTGTCGATCCTATTTCGCCCCCATCAAAAGCCGGTCTGTCGTCTGTGGCACTGAAGCCGTTTCGACCGGTTTTTGGTGGAGGCGCCGGGTACCGAACTTTATATGACCACAGATTATTTAGTCGACAGCGAAACCCGCTGTGTTGCAAGGCCGAAATGACTATTCTCGTGAACTAAATTTAGTCGACGTAGCCACTAGCCACAAGCGAGGAGCCGAAGAAAGGGCGAGTACGCCAGCTTACCGAAGCAAAGGAAAGGAGAAGTGGAGGTTTCTGTTGCCAGGTACCTCCGAACCCCGCCTAAGAGTGCGACCCCTTAGGACTTGATTTGAAGTGTCACACTGCGATTAAGCAGCGAGACGAGCTTCCGCATAGTTGTCGTTTGCAACTACTATTGTGACCCGATAACGGCGGTATCATGCCGAGTACAGCTTTTGTCTTTCAACACCAGTCGATCCCATGTCGCCCCCATTCGCTGATGAAACGATCATCAAGTTGCTTGGTGGAGGCGGCGGCATCGAAGCCGCGTCCTGCATGCCTATTGCACAAAAGGTTTAGCACCATGTCTCCCGAAGGAGCACTTATGACATATGGCTTGTTGACGTGCATATCAAGGGGGGGCTTTGGGTTTCAGACTTACCACCGTGGGAGAGTTGCGTTGGGAGAGCGATTTGATGATCTGCCGTTTCGCGTGCAATTGGATGCGGGCCGCGTGCAGCATGTCTTTTAGCCGATTCAGAGCAACCTCTGTATCGGCTTGCGTGTGCTCAGCGGAAAGCCTGCTGTGCCCCTCCTTTTGCTTTTCGATATAACTGGCTTTTATCCTGGCGATGAAAAGCTTAATGTCATTTTTCAAGCTGTCCTTGTAAAGAGGACCGTTGAGGAAGTTCTCACCCACTCCTGCCTGACGGCAAAAGCTGGCAAGGCCCAATTGATCAGCATCGCTCTGCGAAAGAATTCCTTTGCGTAATTTATCCGCCAATTGCAGTTTAAATGACTGGATTCGAGCGACGCTTTGGTCTGATCGTGCTTTTGCGGTCAATGCCAGCTTCACCGATTGTGTATGGTTTTTCTCAGGCATTAGGTGAACCACTTCGAAATCTCAGGGTTGTCAATTAGCAGGCGGCTAAACGCTGGTCGTAGCTGCGGCCAAGCAGATACGTTTTTGAGCAGCTCGTCAGACGCTTTAATTTTTTCGAATGTCGACACGCTGGGATCGGCGTAATACCGGGGAGCCTTCGCGATAAATTTTTCCCAACGAATACGGTGAGATGCAAACTGCGCTTGAAACTGGCAGTCCGCTTCGCAATACTCCGTTTCTGGAAGGTCATCCCCAGTGACTGCAGAGCACGCGCCCCTTGCATGACCTTGTTTGACGCAGTAGCGGTCGACACCAATTTTTAGGGGAAATATCCCTAGGCCTTTCATTTGTCGCTTAAGCTCCTCTCCGTCGACGCCTTTGTTTAGTGCCTCCGAGATTGCGAGGCCGTGAATGCCGCCGAGTTCAGGTTCGTCAAGGCACCGTTCGACAAAAGAATTTATCCCGTTGGCCATCGCCCTAATACCGGCGCTCCGCATTTCCGAGCCACTCGGCCCGTGCATCCCATACGCTACCGACTCCGCAATGTAGGAATGTCCTAATTGATACTGGATCGCGGCAAATGGATTGTCGGCGGATTGAGCCACTACGTCCGCAAGTGTAAAGCGGCCGGAATGACTTGAGACATCGGTCGGAGCGCCGTGCATCTTTGCGAATCGCTTAATACGATCATTGAGCGAGTTAGTCGCGACTTCCTCGTCCTGCCCACGCTTTGAAAAAACTATCTCGTCTGATGACCGACCAATAGCGTTCGCTAGCGATTTCAATGCTGCATCGACACGAAGGAGGTACGGATGAACTCTGTAAGTCCGAGGACTGCCTGTCTTGGTGCCCTTAAATATAATCAACCGAACAAACGCTCGATATCTTTGCTGTTTGTCCTTCGTCGCGAAGATTGCGTCTTTCGTTAGGCTTAGTCCCTCCGAGGCACGCGAGCCCAGATGAAAAACGAGGATTTGATACGCGGAGATTTTGATCAACCAGGTTAGCTGCCCTTCGATGTTGCGTTTACTTAGGCCCTGCGTCACCGGCAAATTCTGGTAGGACCATTCCACGAGTGCACTAGAAGACATTAGACCTTTGCGTCGAGCAATTAGTTGATCCGCAATAGTTGAGGCAGACTCGATATATGCGCGAGAGCACGAGAGGATGTGGCTGGTCTCGTCCTCATGTAACGTCCTAGCTCCCGTTTGCCGTTCCGTGTCCTCCGCCAACCTTTTCGTTTGGATGGATACATTTGGAATTGAGAAGCTCGCCGTAATCATTCCGAGATCAGTTAGAGTGTTAAGGTCGCTGAAATGGGCGATCATGGCTGCGTGCGATTTTTCGGTGACAGGTAGGAGGGAGAAGACACGATCTAACAGCCACTGATCAATTTGTCCGAGGGAAACGACGCCTTCTGCCGCAAAGTTTGTGAACAACTGCGACAGCGGTTGGAATTGTCGGAGAATTGTTAGCGGCTTTGCCGCCTCGATACGTCCAGGAAGTAGATTCCGTGAAAACATCATCGCAACCATCACCTCCTTAAGTTGTTGGATTAAGAGAGCGTGCGTAATCGGCGTTAGAGCTAACCACCTCTTGCCGGAAACTACGCGTTCAACCTCAAAATCCATGTCAGGTCGGCCTCTATGGCCAGCAGGTAACGAGCTTCTAGGAAAGCTCCATGTGTTCTGGCCGAATCTGGAGCCGGGAATGACCTCAAAATCTGGATCATATGGAGGTTTAAGGTACGCATCCGAGGAGGGCCGCCTTGCTAAGAAGTGAGGCGAACTGGATGCTCTGTCTATATGGACGTCAATATAGACAGTGTGAGAACCGTGGATTGCCGCGCCGGCGGTATCGCCCGCGACCACCGGCTTCCAGCCTCGCTTCGTTAGACGTTCTCTCGGGATCGATTTTCCCGGTACCACGAGACAGTACGCATCCGAGGAGGGCCCGAGACAGTACGCATCCGAGGAGGGCCGCCTTGCTAAGAAGTGAGGCGAACTGGATGCTCTGTCTATATGGACGTCAATATAGACAGTGTGAGAACCGTGGATTTAACGATAGAGAAGCGGCCGCAAGTTAGCCGCATGGAGATTGTCGATAGCGGGCGGCGTCGCCGTTTCAGCAAGGAGGCCAAACTTGCGATCGTGGCGGAGAGTTATTCCGCCCCGCGTCAGGTCACGGCAACAGCACGTCGCCATGGGATCACACGCTTTCAGTTGAATGATTGGCGTAAAGCAGCTCGCGAGGGACGGCTCGGCAATGGCCGGGGGACTGAAGGGTTTATTCCTGCACTGTTGGTCCCGGAGCCAGGCATGCCGGTTGTTAAGCCGACCAATTCTTCGACGACACAAAGTGGGCTTATGGAGGTTGTCAGCGCCAATGGTCGCCGTGTGATTGTGGGGCGCGATGTCGACGTTGAAGCGTTGCTTCGGATCCTGCGCGGACTGGAGGCGCTGCGGTGAATCCGTTTCCGATGGGAACAGGGGTCAAGGTCTGGCTTTCGACGGGGTATACGGACATGCGCTGTGGCTTTCCCTCTCTGGCGCTTCGGGTGCAGGAGGTTCTGAAGCATGATCCGTTCTCAGGGCACCTCTTCGTCTTCAGGGGGCGCAGATCGGATATTTTGAAAATCATCTGGCATGATGGTCTGGGCGCCTGCCTTTTTACCCGGCGGCTGGAGAAGGGCCGGTTTATCTGGCCGAATATGGAGGGCGGGGCGGTAGCGATCTCACCGGCACAATTGTCCTATTTGTTGTCCGGGATCGACTGGCGCAATCCGCAGGAAACTTGGCGTCCGACACGGGTCGGATAGCATTATTACATTGAAAATATTRAGTRAATCTGATCGAATGGCTTCATGACCTCGAAGCCTGTGGATCTTCCTGCGGACCTTGCGAGCGCCTATCTGGCGCTGCTTTCCGAGCGTGAGATGTTACAGACTGAACGTGATGTCATTGTCGCCGAGCGCGATACCGTCGTCGCCGAACGGGACGTTGCGGTGGCGCAAGCCGCCAATGCGCAGGCCATGCTGTCCGACAGCGAGGCACTGATCGCCAGCTTGGAACTGGCGATCGAAAAGCTGAGGCGCGAACTGCGCGGCCGGCGATCCGAGCGCACGGCGCGCCTGATCGACCAGATGGAATTGCAGCTCGAAGAACTGGTGATGGCGGCGACGGAGGATGAGGTTGCAGCGCAGGTCGCTGCCGCCAAGACCTCGAGCGTGCGTCCGTTCACCCGCAAACGACCGGTCCGAAAGCCGTGGCCGGAGGATATCGAGCGTGAGCGCGTGGTGATCGATCCCCCAGTCACCTGTGCCTGCTGCGGCGGGTCGCGCCTGTCGAAACTGGGCGAGGACGTCACTGAGACGCTCGAGGAGGTTCCGCGCCGGTTCAAAGTGATCGAGACGGTGCGGGAGAAATTTACCTGCCGTGACTGCGAGGCGATCAGCCAGCCGCCGGCGCCGTTCCATGCCACGCCGCGTGGCTTCATCGGTCCTCATCTGCTGGCGACGATCCTGTTCGATAAGTTCGGCATGCATAGTCCGCTCAACCGCCAGAGCACCCGGTTCAAATGCGAGGGCATCGAGCTTTCGACCTCGACGCTGGCCGACCAGGTCGGGTATGGAACGGCCGCGCTCCTGCCGATCTTTGATCTGATCGAGGCGCATGTCTTCGCGGCCGAACGCCTTTTTGGCGACGACACCACCATTCCCATCCAGGCCAAAGCCAAATGCACGACCGGGCGAATATGGACGTATGTGTGCGATGACCGGCCCTACGGCGGGGCGGCAGCGCCGGCGGCCATATACTATGCGTCGAGCGACCGCCGTGGCGAGCACCCGCAGAAGCACCTGGCCGGGTTTGGCGGCATTCTGCAGAGTGATTGTTACAATGGCTTCGAACCGCTCAGTGTCGCCGAAAAGAAAGCGGTACCGATCACCTTCGCCTTTTGCCATGCGCACGCGCGGCGCAAATTCTTTGAGCTGGCCGACATCCAGAAAAGTGCCCGCGACCGCAAACGTAAAGGCAAGCCGATCTCGCCGATCGCCCTGGAAGCCGTCCAACGGTACGATGCGCTGTTTGAGATCGAACGCGAGATCAATGGATTGAGCGCCGCAGAACGATTGGCCGCGCGGCAGGAAAAGAGCAAGCCGCTGTTCGATGACATGCACGAGTGGCTGAAACGGGAGCGCGCCACGCTCAGCAAATCGTCCGAGGTGATCGAGCCGATCGATTACATGCTGAAGCGATGGGATGGTTTTGCGCGTTTCCTCGACGATGGCCGGATTTGTCTCACGAACAATACGGCCGAGCGCGCTCTGAGAGGAATTGCACTCGGGCGTCGAAACTGGACCTTCGCCGGCTCCCAGCGTGGGGCCGATCGTGCCGCCATCATGCTCTCCGTTATCACGACCTGCCGTCTCAACGACGTCGACCCAAAGGCGTGGCTCGCCGATGTGTTCGCCCGCATCGCCGATCTTCCTGTCTCCCGCCTGCACGAACTGCTGCCTTGGCACTGGAAGTCACACAAAGGGATGGCTATTGCGGCCGCCGCGTAAACAGCTCCCGGAACAACGCTTCCGAACGCTCCAAGCCTTCATCAGTCAGGATCAATGACTTCGACTTGTTGACTGGGTCGCCGATCATGCCCTTCTTGTGAAGCCGATCCGTCGTTGCCCAGTCGAAGCCCTTCCAAGCACAACGCTCGTTATGCAGCGTCAGCCATAACAGCGCCAAAACGGCATCGTCGATCTTGTCCTCATCGATCTCCATCAACCGACGTTACCACGCGCGGCGCCCAAAATCCTGCGGCCCTGCTCGGATGGATACGTCCAG
>NZ_LMCZ01000044.1:0-231352 GCF_001424965.1 Rhizobium sp. Root1204
GAGCATCACCGGGATGATTGGATGACCCTCACCGGCGAGCGTGAAGCCCAGCTTGCCCATTTCGCTGCGGAACAGCGTCGCATTGGCTTCAAGCCGCGACCGCAGCGCCTCGCCATTGTCGATCAGGTCGAACACTTTTAGCGAGGCAGCCGCAATCACCGGGGCGAGCGTATTGGAAAACAGATAGGGCCGTGAGCGCTGGCGCAGCCAGTCGACCACTTCCTTCTTCGCCGACGTATAGCCGCCAGAGGCGCCGCCAAGCGCCTTGCCGAGCGTGCCGGTGATGATATCCACCCTGCCCTCGACGCCGCAATATTCGGCCGAACCACGGCCATGCTTGCCGACGAAACCGACGGCATGGCTGTCATCGACCATCACCATGGCGCCATACTTGTCGGCGAGATCGCAGACCCCTTGCAGATTGGCGATGATGCCNCTTGCCGACGAAACCGACGGCATGGCTGTCATCGACCATCACCATGGCGCCATACTTGTCGGCGAGATCGCAGACCCCTTGCAGATTGGCGATGATGCCATCCATCGAGAAGACGCCGTCGGTGGCGATCAGCCTGAAACGCGCGCCCTCGGCTTTCTTCAGCTCTTCTTCGAGCGCCGCCATATCGTTGTTGGCGTAACGAAAGCGTTTGGCCTTCGACAACCGCACGCCATCGATAATCGAGGCGTGGTTGAGCGCATCGGAAATGATCGCGTCCTCTTCGCCAAGCAGCGTCTCGAACAGACCGCCATTGGCATCGAAGCAGGAGGAATAGAGGATCGTGTCCTCCAGTCCGAGGAACGACGAAATCCGCGCCTCAAGCTGCTTGTGCTCTTCCTGGGTGCCGCAGATGAAACGGACCGAGGCCATGCCGTAACCGTAACGATCGAGCGCCTGCTTGCCAGCCGCAATCAGCTCGGCATTGTCGGCAAGCCCGAGATAATTGTTGGCGCAAAAGTTCAAAACCTTCGCACCGGACGCAACCTCAATCTCGCCAGCCTGCTTGGACACGATCACACGCTCCGACTTGTAAAGCCCCAATGACTTCAAACCGGAAAGCTCCGTGGAGAGATGGGACAAAAATGCGCTTGTCATTGCAAATGCAACCTCGCTTGAGCCGGTGACGCTTTTCGCGCAACAGCATTTTGGAAACCTTGTTGGAGAACGATGAGGAGGGCTTGATACCGCCCTCCTCTCCTTCGGATTGGTCAGCGTCCGGCAGTCCACCTGACGCAAGAGCAAAGGAACCGATAACGATCAGGCCGCAGCAGCGGCAAACCCGTTATGGCAGAGGTTCTTCAGTTCCTCCAACGACATCGCATCCAGCTCCAGAGCGGAGAGAAGGTCGTTCTCGGCGGTGAAGTCGCGGCCATACATGGCTGAGAAAATCCGTACGCCGGCTTCATGTAGCTCCGCAGGGTAACCGGCGAGGCGGCCGATCTTCGCCGTCATCACCAGTCCGAACGGGACATCTTCGGTCACATATCGGCTGTCGGCCGTGGTCGGGCCGCTGCCGCCATTGCCCGCTTCGTGCATCTCCTGGTTCATCTGGGAGATCGAGCTGATCGGCACATGGAATGAAAGATGGAAATGCTGGAAGATATTGCGCACGTCAAGACCAAGCTTGGTGGCAATGGCGATCCGTTCCTGATCAAGATCCTCCAGAAGACGTCCGACATTCGGCGTGACGTTCTGACCCTGGCTCCAGCTTTCCCCCCGCTCCATGCGAGTCATGTTGCCGAGCGCGATGCCCATGTGATTTTGCGGATTGAGGTTGGAGAGCGCGATCGCCATCAGGCTGCCGCGATCAAGGAAGCGGTCGCCAAACAGGTCCTTGCAGACGGCGAGACCGGTGGCGCTGCGCGAGGCAGGCACGGTTGCAAGGTCAACCTGTTTGCGGACTGTGTTCACATTGACCGATGTCGGGCCTTGCTGTCTTCCGGTCACAGCGGTGGTGCCCCAGGCGACAATCGTGGCGATGACGCCACGCTCGGCGAGCAGGCGTGAAAGATACAGCGCACCAAACGAAGCATGAGAACTGAAGACAACGGTCTGCTGTGACGTAACATACGGTGCGATCGCGTCGAGAACGGTCTTGTGGCCATAGGCAGGAAGCGCAACGACGAGCACGTCTGCGCCAGCGACGAGTTCTGCAGCGCTCGCTGCAACGGCCGGATGGAACGTGCCCTTGATTGCCCCATCGGCAACGAGTGCTTCGCCAGCGGCCAACGCCTTGGTGCGTTCGCCGGATGGCGACCACAAGGTCACCTTGTGCCCTTGCTGCTCAACAAGAGCAGCGGTTCCATAAGCGATCGAACCCGCACCAACAATACCTACCCGCATTACAATTTCCTTTTCTCGTCAATCTATTGAACCGGCACAACCCGGCCATCATTTTGGACGTATCGACGTCCGTTGTGCGCCCGGCACGACATCGCCGGATGCAACCACCAGGAATGCTCCGGCCCCGACCGGGCCGACGCTCTTCAGCGAATGGGGCACGTCGGCGGCATAGCGTGCCGTCTCGCCCGCCCGCACCGTCATTGTGCTGCCGGCGCTTCTGACCAGGATCTCGCCTTTGGTGCAGTGCAAATGCTCGATGGTACCTGCTCCGTGCGGGTCACTTGCCAGCTCCCCTTCTGGTTCAAAGCTCAGGAGATACCATTCGATCAGCGAAACCATATTGGCTGGTGACAGGATCTGCAGCGTGCAGCTGCCGTCGGCGCTGCGAATGGTCGGCGTCAGGTTCCCCGGTTGCAGGTCGATAATCGAGCCGCCGCCCCGCTCCTCGCTGGCGCCGCCGATCAAACTGTTGAGATCGATCTTCAGCGCGCGCGTCAGGTGCCAGAGGGTTCCATAGGTCGGATTGGCATTGCCCCGTTCTATTTCCGACAGCATCGAACGCGACACACCGGACATTGCGGCAAGTTCCGCGAGCGTCAGATTGAGTTCTTTTCGATAGGCCTGCAAGCGTGGCCCGATTTCGGGCGGATTGATCGAAAGCATGTTTTGTCCCCCTTCTCCGAGCCCGTAAGCGTTGCGGCCAATCACTCTGTGATCGGCTCGCCAAGTGTGTGCATGAGCCGGTTTGCCCAGCCGAATAGCGATGTGGACAGAATGAGATCGAGGATCTCGTCCTTGCCCAGACCGGCCTCCACGAGTGCTGCCATATCGGCAGTGTTTGCATCGGAAGGGCATTTGGAAAGCTTGACCGCGAATGTCAGGATCGCCTTCAGGCGTGGATCGATCTCTGCATCGACGCCATCGGAAAAGATCGCCGCGATGACGTCCTCATCCTTGGTCAGCTGGTTGTAGCGGCTGGCATGAACGGCGGCACAGTAGATGCAGCGGTTGACAATGGACGCACCGACCGCTCCGATTTCACGCTCGGCGCGCGACAGGCCACCGCGGTTGTACATCACCGCGTTGAACAGCGGCGATCTGTGTTTCAAGGTTTCGACGTCATGCGCAAGCACAAGAACATAGTCCGAAACCTTGGTATTTGACGGCGTGATCTTCAGCGCCTCAAGTTGCTCGGCACTCGCTTCGGCAAGATCAAGCGGTGCCACATAGGGCTTCCAGACCGGGATGTCGGTGGTAAAATCGTGGACAATGTTGCTCATGCAAGTTCCCGCATCAATTGCAGACCGGCGGCGACCCTGATCTGATAACTGACGAACGCAACAAGTTCCGATAGTCGCACGATGTCTGCGTCGGCAATCCCGGCTTCCTGCAGCAACTCGATGTCACGGCGCGTCGCCTCCTTGGGCGCGTGTGCGACCAGATCGACATGCCGGATAAGCGCCTTCGTTCGAAGGTCGCTGCCACCGTCGAACCAGATGTCGGCGAGGCGGGCGGCATTGTCCGGCGCGCCGGCCTTCTCCAGCATCGCTTCGAAATGGTCTTCGAAAGCCTTGTGATCGTTGATCTTTGCTATGCGCCAGGCGAGTGCCGCGCGCTCTGCATGCGATAGGCCGCCAGGATTTTCCGGTGTCAGAGCGCCGTCGTGGGTTTGCTGGGTCAGCGCCATGATGTCGGCCCTTCCCGCCACCACTTCGGCGAACGCGCTGCCGGGTTCAATGCCGGCGATCGCGGCAATCACGTCCTCGTTTTCAGCCATGCCGTCGTCCTCCTATGCCTGCTTGCGGGCGGTGTTCTGCGTGCTGCCGGGCAAGGGTGATGCCGTCCACTCGTCGCCGCGCAGTTCGGGGGTGTCGTAGTCGAGCAGCCGCTGCCAATACTGGTCAAAATTCTCGGTATAGAGTTTCGCGGCAATCTCCTGTGCCAGCCATGCCGCGCCTTCGCTGATGCCAGGAATGTCGCCACTGACCTTTCCAAGGCTTGCCGTGGCGCCCGAATTGAAGCTGTGAATATTGGCAAGCCACGGCGCCTGCCCCGGCTCGCGCTCAAGGAAGGTGAAGTCATTGGCGAGATAGGGAAACCTACCCAGATCAGCATTCTCCTGGCCGACCGGTGGCGTGAAGCGGTCCTGCCACAACAGGATCTTGTCGGCGTAACCGTCGAGTTCCTTGCGCGCCAGTGGATCGACGCCGAAACCGGTGCCAAGGATGAGGAAGTCGGCGCGCACCGGCTTGCCCTGCGATGTCTGAATAACGATCTCATCGCTGTCGATTTTCGTCGTTTCGACCGCCGCATCAAAGTGGAAATAGGCGTTCGGATGACGGCTGACGCGCATCGTCGAGCCACGGGGTGCGGGCGTCTGCGTACGCAGTGAATAGTTCATGATCTGCCAGCGCCTAGCGTCGCCAAGCTGGGGAAAGGCCGCGGTAAATCCGAACGAGCCGATGCCCATCAGCTTGTTGACGCAGGGCATTTCCTTGCGGCGGATCAGATGGCGAACTTCTGCTGCCCCTGCCTCCAGGGCCTCGGCGGCATTGTCGACTGCCGACGCGCCGACGCCGACAACCGCGACCCGCTTGCCGCGCAGGGCGGCAAAATCGATCTCATGCGACGAGTGCGCCCAATATTTCTGCGGCAGTCCTTCGACGAATCCGGGAATACTGGGGTGGCCCATTCCGTCGCGGCCGGTTGCCATGACCACCTTGCGGGCGAGCACCGATTTTTCACGAGCGCCCTCGCCCGCCAGCGTCAACCGCATCAACGGCCCTTCGGGCAGGATCGTCTTGACTTCGACGCCGTTCTCGACCGGCAGGTCGAGCACCTTGCGGTACCAGCATAGATATTCCATCCACATCGGCCGCGGGATTTTGTCGAGCGTTGCCCATGTGTCGTTGCCAAACTGGGCAACGTACCAGGCGCGGAAGGTCAGCGACGCCATGCCATAGGCCGGACCGGTCAGTTGCTTGGGCGAACGTAAGGTTTCCATGCGGGCATAGGTCAGCCACGGCCCCTCGCGGCCTTGTGGATTGCGGTCGAAGATACGGATGTTCTGAATACCGGCACCGATCAGTGCAAAGCTGGTGACCAGACCGCACATGCCGCCGCCGATAACGACGACATCGTGCACCTTCTCCCTGCCGTCAGCCACCGTCGGGACCACCCAGTTTGCCGGCGGATAGCACAGGCAGGCAAGATCGTCGCGCACGCGCTGTTCCAGCTCCGGCAGGCTCGCCGCCGCGGATTGGAGCGGTGTCTGTACGTTATAGGCCATGGTTCATCTCCGCCGGTCGATGGAACGTGTGGTTCGCATTGACTGCCCTGCTGGTCTCTGCCCCACATTCCAATGGATGCGGGGCGCGTTTTTTTATCAATTGTGGGCATGCCGGTCTGGAATGACCGTCGTGGTTTCGGGCTTCCAGCCGAGCCAGATGTCTTCGCCGCCCAGCTGGGCAACGTCGCTCGGGTGCACGAGCGTGTTGAGCATCGCGCCGCCTCCGACTTCGACCATCAGCGAGGTATGGTTGCCCTTGAAGACGCGCTGGCGAATCTTGCCCTTGACGCGGTTCCCGCTGACTGGCTCCGCAGCCGAGCAATGGATCGCCTCGGGTCGCAGAACGACGTAGAGGTGTTCGCCATGCCGGGGCGCGAGCCCGCCGGGATTTGCGGTAATGGTGATGCCGTTCCAATTCAAAGCGGCAACATCACCCTCCGAGCTGATCACCGTGCTGCGCAGCAGGTTGGTTTCGCCGATGAAATTGGCAACGAAGACGGAGCCGGGCCGCCCGTAGAGCGTGTTAGGGTCGCCCATCTGCTCGATACGGCCCTTGTTCATCACCACGATCGTATCGGACATGGTCAGTGCTTCTTCCTGGTCGTGGGTCACGAACATGAAGGTCTTGCCGGTTTTCTCCTGGATCGCCTTGAGTTCGATCTGCATCTGCTGGCGCAGCTTGGCATCGAGCGCGGAAAGTGGCTCGTCAAGCAGAAGCACGTCCGGATCCGGCGCCAGCGCACGCATCAACGCTACGCGCTGGCGCTGGCCGCCGGACAGTTCGGCCGGCAGACGCGCGGCATAATCCTGAAGCTGCACGAGTTCCAGCAGCTCCGACACCCGGCGATGAATGCGCTGGTTGTCGAAGCCTTTCAGCTCAAGTCCAAAGGCAATGTTCTTGGCGATGCTCATATGGGGAAACAGCGCGTAGTCCTGGAAAACGATGTTGACGTTGCGCTTGTTGGGCGGAACCCGCGTCACGTCCTTGCCGCTCAGCATGATGCGGCCGGACGTTGGCGTCTCGAATCCGCCAAGCATGCGAAGGGAGGTGGATTTTCCGCAACCGGACGGCCCGAGCAGTGTGACGAACTTGCCGGCCTCGATGCTCAGGTTCAGGTTATCGACGGCGACATGCTTGCCGTAGCTCTTGTTGACATTGTCGAATTGGACGACGGGTTCCATCAGCGAGTCCTCGCACGGCGGGTGATAAATTCGGCGTACAATCCGACAGCGGCCGTAACCACCAGGACAATCGTCGCCATTGCGTTGATTTCAGGAGACATGCCGCCTTGCACCTTGGCAAAGATCAGCATGGGCAGCGTCGGGCGGTATCCGCCCAGGAAGAAGGTGCGGACAAAATCGTCGATCGACAGCAGGACACAGAAGATCATGCCGCCAAACAGCGCGGGTCCCAGATAGGGAAGCGTGACGCGGAAGAAGGCAACGACACCGTCAGCACCGAGATCGCGCGCCGCATCGACGAGGTTGCGTGGCATGGAGCGAAGGCGTGTCAGCGCCATCACCACCACGAACGGTACCGCGTGGACGGTGTGGCCCAGGATGATGGCTGCCGTTCCCGTCGGCATGTCGATGGTCGAGATGAAGATGCGCAGAGAAATCGCTGAAATCATCCCCGGCACGACGGCAGGAAGGCAGGCAAGCGCGAAGATGATCGTCCGGCCGCGTATGCCATCCGCGACGATCAGCATGGCGATCCAGGTGCCGAGCGTGGTCGCGGCCAGCGTAGAGGCGGCAGCGATCATGATCGAATAGAGGCATGCTTCCAGGAACTGCTTGTCCTGCATGACCTTGGCGTACCAGTCGAACGTCCAGTCACCTATCGGGAATGCGACGAAATTGGCGTCCTTGAAGCTCATCGCCATCATCAGCGTGAGCGGCAGCAGCAGATAGAGGATAAAGGCCCAGTAGAACGCAGTCAGCGTTGTGCGCGGAGCGTCGGAAACCATGTTGCGCATCAGAAGGCACTCCCTTTCTTACCGCCGACGAGGCGCATGAAGATGCCGGCGGCGATCAAAGCTGTTACCAGCATGATCAAAGCAAAGGCTGCACCCACCGGCCATTTGTCGCTGGCGCCATGGAAGAAGCCGCTGATCGTTTCGGGGAACAGCACGGTGTTGGGGCCGCCGAGCAGCATGGGGGTCGCAAAGACGCCGATGCAGGTCAAAAACACCAGAGAACACCCGGACACGATACCATCCTTGGACAGCGGCAGGATGATTCTGCGGAAGCGCGTGAACGGTCCAGCACCGAGGTCGGCAGCGGCATCGAGATACTGGCCCGGGATCTTCTCGATCGCCGAATAAAGCGGCAGAAGCATATACAGGCAGATAAGGTAGACCAGTCCGAAGCCGAGAGAGAATGATGTGTAGAGCATCGGAATTGGCCGGTCGATCAGTCCGATTTCGCGCAACAGCACGTTGACGGCACCGCGATTGGCCAGAAGCATGATCACCGAAAATGTGCGGATCAACTCTCCAGCCCAGAAGGGCACCAAGAGCAGCAGCAGCGCTTTGGAACGGCCTTCCGGCTTGACGATCTTGGCGACATAGTAGGCGACCGGATAGACCACGACCAAAGTGGCGGCGGTTGCTGCCGTTGCAAAGATGAAGCTCTTGATCAGGGGCGTGAAGTAGAGCGACTCCCGGAAAAAGATCGCATAGTTGTCGAAGGTGAAATGCGATTCCACGCCCGGCTGGACCGGATAGTGGGACAGAAGACTGATCTTCAGCATCTGATAAATCGGGCCGATATGCAGCATGACCAGCCAGATCAGCGGCACGCCGGCCAAAAGGATGACGCGGCCGATCGGCGACTCGACTGCGGCTCCCAGCGTGTGCCGGTAGATTGCGGAATTGACGATCCGCGCTATGCCGGTCGAGTATTTGGGTATGGACGCACTGCGCCCTGCCGCGTCCCCGGCTATCGTGTTGCTATTCACCATCAAACAATCTCGGTTGGCGCAGCCCAACTGGTACCGCCTTATAACCGGCGGTCAGTCATTGCGCGTTGTTAGGCTTGCAGGCCCTTGGCCGCCACCTGCCCGGAGATCATCGAATGCTCCGGAGCAGGTGAAGGCTTATGCAGGCTTGGCCTCGTTAGGCCGCCTTGACCTCTGCAGTCGCGCGGTCGATCATCTCGTTCTTCATGTCGCGGTTGATCGACGAGAAAAAGATGATGCGGTCGACTTCTTCCTGAGGCAGCGTCGAAGCGAGCTTTTCACGGTCGTTGAGCAAGTCAGCAACGCCGTTCATCGTCGAGCTGTAGCCCGACTGGCGGGTCATGGCTGCACCGACTTCCGGGCTGGCCAGGATTGCGTCGAGCAGTTTGTAGGCGTTCTCAGCATTTGGCGCGTTGTTGACGACGTTGAGCGTGTAGCAGAAGCCGAACGTACCTTCCTTCGGCACCGACAACTGAATCGGATGGCCGTCCATGATGAGCTTGGCAGCCGGGCCCGACCAGGAGTGCGCGAGATAGATGTCCTCGTTGATAAACATCTGCTGCACTTCGGAACCGGCATCATAGTACTTACGGACCATATCCTTGTGCTTGATCAGCAGGTCGCGTGCTTCGTTGGTAGCCTTCTGGGCGATTTCCGGCTTGTCGGCATAGGTGACGAAGTCGCCGTCATGGCCGAGATACTGCATGGCAATCGTCATGAAATCGCTGACGATATAGGAGGTCTGGCCCTTGTACTGCGGATCAAACATGATCTCCCAGCTCGGCGCTTCCTTGACATAGTCGACATTACGGGCAAGGCCCTCATAACCAGCCAAGATGGGCAAGCCCCAGAGATTACCGTCGATGCGCGCCCAGGGAGCATCCTGATAAGCGGTGTTGAGATTTTTCCAGTTCGCAATCTTGCCGGTGTCGAGCGGCTGGAGCAGCTTCGAACTGATGAACTGAGAATAGCGATGACCGGCGACCGTCACCATGTCGGTTGAAGGGTTAGCACCTTCGGCCGTTAGCAGATTATACTGCTTTCCCTGGTCGTCGGTCAGACGGATTCTGACTTCGATCCCGGTGTCCTTCTGGAACTTTTCAAGGAATTCCTGGGGCAAGAACTTGTCGTAAGTTGTGACGTTGAGGACACCGTTTTCAGCCCACGCTGGGCGCGGGCGAATAATCGAAGGCAATGCAAGAACGGCCGCGCCTGTGCCGAACAGTTTCAGCGCGGTTCTGCGGGTCGTCGTCAACTTATCACTCATTTAAGTTCCCCTTTTTGATTTGAACTTCTATCGAGCCGATGGTCCTGATTACCTATGTGAGTTCACAACACACGGCTCCGCCTGAGCCACTGGTGCCCAAAGCAAAAATAAAACTGTTAAGGTAGGCCTCCCAGCCAACAGTCCGGTATGTCGTACATCGCATCCGGTAAACAGGAATTGATCGCTATATTGGACGGTTGTCAAGCGGTTTTCGAGAAAACCTTTCTGGACGTTGGCTCCACGGCAATCTGGCTTGATGTGGCTCTCTGTCAATCGGCTCGGAATGTTGACCCCCTTACTGGCGTCCAATATTCCACGCCGAAACACCACTTAAGGCCCTCGGCGTCGCGTTAGGGCTTGAAGCGCTGCTGGGCCTACGCGGCGACGCACCTGTTCCAGTCCTCTATCTCCCTGAACCCCTGATCGACCCAACCTACTTCGTCGATGAGATGAAGGCCATCGGTACCCGTTTTGATTTTACCCACTGAGGAAACGTTCACATGACCGCGACAAAAAAATCAGTCCGTCCTGATCCTGGGCGCAACCGGGAGCCTGGGCTCACGTACAACACGGATGCTGCGCAGACTCCATCCGGAGCTCATCATCACTATCGGCGCACGCGACATGGAAAAAGCAGCAGCGCTCGCAGCCGAGGTCGGCCATGCCACGATCCCCAAAGTCGACATTCACTCGGGCGATCTTGGCATAGATAAAACCGCGCGGCACAACATCGTGGTGACGCCACTCCGTGATCATTCACTAAACACTTTGCGCTATGCGCAGATGCTTGGTGCGCCCTACATTGTCCTTTCAGACGGCGTATTCGAGCTCGCCCCGATTGTTGCACATTATGCCCATCACCCGCACGCTTCGCCCATTCTGCTGCTGGGCCATAGCAATGGCGGCTCACCTACCCTCGCTGCACTGCACTTCGCACAGGAGTTCGAAAACGTCGCGTGGCGTAGGGCAGCCTAATCAATCTCATCTTTCCTGCTGGCCGCGAACGTGGTCTCACCTTCGATGACGTACAGATAGGCCAAATCGAACGCGTCGAGCTCCGAGACCACTTACATGAAGAGCGCGGTTGGATCGCTGTCAGCCATGCCGTTGATAGCGCAGGATGGAGATATGCGCGGATAGCGTCGGAACGACTACCTCAAGCCAGACATTCAGTTCTCCCAGGTCTTGTCGCTACGTCTTCAGGGCGACTTCAGACATCGACCCCGAAGTGTAGGCCACGGACTGGTCAACGGTTGGCCCGCCCCTCACCCCGAGACCAGCTCAGCACCTTTCACGGCCACGCCGTCAATACCGGCCCGTCGTGGAAAAGACAGCCGCCTGGTCAGCATGAACCGCGTTTCTGCGCCCCTACCTTCAACGCTTGCGCACGAACTCAGTGCGCAGAACCAGCCCTTTGATTGCGTCATGGCGGCAATCAATTTCTTCCGGATTTTCGGTGAGCCGGATTGATTTGACGATGGTGCCTTGCTTCAATGTCTGGCCAGCGCCCTTGACCTTTAAATCCTTGATCAACACAACGGAATCACCGTCGGCGAGAAGATTACCGGAAGCATCGCGGACTTCGGCGGCTTTGGCTTTATCTGCTGCAATTTCGGAAGCAGGGCGCCATTCACCTGTTACGTCATCATAGACGTAGTCGTCGCCGTTCTGGTTACTCATTTTCTGTTCCTTGTGCCGTGCCACTCCAGGAAGCCGTTACAGCAGTTTCCAAATCAAAATGCATTTATCCCGGAAAGCCATCGAGATCAAATCACCAGCGTCTTTTTGCAACCCCACAGGCCGAAGACAGCCGGGACTGGTGCCGGCCGACCCGTGCATAAAGCGCCTCCAAGCGGGGCTGAGCAACCCAAGGACCTCGTCCGTCAGTACCCGGATTGCCCGCAGAGGATGATCCGCCGGAACACGTCCTCCAGCCGCACGAAACTGAAAAGCTCATCACCATGACCCGGTCGGCCGCGCATCAATCCACTCCCCCACATCAATGAAACCAGTGAATCACAAACCCATCCGCGTGACGAGGAGTTTTGCAGCAGCCGGCGAGATCCGCCCGGTGAGCGGTTATTTGTGAATACGGTAGCGACGCCCATCGACGTTCCAGATGAGCATCGCTCAACTATCCAACCACGTGGCGAGGCCGTCCAGCGTCTGCAACCCATACTCCACCGCGCCGAATCCGACGACCGCCTGGCGTCTTTGGCGGCTCGGATGGAGCTGGCGCATGGTCAGCACAGTCTTGCCGTCGGTCTGCTCATCGAAGGTCATCGTCATGTAGAAACGGTCCGGGTCATCGGGGTCTGGGGTACCATAGTCCACCACGATCAGCTCATCCGGAACGATTTTCAAGAAGCGCATGAGATTGGGGAAGCGTTGCTCTTGGCCCTCGAATATGCCCACCATGTCGAAGCGCCATTGCCCACCCTCGCGGATATCGGCTTCGTGGCTCTCAATGTTGAGGCCGGCCGGGCCATACCATTGCGCCAGAGCGGCCGGGTCCAGCCAAGCAGCGAAGACTTTATGCCGCGGGTGCTTCAGCACCTTCACCAGCACGATCTCGCGCTCGATCGACCAAGTGTCAAACAGCTTTTCCATCGTTGTGCCCTTCAGTCTTGTTCAGGTAGTCTTCGAGACGATCGAGCCGCTCGGCCCCACGCCGGCGCTCGATTTCCATCCAGTCCGCCGCCTCGTCGAAGCGAGATGGGACCAGGCGGCACCAGCGGCTTCGTCCGCGCTTCTCGCTGGTGATCAATCCGCAATCCTCCAGCACCTTGAGATGCTGGGCAAAGGACGGCAACGCCATGTCGAAGGGCTCGGCCAGTGCAGTGACCGGCAATTCGCCCTCCGCCAGTCGCGACACGACCGCGCGACGGGTCGGGTCACTTAGGGCGTGAAATGCGAGGTCCAGCGGGTTCGAGTGGTAGGGCATACCAACTCGGTAAGCCTATCGCGTACGCCGGTCAAGAATAAAAAGGCACTTGCCTTAGTGTTTGACCGATAATATAAAGGTGACTACCTTAGTATTTGGGAGTGCGCCAATGACAGTTCGTGCCGACCTTGTTATCTCGCTCGACGGCTTTGCAACAACGACGGACCAGACGCCAGACAATCCGTTCGGCCAGGACTGGTCGCCCCTAGTCGGCGCATATGTCGCGACGAGGACGTTCCGGGAGCGTGTGTTCAAGGACACCAGCGGCAAAGGCACCACCGGCATGGACGATGCGTATGCAAGGGATTACTTCGACAACATCGGCGCGGAAATCATGGGCGCTGGCAAGTTCGGGCTGCACAACTTTCCTGATGATCCAAACTGGAAAGGGTGGTGGGGCGATGAGCCGCCTTTCAAATGCCCGGTCTTCGTCCTGACGCACACACCGCGCGCCTCGATCGAAATGGCTGGAGGTACCACGTTCCACTTCCTCGCCGCTAACCCGGTTGATGCACTGCAACAGGCCTTAAAGGCCGCAAACAGCAAGGATGTACGAATAGGTGGCGGACCAACGATGGTTCGCGATTATCTAAAGGCCGGGCTTGTGGACCGCTTGCATGTCGCCATTGTTCCCATTCTGCTAGGACGTGGCATACGCCTATGGGACGATTTGAGCGGCTTGGAGGCCGGTTACACGGTCAAGTCAGAAACGGCCGAAAGCGGCACGATCCACGTCACTTTTCATCGTCAAGTCCTGACCTGAGGCGGTCGTGCACCGTCTAAGGTTTCGCGTTCGCTACAGGATTTGTTGCCATCATCGTTCGCTTTGATGACATCTGGAGAGGCAGCGCCGGTAATCCGGCACACATCACAATTCATGAAGTGAGCCGCGGCCGCAGCCCTGCCCCCTTCACTGATGGCACGCCCGTCGAGTAGATCGCGTATCACTTGAAGTTAAGTCGGCGGAGCTTCCCGTTCGCTCAGGTCACCGTGCTCCACAAATCTCGTCATTCAATTCTGGCTTTCATCATCTCGCCCGAAACCTGTTATTCCGGAAACGACCTCGCTGCTGCCATTCGTAATACGGCCACGCCTCCCCTGGGCAAACGACTTGCCAGCGGAAGGGACCGACGGAAGGAAGTTCAGATGAAGCCAATGTTAGCTCCTTGCCGGTGCACGGCCTAGCCAAAACTGAGAACGTGATGCCGTCACGGGTAACTCAGGTCCAAACCAAGCATCCTGCTAAGGACGAACGCCAACAGCACTACTGCCGAAACCGCTAAAAGGAAGGCTGCAGCAATCATGCCGCTCGTGCGTAATGCAGCTCGCCTTTCCTCCTTCCCCCCTTGGTCGTAGTGCCACTTGATCGCGAAGAACATGCCCGCGCCTAATCCGAGGGCTTTGAACGTGCCGAAGGCAATAGGTACCCAATCCATAATGAAGACTCTCAAGTGAATCAGCTACGCGCGTTATGATTTCAACTCAGGCAAACGTAGCAATGTTTAGATGTAACGGCAGGTGGCTACTTGTGGGTTCGAATGGCGAGTTACCTGTTCACCCCAACAGTTTGTTTAAACTTAGCAACTGCCGGCATGAACTGCATGGGGTGACGACCGGGCTGTGTAACCGAAACCCTCCGGCTCCGGGCGTCAAAGCGTTCTCAATTCGGAACTCGTGTGCGATTGCAGATGTTAATGTTAACCGCGTGCGGTGTGCCCTTGCGAGGCTTCGATTGAGCGTAGTCGCGGTCGATTTTTCGCTCTTCCGCCTCAAAGTAGAACCGGCTCCTTATAGGCCAGCCTTTCAACAATCGAATGGGCAGAAGACAAGCCAGAAGCACGGGCGGGAGGGCGATGAAGAGATGCGCCCAAATAGAGGGCGAATAAGCAACTTGGATTCGGCACACCAGCGCCACGCCTGTAAAGCAAATGAAGCAGATTAAAAAGAACGCCAGACGATCAGCTGGCTTGGCGGAGGAGTTTTCGAGACCACGTCCCAACCCGCTGTTGCTCGGCGACAGCGGAGGCGATTTGTCAGTCATTGTTCCGGTTTCCTAGGATTAATTGCATGCAATTATACATACATTATCCTATCAATATCACCTACAATTCAAATTGTCGCAGGTTGGTGGTTACCGTCAGCTGATGCAGGGTGCGGCCCACGCATTCGAGCGACCGCTTGCCGGTTCTCATTGGTGCTCAGCTCGATCGAACTGGCGACTGCAAACTATTCACGAGGCGTAGGGCGTCAGTTCACGTGCCAGCGGACTCCAGAAGCGGCCAATGCCGAACCCCAGAGGTACGCATCGGACGGACGGCGGTACCATGGCTTAACGCTCCCGGTCGCTTGTTCCGCTTCCCTGCCGACGGAACTCCCAGTCGATTTTTCCTTCCTCGGCTTTGTAGAAATACTGACTGTTGACCAACCAGCCTTTGAGCGGGCGCAGAGGTAGAAGACAGGCGGCCAAGACCAAAGGTAGCGATGTCAGAAGATGGACCCAGATGGGAGGCGTGTAGGCCACCTCGATATAGCAGGCGACTGCGACGGCAGGAATGCATGTAAAACATATCACGAAGAAGGCAGGCCCATCGGCAGGATCGGCAAAGGAATAATCCAAGCCACAGACATCACATCTGGGCTTCAGAGAAAGAAACCCATCAAAGATATGACCCTGCCCACACCGTGGGCAAAGACCTTTAATGCCAGTCCGAATTGGGGGCAGCGGAGGCCATTCACTTGCCATCACCTTTCCTTTCAATTTTAGATTATATGCGCTATCAATGCATACATTAATGCAATCAATCCGGAAACATTACAAAATGCCGCACATACAACCTCTATGGGCTGAACCCTTGCTGCGGCCGCGAGCTCCGTGCCATTTAAAAAGCTTGGCCAGCTTGCCCGCCCAGAAGGTCCCCACGGTAAGTGCCAAGTCGTGAAGCCTAATAGATCAGCAAAATCAGGGAAGTAAGGTGTCACGGCTTAACGGATGTTATGTCTGGCTTGACAACAACTGCGAGACGCTTCCAGATAACGTCCATACAATCAGCAAATCGAATACAATAGGACTTCCAATGGTTGCGACATCATGGACGCCAAGACTCGACACGAAGGATAGCCCCATCTACCTGGCAATCGCTGACGCACTTGCGACGGATATTGCAAGCGGGCGGCTTGCGGAGGGCGCCCGGCTTCCGACGCAGCGCAGGCTAGCTGACGATCTTGACATTGACTTCACCACAGTGAGCCGCGCCTATGCCGAAGCCCGAAGCCGAGGGCTAGTAGAAGGAAAGGTTGGCCAAGGCACATATGTCAGAACGCGACCGAGCCGATTGTCCAGCCTACAGCCCTCCGGCTTGGTCGACATGAGCATGAACCTGCCGCCGCGTTTCGATAACTCAGCACTCACGCGCCGGATGTGGGACGCGACGAAGGACCTTGAAGCCGAAGGGCTTGATCTTTTGATGCGGTATCAGGAGCCTGGCGGAATCATGCGGGACCGAATGACTGCAACATCGTGGCTTATGAAACGTCTCCCCGACGTTTCTGCAGACCGAATCCTGATTACGGCAGGCGCTCAGGGCGGCCTGCACGCCATATTGAGCGTTCTCGCGGAACCGGGAGATACGGTTTGTGCCGAAGAACTGACTTATCCCGGCTTCCGCTCGGTAGCCTCGCATTTGAAGCTCAAGTTGCTGCCGCTGGAAATGGACGAACAGGGCTTGCTTCCAGAGGCATTCGCAAAGGCCTGCCAAACAACAAAGCCAAAAGCTCTCTATTGCATGCCGACGCTCCATAACCCTACCTCCCGCACGATGCCGCACGGCCGCCGCCTTGAGCTGGTGGAGTTGGCGCGCACCTACAACGTTCCTGTTATCGAAGACGATGCCTACGGTGCCTTAGTTTCTGGTGCGCCTGCGCCACTCGCTGTGCTCGCGCCAGAGATTGTCTATCATGTGGCCAGTTTGTCCAAGTGTTTATCTCCAGCCTTGCGGGTCGCCTACGTCGCGGTGCCCAACGGGCGCAGTCCAAGGGTCGCTAGCGCCATCCGTGCGTCCGCCTCTCTGGTTTCACCTCTTACCAGTGCGACTGCATCACGTTGGATCGAGAGTGGGGTAGCAGATGCGGTCTGCCGCGCAATCATTCAGGAAACTGCAGCCAGAGTTCAGACCATGAAGGCGATGTTGCCTTACGAGGTTGAAGTTTCCCCTGGTGGGTTCCACGTCTGGCTTGCTGTACCGAAACCATGGTCGAGAGGCGAATTGGTTTCGGCGCTTCGCTCTGTGGGAGTCGGTATCGTTTCAAGTGACGCTTTTGCGCTGTCGCGACCTCCGGAGGCTGTAAGACTTGGACTAGGGGCTCCAGCAACGATGAAAGAATTGACGCATAGCCTTTCGCTTCTGGTCGATCTCCTTGCGCAGGAGCCCGCCCTTTCAACGACAATAATTTGAATTTCCCGCATCGCCATGCCGATGATATCTCACGGGTGAAGTACCGATAGCTTTATGGACTTGCTACGTCTCCCGCCCCCTTTGGAGCGCAAAGAGGAACTGCTGGCCAGGGTATAAATGCATGATTGGGCCCGCTCTGGCCGACGATGTACTCAGCTTGTAGAGCAACACCCTCAGGAGGCATCTGTGCAGCCGTCGGGTCAGAATTTGTCGATGACGATCCGGATGCCGGGGAGATAATGAAGGCCGGCGGAATCCAAGGCCAGTGAGACATACTTTTGCCAATGACGAAACACCGGGCGGCATGTGGGCGACCAATTCGTAATGAGCATTTGGGTGAACCGAGTATAGCGGCGACGTCAAATCACGCGGCCGTCGTTGTCTTTGATACCGGCATGAAAGCCATCGTCTTGGCAGCGTTTCAGGATTTCTTTTTACAAATCCGACTTTGTGCGCCGACACGCAAATTTTGATTTCGTATCCAAGCGACCATTCGGCCGCTCGTGCCGCCATCGCTGCGCCCCCTCCGCCCCATGCCCGGGGGAACGTCATAAGTCGCATGGGCATCATGCGGTAGCATGAGCACCATATCCGTGGTCCAAGGAGCATTCATAAATCCACGGTTATCAGTTCAACATTTAACTTCAAAATATGAAATCAAGCTTTTATGAACGCAACAAGCAGGAGAACCAGCCGATGCGCCAAACGATATTCAGCGTGAGTGCCTTGGCATTGATTGCGGGGACAATAGTTATGACCGAACCGACGGTGCCCGGCCACCACGCCGCTGCCCATGCCCAAACTTCCCTTCTTCAGGCTGCAAGAGCCGGGGATCTGACAGCAGTCAATGCCTCGATCAAAGCCGGAGCCGATCTCGAAGCGCCCGGCAGGAACGGTGAGACGGCACTTCTCGCAGCAACCCATGCCAACAGGATCGATATCGCGCGCGCACTCATCGATGCGGGGGCCAATGTCAATGCCAAGGATGCCATCAAGGACAGCCCTTATCTTTATGCGGGCGCACGCGGACACCTTGAAATCCTCAAGATGACGCTTGCACATGGCGCAGACTTGAAGAGTACCAATCGCTATGGCGGAACAGCACTCATTCCCGCCTCCGAACGCGGTCACCTCGAAACGGTGCGTACGCTGATCGAGGCAGGTATCAACGTCGATCACGTCAACAATCTTGGTTGGACCGCGCTCCTCGAGGCCATCATGCTGGGCGATGGTGGCCAGAGCCATTTGGATATCGTGAAGCTTCTCATCGACGCCGGCGCCAACGTCAATCTGGCAGACAATGACGGCGTCACGCCGCTTCAGCATGCCCGCAGCCGCGGCTATGCGCCCATGGTGACCCTGCTGGAAAAGGCCGGCGCAAGATAAGCGGCGCCATCACGTTTCTCCATCGGGCCATAAGACGCACCTTCGATGATGTCGAACAAGGCGGGCGCCCGTCCGGCGCCGTGGCCGTCAAGAATGGCAAAGTCATCGCCACGGGCGTTAATCGCATGCAGGTCGTTGCGATCCGACCGTCCATACCGAACTGATATCACCCCGTGCGACAGGCAAAATGTTGCAAACGCCACGCCTCGATGGCTGCGAAGTCTATGCGAGCGGCCAACGCTGTCCCATGTGCCTTCCCGCAATGCGGATAGCCGGCGTTGAAAAGATCCGCTACGCCTATTTCCAATCTACAGGCCGAGCCTTTCGGCCTTTCAAGCGCGAGAATCGCCGCTGATCTCGCCAAGACTGTCAGCGCACAAACCGGCGTGAGTTTTGAGCATTTCTCACCCGAAAATGATTCGAAACTCTATCGGGCCTAACAGAACAAGAACAACGTCGGCACCTGAAAAATGCAAACCAATATGCGGTAGCTTGATGTCGCTGCCGGTCGATTCCGTGGACGGCTTCCACTCAGGCGGGTGCCGTTTTGTTGGCTTGACGAAGCTCGCGGTTCTCACGCTCCAGAGCCTTCATCTTCTCGGCGACGTCACTCGGCAGGCCTGCTCGTTTGCCGCTACCTCGGTCTTCTTCACCCACTCATACAGCGTGGCTGCCGAGCAGCCTATCTTGGCCGCGATAGATGAAACGGCAGCCCACCGTGACGGATGTTCTGCTTCGTTATCCAGAACCGTCCGGATCGCACGCTCACGGACTTCAGGTGAAAACTTGCTCGTTGTCTTACTCCTATCAGCTCCACTCTCTCAGAAGTTGGAGCCTCCGGCAAACCCGGTGCGGTTCCGCCATTGTCGGTCTGTTGCCGCCGGAGATGAGGAAGCTGAAGCAGCTCGAGGACGAGAATGCGCGATTGAAGAAGATCGTCGTGGGCAATCACTTCACCCGGATTCCAGTGGCGGCGATAACGAGGATCTCGAACGGCTTGTGCCATCCTGCAAGATCGCACTAAACGATCGCCGACCGGTTAACTTTACGGTGCCTATGGCAGATGGTAACATTGACGCTGCACACGCTGAACGCACGATAGCTTAAGGCTTCATCCGAAGAATGATGGTAAAATGGTGCAACATTTGGAGAGGGCATCCGCATGCCTCAAGCCCCCGGGAAATCTAACAAAGTTCAAACGAAGCCGGTAGCCGGCGCAGCGAAGACCAAAACCCCGAAGAAGAATGTGTTCCCCCTCCCGCCAAGTGGGACGGTGGGCTCATGGGAGGATGATCCTGAATCAGCCGTCAGCCTGACGGTGCCCATACCGGACCTTTCCAAGCCCCCGCTCGCGTTCTCCTTCCCGGCTGGTGGGCCGCCCCCTGCCACCTACGCGCACGGGACATCTGAGTTCCGCTACTGGGCCACGGCGGCTGCGTTGAGGCGTGCCGCCGACTATTGGGCGAAGCGGGTGCCGCTGACACAATGGTACGGTGGGCCGAGTCTCGACGTCGTGCTCGACAAGGGTTTCGACCTCGACGCCAACTACGACCGAGCCGCGTTGAACTTCTTCCACGGTCCGGGCGTGACAGGAACAGTATTCACCTGCGAGAGTGCTGACGTAAGCTGTCACGAGATGGGGCACGCCGTGCTTGACGCCTTCAAGCCGGGGCTTTGGGGCGTCGCCAACCAGGAGGCCGCAGCCTTTCACGAGTCCTTCGGCGACATCAGTGCCTTGATGTCGGCCATCCAGATTCCGTCGTTGCGCACCGCGATTCTGACAGTGAATGGCGGAAACATATACACTAAATCGCGTCTCTCGAGGCTCGCGGAGCAGCTCGGCAGTGCTCTGCGTGCGCAGGATCCCGATCTAGCCGAGGTGGACTGCCTGCGCAGTGCAGTCAACTCGTTCAACTACCAGGACCCGACGACGCTCCCGAGCAATGCAGCGATGTCGTGTCTCTCATCGGAGCCGCACTCCTTCTCGCGTATTTTCACAGGAGCATTCTTCGAGATCCTCGGGGTTTCTCTCGCGGCTAAGGCGGCTACACCGGGGACACCGACCGAGGCTGAGTTGCTTACCGTCTCCGACGACGTTGCCGGATTTCTTGTTCAAGGTATCAAATGTTCACCAATCGTTACGAACTGGTACGCCCACGTCGCTGCTAACATGGTGATTGCGGCCCAGTCGGACCCGATCTATGCGTCAATCGCCAAAGGCGTGTTCGTGGGGAGAAGTATCCTTTCCCTAGAAACCGCGTCCTCGCTCCCGATGACATCCCAGGTCAAGCCCCTAGACGCGGCGGCGAAGCCGGATACGGCCGCGCGAGAGCCCCTCCCGATGGTCGGACTGTCTGCGTCCCAGTATGGCATCGACGGTCTGCTCTTCGTAGATGCGGCGGCCGAGCCGTGCAGGTTTATCGTTATGGCAGCTGGCTTCGATGGTGAGCCGATCACTGCCTTGAGCGCAACTGCGGCAGCTAAGGCCTTCGTTGATGACCTCTTCATGCGGGGCCGCGTCGACTACGGCGCCGTCGTAGACCGGGAGCACCGGCTGTTACGGGACCACAAAACGAAGACCCATGCGCTCGTCAACGTCGACGGCGGCGCGCGCTTACAGCGCCGAATTTTCAACTGCGGTCTTTGCGCATGCGGCGTCAGTCACTAGAAAGGAAACGGCCAGGTGGCGCAGAAGGACTTCTCAGGGGCCACGACGTCGTGGTCCCACTGACGAGCCATTCAAGGCGTCCGTCAGGCGCCTCGTCGAGCACGGAGAAGCTGCGCCCGCTCCCGTCGGCAGTCTTCCGTCGCGCGCCACCCACATCATCGTCGGCAAGACCATCTCGCCTGGAAATTGCTCCAGGGTGGTCGGCCACTAACGTGCGGGGCCACGCCGTCCGCCGAACTTACTGCCGCTATCTCTGCCGGAGATCAGAAGAAAGCAAATATAGTGATTGCTTTGCTCTTTCTTCCCATGCCTTGGCCCCCTGATCGCGTGCGAAAGAGATCGCCTCTTGAAACGACCTCCTGGCCTGAGCGGCCCGGCCCGTCTGCCGTAGCAGTTCGCCTCTCAAACGAAGCAACTCAGGCATGTAGTAGTGCTCGCCGGTACGCCTCGCGAGCCTCAGACCTTGGTCAACTGCCGCTGTCGCCTCGTCAATTCGTCCCATTCGAAGGTAGCTATCGGTAAGCACGCCTAGATAGCATGTCTTATCGACCTCCTGATCACCCATATTGTCGCAGATGTGCTTCATCTGCGTGAGGCCGGAGGCGTCTTGGCGACCTGCGGCCTTGGCCCACCCAGAAAAAAACGACGCGAAGTTGAGCCAAAGCTGAAATCCGTTACGTGCCGCGAGCGGCACGAGTTCATCGACCAGCCTCTCGAGCGTCTCTACATCCTGGCGAAGAGACATCAGTATGCAGCCGTTGCCCAGATACGCAGCGAGGTGGTAGTCTGCCTGTCCGCGGGTCTCCATTTCAGCCACGCGGAACAATTCCATAGCCGCGTCAGCCTCCCCAAGTATTTGCAGCGTCCACGAGAGATACAGCATCGACATGCTTGGAAAGTCACTTCCGACCTCATGGGAATGCTCGCGGTGCTCCAGGGCCTTTAGCAACGCCTCTCGCGCCTCCGAAAACCTGCCGCGCGCGAAAGCGCACATCCCTCCGAACTGCAATCCGAGCACAAGGGCCTTGGTGTTGCCGTCCGTGCGGCCAATCTGCTTGAGTTGGTTGCTAGCCCATTCTGCGTCAGAGAAACGTGCGGAGTTGAATGAAGTTCCGAACAGGCCATCCAAGGCTCGGATCGGCGCCTCCGAATTGCCGGTAGCCTCGCTAAGCCGCATGACGTTCCGGTACGCGTCGCTACCCTCGCCAGTCATGTATCCATATGCCGCATAGAGGACGTCGCCCCTTTCGAGTTCAAGGGTCAGCTCTTTGCTGTCACGCACCGTCGACAGCGGCATTTTACCCACGCATTCTATCCCTTTCGAGAACATGTTCGCAGCCTCGACTTTTGCCCACGTCGCCCCAAGCTTCCGGCCCGCTCTGAGCCAGTAGTCGGCAGCGCGCTCGAACTGCGTTGCATCGTGGTAGTGCTGGGCCAGAATCTCCGGATGCTCCACGACCGTCCTCGGTTCGACAACCTCGATCGCCCTGGCAACGAGGGCATGAAGCTCCCGCCGCCTGCCCCGAAGCAGCGCCCCCTGGGCGGCCTCCTGCAACAAACTGTGAGAGAAGGAGTAGCGGGGCCAATCGCCGACATGCTGCGGCGCGATGAGTCCGACGGCGACAAGACGTTCGAGCTGCGGCCGCAGTAACTCGCTCGAAAGGCCGACGACATGGGCGAGTGTCTTCAGGTCGAATTCCCGGCCAATCACGGCTGCAGTCTGCGCGACCGTCTTGACCACGCCGAGCTTGTCCAGCCGGGACATGAGCGCCGCCTGGAGTGAGTTGGGGATGGCTACGTCGCTCTCGTCCTTCGCCCCGGACAGGTCGGACGAATCGGCAGCAAGCATGAGGGCTGACCTGGCGAGTTCCTCAAGAAAGAGGGGAACACCTTCGGCTTTACTGAGAAGCTTCGAAACGACACCGGAAGACAGATGCCCCCCTTCGACGACATTCCGGACGAACTCGCCAGCCTCTCCAAGGGAGAACCGTTCGAGTGCAAGATGTACCGTGACGGCTTCGTCGAACTCAGCCTTCGTCCAAGTCTCCCGCGAGGTAACCACGAGGAGCACCGGAAACTGCTCGACGCAGCAAGCGAGTGTCTGAAGAAGCTTGCCGGAGGATGGATCGATCCATTGCTCGTCTTCTACGAAAAACATCAGGGGGCCAGCGCTCGCCAATTGCCGAAGCCAGTCCGAAAATACTTGGCTGATCGCCGCCTCCTGTTCGGACGAGGCAAGCCTGGATGGTTCGCATTCCGGTTCAAGCGCCAGAAGCCGTGTGAAGATCGGATACGAAACCGACAAGGGGACGCTGCTGGTCGACAGAGCGGCCCGCAGCCTTTCAGACGGAAACGGCGCATCGTCTGTAATGCAGGCCTCCTGCTTAAGCAGTCTCAAGAACGGAAAAAGTGCACTGTTGGTGAAGGCAGGGGCGCACTGAGCAACGAGCGCCTTCGATCCGAAAAAATTACTTCCAATCTCGTAGAGCAGGCGCGATTTACCTATCCCCGGCTCGCCGCTTATCAATGCGACGCGCCCGTGGCGGTCAGCTCGCACTGCGTCCCAGAGGGCCTCGACGGCATTCAGTTCACTCTTCCTTCCTACCAGCGGTGTCGATCGGAGTTTCCCCGCAAAGCGGTATTGCCTCGCAATCGGTTTGAGAGCGCGCCGGATGTGGATGGGATCGCTAAAGCCTTTCAGAGTCTTCCCGCCGACATCGGCGTATTCGAAGGCACCCGACGTTGTTTGGTAGGTGTTCTCATCAACGTAGATGCCGTTCGGTTCGGCTATCGCCTGAAGTCGGTGCGCGAGATTCGGGACGTACCCGAACGCTACCGTCGAAATCCCGGCAGGTGCCCCCTCAATATCGCCGACGACGACCAGACCGCTTGCAACCCCGATCCTCACGCCAAGACGCGAACTGTCCGGCGTCTCTATCTGTGGGACGGCCGCCACGATGTCGAGCGCTAAGTGCATCGCACGTTCGGCATCATTCTCCTCCGCCGTCGGAAAGCCGAACAGGACTTGCAGCGCGTCACCGACGTAGTTGGCGACGAACCCCCCGTGCAACCTTGCAAGACCGCTGCATCTCGACAGGAACGTCTGTGTGAGCTGACTGAAGTCCTCAGGGTCGAGTCTGGAGGCATATTCTGTCGAACCGACCATGTCGCCGACCAGGATCGTTAACTGTCGACGTTCGACTGGAGTCCGATCACTCCCAGGCTGCCGCACTGAACTGCCGAGCACAGCGATCGCTGCAAGCAGCTTGCGGCGGGGGCCCATGGGAACGCCCAGTTCGCGCAGATCTCGATCAGAAAGCAGAGCAAGCGTGTCAAAATCGATTTGGGCGTCGACGAATTTGTCCGCCAAATGTCGCAACCCGATCTCGGCTAGCCATGCGGTGACGTCGTTCATCGCCGATTCCACTCAGTTGAAATTGAGCAGCGCTCAACTTGCGCATTTTATTAGTTCCAGCTACTATTCTCAATAAGGTCATTCAACAACTTGAGTTTGTTCTATACGCGATCACATGGTGACCGCGTTTACTGGTAATGCTGCGAGAACGTTTGGTGCTGTCCGTTGATAGCGTATGACATGGCGCAGGGGACGGGACGGACCTCGGCAGCCAGCACGGAGGGGACCAACGTGAGAGCATGTAAGCTTTTCGGGACTGTAGCCCTTTTCTCGTTGTTTGCGGCCGCACCCGCATTCGCGATCAACGAATGCCCCGGGTCAAGCGAGATGCCCTGGAGGGACTACCGTAAAGGGTCATTAACTGCGCCCTCGCCAGAGGAACGGCGCGACGTGATAGACCTGCTCTCCCAATATGCATGGAGGATGGACAATCGTGATTTTATCGGGCTGGCCGAATTGTTCGAGAACACTGGGCAGTACTTCCACTGCGACCCAGGCAACGTGAATGCCGTGCTTTCCATTTCGGCAGGATCGCTGGCCAAGCAATTCGAGACGCTGTTCGCGAACCTCGCCGCTACCAACTCCAGCGCCACCCGGGTTCTTAGCAGCATTCTTATTGGAAAAAGGGAAGACGGCACCTTCGAGGTTGCTTTGACGGTCCAGGTGAGCATTCAGACGATCGGCGTCAGCGCGGTACAACCGGACTACACGGCCAAGTTATACGCAACGATCAAAAAGAATGGCAATACGATGAACTTCAATGTCCTAAAGCTCGCCCCCTTCCAGTCCGGGATCCAGGCCAGCGCGCGTTGATCATCCGCGCAAGCAGTAAATGAGGGAAGGAAACTTGGGGGGCCTCGTCCAACTCATCGCCGCGTTTGCGGTTGCGCTTTATCTACTGATTGGCTTGGAGTTCCCCGTTCTGCGAGAGTTGCATGCCGGGCACCTCGAGGAAGTGGGACCCTTCTTAGCTTCTGACCCAAAAGCCGCAACAGCCGACACCCCAACCGTGTCGCCATACGACCTTCTTCTTCAGTGGAATGGCGAGGTGCTGTGGGCTCCGGCGACGGCAAGCACCGATCCGGTGACGAAATTCGGCGACGAGGCTAGGTCGGTATTCGGCCCCATACCGGACGGGGTCTGCACGGGTCTGAACTCGAGACCGGTCGGTCTCGAAGTTGACGGAAACGCCGTAAGGCTGGAACCAAATCCTTCCAAGGTAGACGCTCCGCTCGAATTTGCGCACCGTAACGTCGAAGGCCGACTGGTGAAGTGGACAACCGCCGTTGACCGCTGCGACAAGCCCTCGCTCGCGGGGGATGTAACCTTCTGCGCACTGAACTCGAGGGTCGGCCGGGTCACGCGTGACCATATACATTGGCTGTTCCTCTGCCGGAAGTCGTCCGAGAATCTCGAAATTGAGGCGGATTCCTACTGGACTGAGACAGATCCGCGGTTCTCCCGGTACAGCGCGATCGGTTTCAACGACGTCACGGGCGAAATCGCGTTCCTTGACGGCCGGAAGGACCGCTCCGTCTTCGACTGGAGGGAGCGGTTTCCCCCGCCCGGTGGAGCGACATACGGTGATTTAGCCGGACGGCGCGTCGCGGAAAACCTATACGACGGGAGCGCCAGGGTTGATTGCGTACTCTGTCATGACAACAAGAAGCCAACGGTTGTCGATCCGCACATGCAACAGGCAAGAGTCGGCTACTTTAAGAGCAGACATGATCCGCGCGCCGTGTTCAGCATGGGCAACTTTCTTCCGGCCCGCGTCGCGAAGCAAGAACTGCCGTTCCGCGTGATCGGTTCGGGATATTCCGCTGTCCATGCTGGCACGCTGCTTGACGCTAAGTCCGTCTTGATCGACGGCCATCCGTGTTCGGGCTGTCACAGCCTTACGACGCTGGAGTCGGGACGCCGCTTCGCCGCCGACGCCGCTGGGAAGACCCCTGTCATCCCGAACGCGACGATGATGCAGAACGCAGCCCTCTTCGCGCAAAAGGTAGCCCTCACGCTCGTGCAGAACCACAGGACCGAATGGGCCTCCGCCTCCGGAGAGGGCAGGATCAGCCCGTGGATGATACCCGAGCACGGTGGCAACCTATGGAAAGGTGTGAGTGGACTCAATGACGAGGATTGGTTGCGTCTCAGCCAATGTGCGTGGGGCGTCGGTGGAAGCGAATGTGGGTACAAGGCGCTGTTCACGCCATGCCCGCCCCCGGGCGTCGGCGGTGACACCTTCGTGCCAGCGGACTTTTCGACCAATTTGCGCTTTCGCCCCGCTACCACGGGCGGCGCGCAAAGAGTCCTGAGCCTTTCTTGGAAATACCTGAACGGCTACGGTTACGTGCCTGCCCGCGACGATGTACGCTTCAACGTGGCATTCGAGACGATGGACGTGCCGATGGTCCACCGGCCACCGGCTAAGCACGAATATCCAACGATTGATGAAGCGAAGGGAACGGGTTTTCCCGCAGCGGCAGGAGGTGTCGGCACCTCAGGATCGGCGACGCTCCTGCAAGACATTTCCTTCGCCGGACATAAAAAGTGGACAGATCCCGCGCCGTCCAACATAGCGCGATTGTATTCGGTCGATGTCCCGGCGGCATGCGGGAAGCGGTATCTTTTTCGGGTCGTGCCTAAGCGCTTCTGCTTCGATAATTCTGGCGTCCGGTTCAGCGAAACAGAATATCTACTCTACAAGGACGTAGATTGCGGCATATAGATCGAACGAAGTCGATACCGAGTATCGACTCTTTCTTCCGCATCGAGGTGGCATCCTCAAGACGCTGATGTGAAAGCGGCGGCGTGCAACTTCGACGCCATCACCCACGCCCTCGGCGTAACCGCCCGATTGGCACCGCCTGCCGCATAAGGCCTTGATGGCCTAAGACACGTGTTTAACGACGTCGTTAGGGACGTGTCTTATGGGGGGATTGCGATGCGCGTTGAAATTCTTGGGCAAGAGCGGCGGCGTCGATGGCGCGACGATGAGAAGCTGGCGATTGTCACGTGTTCAGGCGTGGGGCTTTTCATGTGGCTCTCTACAAATACGTACACGGCCTGAATCGGCGCCACATTTCGGCAAAGAGCACGTCGATGAACCAAGCATAGCGGTGGCACAGCCACGGTTCGGGAATTTGCGCATGCAACTCCGGTTCCCAGCCTGCCTCGACCTGTCGTGGAACAGCGAACTTCCTTCCTGTCGATTAGGTCGGCTGCCATTCGTTGACATGGATAGCGCCGCTTTCGGTCAGTTCGGTGCATAGGAAATGTGAAAGTTCATCGCCCCTAATTACGGCGGCGCTCAGCCGGCCAGTCCGATACGCTCCGGTATCCAGAGCGATCCGATTTGAATAGACTTCGGGACGAAGCGACTTTGTGATCGTATGACCATGTAAAACCACATGGTCAAAGATGTCCATGTGGTCGAGGAAGCCCGTCCTGATCCAGCGCAAATCGTATTCGCTTTGATTTGCGAGTTGAACGCCGGGACGTATTCCAGCATGAACAAAACAGAAGCGCCCGATCTCCTTGAATGTCAGCGCATTTTCAAGCAGGTCCACATGGTGTGGAAAGACGAGGCGGATGTCTGCGGCGATATTTTCGAAAGCGGGAACCGGGTGGTTGGAATATGCACTCACTGTCGCAACGCCTCCCCAGTCCATCCAGTTGACGGCGTCTTCATCAGTCAGAGCACCACGAAGCAGCTCACGCAGATAAAAATCATGGTTGCCAAGGATCAGCCGAGAACCCGGATAAAGGTCGAGCGTCGAACAGACCTGATCGAGGACTTTCGGGCTGTGAGGGCCGCGATCGATCAAATCACCCAGGAAAATCACGACCGGCTTGGATTGATGATCACGCGCGTGAGCAGCGATATGCTCAAGCATGGCTTTGAGAAGATCAGCGCGTCCATGGACGTCGGCAATGGCATAGACAGTCGAAGATAAATTCTCGGTCATAATCACAAAAAATTCCCGCAGGCGTACATTGTGCCTGACGATAGATAGTCCAGATGCTTGTAAGATGTCAGGACTTGGAGCGGCAAGGACGTCACCAAGGCTGAGCCTTGGTGACGTAATCTCCTATAGGCTATACCGCCCGTGACGCGCCATCAAAAGTGAATACCGGCACGAAATTTCCGCCCTGTCTTACCCCGGTTTGAAACGTCGCGCCGGGATCACAGTATAGCCGGCGGCAAGCGACGGCGTGATCGTGGAGATGGGCTCGCCCAACGACGATCTGGCGAAGGACACGTCCTGGCTGCAGATCGTCACGCTTTTGCGACATGGGCAACAGCGTTCGAAACTGGATTGGCCAGTCCCGTTCGGCGGCCGCGACGGGTTGGAGGCAAGCACCGCCCGAAGGCGGATGCTCCGGACGGTGGATGAACCAGACGGTCAGCGGCGGCGGAAACCGCCACCTCCATGGAACCCGCCACCCCCATGAAAGCCCCCGCCCCCGTGGAAACCACCGCCACCAAAATCACCACCGCCGTGGAAGCCGCCACCTCCGAAGCCACCGCCGCCAAAACCGCCGCCGCGCTGGAAATCGCCGCCATCGAAACCACCCCGTGATGGGCGGCGGATCATGTCTTGCTGGAAGGCACGCTGGTTGCCGATCTGACGGCCGGCACGGTCAAGGCCGAGATTGTCCGGCGCCGCCGGCCGGACGCGGTTGGTGTGCCGCTGGACCGGCTTCACCGCATCGCGGTTCTGGCCAATGTTCTGGGCGGCATCTGGATGTTTGGCGGCGAAATTCTCGCCATGCTGTTTCAGATTGTCGGTCGATGGCTTCTGCACCGGGTCCCAGCCATCTGGCGTGTGCTTCTGCCATTGGCCATTGTCGCGGCGGTAAACGTTGCCATCGCGTCCGGCATAGATATCGCCGCCCTTGCCGCCTGCAACAAAGCCATGATTACCGTCGGAGTTGCGCCAGTGAACGTAACCGCCTGAGGCGTTGGTCCCACCGGCGATATGCGCAAAGTCGGAGCCATGCTTGACATTGGCAGATCCCCAGGAGCCATAGACATTGTGGCCGCCGCGCGCCATCACGCCATTGCCGGTGCGCGGATTGTAGGCCGCAATAAAGCCACGCTCTCCCGCCGGGCCTGAAATGGCCCCGCCGCGAATGTAGGTGCCTGTACGGGGATTATAGGCCGCTCCGCCTGCAATGCCGCGATAGGGACCATAGGCATAGCCGTAGCGGCCGAAGGTTCCAAAAGCCGGATTGTAGAAGGCGCCGACGCCATAGCTCACCGGGCGCGGATAATAGGGCATATAGCCGCCGCCCGCCCAGCCGTAATCCCAATAGTCGTCATAGGCCCAGCCGGTACCATAGACAAACGTATCCCAGGCCAGATAGGCGCCGAGATAGCCCATGGTATATCCGTACCAGACCGCATCCGGCTCCGACTGGTAAACGCGCACATAGGTGGCGTTATAGACCGGCGAGGAAGGCGGTATTTTGTAGATTTCGTCCGGCACAGCCTTGGCGACGGCAAACGGGCCAGTGGGGTTTGGGCCCTCGAACCAGACACCATCCTTCAAGACGAAATACGTGTCGCCAACCTTGATGACCTGCTCATTGGTATTGACCGCATAGGAGAGCGAGGTACCGTCGATCGGTTCGAATTTCGGCTCCCCGCTGTAGGAAACATCGACCTTCACCGATCCGTCGGTGGAGACACGGGCAGTTTGTGGGATGCTGGCCTTCAGCCGCGCCTCGGCATTTTCCGAAGTGCCCGGTACCGATGCCCGCACCGCATAATAGGGCGCATCATCCGGAATGTTCTGGAAATCCGCCGGCAGGTTCGGCGTTGCAAACGTCCAGGGGCCGTCGAGCGAAGCCGCAGAGAACCAGCGGCCGGACAGAAGCACATACCATTGCTTGCCCTTTTCGTCATAAAACACGTCGCTGGCGGAATTCGACGCCCATTTCAGCGCAGTGCCTTTGACGGGTTCCAGCTTCGGCTCGCCTTCGAACTGGATCAGTTCGGCCGGTGTTTCCGAGTAGACGACCTTGGGCAGTTTGTAACCTTCCACCGCCGTCAGCGGAATGGCCGTGCGGGCAGCTTTCCAGTTGTCGTCATCGGCCAGGTTCGTCAATGCGTTCGGAAGGGTTGCCGCGACCTGCCATCCAGCGGCCAGATCCTTGGAGGTCAGCCAGGTCTTGTCATCACGCAGATAATAGCTCTTGTCCGTATCGGCCTGAAACAGATCCCAATTGGTATTAACCGCGAAAGAGAGCCCCGCCGAGCCCTTGACTGGAGCAAGCACGGGCTTGCCGTCCATCTGCAGCAAAATAGCAGGTGTCTCGCTGATGAAGATCGGCGGCGGGTCCGATTTCAAGCCTTGAACGTCGTCCATACGCTTGTAATCGGCAAGACTGGCTGTCAGGCGCTCCTCGGGATAGGTCAGATCGCCTGTCGGCATCAGCTTGCCGACTTCCAGCGACAGATCGGAAATCTGGCTCCGGTCGAGTGCTGAAAAATTGATCTCCGTGGCCTTGATATTACTGAGGATGACGGTGCCGGCCTCCGCATCGGATACCGTGTCTGCGCTGACGCCGATGACGCCGAAGATCGGCTTTGCATCCTTGGTTGGCTTGTATTCGGTGGCGATCAGCGCCGAGAGCGTGGTGAAATCCCTCCAATCGGTGATCTGCGGTTGATAGAGCGTGATCTCGGCGCCGCCGTCCGTGGTGTAGATCCGCGGCCAGCCCGGGCGGTCCGTCGTCGCGTCGGCCTGGTTGAGATATTTGCCGCTGACGAAGCCCTGTTCGCCCTTGAGCGAAACCGCACACCACGCACCGCTGTCGTCGCACTCGCCCAGATCAACGGTGGTTCCCTCGACAAGCTGGCCGAGGCTATCGAACCCCGTGCCTGGGCCTGAACGGAAATTCACATTCGCCGTTGTGACCGCAGGTCCCGCTAAAGCGGAGCTAGCCGTCAATGCGGCGGTCATGAACACAAAACCAAATCTGACCATCGTTCTCATCCTTGTCATGGGCATGACGTGCCGTCGCGTTCCCGCTGGGCTCGCGGGGAAACATGCCTGGAAGCCTTGCACGATGGCGCGCTGATACAAGTACGTTACAGTTACTTTTGCGATATCGGGAAAACGCCGGACCGGTGTGGCCCGGGCATGGGCTAAACCAGACCCGGCACGGCTGCTGGTTTCAGAAATTCAGTGCCTGCGCCTTTAGCACGCCAATCTCGAGAAGATCGGTCAGTTCGGCCGTGAAATGCCGGGCATTCATACTCTTGCGAAATGCGGCGCCGAAATCGGCGCGGCCGGCGCCGAGGCTGGCTAACGCCAATCGCGCGTCGTCGGCCCTGCCCAATTGGCCGGCTGTAGCAGCCTGGACTGCGTAAACGACATAGTCATCCGCTACATTCAACTGCCGTGAGAGGGTCAGCGCATCATCGAAGCGCCCCAGGCGGTAAGCATTCAGTGCGCGGGTGAGCAGGCTGTCCGGTGCGGCATTCTGGTCCATCTGGGCAGATTGCACGGCAAGGCCGGCGCCGTCTTCCCAACGCCCCGCGGCAAAGAGATAGAGCCCCAGCCGTGCGGTGATATCAGTATTGTTGGGATTGAGGGCAAGCGCCGCGTATCCCGTCTCGATTGCGGCCTCCGTCTGGCCGGCCCGGAACTGGCTCATCATCAGCGCGTATTTGCTGCGGTCGGAAAAGGGCGAGAGCTTCACCGCATCGCCGGACAGCTTAGAGGCCCGGGCGGAGAGATCCGTCGGCGCCTCTATCGGATCCTGCGCAAGCAGGACAATTGCCAGTTCCGCCCTGGCTGCAGCATCGTTGGGTACAATAGCCAATGTCCGTTCAAGGCAATTGCGGGCATCCGCAATTCCTGCTTCGTTTCCACGGTCGCCTGCCGCGATCGCTCTCAAGGTGCAGCCGTTACCAAGCGAGGGTGCATCGAATTCATGCTGTGTTTCAATGGTGTTGATGACGCCACGGGTTCCCACAAGCGTCCGCGCCAGCCGGTTCGCCAAGTTCTCACTTGAAGAAAAGACGGGCGACCCCGGCGGGAGCGGCTTCTCGATACCCGACAACAAAACCTCTCCGCTGGACGCAGCCGCAACTTGCCACCAGATGGAGCTTTGGCTGCCCTTCCCTGGTACTTGAGCGTAATATGGTAATCATCAGCCACCCGCTGGCCCCGCATGGCTGAGACCAGTTTTGGGGGAGACCATTCGCCCAGTGAAGCTGCAACCACCGCAGCGCCGGGAGATGCAAGCCGGACAGTCTGGAACTGCGAGATTGCCAGCGTGAGATAATCCCGGAACTTGCCAACTTCCCGCTGTGGCATATCTTCGTCGCCGTCCAACACTATGGAAATCAACGGCTTCTGCCTCAAGGAATTTTTGTTCCAGGCATCAAGTCCTATCGTCAGAGCATAGGCGGCAATGCCAAGGCCGACCAGCAGCCAGGTCAAAGCGAGCCCGGTATGGGCGCTCCAAAACCGCAGGTTCGAACTCTTTTCCAAGCTTGGTGTATGATGAGATAAATCCGGCGCCGCGGTTTCTGCCATGGGGCTGGTCATGTCGTTTGGCGCCATGCGGGAGAAGACTGGAACGTACTGGCCCCGTGGAAGATCAACGCGGATGCCGGTGTCGCTTCCGTGAACCTCATAATATTGCGTCAGCGCGGCGCGCAGCCGGGTCGCCTCGATGCGCACGATCGGATCAACCGACGCATCGAAATTGGCTGGACGACCGAACACATCGACGGCGATCGTGTACGCCTTGATCGCCTCGGCTCTGCCTTCGAAATACTCCGATGCAATGAAACGCAGAAAATTTCGGTTGCGTTCCGGAGATAGAAAGCGGGAATCCGCGAGCAGCCGGTCAATTTCGGCCTGCGCCTCCGCCAAGTCGATATGTTCGCAGAATGATCGATCGATTTTACGCTCGCCGCTCATGCCTGCCCCCAAGTTTTCAACCTGAGGTCACAGTACCGCACAAAATCCGCATGCCAGTCAACCGCCCTTTGCTGAAGTACCGCGCCCAAAAACGCCAAAAATTCCGTTGACTGTTTCAAAAGTGATAATTTGGCACAGAAGCGTCCTGCTTTGGAGCAGGCTCAAAAACACAGGCTAAACAAAAGGATATGGCGGTATATTAGCGTGGTTTTGTCTGTTCGCTCAGACAGATCTCGATCACTTCGCTCTCGATTTCGCTGCACAGTATCTCATACTCGCGAATGATCGCACTGTCCGCGTTCGGATACTTTCTCAAGGAATCGAGAGTGGAGCTTGCATCCTGGAAAGCGTCACAAAGGCTCAGCAAACTCGTATTCCGCACACTGAGAATCTGAAGCTGCCCGCGCAGCGCGGGTAACCTCAACATCAGCTTCCACAAACCCTTCTGCGCCGTGTCTGTCGACATCGATCTGGTACCTGGTTTGGCCGAGGATGCATGCCTGTCAGTTTACCGCTCCGTTTAAGGCAGGCCTCAAACGGCTACCCAGATATCTATGCGCTTTTTCCGGTCGGACGGGAGTACGTTACGGTTACAATTACCTTGCAGACGACATCACGCACGTGAAAGTGCGCCGCTTGTGCCCGGTGAGCCAGCTGCCAAAGGGAAACCGTCTAGAAATCCCAGTCGTCATCCTCGGTCGCAACGGCCTTGCCGATGACATAGGACGAGCCGGAGCCGGAGAAGAAGTCGTGGTTCTCGTCGGCATTCGGCGAGAGCGCCGAGAGGATCGCGGGATTGACCTTGCAGGCTTCGACCGGAAACAGCGCCTCGTAGCCGAGATTCATCAGCGCCTTGTTGGCGTTGTAATGCAGGAACTTCTTGACGTCCTCGGTCAGGCCGACGCCGTCATAGAGCGTTTCGGTATATTTGGCCTCATTATCATAAAGCTCGAACAGAAGTTCGTAGGCGAAGTCCTTGATCTCCTGCTGCCTTTCAGCACTCAGCCGCTCCAACCCCTTCTGAAACTTGTAGCCGATGTAATAGCCGTGCACGGCTTCGTCGCGGATGATCAGGCGGATCATGTCGGCGGTGTTCGTCAGCTTGGCCCGGCTCGACCAGAACATCGGTAGATAAAAGCCGGAATAGAACAGGAAACTTTCGAGGAAGACGCTGGCGACCTTGCGCTTCAGCGGATCGGGGTTGCGATAATGTTCAAGGATCAGCGCCGCCTTTTTCTGCAGGTGCTCGTTTTCCTCCGACCAGCGATAGGCATCGTCGACATCGGGTGTCGAGCAGAGCGTCGAAAAGATCGAGGAATAGGAGCGCGCATGCACCGCTTCCATGAAGGAGATGTTGGAATAGACAGCCTCCTCGTGCGGTGTGATCGCATCCTCCATCAGTTTCGGCGCACCGATGCTGGTCTGGATCGTGTCGAGCAAGGTCAATCCGGTGAAGACACGGATCGTCAGTTGCTGCTCTTCCGGCCGTAGGGTCGCCCAGGACGGAATATCGTTGGAGAGTGGCACCTTTTCCGGCAGCCAGAAATTTCCGGTCAGCCGGTTCCAGACTTCAAGATCCTTGTCGTCCTCAATGCGGTTCCAGTTGATGGCGCGCACGCGCGAGACGGTCTTGATGGCGATGTTCATGGGATGTCTTTCCTCGATAAAATCTTACGGACCGCCCGGCCCCCTCACCCTGCCCTCTCCCCGAGGAGAGAGGGGAACCTCGCGCCAGCCGCTTGTCTCTTCTCCCCATCGGGGAGTAGGTGCCGGCAGGCGGATGAGGGCACAGGCGTAGCTGAGATGGCCTCAAATCAAAGCGTACACGACACACACCCCTGCACCTCGGTGCCGGAGAGCGCCATCTGGCGAAGGCGGATGTAGTAGATCGTCTTGATGCCTTTCTTCCAGGCATAGATCTGCGCCTTGTTGATATCGCGCGTCGTTGCCGTGTCGCGGAAGAACAGCGTCAGCGACAGGCCCTGATCGACATGCTGCGTTGCCGCCGCATAGGTGTCGATGATCTTTTCGGGGCCGATCTCGTAGGCATCCTGATAGTAGTCGAGATTGTCGTTCGTGAGGTACGGCGCCGGATAGTAGACGCGGCCAATCTTGCCTTCCTTGCGGATCTCGATCTTCGAGACGATCGGGTGGATCGAGGAGGTCGAGTGGTTGATATAAGAGATCGATCCCGTCGGCGGCACGGCCTGCAGGTTCTGGTTATAGAGCCCCGTCGCCATGACGTCCTTCTTCAACGCCAGCCAGTCTTCCTGTGTCGGGATGTGGATGCCGGCAGTCTCGAACAGTTCGGCCACATGCTCGGTCGCCGGTGTCCATTCCTGTTCGGTGTACTTGTCGAAATAGTCCCCGGAGGCATATTTCGAATTCTCGAAACCCTTGAAGCTCGATCCACGCTCGACCGCGATCCGGTTGGACGCCCGGATGGCGTGATAGGTCACCGTGTAGAAATACATGTTGGTGAAATCGACACCTTCGTCCGAGCCATAATAGATGCGCTCGCGGGCGAGATAGCCGTGCAGGTTCATCTGGCCAAGACCGATGGCGTGGCTATCGTCATTGCCCTTCTCGATCGATGGAACCGAGGAGATGTGGCTCATGTCGGAGACGGCGGTCAGCGCCCGGATCGAGGTCTCGATGGTCTTGCCGAAATCGGAGCTATCCATCGCAGCTGCAATGTTCAGTGAGCCGAGATTGCAGGAAATATCCTTACCCATGGTCTTGTAGGACAGGTCATCATTGTATTCGCTGGCTTCGCTCACCTGCAGGATTTCCGAGCAGAGATTGCTCATTGTGATGCGGCCGGCGATCGGGTTCGCCTTGTTCACCGTGTCTTCGAACATGATGTAGGGGTAGCCGCTCTCGAACTGGATTTCCGCCAGCACCTGGAAGAATTCACGCGCCTTGATCTTCTTCTTGGAGATGCGGGCGTCATCCGCCATCTCGCGGTACCTTTCCGTCACCGAAATTTCGGTGAACGGTACACCATAGACGCGCTCCACGTCGTAGGGCGAGAACAGATACATATCCTCGTTGTTCTTCGCCAGTTCGAAGGTGATATCCGGCACGACAACGCCGAGCGACAGCGTCTTGATACGGATTTTCTCGTCGGCGTTTTCGCGCTTGGTATCGAGGAAGCGCATGATGTCGGGATGATGGGCGTTGAGATAGACGGCCCCTGCCCCCTGGCGCGCGCCGAGCTGGTTGGCATAGGAAAAACTGTCTTCCAACAGCTTCATCACCGGAATGATGCCGGACGACTGGTTTTCGATCTGCTTGATCGGTGCACCCGCCTCGCGAATGTTGGTGAGCGACAGGGCCACGCCGCCACCGCGCTTCGACAGCTGCAGCGCCGAATTGATGCCGCGGGCAATACTCTCCATGTTGTCCTCGACCCGCAGCAGGAAACACGAGACAAGCTCGCCGCGCTGTTTCTTGCCGGCATTGAGGAACGTCGGCGTTGCCGGCTGGAACCTTCCGGAAATGATCTCGTCGACCATGTCACGGGCGATCGCTTCATTGCCCTGCGCCAGCGTCAGCGCCACCATGCAGATGCGGTCTTCGTAACGCTCAAGATAGCGTTTTCCGTCAAAGGTTTTCAGGGTGTAGCTGGTGTAATACTTGAAGGCTCCGAGGAAGGTCGGAAAGCGGAACTTCTTCGCATAGGCGTGATCGTAGAGGTCGCGCACGAAGTTGAAGGAATACTGGTCGAGAACCTCGCGCTCGTAATAGCCTTCGGTCACCAGATAATCGAGCTTCTCCCGCAGATTATGGAAGAACACGGTGTTCTGGTTGACGTGCTGGAGGAAATACTGCTTCGCGGCCAGCCGGTCCTTGTCGAGCTGGATCTTCCCCTCATCGTCATAAAGGTTCAGCATCGCGTTCAGCGCGTGATAGTCGACTGCCGTTTCCGTCGCCTTCAAAGGGCGTTCACCGGCGGAAGGAGGAAAACTGTTGAGCGGTTTTGTGCCCGCATTCCGCGTCAAAGTCTCTGAGACGTCCAAAATCGTTCCAATCCGTTTCTAACGTTGGCGACGTCCTCATCGGTGCCCAGAAGCTCGAACCTATAGAGATACGGCACTTCGCATTTGCGTGAGATCACGTCACCCGCGAGACCGAACGTCTCGCCGAAATTGCTGTTACCGGCAGCGATCACGCCCCGGATGAAGGATCGGTTGACCGCATCGTTGAGGAAGCGGATCACCTGTTTGGGAACGGCGCCCCGGCCATCATCGCCGCAATAGGTCGGCAGGATGAGGACGAAAGGCTCGCGTACATCGGGCGTTTTCGCGCCACTGCTGACGGGAATACGGGCCGATTTCAAACCGAGCTTGGCGACGAAACGATGGGTGTTTTCCGACAGACTGGAATAATAGACGATCAGCCCCATCGCTCGTCAGACCGTACTCAAGAAAGCGCGCTGATCTTGTCCGGCCGGAATCCGGCCCAATGGTCTTGGCCGGCAATCACGACCGGAACCTGCTGGTATCCGAGACCGATCACCTTTGCGAAGGCGTCCTCGTCCTTGGAGATGTCGATGACCTGATAGTCGATGCCTTCGCGATCGAGCGCACGGTAGGTCGCGGTGCACTGGACGCAGGAAGGCTTGCTGTAAACGGTAATGTTCATGATTTTCCTCGTGATCTGTCGTGTTGCTAGGCGCACGAAAGGGCTCCGAGCCGCTGCACGCGGATCCGATCGTGTGGTTTTCATTGCGAGCTGGCGATCAGGCTAGGCGTGTACCGCCGATCGCGATCCCGCATCTCGTGGTCTGCGAATTCGATTGACTGACATGCCTTCACCCCGAAGCCTTTTTTTGGCGGACATCGGAAGAACGCAACACAAAGCGGAGCCATTCCGCTGCACATCACGCGACCTTCCGGACACCCCGCCCGTGGACGTTTTGTTTAAGGCAGGTCTCCTGGCTTGCGGGTCGTGGCGCCTGTTCCGTCTTCCCGAAGATCGATGCCTTCAGTGACTTGAAATGAAACAGGTACTTGCCGCTTACAGTTGCGGGGGCAGCTCCGGTTTTGCCCGGCCAAAATGGCTGAACGCACCGCATTCCCTCTTAGCCTCCGAATCTTGCGAGTCAGAGGAACCTTGAGCACTAGATATAGTATACGGCGTGAGAACAACGTCAATGTGTAGGCTTCGGAAACATGCCTCCTGGCACATAATTTTTCCGGCATTGCGGATAATGGGGCGTTAATACCGGGTCACAGGAATTGCAAAAGGCCCGGAGCATCGCCCCGGGCCTTCGATATTCCAGGATATTGCGAATGCCGATTTACTCGGCAGCGGCAACCGCGCGGCGGCGGCCGATGGTGGCCTGGGTGAGCAGCAGCGCGCCAACGGCGCAAAGCGCGATGCCCATGGCCATTGGGACGGCGGTACCGTCGAAGAACACCGATGCGATCACCATGGCGACGGCGGCCGTGACGAAATGCAGCGTGCCCATCAGCGACGATGCCGTGCCGGCAATCTCGCCGTGATCCTCCAGCGCCAGCACCGCGCTGGTCGGAATGACCAGGCCGAGGAAGCCGTAGCCGACGAACAGGAACGCGGCCATGACCGGAAGCTGGTTGAAACCAAAGCTCATGACGATGGCCATCGCAGCCATGGTCAGTGCAAAGGCCGTTACGGCAATCCGCATGACGCGGACAAGCCCAAAACGCTCGCCGAACCAGCCGGTCGCCTGCGATACCGCGAAGAACGACACGGCATTGATGGAGAAGGCGAAGCTGTATTGCGTCGGCGTCAATCCATAATAATCGATCAGCACGAAGGGCGAGTTGGCGAGATAGACGAGGAAGCTGGAAATACCGAGCCCGCCGATGAAGGTCAGCGTCAGGAAATTCTTGTCTCTGAGCAGCCGGCCGTAAGCCGCCATGGCGCTGCGCAAACCGCTTTCGGCACGATGTTCCCTAAGGCGGGTTTCCTGCAATTGCGTCGCAAGGAGAATGAGGCCGATGAAGGCGGCGATCATCACGGCCCAGAACACGCCACGCCAGCCGTAGAATTCGATGACGGCACTGCCGGTCAGCGGCGCCAGGATTGGCGAGATGCTGAAAACCAGCATCAACAGCGACATCAGCCGTGCGGCCTGCACGCCGGTATGCATGTCGCGCACAATGGCGCGCGGGATGACCATGCCGGCGGCCCCGCCGATGCCCTGCAGGAAACGGAAGGCGATCAGCGTTTCGATATCGCTCGCCAGCGCGCAGCCGATGCTGGCGAGCGCAAAAATGCCGATGCCGATGTAGAGCGGCGCCTTGCGGCCCCACATGTCGGACAGGGGACCATAGACCAGCTGCGACAGCGCGAAGGAAATGAAGAAGGCGAGCAGGCTGAGCTGCACGACGTGGTTTTCCGCGCCAAAATCCTGTCCGATCGACGGCAGCGCCGGCAGGTACATGTCGATGGCGAAAGGACCGATGGCTGATAGCAGGCCGAGGATGAGGGCAGTCCGGAAGAAGGAGGACGTCATGGGATCGTCTTTCAGAAAACAGCGGTACGGAACCTGACCGGTTTCGCGCCGCGTTGCCTCACGGGGTTCAATGGAAACGTTTCAAGCCCGCACGCAATGCTTGGGAGAACATCCGCACGCTTGGAAATTCATGTCAATATAATTGGACACGCATGTAAAATTAGACACCATTGTCTAAAACGTCAAGAGGCATTATCTTGGACTGATGAAAGCTCCGAATGACCCCGTTCCCAAGATGTCCGTCCACAGCCAGCGCGGGCAATGCGCCAAGCGCCTGTCCATACTGGAAGCTGCCGCCGAGGTGTTTTGCCGCCAGGGATTTGCCGGTGCGAGCATCGATGAGATTGCATCAGCAGCCTGCGTGTCGCGCCAGACGGTCTACAATCACTACCGGGAGAAGGATAATCTGTTCACCGCGGTGGTCGAGGACGTGATGGACCGGGCAAACGCCATGCTGTTCGCCATCCTGTCGACCTTCCCCGAAAAGCCGGACAATCTTGAAGATGACCTCGTCGGCTTTGCCGTGCGGCTGAGCCGCAGCTGCATCTGCAATCAAGACGGAAAATTCCTGCGCAAGCTCGTCCAGTCGGAGGGCGAGCGTTATCCGCATCTGTTTGAAAGTTGGCGCCAGCACGGCCCTGGCAAGATCGGCACGGCGCTGGCGGCGCTTTTCGCCAGACTGTCGCACAAGGGGCTGCTGGAGATCGACGATTTCGACGTCGCGGCTCGTCAGTTCCTGGCGCTGGTCAACGCAGACCTGCAGATGGGCACCTTGTTCGGGGTCACGCCAACCGACGAGGAACTGGACAGTGCGGCCCACAATGCCGTGCGCACATTCCTGCGGGCCTACGCGCCAGCGCAGGCAAACACCCCGGCGGTCAAGACGGCATGAATTCCGGCGTCAGTTGACGCCGGTGATCATCGAGACAATTTCGTTCTTGTTGGTCTCCGACGTCCTGCGGATGCCGATCTGCTTGCCGCGGCGGAGCACGCAAATACGGTCCGAAAGCTTGAAGACCTGATCGAGGCTATGGCTGATGATCAAGACGCCGATATTGCGCGATTTCAACGACTGCACGATCTCCTCAACCTTGGCGGTTTCAGCAACGCCGAGCGCTGCCGTCGGCTCATCAAGCAGGATCAGTTTTTTGGCCCAGCGAGTGGCCCGCGCAATCGCCACACCCTGCCGCTGGCCGCCGGAGAGATCGCGGATCGTCGCATGCGCCGACGGAATGCGCACATCCAGTTCCTTCACCAGCTTTTCCGTCTCGGAAATCATGGTCTTGCGGTCGAGCAGGCCGATGCCGTTGGTCAGTTCGCGGCCGAGAAACATGTTCATGTAGACCGTCTGCTGATCGGCCAGCGCCAGATCCTGATAGACCACCTCGATCCCGTGTGACCGGGCCATGGTGGCGCTGGACATGGCGACGGTCTCGCCCTCGATGGTGATCGTACCGGATGACGGGCCGTAGACGCCGGAAACGATCTTGATCAGCGTCGATTTGCCAGCGCCGTTATCGCCGACCAACGCGACGATCTCGCCGGGATAGATATCGAGCGAAAAATTCTCGATGGCGACAACCGCATCGAAATTCTTGCGGATGTCCTTGAGCTGCAGCACAGGGGCCAGAGTGTTCATGGTCATTCTCCTATACCGGCCAGGATTGGGGTTCGCCGAAGCCGTTCTCGATGCTCTCGACTTTCGGCATACCTGTGGCAATGCCCGAGACGCCAACGACATAGGCGCGGGTGACAAAGGCCTGACCACGAAAACCGAAGACCGCTGCATCACCGGGCTTCGGCGCGTTTGGCCCCGCCGCATCGATCATCGCGTAATAGTCGATCGCCGAAGGCGGCGGCACCTCGACGCTGCGCAGGGACGACGCAGCCACGGTCGGCTCGCCGGAAACGATCGCCTTGACGTCATAGTCAGGAAAGATCGGGTCGATGTAGAAACCACCGCCGAAACAATAGGCCTTGCCGCCGGAAAGGTGCGAGACCTCGGTGAGATAGCAGACCGCCGGAAGCTCCGGCAAATCTTCGACCACATGCAGCGCCGTCGTGCCATGCAGACCGTTGCCGGGCTCGCATTGCGTCGCGCCGGCATCGGCGAGCGCCTGCAGCAGAACCGAAGACGTCGTACCCGGCGCATTGACCTCGATGCCGGTGCGTCCGGCTTTGGCCAGCGCCTCGGCAGCCTTGGTGAGTGTCGCCAGATTGTGCGTCGGCAAGACCTTGCGTGTCTTGTGATCGAAGAGCAGCGCCGGAAACGTGGTGATCCCGGCAAAACGGCCGCCTTCCAGCGCATCGAAAGCGTCGGCGACGGCGGCGACGTCAGCGGCGTCGAACCCGCCCTCGTGGCCGCGGTAGAACGTATCGCCCTCGGCCTTGATGCGGGCCAAGAGGTTCTGCACATAGCCGGCTGCGCTGGCGCCATCAGCGGCCTCGCGCGCCTTGTCACCATTGAACACGGTCCAGTAATCCGGCCGGAAGGCTGCTGCCGCGGCCTTGGCCTCGTGGCGGGCCACCTGCTGCAGATGGCCGAGATGGCCGACGCGCAGGCCTGCCCGGTGCGTGGCGCGGGCGCAGGCCATGTCGACCGCCACGGACCGGTCGATGCCGCCTCGCTGCACGGCGGCGCAGAAGGAGCTGGCGCGGCCGACCTGCTTGGTCATGGCGAAGATCTTCAAACCGAGCCGGTCGGCCTCCGTCTTCAAGACCCGGGCATTGGCCTCGACGGCATCGAGATCGAGCACATAGGCATTGGCCGGGATCTTGCCCTGCCGGTGCAACGCGATGGCGGCTTCGAGGAATTTCGGATTGCGGCGGCGCAGAACGTCGAGAAACATGAGATATCCTTTCTTCAGCGCAGCTTTTCGCGCAGCGACACGGCGACGGCAGCAAGAATGATGAGACCGCGGACGATCATCTGGTCGGAGACGGAAAGCCCCATCAGGATCAGACCGTTGTTGAGCATGCCCATCATCAGCGAACCCACCAGCGCGCCGATGATTGAACCCTTGCCGCCGTTGAGCAACGTGCCACCGACGATGACGGCGGCGATCACCGTCATCAGGTCCGTTTCGCCCAGTGTATATTTTGCCGCCTGCAGACGGCCGGCATAAAGCAGGCCGGCAAGGCCGGCGAGCGCGCCGCTGATCACTAGCACCGCAAGCCGGATGCGCGGCACGGGAATGCCGGAGACGCTGGCGGCGCGGGCATTATCGCCGGTTGCCAGAACATGCGCACCGAACTTGGTTTCGCGGAAGATGAGGTGCCCGGCGATGATGGCGATCACGGTCCACCAGATCAGCGAGGGGATGCCGAGCAGCGAGCCAGAACCGAAGAAGCCGGTAAACGTGCTGTCGGTGACAGGAATGGAGCGCAGGTTGGTGAGAGAGCGGGCGACACCGGCAAACAGCCCCAGCGTTGCCAGCGTCACCAGAAACGACGGCAGCCGGACATAGGCGACCAGCAGACCGTTGACGAGACCGATGGCGACTCCTGCCCCGATCCCGGCCGCAATACCGGCGATCATGCCATAGGCATTCATCGTCGCGGCGGCAGAGAGAGCGGCGACCGCCACGGTCGAGCCGATCGACAGATCGATCTCACCGGCCGAAAGCACGAAGACCATGCCGATCGCCATGATCGTGATCGGCGCCGTCTGCAGCACGATGTTGGACAGGTTGCGCACAGTCAGGAACCCGCTGTCTTTCAGCACGATGGCGAAAAACAGGAAGATCGCCAGAAAACCGACATAGACGACATATTGCTGGATATTGATGCGGCTGATCATGCTCATCGCCGGGTTGGCGGCATTGCTTGGGGCGCTGGACATAGCGACTCCTCCGAAGAGCTGGGGTATGGGCGGGAACCTGTGGCTCCCGCCGGGCACTGGCATGCATTCTCGGCGGCCGGTGCGACGACTTCAATCTGCGCCTGGGCGCTGGTCTTACTTGATGGCTTCGGCGATGGTGGCCGGAACATCCTTGTTGAGCGACTTCTTCCAGCCGTCTTTGACCGTGTCCTTGGTGACCGCAAGCGAATCCACCACCAGGAACGGTTCGGCCTGCTTGCCAACAAGCGATCCGGCCGCAGCACGTGCGGCTGTGACGCCGATATTGTAGGCCTCGTCGGCAACGAGTGCTGCAACTGCGCCGCCCTTGACCATATCAAGCGCCGCCGGTTCGTTGAGATCGAGCGTGACGATCTTGGTATGGGTGTTTCCGGCGGCGCGCAAAGTGGAAAGCACGCTCAATGCCGGTTCCGCCCAGGTCACGTAGATACCGTCGAGATCAGGGTTCTGCGTCACCATCGCCTGGGCGATCTCTTCCGCACGTGCCGGATCGGCCATTCCAGCCTCTGCCGTGATCGTCATGTCGGGATAATCCTGCTCGATCGTCGACTTGAAGGCCTGGTCGCGCTGGTTGGTCACGTAGAAATCAGCATCGTGGAAGATATAGCCGACCTTGCCCTTTTTCCCGAGCGCCTCGGCCATGGCGACGCCTGCCTTGTGACCCATCTGGAACAGGTCGTCGGAGACGATCGTCACATAGTCCTTGCCTTGCACGTAGCCCTGCGGCGAGTTGTCGACGAAGGCGAGCTTGACGCCAGCCTTCAGCGCCGGATCGTAGATCGGCCCGGCGGTGGCCGGATCGACCGGCAGCGACAGGATGATCGATGGCTTCTTGGCAAGCACCGTCTCGACATCGGCCTTCTGGCGCGCGGCATCGAAGCCCGCATCCGTCTGGGCGATAACCTCGACGCCGAGGCGCTTGAATTCATCCTGCGCGCCACTGTTGACCGCGTTGGTATATTCGCTCATCTCGTGCCAGACGAGGGCGGCGGTGAACTTGCCGTCCTTGATCTTCGTCTCTTCATCCGGCGTCAACCTGAAGCTGGCGGCCGGTGTCGGCTTTTCGCCGTGCGGACCGGTGGTCGCGCCATCGGCGGCAAAAGCGTGGGTAGACAGAAGCGCGGCAACCAGCCCCGCCGGGATCATCGACAGCTTGTTCATCATTATTCCTCCAGAATCTCGGTTTGATGCGCCGGGCGGTGGTTCGTACCGCCCGGCACAGCACATCACTTCGCGGCGTCGAGAACCGACTGCGGCGCATCGCGGTTGAGCGACTGCTTCCAGCCTTCGGAAACGTCAGCCTTGGTCACGGTCAGCGCCGGGGCGACGATGAAGGCCGGGGTCTCCTGACCCAACAGGGCCTTCAGGCCAGTGGCGGCCATGGTCTGGCCAAGCTCGTAGGCCTTGTCGGCAACCAGCGCGACGACGTTACCACCCTTGACCATGTCGAGTGCTGCCGGCTCTGACAGATCGAGCGTCACAATCTTCGTCTTGGTATTGCCTGCGCCACGCAGGGCAGAAAGCACGCCTTCGGCCGGTTCGGCCCAGGTCACGTAGATGCCGTCGAGATCCGGGTTCTGCAAAAGCATGGCATTGGCCAGCTCCTCGGCGCGGGCCGGATCGGAAATGCCCTGTTCGGCAACGATCTTGATATCCGGATAGTCCTTCTCGATGGTCGTCTTGAAGGCCTGGTCGCGCTGGTTGGTCACGTAATAGCTGGCATCATGGAAGATGTAGCCGACCTTGCCCTTGCCGCCGATCGATTTCGCCAGCGCATCGGCTGCCTGCTTGCCCATTTGGAACAGATCGTCGGTGACGATCGCGGCATAATCCGTGCCGTGCTTGTAACCGGCGGGAAGATTGGAGAGGAACACCAGCTTGGTGCCATCGGTGACGGCCTGCTTGAAGGCTTCGGCGGAGGTCGTCGGGTCAAGCGGCAGAGCCAGAATGACATTCGGCTTGGCGGCCAGCGCCGTCTCGATATCGCTGCGCTGGCGGGCAGCATCAAAGCCTGCATCCGTCGTCACGACAACGTCGACACCCGCCTTGGCAAACTCATCCTTGGCGCCGGCTGAAACGGCGTTGATGAAGTCCGACGACGTGTGCCAGAGCAGCGCCGCCTTGTAGCCCTTGCCCTTCAGGCTGGCGATATCGCTATCCGACAGCTTGATTTCGGCGCTCGGCGTCGCGGTTTCGCCCGCCGGACCGACGGTCTGGGCATGGGCTGCGGCGATCATCGCACCGCTCAGAAGCGCGGCATTCAACAAATTCCTGATAAGCATCTTTCTGTTCCCTTTTTTCAGATTATGGCTGTTTCAGTTGTTCATTCCGCGATGCCGCAATAGCGCGCCATGAAGGTGGCGAATGCCACGATCCCGGCGAGATATTCCTCGACATCGACATGCTCCTCGAATGTATGGCAGTTACGGATATCGCCTGGCGCGCAATAGACGGCGGGCACGCCAAGCCGGTTGACGAAGAACGGCGATTCCGACCAGAACGGCGCGCCCTGTATCGTGCCCCGCCCGGCCATCGCCTCGCTGACAGCGGCGCAAAGCATCGATACCTCCGGCAGATGCTGATCGATCTCCGCCGCCGAGCCACCGAGCGCATGATCGCGGCCAGCGGGATAGGAGATTTCGATTTTGATCTCAGGATCGGAGACCGCGCCACGGATAACATTTTCCAGCTCAGCAGCTGCGGTGTCGAGAGATTCACCCGGCAAAAGCTTGCGGATCAGCGACAGCGAGCATTCTTCCGGCACGGCGATGAACCCACCGCCGGAAAGGCCGGTGATCAGCAGGAATCCGCGCCCGATCAGCGGATGCTCGGCCCGGGCGGAGATATCGTCGGAATGCTTCCACAGCGCCGACATGACCGCATGGCTTGCCTTCAGCGCGTCGCGGCCCAGTTCCGGTACGCCGAAATAGGCGGATTTGCCGGTGATCTTGATATCGGTGATGAAGAAGCCGATCTGCGCCGGATAGACTGCCAGCTGCGTTGGCTCGACATAGACGGTGAAATCCGGCTTTGCCACCGCGCCGGTTTCGATGCTGGCGGTGTAATCCTTGATCCCGGCGGACACGCCGGTTCCCGGCTGGCCACTTTCCTCGTCGCCGACAAAGGCAAAGGCAACGTCTCCTTTGAGCTCGATTCCTGCCTTATCGAGCAGGCTCAGCGCCGCCAGCGAACTGCAGATACCCGCCTTCAGGTCTCCGGCACCTCGGCCCCAGATCTGCCCGTCGATGATCGGCGCGCCAAACGGGTCCTCGCGCTCGGTGCCCGCCCAATGCTCGCGCCAACCATCGACATGGACTGTGTCCGTGTGGCCAATGAACAGCAGCCGCTTGCCGGTGCCATCGCCCTTGCGCTCACCTCGAATGTTCGGCCGTCCCGGCAGGAAGTCCGAAACTGCGATGCCATCGATCTTGCGAGCCCGCATCTGGCGTTCGAGGAAACCCACAAAATTCGCTTCATTGCCGGTAATGCTCTCGGCGCTGATCGCGCCGCGCAGCAGGGCAATCGCGTCGTCGCGGTCGAGGGCAGCGTGCAGTTTTTCCGTCAGAGTGTCGGACATGCTCATCGCAGCGCCTCCTTGAAGGTGACCGTCTCCGCCGGCGGTAGCGACAGGCGGCTGTCGGGAGCATCGGCGCCGAACAGCGCATTGTGCAGGTGGCTGAGCCCGATCGCCGCCGCACCGACAATCGCCGCGCGCGGACCGAGCTGGCTCGCCTCGATATCAACGGGATAGGGGAAGCAGGTTGGCAGGAATTTGCGGATGCGTTCGATCAACTCCAGGCGCAGACCGATCGAGCCGCCCATAATGACCTTTTCGGGATTGGCGATCGCCGCAATCGCGCTGATACCGCGCGCCAGATATTTTGCCGTCTCGTCCAAGGTCGCCGCGGCATGCACATCACCACTCGCTGCCCGCTCGAAGATAGCGGGCACCGTCGCTGTTTCGCCGGACGCCGCAGCATAATGCTCCATGATGCCGATCGAGGCGGTGACGCGCTCGAAAGCGCCGGTGCGCAATGATTCCGGATCGAAGGGATCGGCGCCAAACGGCAGGAAGCCCAGCTCACCGGCAGCGTTCATCGCGCCGCGCACCAGCTGGCCGCCGACCATCAGGCCACCACCGATGCCGGTACCGACCGCGATGAAGGCGAGATTGTCGATGCCCTGCCCTTGCCCCAGCCAGTTTTCGCCCAACACCGCCAGATTGACGTCGTTCTCCAGGATGACATCGACGCCGAGTGCCTTTTCGAAGGCAGCCGCCACGTTCATCGTATCGAAGTCCGAGATGTTTGGGGCAAGCAAGATGCGGCCGGTCTTGGCATCCGGCGCACCGGGCGCACCGATCACGGCCATACGGATGCGCTCACGGGGAATGCTCAGATGTTCCGCCGCCTGCGCACAAAGCTCGGCGATCTGATTGACCACGAACTGGCCGCCGCGCCGGTCGGTCGCGGCAACTTCCTCGGCAAAGACCTGACAGGCAAGGTCCGCGATCGCCAGCCTGATCTTGGTGCCGCCGAGATCGACGGCCGCGATATAGGCCGCATCCGGCACAAGCTCATAAGTGACGGCGGTGCGTCCGACATGACCGCTGGTGCGCCCTGTCTCGCGCACCCAGTCATCCAGCTCCAGCTGACGGACGATTTCCGAAATGGTCTGCTTGGACAGACCCGTCTGCTTGGCAATCGAGGCGCGGGAGATCGGTCCGTTCTGGATGATCGCCTCCATCACGGCCCTTTGTGAAAATTTCCGGGAGATGCGCAGGGTTTCGCTCACGGTCGCCTCAATTAATTCGTTCTATCACCGAACTATTGATTCAGACGCCAGATGAGTCAACAGGAAAATACACAAACAACCCGAGCCGATGGATTTTCCTCTTGTTTCACAACCTCATGCCGTCATGACTTCACAGCCACAACCGTCACGGACAATCCCTTGGAAATATGGAGAGAGCACCTGCGCGCTCTGTAACGCGATGACCAGAAGCGTCTAAACTCAAGCGATTACCGGATACCCCACCCGCTGCGCCTGCCGCTCGAGCTCGGCCAGCGGCTCATAGTCGGCATCGGAAAGAACGGCAAAATCCTTGAGGCAAAGCGCATTCCGCACGGGCTCCAGCGACGGCTGGGCAATGGCCACCCGCAACGCCTGCCTCATCACATCCACATCTGCATCCGAGGCATCGCCGCGCGTGATCAACGGCAGTCCCGGACCACTGACGGTTTGCGTGAGAATCCGGACACCACCCAGATTTTTGGGATCAAACCGCAGCACGTTGCCATAGGTGATGCAGTCGATTGCCGCCACATCCGCCTTGCCCGCGGCAATCGCCGCAATGCTGTTGCGGTGCCCACCTGTTTCGATCACTGAGTCGAAGAACCGGCCACTCCGTGACAGCGGCGCAATGGCGGCGCGAAACAGGTTGTAGCCGGAATTGCTGTCCGGCTGGTTGATCGCCGCCCGTGTACCACGGAGGTCATCCAGGGATTGAGCAGCACTGTTTTTCGCCACAACAATGAAGCTGCGCATCAATGGTCCATCGCAGCCCGGATGACCATAGACCGGCGTCGCCACCAGCTTCACCTTGCCGCGCAGATGCTTGACGTAAGGAAAGCCGCAGGTCTGGGCAAGCAGCAGATCCGGCCGCGTCCAGGCCTGATGATAGTCCACGGCATCGTCCAGCCTGGCCGGAATCTCCTCCAACCCTGCCCGCTTCAGTGCTTCGCTGAGAAAATCCCACAGTTTTGCCGTGGCCTCCGCAAGCGGCGGCGGACTGGCATACATGGCAAGGCTGGCAAGACGCATTCAGGGGCTTTCACAAAGGATAAATGCACTAAAGTAACGCGCTTCATTCATGACGCGCAAATATTACTGCAGCACCTTACGTTTATTGCACAATCGGCCCGCGCCGTATCACCAGATTTTGACGCGGCGGCACGTTCATCCGGAATGGTTCGGATGGGTGATCTCGTCATGCGGCTTCAGGAAAAACCGCCGGGCAATGTCCCAGTAGCTGTTATAGACCAGCCCGCCATTGGTATCGATCAGGGCCTCCCGGTTGCGGCGGTAGACCGAGGGCAGCCGGTACCAGGAAATGCCGGGCTTCAGATGATGCAGCACATGCAGGTTGTTATAGAGAAACAGCAGCCCGAACAGGTGGCTGTTCTCGACGATCGCCGTGCGCTCCTCGTGCCGTTCGGCATAGCGGTGCTCGGCATAGGAGCGCAGCCGCGTCAGCGCCGCGCCAAAATAGACGAAGCCGAAGAAATAGAGCCAGAACGGCATGCCGCAGATCATCTTGACCCAGAACAGAACGGCTGCAACACCCATCATATGGACCGCCCAGACACGCGCCCGGCCGGGTTCGCCGGCCTTCAGAAGCCGCGCCTCTTGCGCCAGGAAACTGACCAGCATGACCGCCGGCCCGATGGTCAGCCGCCCCAGCAGCGTCGTGTTCCAGCGGGCAAGCAGCTTGCCCGTCCGCCCCAGCCGCTCCCAGGCCGCGCGGGTGAAATAGGAGGATTCCGGGTCTTCGATCGGGTCGGTCAGATGTTCGTCGCGATGATGCTCCAGGTGGCTTTCACGATAGATCGGATAGGGCAGCCAGAGCGACAGCGGGATCGAACCGATGGCATCGTTGACGCGCTGATTTTCTGTCGGGTGCCCATGGATGACCTCATGCTGCAGCGATCCCTGCCAGGCGATCAGCCAGCCACCCGCCAGCGCAACGACAGCAACAGGCAGCGATTGCCACCAGAATGTCAGCGCCAGAAATCCGCCGTAGATCGCGATAGCAAGAATGATGGTCGGCCATTCCATGCGGCGGCGCGGAATTTTGATTGTATAGGATGGCGTCTTCGACATGCGCGGCTGTTCCCCCCAAAGGCAGAGAGAAGTTACAGCGTCACGCGCGACTTAGATAATTATGTTTATTTATTTTGTAGACTATTTTGGGAAAATCGTTCGTCCCCAGCCGCATCGGCTGTGGCTTTCATCCTTAATCTGCCCTGGATAACGACATCCGCATCACACCCACGACGCCGGCGTCTTCGGCAAGCGGCCATCCGGATCAACGACATCGAGCCGCGGCGCGCCCTTGGCATTCCACCGCCACAGCGCCACGCAGGTTCCGCCCGGCGACATGAAGGAGGGATAGACGACACCGTCGAAACCCTCGGCCAGCAGCCGCTGGCGCAATAGGTGCGTCTGCGGCACCTTGCCTTCGTCCAGCAGCATCCGCCATTCGCACTGGTGAATATCCTCCGGGACGGCAAGGCTAGACAAAACGTCCAAATCCGTCAGGTCGGCCAGTGCGGCATCCTTGAGATCCAGCTGCGCGATCAGCGCCGGGTGCTGGACAAAACCCTGATTGTATTCCGCCCAGGCGGTTGAAAGTTCACGTGCCGCATAGATCGTCGCCGCTCCCACCGGGTTCCAGCGGCCGCCAAAGCGCGCCGCGCCCTCGCCGGACAGCGGCGCAAAGGCCCATTGCGGCACGAAGGCGCGCCACAGCGTCAGTGCCTCCCTGGCCTTCTCAGGCATAAACGCCGGACCGGACCGCCTCGAGATAGGCCAGCACCTTGTCCGATTTGCCTTCGCTCACCAGATCATAGGCGGTCTTGCCCGCCCATCCGGGGATTGGCTGATGCTTGAACCAGATGGTGGCGCGGTTTTCATCGCCGGCCATTTCGCTCGCCATGGCAAGAATGCGCACGACATGGCTCAAGGCATGATCCACCTTGCGCGCGCCGGATTTCGCCGTCAGCGTATTGCGGGCAACACCAATCAGCCGGGCAAGCTCGGACAGGGTGACGCCGAGCTGCTTGGAGACCCGCTCAGCCGAAAGGAACGGTGATTGACCGTCGCCGAACCGGCTTGCCGTCATATCGAAGCTCAAAGCTGTCATGACACTTTCCTAACCCATCTTGATAAGTACACTATCAAAATATGCTCAAATCATGCGCATTTCAAGCGCAGCCGTCGATCAGCGCGGCTAAACCGGTTTCCGCCACCAGGGCTCGCGCTTTTCCAGGAAGGCCGAAATCCCTTCCCGCGCCTCGTCCGTTTCCCAGACATCGGCCAGACGCTCAATGGTCGCAGCAATGACGGCTTCGGTGATCGGCATGCCCAGCGATCGCGCCAGCGCCTTGGATTGGCCAACGGCTCCGGGCGCAACCTGCAGATAGGGCACCACTTCCGCTTCGATCGCCGCATCGAGATCACTTGGCGGCACCACGCGCGTCAAAAGGCCTGCGGGTTGCGCTTCCTGAGCGTCAAAAATCCTGCCGGACATGAACAAGGGCCGCGCCCGCCCATCGCCGATCCGCGCCACCACATAGGGACTGATGGTGGCAGGAATCAGCCCCAGCCGGGTTTCCGTCAATCCAAACTTGGCGGTCTCGGCCGCAACGGCCACATCGGCAATGCACAACAAGCCGATGCCGCCGCCAAACGCATTGCCCTGCACGCGGGCAATGACCGGCTTTTCCAGATCGTTCAGCGCTTTGAACATCAGCGCCAGCCGCGTGGCCTCCTTGATGCGCGCCGCCCGGTCCGCCTCGATCTGCGCCTTCATCCAGCCGAGATCGCCACCGGCGCAAAAACTTGCGCCGTCCGCCGACAATACAATGGCCCGAACGGCAGCATCTGCGCCCAGCAATCTTGCCACGGTGGTCAATTCGCCGATCATCGTACCGGACAAAGCATTGTGTTTGTCGGGACGGGCAAGCGCCAACCGCGCCACACCCCGGCCGTCAACCTCGACGCGGATGGTCTCATAGGTCATGCCGCACTCCTCAAACTGCGCGCGAAGAGAGACGCGGCCTCAAGCGCGTCTTCATCAAGCTCGGTGACAAATCCGCGGCTCCTCACATAGCGGTCCACCAGCAGCGTATCGACATTGCCCTTGGCGCCCGGCGCATAGGGACAGCCGCCGAGCCCGCCAACGGACGCATCGAACACCCGCAGACCGCGATCCAGCGCCACGCCGATGTTGTCGAGCGCCCGGCCCGACGTGTCGTGAAAATGTCCGGCGAGTTTTTGGGCGGGAATACCCTCAAGCACGACAGCCAGCATGCGGTCCACCGCCTCCGGCGTGCCACGGCCGATCGTATCGCCAAGGCTGATTTCATAGCAGCCAAGCCCCAGCAGCTGCGCCGCGACACCAGCAGCGCTTTCGGGCGCCACAACGCCATCATAGGGGCATTCGACCACGCAGCTGACATAACCGCGCACTGCAATTCCCTCTTTGCGGGCCGCCTCCGCCACGGGACGAAACCGCTCGATACTTTCGGCAATCGAGCAATTGATATTGTGCTGCGAAAATCCTTCGGAGGCCGAGGCGAAGATCGCCACCTCGTCCGCACCTGCCGCAAGCGCAGCCTCGAAACCCTTCATATTGGGCGTCAGCACGGCGTACCGCACGCCCGGCGGCCGGGCGATCCCCGCCATGACCTCGGCGGCATCGGCCAGTTGCGGCACCCAATTCGAGCTGACGAAACTCGTCACCTCGATCCGCTCGAAACCACAACCCGACAGCATGTCGGTGAGCCTGATCTTGTCCCTGGTTTCGATCAGCACCTTCTCGTTCTGCAGGCCGTCACGCGGTGCCATCTCGACGATGGACACGCGGCTTGCGGCGGCATCCGGATCCAAGAAAGACATCACGCCTCCTGCGGCTTCAGCGTAAGCAGAACCGCTCCATCGACAGTCTGGTCACCCTCGGCAACAAACAGGTTTTCAATGACGCCGTCCCGGCTGGCCGAAAGCGTCAGCTCCATTTTCATCGCTTCCATGACAACAAGCGGATCGCCTTTCGACACCGTATCGCCTTCCTTCACCCGCACCAGCTTGATCAGCCCCGGCATCGGCGCCGTCAAACGGTCGCTACCTTCAGCGCTTTCCGCCTCGCCATCCAGCGGATCGGGAACGTGGAAATCGAAGGCACGGCCATCGACAAGGAGTGTAAAGCCCTTCGGTATCTCAAGCCGTTGCAACCGGCTCTGGCGCCCATCAGCCTCGACAAGGCAACCGCCGTCGAACCGGCCGGAAATCCGGACGGGAATGACCCGGCTGTTGCCATGCACGGCAAACAGGTCGAGACCACGCGCCGCCACGCGCAGCATATGCCGCTCGCCGGCATGATCCAGCGTCACCGTGCGCGTCGCCTGCCCCCAGACCTGCCAGTGGCCGAGCGACCGCCAGGGATCATCGGCCGACGGCAGCTGCAGCGTGCCGAGCGACAAAACTGCTGCGAGCGCCAGCGCCGTTTCATCCGGCGCTTCGGTCACCGTCAATGCAGCAACTTCCCGGTCGATCAGGCCGGTGTCGGGATGCCCGGCGGCGAAATCCGGCTGCTGGCTGAGGCGCGTCAGAAATTCAAGATTGTTGGCGACGCCGCCGATATGGCTCGCCGCCAAAGCTGCGGTGAGCCTGGCCAATGCTGCAGCTCGCGTCGAACCGTGGACGATCAGCTTGGCAATCATCGGATCGTAGAACGGGCTGATCCGGTCACCTTGGCGCACCCCGGCATCGACCCGCACACCATCAGCCGGAAACCCGACATGCGATAGCGTGCCGGTCGATGGCAAAAAACCGCGCGCGGGATCTTCCGCATAGACCCGCGCCTCGAAGGCCCAGCCGTCGATCGACAGTTCCGATTGCTTCAATGGCAAGGGCTCGCCATTGGCCACCCGCAATTGCCACTCGACCAGATCGATACCGGTGATTGCCTCCGTCACCGGATGCTCGACCTGCAGCCGCGTATTCATTTCCATGAAGAAGAACCGGTCGGGCCAGAGCCCGTCGGAAACATCGGCGATGAACTCGACCGTGCCGGCTCCGCAATAATCGATAGCGCGCGCCGCCCGTACGGCCGCCTCGCCCATCGCCCGGCGCATTTCCGCCGTCATGCCTGGCGCCGGCGCTTCCTCGATCACCTTCTGATGGCGCCGCTGCAGCGAGCAATCGCGCTCGAAAAGATGCACCGCATTGCCATGCCGGTCGCCGAAAACCTGAATCTCGATATGGCGTGGTTTCATCAGGTATTTTTCGATCAGCACGGCGCCGTCGCCGAAGGCCGCCTCCGCCTCCCGCCGCGCTGCTTCAAGCGAAGCACCGAAATCCTCGGCCCGGTCGACGCGGCGCATGCCCTTGCCGCCACCGCCCGCCCGTGCCTTGATCAGCACCGGAAAGCCGATATCGATCGCCTGTTCGGCAAGAAATGCGGCGTCCTGATTGTCGCCGTGATAGCCCGGCACCACCGGCACGCCGGATTGCTCCATCAGCGCCTTTGCCGCATCCTTCAGGCCCATGGCGCGAATGGCTGCGGCCGAGGGTCCGATAAAGGCCATGCCCGCCGCCTCGACAGCCTCGGCAAACTCGGCATTCTCCGACAGGAACCCGTAACCGGGGTGGATCGCCTGCGCGCCCGCGCGCTCGGCAGCCGCAATGATCCGTCCGGCGTTCAGGTAGCTTTCGCTCGCCGCCGCAGCGCCGATGCGAAAGGCTTCGTCCGCCAGTTCGACATGCAGCGCACCGGCATCCGCATCGGAAAATACCGCGACCGTCCGAATACCGAGCCGCCGCGCCGTGCGAATAATCCGGCAGGCGATTTCACCACGATTGGCAACGAGTATCTTGGAAAACATTACTCTATCCCGGTCTATTGCGCGGCGATGACTTCGACCTCGAGAAGCCAGGCTCCGTCAAAAATACCGGCGATTACCACTGTCATCGCCGGCGTCAGGCTGCCCAGATATTCGCTGCGGATTTCACGATTGGCCACGGTGTGATGCCGGTCAGCGAGATAGGCCGTCACCTTGACGATATCCGCCTTGCTCATCCCGGCGGCCTTCAATTGCGCATCGACATTCAGCCAGACCTGCCGCGCCTGGGCTTCAAACCCTGCCGGTACGTTGTCGTCTGAATCCGTCGGGATCTGGCCGCTGACGAAGAGCAGCCGCTGAAAATCCTCAAGCCGGACAGCCTGTGAATAACCACCGCGTGGCTGAGGGGCGTTCTTGGCATTGAATGCATCACGTTTCATGGTCTTTCTCCTCACATCCTGAACAGGCCAAAACGGGTATCGTCGATCGGCGCGTTGAGCGCAGCCGACAGGGAAAGCGCCAGCACATCGCGGCTTTTGCGCGGGTCGATGATGCCGTCGTCCCACAGCCGCGCCGAGGCGTAGAGCGGGTGGCTCTGGGTCTCGAACAGGTTCAGCACCGGCTGCTTGAATTTTGCCTCGTCTTCGTCGCTCCAGGGCGTGCCGGCCCGCTTCAGCGCATCACCGCGCACGGTTGCCAGCACCCCTGCCGCCTGCTCGCCGCCCATCACCGAAATGCGGCTGTTCGGCCAGGTCCACAGGAAGCGCGGTGAAAACGCCCGGCCGCCCATGCCGTAATTGCCCGCACCAAACGAGCCGCCGACCAGCATGGTGATCTTCGGCACCCTGGTCGTCGCCACCGCCGTCACCAGCTTGGCACCGTGCTTGGCAATGCCCTCCGTCTCGTATTTGCGCCCGACCATGAAGCCGGTAATGTTCTGCAGGAAGATCAAAGGGATCTTCCGCTGCGAGCACAGCTCGACGAAATGCGTGCCCTTCAGTGCCGATTCCGAAAACAGCACGCCATTGTTGGCGATGATGCCGACCGGAATTCCGTGAATATGGGCAAAACCGCAGACCAGCGTCGTTCCGTAGCGCGCCTTGAACTCGTCCAGCCGCGAGCCATCGACGATCCGGGCGATCACTTCGCGGATGTCATAGGGCGTGCGCAGGTCGGCGGGAACGACACCAGAGATATCTCCGGGATCGTAGACCGGTTCTTCCGGCGCCTGCCGCTCGATGGTGGTTATGGAGGTGCGGTTGAGGTTGGCAACCGCCCGGCGCGCCAGCGCCAGCGCATGCGCATCGTCGCGGGCCAGATGATCGGCAACGCCGGAAAGCCGCGTGTGCACATCGCCGCCGCCGAGATCCTCCGATGTCACCACCTCGCCCGTCGCAGCCCGCACCAGCGGCGGCCCGGCGAGGAAGATCGTCCCCTGCCCCTCGACGATGATTGCCTCGTCCGACATCGCCGGGACATAGGCGCCACCCGCCGTGCAGGAGCCCATGACGACGGCGATCTGCGGAATGCCCGCGGCCGACATATTGGCCTGATTATAGAAGATGCGGCCGAAATGATCGCGATCCGGAAACACTTCATCCTGGTTCGGCAGGTTGGCGCCGCCGGAATCGACCAGATAGATGCAGGGCAGGTTATTCTCCGCCGCGATCTCCTGTGCCCGCAAATGCTTCTTCACCGTCATCGGATAATAGGTGCCGCCTTTGACCGTCGCATCGTTGCAGACGATCATGCAGTCACGGCCGGACACACGGCCGATACCGGTGACCAGCCCCGCCCCCGGCGCCTCGCCCTTGTAGAGCCCGTGCGCCGCCGTCAAGCCCACTTCCAGAAAGGGCGTCGCCGGGTCGATCAGTTGCGCCACCCGTTCACGCGGCAGCATCTTGCCACGGCTGACATGACGCTCGCGCGCCACCTCGCCGCCACCGCCGGCAGCCAGCGCCGCCGCTTCCTCAACGACACGCATCGCCTCCGCCATCGCAGCGCTGTTGGCGCGGAAGGTTTCCGAGGACGTGGTAATTTGCGATTTCAGAACGGCCATTCATTCCCCCGACCAAACATCCTGCAGAGTGTCACGTTCAAGCCGTCTCGCCGAAAAGCTCCCTGCCGATCAGCATACGCCGTATTTCCGAGGTTCCAGCACCGATCTCGTACAGTTTCGCGTCTCTGAGCAAGCGCCCGGCCGGATAGTCGTTGGTGTAGCCGTTGCCGCCCAGCACCTGGATGGTTTCGAGTGCCAAGGCCGTTGCCCGTTCTGCCGCATAGAGAATGCACCCGGCCGCATCCTTGCGTGTCGTCTCGCCCCTGTCGCAGGCGGCCGCCACAGCATAGACATAGGCGCGTGCTGCGTTCAGCGTCACATACATGTCGGCGATCTTGCCCTGCATCAGCTGGAATTCGCCGATCGGCTGGCCGAACTGCTTTCGCTCATGAAGATAGGGGACCGCGACGTCGAGGCAAGCCGCCATGATCCCGAGAGGTCCTGCCGACAGGACCACGCGCTCATAATCGAGACCCGACATCAGAATGCGCACGCCGCCGCCAACGCTGCCGAGCACATTTTCCTCCGGCACCTCGCAATCGCTGAAGATTAGCTCGCAGGTATTGGAGCCGCGCATCCCCAGCTTGTCGAGCTTCTGGCCGGTTGAAAATCCGGCAAAACCCTTTTCGACCAGAAACGCGGTAATGCCGCGCGGCCCGGCGTCCGGATCGGTCTTGGCGTAGACCACCAGAACGTCCGCATCAGGACCATTGGTGATCCACATCTTGTTGCCGTTGAGCACATAACGGTCGCCACGCTTGTCGGCGCGCAACTTCATCGACACGACATCCGACCCGGCCCCAGGCTCGGACATGGCCAGCGCACCGACATGTTCGCCGGAGATCAGTTTCGGCAGGTACCGGGCTTTTTGCACGTCGGAGCCGTTGCGGTTGATCTGGTTGACGCAGAGGTTGGAATGGGCGCCATAACTCAAGGCCACCGAGGCCGAGGCCCGGCTGATTTCCTCCATCGTCACGCAATGGGCGAGATAACCAAGGCCGATGCCGCCATAATCCTCGCCCGCCGTGATCCCGAGCAGGCCGAGATCGCCCAGCTCCCGCCAAAGCGGCATCGGAAAGCTGTTGCTCCGGTCGATATCCGCCGCCTGCGGCGCAATACGCTCGCTTGCAAACCGCTGCACGGTGTCGCGCAACGCCTCGATCTCGTCGCCCAAGGCAAAATTCAAGCCGCCAGAATACATCGGGCCTCCTCTCAGCCGGATCGCGCTGCTTGAACGGAAAGAAGACGACAATATGAAACCCGGCCGCCCAAAAGGCGGGCAAGGATGTCGGCATTCCTCCCGGTACAGCAGCCGCTGCAAGACGCCGGTGCGGCAGACTCCTCTCCACAGCACCGGTACCGTTTTTGAGACTAACACAGCCGCAAAACAATTTCCGAACCAAGACAGCAGCTTGCGCGCATGATTTGCAAAAAAATGCGGTCGAGCCGGATCGCCTGCGATGGCAGTTGCGGCGATGAGCGGATAACTGCGTGTCTTCAGAATACGGAATGATCACGTTTATCCTTGCGCAAGAAGCCCGTAGTCTCCAAGACGGGCTTGGAACAACGGCAGCGGACGCATCTAATGACGGCAAAACAGATCGCAATCATCGGCGGCGGCCCGGCGGGCCTGATGGCGGCGGAGGTTCTATCGTCGTCCGGCCATGCCGTAACGATCTACGATGGCATGCCGACATTCGGCCGCAAGTTCCTACTTGCCGGAAAATCAGGTCTCAACATCACCCATTCCGAAGACTATCAGCGTTTCGCCACCCGTTTCGGCGCCGCATCGGATCGCCTGCGTACTGCGCTGGATGCTCTCACCCCCGCCGACGTACAGTCATGGGCTTCCAGCCTCGGCACGGAAACCTTTACCGGCACTTCCGGCCGCGTCTTTCCAACCGTCATGAAGGCCTCGCCGCTGTTGCGGGCCTGGCTGAAGCGGCTGGAGACACAGGGCGTCAAGCTGATGACCCGCCACCGCTGGACAGGTTTCACCGATGACGGCCTCACCTTCGAAACCCCGAATGGCCTCAAAACCATCCACAGCGACGCGACGCTGCTTGCGCTCGGTGGCGCCAGCTGGCCGCGCCTCGGTGCCGATGGCAGCTGGTTTCCGTTGCTGAGAGACAAAGGCGTCGGCATCACCGACCTGCAGCCCGCCAATTGCGGCTTCGATGTCAATTGGAGCGATGTCTTCAAGGACCGCTTTGCCGGCGCGCCGCTGAAATCCGTCACGACCACATCGGATGCAGGCACCTTCCCCGGCGAATTCGTCATCTCCCGCCATGGCATCGAAGGCAGCCTCGTCTATGCCCATTCGGCGGCGTTGCGGGAGCGGCTGATACGGCAGAGCAACGCAACCCTGCTGGTCGATCTTGCCCCCGGCCGCAGTGTCGAACGACTGGAAAGGGACCTGGCAAGGCAGGACGGAAAAATCAGCCTTTCCAACCGCCTGCGCAAGGGCGCTGGCCTGGAAGGCGTCAAGGCCGCACTCGTGCGCGAACTCGGCACCCAATCGCTCGGCGATCCCGCCCAGCTCGCGCTGCTGATCAAGGCCCTGCCCATTCCCGTCACGCGGCCCCGTCCCATCGCCGAAGCCATTTCCTCGGCAGGCGGCATCCGTTTCGATGCTGTCGATGAGCGCTATATGCTGAAAGCCTTGCCTGGCGTCTTCGCCGCCGGAGAAATGCTGGATTGGGAAGCCCCAACAGGCGGTTACCTGCTCACCGCCTGTTTCGCCACCGGCCGGGCGGCGGCGGCGGGGATCAATCAATGGCTGAAAAGCCAAGTTTAAGCATCGCCGATTTCAGTTGGAGCGTTTGGTCTGCGTTGCCGGCAACTGATCGATCAACGCAAACAGCACCGCTGCCGGCACCACCTCGTCGGTGCGGAACGTCACCGCACCATCCTTGCTGACCAGCATCATTGCAAAGAAGCCGTCCGTGACGTCCAGATCGGAGCGGATGGCGTAGCAATTGAGGTCGTATTCCGGTCCGAACAACGCCTTGACGTCATTGCGACCGACCTCCAGCACGATGATATCTCTTTCGCGCAGCCCCTCGGCCTGGGCAAGCAGCTGGTTTGCCTGCCGCGCCGCATCGATATGACTGTCATCCGGGAAAATGATCACCACGCGGTAGCGCCATTCGAAATCGGCCAGACTCATTCCGCCCTGCTGCGGATCGATTTCGATACCGGAGATTGCGGGAGACAATGATTTCAGCATTGCCGTCATCCTCCTGCGTTGAACCATGAGGAAATTAACTGCCGATCAAGGCATTTGGTTCCGAATCCTTCGCGGAGTCGATGCGTGGCGGCAGAGCCATTCATCCCCCCGTCATCAAGTCAGTTGCGCAAGCAGACGATGCAGGCCTACTGCACCAGAATCGCCCGAAAATCATTGACGTTGGTCCCTGTCGGTCCCGGCTTGAAAATGTCACCGACCGCATCGAATGCGGTCCAGGCGTCGTTGCGGTCGAGTAAAGCCGCTCCGTCGACACCGGCCCTTGCAAGCCGCGACACACTCGTGTCGTCCGCAAACGCCCCGGCATTGTCCTCCGACCCATCGATACCATCGGTATCGGCGGCTAGCGCCGAAATACCATCGGCACCATCGATCCCGAGTGCCAGCGACAGAAGAAATTCGCTGTTGCGCCCACCCTTGCCCTTGCCCCGGATCGTCACTGTCGTCTCGCCGCCGGAGAGAATGACCACCGGCTTTTGAAAAGGCCGGTTTCGAACGGCAACCTCGCGGGCAATCGCCGCATGCACGCGCCCGACCTCCCGCGCCTCGCCTTCGATGGCATCGGACAGTATCACGGCCTCGACACCCGCCGCCCGTGCCGTTTCGGCCGCAGCCTCCAGCGAAACCGCAGCCGAGGCGACAAGCCGGACCGCGTTGCGGCGAAACCTTTGGTCGGCCGGGTTGGGAGCTTCAGACGCATCGCTGCGGATATACGCCATCACCTTTTCCGGCAATTCCAGGCGATAGCGTTCGATAAGGCGCAAGGCATCGTCGCGCGTGCTTTTGTCCGGGATGGTCGGCCCCGAAGCGACCAGCGCCGGATCGTCGCCGGGAATGTCCGAGACCACCAGCGACACGACCTTCGCAGGCCAGGCCGCAGCAGCCAGCCGTCCGCCCTTGATGCCGGAAACATGCTTGCGGATCGCATTCATCGCGCTGATCGGCGCGCCGGATGCCAGAAGCGCCCGGTTGACGGCGATCTCGTCGTCCAGCGTCAGATCACCAGCCGGTAACGGCAATAGCGCCGAGCCGCCACCGCAGATCAGCGCCACAACGAGGTCGTCGTCGGTGAGGCCACTGACCTCCTCCAGCAACCGGCGCGATGCCTTCAGCCCGTTCCCGTCGGGCAGCGGATGCGATGCCTCCAACACCTCGATCCGCTCGCAGCGCGCACCATAGCCGTATCGCGTCACGACAGCACCGGTGAGCGGTCCATCCCACAGCCGCTCGAACACCTGCGCCATCTGGGCAGCCCCCTTGCCGGCGCCAATCACCACCGTGCGGCCCTTGAGTTTTTCCGGCAGATTGGCGGCGAGCACCTTTTCCGGGTCGGCGGCAGCGACCGCCGTATGAAACAGCGTTTCCAGAAAGGCTTTCGGGTCGGCGATCACGGCCATGTCTTTTATCCTCATTCATGAAAAAGACCGGGCAGCCCTCCTCCTGGCTGCCCGGTCCTTGTCGTCAGGCGACCGCGTGGTTGGCCATGCGTTCAAGCGCCGTGACGAGACCCGAGTGATCGAGCCCGGCATCGCCGTGGGCAGCGCAGCTGTTGAACAGTTCCTGCGTTGCCGCCGTGTTCGGCAGCGAAACACCGATGGCTTTTGCGCCCTGAAGGGCGAGGTTCAGGTCCTTCTGATGCAGCGAGATGCGGAAACCCGGATCAAAAGTGCGCTTGACCATACGGTCGCCATGCACTTCCAGAATGCGCGACGAGGCAAAGCCGCCCATCAGGGCCTCGCGGACCCGTGCCGGATCGGCGCCGGCCTTGGAGGCGAAGACCAGCGCTTCCGCGACAGCCTCGATGGTGAGCGCAACGATGATCTGGTTGGCAACCTTGGTCACCTGTCCATCGCCGCAATCGCCGACCAGCGTGATGTTCTTGCCCATCAGCTTGAGCAGCGGCAGCGCCCGGTCAAAACTTGCCTGCGCACCGCCGGCCATGATCGACAGCGACGCGTTCTTTGCACCGACCTCGCCGCCGGACACCGGGGCGTCGATATATTCGGCGCCCGTCTCGCGAACTCGTCTGGCGAATTCCTTCGTCTCGATCGGCGAGATCGAGCTCATGTCGATGACCAGCTTGCCCGCCGACAGGCCAAAGAAAACGCCGTTTTCGCCGAAGAGAACATCCTTCACTTCCGGCGTGTCCGGCAGCATCAGGATGGTGATGTCGACCTTCTCAGCCAGCGCCTTCGGTGTTTCGACGAACTTCAGGCCGTTGTCGATCAGTTCCTGCTTCGGCGGGATATGGAATGTCGAGGTAACGACGGTGTGGCCGGCATCCTGCAGATGGCGCGCCATCGGCGTGCCCATGATACCCAGTCCGATAAAGCCGATTGTGGCCATGATGCTTAACTCCTGATCTTGATAATGTCTGCGCCATGCGACTGGCGGTTTGTCTCGGTAAACCAGCCGAGCCCTTCGGATGTCGTAGTGCGCGGCTTGTATTCGCAGCCGATAAAGCCGTCATATCCGGCCGCATCCAGCGCCTCGAAGACGAAGGGATAGTTGATCTCGCCGGTGCCCGGCTCGTTGCGGCCGGGATTGTCAGCCAGTTGCACATGGGCGATCTGCCCCTGGTATTTCTTGAACGTACCGATCAGCTCGCCCTGGGTGCGCTGCTGATGGTAGAGATCGTACTGGATGAACAGGTTGTCGCTGCCGGTTTCCTTGATGATCGACGCTGCCTGTTCCACCGTGTTGAGATAGAAGCCTGGAATATCGAACCGGTTGATCGGCTCGATCAACAGCCGGATGCCGTGCTTCTTCAGTTCGCCCGCAGCCAGCCGCAGATTGGCAACGAAGGTCGCCCGCAAGACATCGTCGGAGACGCCGACCGGCGCAATGCCGGAGAGGCAGTTGATCTGGGTGCACCCGAGCGCGGTTGCGTAGTCGATCGCCGAAGCCACGCCGCGGCGGAATTCATCCACCCGGTCAGGCAGCACGGCAATACCACGCTCGCCACCGGCCCAGTTTCCGGCCGGCAGATTATGCAGCACCTGGGTCAGGCCGTTGACCTCGAGTGCCGCCTTCAGCGCCTTGGCGTCGAAATCATAGGGGAAGAGATATTCCACAGCGTCGAACCCGGCCTTGGCAGCCAGCGCGAACCGATCGAGGAACGGCACCTCGGTGAAAAGCATCGTCAGGTTTGCCGCAAATTTTGGCATGAGAAAATCCTCCGTTCTCTGATCAGTCGAGCAGCGCCATGATCGCCGTCGGGGCGTCCTCGCCGCGTTCGGCCAGTTCCTCGAATTCAACGACAGCATTGATGTCGGCGCCCATCGAGATATTGGTGACGCGCTCAAGAATGAACTCGACGACAACAGGCACCTGATGTTCGTCCATCAGCGCCTGTGCCTTGGCAAAAGCCTCCTGGAACTCATTCGGGCTCGTGACCCGGATCGCCTTGCAGCCCAGACCTTCGGCCACCGCCACGTGATCGACGCCATATCCCTTCTCAGCATCGCCGGAATGGTTGATATTGTCGAAGGCGAGGCTGACCTCGAAATCCATGTTCAGTCCGCGCTGCGCCTGGCGGATCAGGCCGAGATAGGAGTTGTTCACTACCACATGCAGGTAAGGCAGCTTGTGCTGGGCGCCGACGGCCAGTTCCTCGATCATGAACTGGAAATCATAGTCGCCCGAAAGCGCTACGATCTGCCGGTCCGAATCGGCGGCGCGCACACCGAGCGCTGCTGGCAGCGTCCAGCCGAGCGGGCCTGCCTGGCCGCAATTGATCCAGTTGCGCGGCTTGTAGACATGCAGGAACTGCGCACCGGCGATCTGGCTGAGACCGATGGTCGAGACGTAGCAGGTGTCGCGGCCAAACGCCTTGTTCATCTCCTCGTAGACGCGCTGCGGCTTCAGTGGCGTCTGGTCGAAATGCGTCTTGCGCAGCATCGTCCGCTTGCGCTCGCGGCATTCTTCCGCCCAGCCCGACCAGTCCTTCAGCTTGCCCGCCGTCTTCCATTCGGTCGCAACATCGAGGAACAGTTTTAGGGCTGCGCCCGCATCCGAAACGATGCCGAAGTCCGGTGCGAAAACGCGGCCGATCTGGGTCGGCTCGATATCGACATGGACGAACTTGCGCCCTTCGGTATAGGTCGGCACATTGCCGGTGTGGCGGTTGGCCCAGCGGTTGCCGACACCGAGCACGAAGTCGGACGCGAGCAGATTGGCATTGCCGTAGCGGTGCGATGTCTGCAGCCCGCACATGCCGGCCATCAGCGGATGGTCGTCCGGGATCGTGCCCCAGCCCATCAGTGTCGGGATGACCGGGATGCCGGTTATCTCTGCAAATTCAGTCAGCAGATCGGACGCGTCGGCATTGATGATGCCGCCACCGGCGACGATCAGCGGCCGCTTTGCTTCGTTCAGCATCGCGATCGCCTTTTCGGCCTGCGCCCGCGTCGCGGATGGCTTGTAGGCCTCAAGCGGCGCGTAGGTATCGATATCGAACTCGATCTCGGCCAGCTGCACATCAACAGGCAGATCGACCAGAACCGGGCCGGGACGGCCGGAGCGCATCAGGTGAAACGCCTTTTGGAAAACGAACGGCACCAGCGCCGGCTCCATGACGGTCACCGCCCATTTGGTCAGCGGACCGGCGATCTTGGCGATATCGACCGCCTGGAAATCCTCCTTGTCGAGCCGGGCGCGCGGCGCCTGGCCGGTGATGCACAGGATCGGGATCGAATCCGCTTGAGCCGAATAGAGCCCGGTGATCATGTCGGTTCCGGCCGGTCCCGAGGTGCCGATGCAGACGCCGATATTGCCATGCTTGGCGCGGGTATAACCTTCCGCCATGTGCGAGGCGCCCTCGACATGCCGCGCCAGGATATGGCGTACCGAACCGCGGGCCTTCAGCGCCGAATAAAAGGGATTGATCGCCGCCCCCGGAACCCCGAAGGCGCAATCGACGCCTTCCTTCTCCAGAACCAGAACCGCCGCATCGACTGCGCGCATTTTCGCCATGAGTTTATCCTCCATCGTGTGAGGATCAGGGTAGTCCAATTTTTCCGACGGACAATCATAAAATGGAAATCATTCCCACCATACGGAAATAAACATTTTCAACGATTCCGATATGAATGGCGGCGTTCTGGAGCATGATAAATGGCTACGGAATTCATGCACGGCAGCCAATCCCTCTTCTCCCTAGCGGGGAGAAGGTGGCGCAAAGCGCCGGATGAAGGGGGCGAAGCCATTGATTCAGGAACTTGCCGAACCGCCCCTCATCGCCTCGCATGCGCTCGGCACTTCTCCCCGTGGGGGAGAAGAGGAAGATACGGAAGCGCCCGTTCCGCTTTCGGCAACGATGCACTATGTCATGGACGACCAGACAAAACGGAGCCGACATGGCCGACAAGCAGACCCATCAGGATCAATTGCGCGCCAAACCCGGCCGCAAGGCGGCCGAAAACGCCGTTCCCTCCTCCGTACAGGTGCTCGATCGCAGTTTGAAGCTGCTCGATCTCGTCGCCAGCGCCGATGGCGCGGCACTGACGGAGCTGTCCGATCAGTCCGGCATGGCGCCCTCGACCGTTCATCGTCTGCTCACCTCGCTTGCCAATCACGGCATGGTCACTCACGATGCCGAGACGGGCGCCTGGACGATCGGGCTGAAAGCCTTCGAGATCGGCAACGCCTTCCTGCGTTTCCGCAAGCTCGGCACGATCAGCCGTCCTTTCCTGAAAAACCTGATGGAGCTTTCGGGGGAAACCGCCAATATCGGCATCGAGGACGGTGGCGATGTCGTGTTCATCTCGCAGGTCGAAAGCCACGCGCCGATGCGCGCCTTCTTCCGCCCCGGCCGCCGTGGCCCCATTCATGCATCCGGCATCGGCAAGGCCATCCTTTCGACCTGGCCAAACGCCGACATCGAGCGCCTCATCTCGCCGCGCCCGCTGACAAGGTTTACCGGAAAGACCCGCGACACCCTGCCGAAGCTTCTCGCCGATATCGAAACCATCCGCGCGCGCGGCTGGTCGATCGACGACGAGGAACATACGCTCGGCATGCGCTGCCTCGCCGCCCCGATCTTCAACGAATACGGCGAGGCGATCGCCGGCATCTCGGTATCAGGCCCGGCCGTACGGCTGCCGGACGAGACGCTGGCCGCACTCGGCCCGGTGGTCATGGCAGCAGCCGACGGGGTAACGCAGGCGATGGGCGGGCGGCGGGACAACAGTCACACGCAAACGTCATGAAGGACGCCGGAGCGGCAGCCTTCCGGTTTGCAGTGCGCCGGCATCAATGTCCGGGATGCAGCGCGTCGTTCAGATACATGCAGGTCAGCATCGTAAACACATAGGCCTGGATGACCGACATCAGCATTTCCAGCGCCGTCAAGGCAAGCGTCATCGCCAGCGGCAGCACGGCGCCGATAATCCCAAGCGTTCCCAGTTCGGTCATCGAGGCCACGAAACCCGCAAACACCTTCAGGGTGATATGTCCGGCCAGCATCACCGCAAACAGGCGCACGGAATGGCTGATCGGCCGCGACATGTAGGAAATCACCTCGATGGGGATGATGATCGGCGCCAGCACCATCGGAATCCCGGCCGGCATGAACAGCCGGAAAAAGCCGAATCCGTGTTTCACCAGGCCGTAGACGGTCACCGTGCCAAACACGATCATCGCCAGCGCGAAGGTGACGATGATGTGGCTGGTGACCGTGAAGGCGAAGGGAAACATGCCGATCAGGTTGGCGAAAAGAATGAACATGAACAGCGAAAACACCAGCGGGAAGAACCGCATGCCGTCTTTCCCGGCATTCTCGCGCAGGGTTTTACCGACGAATTCGTACAGCAGTTCCGACACCGATTGCCAGCGGCCGGGCACGAGGCTGCGCCTTGCCGTGCCGATCAGAAGCAGGCCGGAGGCAAGCACGACCGTCAGGACCATGTAGGCGGAGGAATTGGTGAAGCTGAGATCGATATCGCCCGCGGTCAGTTGCAGAAGCGGCTTGATTTCGAATTGTTCAATAGGACCGGCCATCGATTATCCTTGAAAAGAGGTCGCGGCCACGCGCAGGTCCGCACGCCGGCGAACAGGCGCAAGGACACGCGCGATGGGATCGCGGGACTGAATGATGAAAGCGAAGGAAAGGATTTTCACGGGCGGCTCCTGCTCTCACGAATGAGATGCGGGGCCGTCCCCGGAATGGTCGAGGCGCAGGTCGTCCTGCGCAGGGGTCTGATAGACATATCCCGCGGTGATTGCAACCCGCCGCAGGCCCTCGGATATCAACTGGTGAACAGCATCAGGGTAAATACCGCGAACACCATCAGATGCAGCAGCCCTTGCGTGATCGAGGTCCGGCGTCCGAGATAGGTCATGGCCGTCAAGCCCACAGTCAATGCGAACAGCACCGTTTCCGTCGGAGAGATCCCGAAGACCACCGTTTTTCCGGTCACCAGCCCCACTGTGAGCACAGCCGGAACAGTAAGACCGACCGTCGAAACGAAAGCCCCGAGGCATAGATTGATCGCCCGCTGCGTTTCGTTGTTGAGCGCCGCTTTCACGGCGGTGATCGATTCGGGCGTGAAGACGATGATCGCGATCAGCACGCCGCCGACAGCCACCGGCGCACCGGCGGTGGCGACGCCATAGTCGATAACGACGGCAAGATCGTGCGCCAGAAGGACGATCGGGATCATCAGAGCGATCAGAATAACGGTGTGCCCCAGCAGCTTGCGCCCGTTCGAGCCGGACTGCGCGGTTGCCGCCGCGCCAGGCGCCTTCACCGTTTCCCGGCGGATGGACATCTCGCCCGCAGGCGGCTGCATGAAATGGATCTTGTACCGCCCCATCTGCAGAGCCAGGAACGCAGCATAGAGCGCTGCGGTCAGCAACGCGATCGCAATCGCCTGCGCGGGCCAGAACGTGCCGTTGCCGGTCGTCAGCGTGTTGGGCAGAATGAGCGCCACACCCGCAAGCACCAGCGTCATCGACATGAAGGCCAAGGCACCCTGCGCGTTATATTCCTGCTCGCCATGACGCCATGCACCGGCAATCAGGCAGAGGCCGGTGACCAGGTTCATGATGATCATCATCACGGCGAAGATCGAATCCCGCGCGATGGTCGGCGCTTCGCTCGGGCCAAGCATGACGGCGGCGATGAGAATGACCTCGATCGACACGATCGAAAGCGTCAGGATCAGCGTTCCATAGGGCTCACCCAGTTGATGCGCCAGATGGTCGGCCTCGCGCACGACACCGAACGAGCCGAGCAGGATCGTTCCGAACAGAGCGGCGAAACAGGCAATCGCCGTTGAAACCGTCATCGGCTGGGAAAGCCAGGAGGAGCCCTTCCAGAGAAACAGGATGACAACCAGCCAGGCGATGGCCAGTTTCAGATAAGGGCTGTGGATCAGGCTAGGGGAAGATTTCGGCAACAAGACTTGTGAACCTCACAAGGGGCCGTCCCCAACTATAGGATCGCGGCAGGGTCGTCCGTGCCAGGCTTCTGCGAAGCATATGGGTTGTTTCTAACAATCGAACGCGCTGGAGTCCAGCCACCGGAACTGGCCTTGATGCCACGATGTTGACCGGGGCTGCCGATGGCCCGTTGCGATCCGCAGCCCGGCCACCGGCACCAGGTCAGTTCCGCGCCACCCAATCATGCCAATCGGCTTCGCTGCCACGGAATACGTTGAGATCGATCCGGCCCTCGACGCCGTGCGAAAGGCCCGAACCCGAATACTGCCAGAACACCCATTTGCGGCCCGGATAGACCTGCGATGGATGTGCCGCCACCGAGCGCAGCCAGAACGGATAGTTCTTGAATTCGCCCGCCAGGTTGTCACGGTAGAAATCAGGGGCAGTGTAGATGACCGGGCGCTTGCCGTAATGGCGCTCAAGCTTGTCCATGAACACCTGCATCTTCTCAAGCGTCTTGGCCCGCGACAGGCGGAATTTGCAGCTCGATTCGCCGTTATATTCGACATCGATGACCGGCGGCAGCGCGTCGGGATCGCGCGGCACGTTGCGGATGAACCAGTCGGCCTGTTCGCCGGCCGTCCGGCACCAGTAGAAGAAGTGATACGCGCCGCGCTTCAGCCCGGCATCCTTCGCCCGCTTCCAGTTCGTCTTGAACATCGGGTCAAGATGATCGCCGCCATCGGTGGCCTTGATATAAGCGAAGTTGGCGCCTTGCGTGCGTAGTTTCGCCCAGTCCATGTTTGCTTGCCAGCGCGATACATCGACGCCGTGTACGGCGAGCTTGCGCGGCGAAGCCTTGCCGAAATTGATCGGATGCGCGTCGCGGAACTGATGGCTGTAGATTTGCCCGCGGCGGGTCCGCTTGGTGCTGGTCACCGGATCATCCGGCATGATCATCGCCACCGGCCGCTCAGCCGGAACCGCCATGCCTTGGGTCGACATAGATTCAAACGCCTGCGACTGCGGCACCTGCCCTGCCCAGGCCAGTTGCTCGGGATGGCTTTCAGCCTGCGCAATCACAGCGCCGACATCGGCCGCAGGCACGGGCGCCGCAACGACGGAACTGGTCGTCTCCTTCGACGGCAGTCCGCTCACCAGGCTTTCCGGCCCGGAACTCGATGTGCAGCCCGCCACAAGAAGGCCGGCAAGAAGGATCGCTGGAACAGCCGAAAAACGCATGAGACCCCGTACGCAAAACAAGAAACAGGCGGCACCCGCCCCACTGAATTCAATTCCTAACGGAAAATTACCAACAAAGATTGAATCCGATCTTTCTTACGTACGATGGACGCAAATTTGGAAAGGAGCGGCGATTTTATCACTGATAACGGGGACGTCCCGATGCGATGGCCCCGGCTTTTCCGGCCGTTGATAGAAAAATCATCCCCGCAAATCCCCGGGGCTGCGTGAAAGGTGGTTCTCCTCCGGTTCGCAAATGAACCGGGCGTGCCGGATGGTCACACCGTCTTGGACGGTCCAGGGCCAAACCCCGCCGGATCGGAAGGCTTGGCGGATAAGCGGCCGGGCTGGGGCATTGGAGGCTTTCCAGTCAGAGAGGAAAGCGCAGAAGAACCTGAGAAGCGCGGCAAAAGACATCGAACGGGGCGCCGGAAGGCGTCATATGAACTTAATTACCCTGCGGCACTTTCCAGCGTCCCGGCCAAGTAAGCATCAGACAAAACCACGGCGGATTCTTCCGGGCGTGGCTATAGGGCATGGAAGTTACCGCGCACTCCCTCTTCTCCCCAGCGGGGAGAAGGTGGCCCGCAGGGCCGGATGAGGGGCCGCGAACTCCGTGTTGGCCGAAACGCCCCCTCATCGTCTCGCATCCGCTCGACACTTCTCCCCGCTGGGGAGAAGAGAGAACGCCCCTCCCCCTCAAGGCGGGAGTAACCGCCTTACGCCGTCTCCAGCGTCCGCACCGAAGCACCAGTCTTACGCTTCTTCATCGCCTTGCCCGCCACATAGACTTCGGCGACACAGCGGTCATCACCCATCGTCTGCAGGATGAACAATTCGTCGGTCAGCGATTTTGCCGTGCGCATGCGCAGGTCCATTGCCGATTTGCCGCTCGAGTCCAGCACGACGATATCGGCGTCGGCGCCCACATGCAGCGAGCCGATGCGGTCCTGAAGTCCGAGCGCCCGGGCATTGCCGAGCGTCATGCGGTAGAAGGAATTGAGCGGCGACAGGCGCTGGCCCTGCAGATGCAAGACCTTATAAGCCTCATCCATCGTCTCCAGCATCGAGAAGCTGGTGCCGGCGCCGACATCGGTCGCAACCGACCATCGCGCACCCAGTCTGTCGAACCGGTCGCGGTCGAACAGGCCGGAACCGAGGAAGAGGTTCGAGGTCGGGCAGAACACGCCGACCGCGCCGGTTTCCGCCAGAACCGAAATCTCCCGGTCGCTGAGATAGATGCAATGCCCCAGCAGCGTCTTGTCCGTCAGAAGATCGTAGCGGGCATAGATGTCGGTATAATCCTTGGCATCAGGATAGAGCGAGGTGGCAAAGGCGATCTCGTCCCGGTTTTCCGACAGATGCGTCTGCACGTAGCAATCGCGGTGTTCGGCCACCAGCGCCTGGCTCATTTCCATCTGCTCCGGTGTCGAGGTGATGGCAAAGCGCGGGCTGATCGCATAATGCGCCCGTCCACGGCCATGCCATTTGCCGATCAGCCCCTTGGTCTCGTCATAGCCTTTTTGCGGCGTATCGCGCAATGCATCCGGCGCATTGCGGTCCATCATCACCTTGCCGCCGACCATCAGCATGCCGCGCTGTTCGGCCGCCGTGAAATAGGCGTCCACACTCTGCGGATGCACCGAGCAGTAGGCAGCCGCCGTTGTCGTACCGTTCGACAGCAGTTCGTCCATGAAACGCCCGGCGATAAAGGCCGCGTGCTCCAGTTCGGCGAATTTCTGTTCCTCGACGAAAATATAGGTGTTCAACCATTCCAGCAGCTGGGCGCCATAAGACGCGATCGCCTGGGTCTGGGGGAAATGCAGATGCGTGTCGATCAGCCCGGGCAGGATCAGGTGCGGCCGGTGATCGGCCACCGCGACGCCGGGACCGGCAGTCTTGCTGATGTCGGCATAATCGCCGATGGCGGCGATCTTTCCGTTGCGCACCAGCACCGCGCCATCGTCCACGGTCAGATAGGATGCCGTATCATCGATCCCCTGGGGCTCGTCGATAAAAGTCAGCACCCGTCCACGGATCAGGAGTTCGCTCATTGGGTTTTTCCTCCGTTCACAACTGTCTCGTACCAGGCGACCAGAAGCTTGCGCTCGTCGTCGGTCACGGCCGTCACATTGGCGGGCGGCATCGCGTGGCTGCGACCGGCCTGCAGGTAGATTTCCCGCGCATGGGCGGCGATCTCGGCGTCGGTTTCCAGCACCACGCCCTTGGGCGGCTTGATCATGCCTTCCCAGCCTGGTTCCTGCGCGTGGCACATGGCGCAGCGCCCGAGGATCGTATCGCGCACCTTCGGAAAGCCTTGCGCCGTCACGAATGGCTGCTGCGCGGCCGAGACCTGCTCCGGCGCGCCGGTCAGGATCTTTGGCACAGTCGAAAGCCACATGATGACGATGAAGAGCAGCACGGTGGCAAGCCATGTCCAAGTCGGGTTGCCGGTGTTGGCGTGGCGGGTATTGAAATAGTGCCGGATGGTGACACCCATCAGGAACACCAGCGAGGCGATGATCCAGTTGAACTGCGTGCCGAAGGCCAGCGGATAGTGGTTCGACAGCATCAGGAACAGGACAGGCAGCGTCAGATAGTTGTTGTGCGTCGAGCGCTGCTTGGCGATCCGGCCGTATTTCGCATCCGGCGTGCGACCGGCGATGAGGTCGGCGACGACGATGCGCTGGTTCGGCATGATGATGAAGAACACGTTGGCCGACATGATCGTCGCCGTGAAGGCACCGAGATGCAGGAAAGCGGCGCGGCCAGTAAACAGCTGCGTATACCCCCAGGCAACGGCGACCAGGATGAAGTAGAGCGCCACCATCAGCCGGGTGTTGTCCTTGCCGAAGGGCGACTTGCAGAGCAGGTCGTAGATGATCCAGCCGAAGGCAAGCGAGGCGAGCGAGATACCGATGGCGACGGGCTTGGAAACATCCAGCACGTTCGGATCGATCAGGTAGAGATCCGCACCGGCATAATAAACCAGACACAGCATGCCGAAGCCGGAAAGCCAGGTGACATAGCTCTCCCATTTGAACCAGATCAGGTGTTCCGGCATGTTGGCAGGCGCCACGAGATATTTCTGGATATGGTAGAAGCCGCCGCCATGCACCTGCCACTCCTCGCCATAGGCGCCTGCCGGAAGGTCCGGACGCTTGCGCAGGCCAAGGTCGAGCGCGACGAAATAGAACGACGAGCCGATCCAGGCGATGGCGGTGATGACGTGGAGCCAGCGGACGGCGAAGGTCAGCCAGTCCCAGGCGATGGCGTATTCATACATATGGGCCTCCCTATTTGGGAGCTTTCTGCCATCGCGCGATCTTCGCTGAAATGCCGGTTAATCCCCAACACTTTCAAAAAAAACTATAAGATCGCCCCCGATGCCGTTCGATTTTCAATGTGGTAGAAGAAATCCATGTCCTATCTCGATAACGTGCGCGTCTTTGTCCGGGTCGTTGAACTCGGTACCCTCTCCTCCGCCGGCCGCGACCAGCGGGTGACCCCTGCCGTCGCCAGCAATCGCATCAAGGAGCTGGAACGGCACCTTGGCGTGCGCCTGTTCAACCGCACCACGCGCAAGCTCTCACCGACGGAACATGGCCGGGTGTTCTATCAGGGCGCGGTCAAGATCATCGAGGCGGTCAACGAAGCCGAAAGCGCTATCGCCGATCTCTCGCACAACCCGAAGGGGTCGCTCCGGATCACAGCCCCACTCGGCATTGGCCGGCGCCTGATCGCGTCGGGCATTCCGGAATTCCATGACAAGTATCCGGATATCGAGGTGCGTTTGCGTCTCTCCGACCACAATGTCGATATCTTGAGCGAAGGCGTCGATGTCGCCTTCAAGCTCGGCGTGCTGGAGGATTCCAACCTGCGCATGCGCGGCATCCTCAACTGTCAGCGCGTGGTCTGCGCTGCCCCCGGATACCTTGCAAAACGCGGCACGCCGGAAACGCCGGATGCACTGATCGACGACAAGCACGACTGTCTGCTTTTACGCTATCCGGGCTCGAAGGAATATTACTGGACGCTGCAGACGCCGGACGGCACCCGCAAACTGGAAATCGGCGGCCCCTACGATTCCGACGACGGCGATGTCCTGACCCAGTGGGCGCTTGAAGGCCGCGGCATCATCAACAAGCCGCTGTTCGAGGTAAAGAGCTATCTCAACGAAGGCTCGCTGGTGGAGATCCTCAAAGATACCCCACCCGCCAGCGTCCAGCTCGCCGCGATCTATCCACACAAGCGCTTCCAGGACCCAAAGGTTCGCCTGATGATCGATTTCATGGCCGAACGCTGTCAGCGGATGATCGGCAAGATGCTGGAATAGACGGCGAGAGGCGGTCCACATTGAATCTGCCGGAGAAAATAGTATATATTGTTATAAATATACTAGATGGAGGTGTCGATGTCCTATGCCCTCATGACCAGTGCAGACTTCAACCAGAACCCCAGCAAGGCAAAAAAAGCCGCCAACGAAGGCCCGCTTGTCATCACCGAGCATGGCGAAGCGAGCTATGTGCTTGTTAATTATGACGACTTTCAGCGAAGCTGGAAAAAACCGATGAGCTTACTCGAAGCTCTGGCCGATCCCTCACCCGGCTCAGACAAGGATTTTGAGCCGGAGCGCGTCGACTTCTCCGGACGTGACGTCACCTTCTGATGCCTCTACTCCTTGACACAAATGTGGTTTCGGCCGCACGGCGGCCGGAGCGTCAGACGGAAGAATTCCGCGTATTCTTTGCCGATTTCGATGCCAGCACAGCATTTCTCCCGGCAATAACGATCATGGAAATCGAGTTTGGCATCTCGCGAGAGCAAAATCGCGACACAGTCTTTGCGGCAGAACTCGACCAATGGTTCAGGGCCATCGTGCTTCCTCGCTTCCATGGCCGGATATTGCCCTTCGATGCCGATGCAGCCTCGATTGCCGGCAAGCTCCCGACCGCCGACAAACGTCCGTCTCCAGACGCGATGATCGCAGCGATCGCGCTTCTCCATGGTCTGGATGTCGTTACCCGCAATACGGCACATTTCGAACCGCTGGGCGTGCGGTGCCACAATCCGTGGATATGAGCGGTCAGCGCAACGCGCTTCTCGCTGGCGCGCCAATGTCCCGCCGCAGGTGAGCAGTGCCGACCCGATCGTAATTTAAAGCAACTGTCATGATCTCCGCTGCCGCCAACGCAGCGATCACCGCCGGTCGCTTGTCCTTCACCGCCGTGCCGCCGATTGGGCAGATCAGGCGGTCGAACAGTTCCGGCCGCCCAACCTCGCGGGAGAGCCAGTTCTTGAAGGTCGCGCGCTTGGTCTTCGAACCGATCATGCCGACATAGGCCGCATCACTGCGGCGCAAAGCTTCCGCGGTGATCAGGAAATCCAATGCATGGTCATGGGTGAGGATAACAAACGAGCTTCCGGCCGGAGCGTCGCGCACCACCGCCTCCGGCATCGCCGTCAGGCAGGTTTCGATACCGGGAACCGTCGAAGCAGCCAGTTCGTCCTCGCGGGTATCGACAAGCACGATACGCAAGGGCACCAGCGACAAGGCCATCGCCAGTGCATCGCCGACATGACCGGCGCCAAACACATAGACGTGAGGCCGGGCGGCCATCTCGCGATCGCTGCGCGCAATGAGGAATGTGGAAAGTTCGGGGCTCATCTGCGTGAAGGAAAGCCCGACACGGCCGCCGCAGCACTGGCCGATTTCCGGGCCGAGCGGAACGTTCATCTCTTCGGCAGGCACGCCCTGCCGCAGGCTGCGGCGCGCATGGTCAATGGCCATATATTCCAACTGACCGCCGCCAATGGTCCCGAACAGGCCTTCGGCCGCCACCAGCATCCAGGCACCGGTATCACGCGGCGTCGAACCGGCGGCACCCGTCACTTCGACGAACACGCAGCCCGGCTCGCGGCGCAGGAAATCCCTGATGTCTTCGCGCTTGGCGGCCATGTCCAATCACCCGTTTCTTGCCGCGCGGCGCAGCCGCTCGATGCCGAGCAAAACCCGCTCCGGCGTCGCCGGCGCATCGATGCGCGGTGAAATACGATACTCCGCAACGCTCGCCGCCGCCATCGAGATTGCCTCAAAAACCGAGATCGGCAGCATGAACGGTGGTTCGCCGACCGCCTTGGAACGGCGGATCGTCTCTTCGCGGTTGACGGACCATTCGGCGAGCTTGACGTTGAAGATCCGTGGCCGGTCGGAGGCGAGCGGGATCTTGTAGGTAGATGGTGCATGGGTTCTGAGCCGCCCCTTGCCATCCCACCACAGTTCCTCGGTCGTCAGCCAGCCCATGCCCTGCACGAAGGCACCCTCGACCTGGCCGATATCGAGGATCGGATTGAGCGACTTGCCGGCATCGTGCAGCACATCGACACGGTCGACCTGATATTCGCCGGTCAGCGTATCGACGCTGACCTCGGAGCAGGAGGCACCATAGGCATAGTAGAAGAACGGACGCCCCCGGCCTTCGGAGCGGTTCCAGTGAATTTTCGGCGTCTTGTAAAAGCCCGCCGCCGAAAGCTGGATACGGGATCCATAGGCGATCTTGATGAACTCCGAAAAGGCAATACGCTCGGCGCCAACGCGGACCGTGTTCGGCTCGAACGCGACATCGTTTTCGCTGACATTCCAGCGCTCGGCCGCAAAGGTGACCAGCCGCGCCTTGATCTGTTGGGCGGCATTGGCGGCGGCCATGCCGTTGAGGTCGGAACCGGAGGACGCGGCCGTCGCCGAGGTGTTCGGCACCTTGCCGGTCGTCGTTGCCGTTACCTTGATCCGGTCCAGATCGACCTGGAATTCGTCGGCCACCACCTGCGCCACCTTGGTATAGAGCCCCTGCCCCATCTCCGTGCCGCCGTGGTTGAGATGGATCGACCCATCGGCATAGACATGCACCAGCGCGCCGGCCTGGTTATACTCCGTCTTGGTGAAAGAGATGCCGAACTTGACCGGCGTCAGCGCGATACCGCGCTTGATGATGCTGCTCTTGCGGTTGAAAGCCAGAACCGCCTCGCGCCGTGCCGCGTAATCGCAGGAGGTTTCGAGTTCCTCGATGATACGGCCGATGATGTTGTCTTCGACGGTCTGGTGATAGGGCGTCAGGTTGCGCCCCTCGCCGCCGTAGAAATTCAGTTTGCGGATTTCGAGCGGGTCCTTGCCCAGCGCATAGGCGACATCCTCGATCATCCGCTCGCCACCGACCATGCCCTGCGGGCCACCGAAACCGCGAAACGCGGTGTTCGAAACGGTATTGGTCTTCAACGGCCGCGACCGCAGCCGGACATTTGGATAGAAATAGCAGTTATCGGCGTGAAACAGCGCGCGGTCGGTAACCGGGCCGGAGAGATCGGCCGAGAAGCCACAACGGGCCGAGAAGGTCGCATCGACCGCTTCGATGCGGCCGTCGTCGTCGTAACCGACCTTGTAGCCGACATGAAAATCATGGCGCTTGCCGGTCGCGCTCATGTCGTCATCGCGGTCCGGGCGGATTTTGACGGCGCAGCGGTACTTCTTCGCCGCGAGCGCTGCGACCGCCGCAAACAGGTTTGCCTGTGTTTCCTTGCCGCCGAAAGCGCCGCCCATGCGCCGCACATTGATGGTCACGGCATTGGACGCGACGCCCAGCACCTGGCCGACCATGTGCTGAGTTTCACTCGGATGCTGGGTCGAGGAATAGAGCAAAATTTCGTCGTCTTCGCCGGGGATGGCGAAGGAGATATGGCCTTCGAGATAGAAATGATCCTGCCCGCCGATGCGCATCTCGCCTTCGAGAATGTTCTTTGCCTTGGCAAATCCGGCGGAGATATCGCCGCGCTCCAGCTTCAGGGGATCGATGACCAGCGGATAATTGGCAGCGGCCGCTTCGAGCACGTCGGTGACATGCGGCAGGTCCTGATACTCGATCTTGACCTTGGCGGCAGCGCGGCGGGCAGCATCGCGGGTTTCGGCGATCACGGCAAAGATCGGCTGGCCGTGGAATTCGACCTTGCCGGTCGCAAAGACCGGGTCATCATGCTTGTGTGCCGGGCTGACGTCGTTCTCGCCGGGAATATCGTCTGCCGTCAGCACACCGATCACGCCGGGCGCGGATTTGACGGCATCAAAATCGATCGACAGGATCTGCGCATGGGCGCGCTGCGACAGGCCGAGATAGGCGTGCAGGGTGCCCGCGGGTTCGGGAATATCGTCGATATATTCAGCGGTTCCCGTCACATGCTTGTGGCCGGATTCGTGGCGTTCGTTTTCGTGGACACCGCCGCGGATGCGATTGATGGGCTGCATGACGTTCATGGTCTTCTCCTCACACAGCCTGCTTGCGGTCAAGCCGCACCGGCTCATCGCCCTGCGTTTCCAGATAGAAGCGGCGCAAGAGGTTCTGTGCCACCAGCAGCCGGTAATCAGCAGATGCCCGCCAGTCGGTGAGCGGCGTGTAATCCTTGCCGAGTGCCGCCATGGCGGCCTCGACGGTGGCTTCCGTCCAATCCGCTCCGGTCAACACCGCCTCGGCATTGTCAGCCCGCTTCGGTGTTCCGGCCATGCCGCCATAGGCGATCACCGCGCTGGCAATCTTGTCGCCCGCATCAAGGGTGATGCGGAAGGCGCCACAGACGGCGGAAATATCTTCGTCCAGCCGCTTGGTGATCTTGTAGACAGCGTAAAGGACGTTTTCGTTCAGGAATGGAAGGCGCACGGCCTCAACAAATTCACCAGGTTGGCGGTCCTGTTTGCCATATTCGATGAAGAAGCTTTCGAGCGGCACAGTACGGCTGACCTTGCCCTTGCGCAGCACGACGGACGCGCCGAGCGCAATCAGCGCCGGCGGCGTGTCGCCGATCGGCGAACCGTTGGCGATATTGCCGCCGATCGTACCCATGTTGCGCACCTGCTGGCCGCCGATTCGGTTCCAGAGCTCGATGAGCTGAGGGAAATGTTTTGCGATCAGCGGAAAGGATTCGGTGTAGCTGACACCAGCGCCAAAGGTGATGCCGGCCTCATCGACGGTGATGCGGCGCAACTCGTCGAGATGGCTGAGATGCACGACCGGCGCGATATCGCGCATGAACTTCGTCACCCACAGGCCGACATCGGTGGAACCGGCGACGATGCGGGCTTTCGGCTCCGCCTCATAGATTTCGGCGAGATCATCGACCGAAGCCGGCAGCAGGAAACGCTCGGATCCTTCACCGATCTCGACGCGCTTGCCGTCCTTCAGCGCTTCCAGCTTCTCGATAATCGTTGCACGCTCCGCGACCAGCGGGTCCTTGTCCAGATCGCCGACGACTGCGACCGCTTCGGCCGCGCGGATGATGGCGGCATAACCGGTGCAGCGACAGAGATTGCCCTGCAGCGCCTTCTCGATCTCCGCGACTGAAGGTTTCGGATTTTCCATCCAGAGCCCATAGAGCGACATCACGAAGCCCGGCGTGCAGAAACCGCATTGCGAGGCATGGGTATCGACCATCGCCTGCTGCACCGGATGCAGCGGGCCGCCTGGCACGGCGAGCGAATCCACCGTCACGATATGGCAGCCATCAAGCGAGCCGACGAAACGGATGCAGGCATTGACGCTTTCGTATTTCAGCTGGCCATCCAGCAGGCGGCCGACCAGCACGGTGCAGGCGCCACAGTCGCCTTCGGCGCAGCCTTCCTTGGTGCCGCGCAGATTACGGTCGAGCCGCAGGAAATCGAGTAAGGTCTGAACCGCCGACACGGCCGAGAGTTCGACTTGGCGATGATTGAGCAGGAAACGGATGGCGCTGCGAATCTGGACGGTCATGGCTCAGCTCCCGCGATAGGTCGAATAGCTGTAGGGCGACAGCAGCAATGGCACGTGGTAATGCGCCGTCTCGTCTGCGATGCCGAAGCGGATGGGGATGATATCGAGGAACGCCACTTCGCCATCCGTCTGGCCGAGATAATCGCCGGCGTGGAAGCGCAGCTCATAGGTCCCGGACTTCATGGCATCGCCGCTCAAAATCGGCGCATCGCAGCGGCCGTCATCATTGGTGCGGGTCGAGCCGATCTCAACGGCACGCTCGCCGTCGATGCGGAAGAGATCGATGCGCAGGTTCTCGGCGGGCTTGCCAAGCGCCGTGTCGAGCACGTGGGTCGTCAGCCGGCCGGCTGTTCCAGATTGCATGCGTTTCACCTCCCGAAGACTGCATTCATCCGGTCACTATCCGCCACCTCACTTCCCTGCGGTAGCAGGCTGATCGTTCGAGACTTTCAAAATTTTGAGGGGGAATGACGCGCGCGATTTGCGGTTAGAAATCGGCCAATCGAACGTTTTGGGAGGAATGATTTCATGCGATATCCACGCGATCTCCAGGGCTACGGCGCCACCGCACCGAACGCCGCCTGGCCGGATGAGGCCCGCATCGCCGTCCAGTTTGTCGTCAATTATGAAGAGGGCGGCGAAAACTGCGTGTTGCATGGCGACATCGCCTCGGAGGCCTTCCTGTCGGAAATCGTCGGTGCCAGCGCATGGATGGGACAGCGCCACTGGAACATGGAATCGATCTATGAATACGGTGCCCGCGCCGGTTTTTGGCGGCTGCACCGGCTTTTGACCGAGCGTGATGTCCCCGTCACCGTCTATGGTGTCGCAACCGCCCTGAGGCGCTCCCCGGAACAGGTGGCGGCCATGCAGAGCGCCGGTTGGGAAATCGCCTCGCACGGACTGAAATGGGTCGAGCACAAGGACATGGACCCGGCCGAGGAACGCAAGCAGATCGCCGAGGCAATCCGCTTGCACACGCTGGTGACCGGTGAGCGGCCACGCGGCTGGTATACCGGCCGCTGTTCGGAAAACACCGTCGATCTCGTCAGTGAGGAAGGTGGCTTTGCCTATGTCTCCGATAGCTATGCCGACGACCTGCCCTACTGGCATGAGTATGGCGGCAAGCCCCAGCTGGTCATTCCCTACACGCTCGATACCAACGACATGCGCTTTGCCACCCCCCAAGGGTTCAACAGCGGCGACCAGTTCTTCAGCTATCTGAAGGACACGTTCGACGTGCTCTATGCAGAGGGTGCTGAAGGGGCGCCAAAGATGATGAATATCGGCCTGCATTGCCGCCTTGTTGGGCGGCCGGGACGCGCAGCAGCCCTTGCCCGGTTCATCGACTATGTGAAGAGCCATGACAAGGTCTGGATCGCCCGGCGCATCGATATCGCCGACCATTGGGCTAAGACCTTTCCCTTCAAGGCGAATGACAGCCGCCCGTCGCGTCTTTCGGAAGAGGCTTTCGTTGCCCGCTTCGGTGGCGTCTTCGAACATTCGGACTGGATCGCCCGGCGCGCCTTTGCGGGCGAGTTGGGAGCCGCCAACGATACGGCCATCGGTCTGCATGCCGCATTGGCGGCAGTCTTCCGTGGTGCCAGCGAAACGGAGCGGTTGGCGGTGCTCAACGCTCACCCCGATCTTGCCGGCAAGCTGGCGCGGGCCAAGCGCCTGACCGAAAGCTCGACCAGCGAACAGGCATCCGCTGGCCTCGATGCTCTGACAGACGCTGAGCGCGAACAGTTCAACACGCTCAATGGCCGTTATGTCAAAACCTTCGGCTTTCCCTTCATCATCGCCGTGCGCGGCCTCGACAAGAGCGACATCCTGGCGGCCTTCCAACGCCGCATCGGCAATGACTGGCAGACGGAGTTTCAAACGGCCTGCCGTCAGGTCGAGCGGATCGCGCTGCTGCGTCTGACCGACATGTTGCCGAACTGAGGGGGAGATGATGAAGACGATCCATATCCGGCCATTGACCCGCGAGGCCTTCGCCCCCTTCGGCGAGGTTCTGGAAACCGAGGGCGCCCACAATTTCCCGATCAACGCAGGCAAATGTGTGCGTTATCATGATCTCGCCAAGATCGAGACGACCGGCGAAAAGGCCCGCCCGATGATCAGCCTGTTGCGCGGCGAGCCTTATCCGCTGCCGCTTGAACTCGGCATGGTGGAGCGGCACCCCTTCGGCAGTCAGGCGTTCATTCCACTCAGCGAACATCCTTTTCTTGTGGTTGTTGCCGAAGAGACCCCGGATGGCCCGGGCGACCCGATCGCCTTCAAGACGGCACCCGGACAGGGCGTCAATATCGGCCGCAACGTCTGGCACGGTATCCTGACACCGCTCGATGGGGTTTCCGACTTCGCCGTCGTCGACCGTGCCGGCGATGGTATCAATCTGGAGGAGCATTTTTACGAGGCACCGTTTTTGGTCTGCTAAGCGCTTCCCAGCACTGTTAGAAAAGACCAAACACGATCACTTTCGACCGGCAAGAAATTCTGCGGGACGATGTCGATTTCCGAAAAGCCCGTTCGTCGTTAGGATGACCGGCCATTGAGGCCGGCTCTAACAAGGAGATAGAGGATGCGTGTGATGGTGCTCGTGAAAGCGACCGAAGACAGCGAAAAGGGTTTTTTCCCAACAGCCGAGACGAATGCGATGATGGAGGCGATGGGCAAGTTCAATGACGAACTGCGCGATGCCGGCATCCTGCGCGACGCCGACGGTCTCAAACCTTCCTCGGCGGGCAAGCGCGTTGCCTTCGATGGATCCCGCCGCACGGTCATTGACGGACCGTTCGCTGAAGCCCGCGAACTGGTGGCCGGCTTCTGGCTCTGGGACGTCAAGGACATGGACGAGGCCGTTGCCTGGGTCAAGCGCTGCCCCAATCCGATGCCGGGGCCGAGTGAGATCGAAATCCGGCCGTTGTACGAAATGACTGACTGGCAATGAGGCACTGACGCGCAGGTCACGAAATCGGTGGGTGCGTAGCCCGGCGGCCGGGAACCGGCGCCGGGCCTCTGGAATTTTTTTATGGTTCTGGCGGCCATCGCAGATGACTGAACGCTGTAACGCACGCGCCATTTCCGCTCATACTAACGCACGACGCGATATGCCATGCCGAGAGATCTTGGAGCAGTTTCCTTGAAGCCGAACTTTCCATAGAGCGAATTTGCCGGCACATCCGCGATCAGACTGACATAGGCGGAAACAGGAAGCTCGTTTTCGATATACCCCATAATGGCTTTCATGATCATCTTTCCAAGCCCGCGCCCCTGATGTTCGGGATGAACGGCAATGTCCACGACCTGGAAGAAACAACCGCCATCCCCGATCAGTCGTCCCATCCCAATCGTTGAGCCTTCGAACAAAACCAATGCGGAAAAAACGGTGCCCGCCACCCCCTTGCCAGCTGCCTCTTGCGAGAACGGGCTCAGCCCCGCCACGGAACGCAGATGCAGATAGTCTTCTATAGAGGGCGTTTGAGCCACGATTGAATAAGCACGCTGGTCCATCCCAAATCTCCCGATCGCATCACCCTTGCGATTTCGTTTATCATCCTGTCCGCCAGGAAGCACTCCTGGCGGGGACCTGCCGGGCGCTATCCACAATCCGGGCGAACCTCTCTTGCACGTCACGGCCCAAATAGGATCGGTTAATGAAAGCGCCCCTGAACCACCGGCGGCAGAGCAAACTTGCCATATAAAACGGGCCGCGATGGATGCGGCCCGCACTATATTCAGATCGCTTGAAACGAGGCGGCTGTTCGCGCCTCGTTGTGGCACTCACTCCGCGAAGAACGCGAAGCGGATGACGAACAGAGCGGCGACGATGAAAGTGGCCGGGTGGATGGCGCGCCATTTTCCGGTGAAGGCTTTCAGGACGACATAGCTGATGAAGCCGAAGGCAAGGCCGTTGGCGATCGAGTAGGTGAAGGGCATGGCAAGAGCTGTCAGCGCTGCCGGTGCGGCTTCGGTCAGGTCTTCCCAATCGACTTCAGTCAGTTCGCGCATCATCAGGCCGGCGACATAGAGCAGAGCCGGGGCTGTTGCATACGTGGGCACCGATGCAGCCAGCGGCGAGATGAACAGCGATGCGAGGAACAGCACGGCGATGACCAGGGCCGTCAGGCCTGTGCGGCCGCCGGCCTGAACGCCGGATGCGCTTTCGACATAGGCCGTGGTGCTGCTGGTACCCATCAGCGAACCGGCAACGATGGCGGTGCTGTCTGCCAGAAGCGCACGGCCGAGGCGGCTCGGCTTGCCTTCCTGGATCAGGTTGGCGCGCTTGGCGACGCCGATCAGCGTGCCGGTGGCGTCGAACACTTCAACCAGAACGAAGACGAGGATGACGTGGACCAGGCCACCATGCAGTGCACCGACGATATCGAGCTGCAGGAAGGTCGGCGCCATGCTGGGCGGCATCGAAACGACGCCCTGGAATTGGCTGACGCCGGTGATCCAGGACAGCACGGTGACGGCAAGAATACCGATCAGGATCGCACCGCGAACTTTCAGGGCATCGAGCACTGCAATGACGAAGAAGCCGAAGATCGCCAGCAGCGGACCGGTGGCCTTGAGGCTGCCGAGGCCAACAAGCGTTGCCGGATTATCGACGACGATACCGGCATTCTTCAGGGCGATGATGCCGAGGAAAAGGCCGATACCGGTGGCGATCGCACTGCGCAGCGAATGCGGAATGCCCTGAATCAGCCAACTGCGGATCCCCGTCACCGTCAGGAAGAGGAAGATCAGGCCCGAGATGAAGACGGCGCCGAGCGCCTGCTGCCAGGTGAAGCCGAGGGCGGCGACGACCGTGAAGGCGAAGAAGGCATTGAGGCCCATGCCAGGCGCCATGCCGATCGGCCAGTTGGCGACCAGCGCCATGATGATCGAACCGAGTGCTGCGGCGAGACAGGTCGCGACGAAGATCGCGTCGCGGTCCATGCCGGTGGTCGATAGAATATCCGGATTGACGAAGATGATGTACGACATTGTGAGAAATGTCGTGACGCCCGCAACCAGTTCGGTGCGGATCGTCGTATTGTGCTCACTCAGCTTGAAGAGCCGTTCAAACATATTTCCTCCCTTGGCCGAAAAAATCCATTCCCGGCGCATGCCACTGACTGGCCGCCTTCTCCTCTGGCAACCAACCACACTGTACCGATCTTCAAGCCATCATGACTTGTCAGGGCCCCTGCCCGATCAGTATCCGGCTGCCATGGCGGCAGGCCGGATGTCTCATTCACGGTTTGGTGATTGTGCGTTTTCGCGCGGCGGATCGCTAGCCGTCCATTTCGACGGGCTCAACGAAAGACTTTCAAATTTTTCGGGGAACAGTTTTGGAGTGAAACAGGGTTGGCCCAGCGGCAAGCGCCTCTTCTCTTGCATCAATCAGGGCAAGAGAAGGCAGCAAACGCTGTATTTTCCTCGACTTCATTGTGTGAGCATCCGCAGCAAAGTCAAGCGCGGCTCAGCTGCGTTCGATGTCGCGGCGCAGCACAATCGATGTCGTCAGGTCATCGACGTTCTCCATCGTCGCTACTTCATTCCTGAGTTCGTTCAGCGCATTGATCGATCCGACCTGGACTTCAACGACAAGATCAAGCTGGCCGCTGACAGACGATACCTTGCGCACGGAGGAGAAGCCAGCCAGCCGGTCGAGCACGCCGATCGACGGCGTCTTCTTCAGCGTCAGCAGCAGGAAGGCGTACACCTGATCCTCGTCGAGCTGGCCGATATCGGCCCGGTAGCCGCGAATGATCCCGGCCTTTTCCAGCCGGGTGACGCGTTCGGTGGTGGCGCTTCTGGAAAGCCCGATGCGGCCCGCGAGCGACTTCATCGGGATCCGGGCTTCCCGCGACAGGATGCTCAGGATCGTCCGGTCGATCGCGTCTGTATCCTGCATGAGTGCGCGCCTTTCAAAGTGCCGACAAGATGACGGTTATTATAAACATAATGCCGGTGCAACCGGCATATTGCCGGGTGCATGGCTTCTCCGCCCGTGCAAATCTGCGGGGCAGATAAGGAACCGCCATGACCGACATGCTGAAGACCACCCCGGATTTTTCCATTGAAGACGCACAGCGCCTGCTGGCCGAGCACTATGGCCTCGACGGAACGCTGTCGCCGCTCGACAGCGAGCGCGACCAGAATTTCAAGGTGACGGCCAGCACCGGCGGGATCTACATCCTCAAGATCGTCAATGCCGCCGAGCCACAGGTCGAAAGCGATTTCCAGACGGCGCTGCTGACCCATGTCAGCGACCATGCGCCGGATCTGCCGATCCCGCATATCCGCCCGACAGTTTCCGGCGCGAGCCTTGGCGAAACGACCAGCGTCCACGGCGTGCGCCATCTGCTGCGCCTCGTCGGCTGGGTGCCGGGCACGCCGCTGGCGCAGTCCGCCCGCAGTGAAGAAGCGCTCACCTCGCTCGGCCGTCTGCTTGGCCGCTTCGATACCGCGCTGCAGGGCTTCATGCATCCCGGCGCGCTGCGCGATCTCGACTGGAACATCCGCAATGCCGGCCGTTCCGCCGGCCGGTTGCCGCACATTGCCGATGCGGACGACCGCGCATTGCTGGAGCGGTTCCTTGCCCGTTTCGAAACAACGGTCGAACCGAAACTGCCGAAGCTACGCTCGACGGTCATTCACAACGATGCCAATGACTGGAACGTGCTCGTCGCGGAAGACGACCATGACCGGATCGCCGGCCTGATCGATCTTGGCGACGCGCTCTATGCGCCCGTCATCGCCGAAGTGGCGATCGCCGCCGCCTATGCGGGGCTCGACCATGCCGATCCGATCGGCGCTGCCGGCGCCATTGCCCGGGGCTTCCATGCCGAATATCCGCTGCTCGAAGAGGAAGTCGATCTTCTCTTCGACCTCATCGCCATGCGGCTCGTTACCTCCGTGACCATCTCGGCCTCGCGCCATGCCCATACCGGCGGCAATCCCTATCTCGCCATCAGTGAAAAGCCGGCCTGGACGCTGCTGCGCAAGCTCGATGCGATGAACCCGCGTTTTGCCACCGCGATCCTGCGGCATGCCTGCGGTTTCGAGGCGACACCCGGCACGCGCGCCGTCACCGCCTGGATTGAAGCCAACCGGAAGACGCTTCATCCACTGCTCGACCGCCCGGCCGCGACCTATCCGGCAGCGCTTGTTCCCTATGGCGATCCGCAGCATCCGATGACGGTCAAGTCGGCCGGCGAACAGCCGGACGAGGCGCAGGCAATCTGGGAAGCCTATTGCGCCGACCGCGGCGTCGACCTCGGCATCGGCCCTTGGGGCGAGAAGCGCACGGTCTATTCCGGCGACATGTTCGTCTCGCGGCTGATCGAAAAGACCCGCCGCATCCGTCATCTCGGCCTAGACCTGTTCATGGCTGCAGGCACCAAGCTCTACACGCCGATCGCTGCCACGGTCGTCAGTGTCGAGATCGAGCCGGATCCGCTTGGTTACGGCTGCCTGATTGCGCTTCGCCATGAACCTGAGGACTGCCCGGCCTTTATCAGCCTGTGGGGCCATCTTGCTCATGAAGCGCTCGGACGCTTGAAGGCGGGCGACCGTCTGAACGCCGGTGCGCTGGTTGGACAGATGGGCGCTCCTGCGGAAAACGGAGGCTGGGCGCCCCACCTGCATCTGCAACTGTCCGTCGACACCCGGCTTTCCGCCACCGAAATCCTTGGCGTCGGCGAAGAGCGCTATCTCGACGTCTGGGCCGAGTTGTTTCCCGATGCCAATGCCTTTGCCGGTATTGCCCCGGAATTTTACGAAAAGACCGGGCGTTCGCATGAGGAGATCGTCACGCTGCGCAAGGAACTTCTGGTTCCCAACCTGTCGATTTCCTATGACAAGCCGATCAAGTTCGTGCGCGGCGACGGTGTCTGGCTGATCGATGACAGCGGCCGCGCCTATCTCGATTGCTTCAACAATGTCTGCCATATCGGCCATGCACACCCGGCCGTGGTCGAAGCGATGGCGCGGCAGGCGGCGACGCTGAACACCAACACACGTTACCTGCATGACAATATCGTTGCCTATGCCGAACGGCTGACCGCGACACTGCCGAGGGAACTGACGGTCGCCGGATTCGTCAACAGCGGCTCGGAAGCCAACAGCCTGGCGCTGCGGATGATGCGTGCCCATACCGGCCGCGAAAACGCCATCGTGCTCGACTGGGCCTATCACGGCACGACGCAGGAACTGATCGAGATCAGCCCCTACAAGTTCCGCCGCAAGGGCGGCAAGGAGAAGAAGCCGCATGTGCATGTGGCCGCCGTTCCCGACAGCTACCGCGCTCCTGCCGATTGGGCGATCGAAGAACACGGCAAGCGCTATGCCGAAAGCGTTGCCGGACTGATCGCTGAGATGCAGGCAAAGGGCGAAGGTCCGGGCTTCTTCATCGCCGAATCCATCCCGAGCGTTGCCGGGCAGGTGTTCCTGCCGCAGGGTTACCTGAAGGAAGTCTACCGGATGGTGCGGGATGCCGGCGGTGTCTGCATTGCCGACGAGGTTCAGGTCGGCTTCGGCCGGGTGGGCAGCCACTGGTGGGCGTTCGAGGAACAGGGTGTCGTGCCCGACATCGTCACCATGGGCAAACCGATCGGTGACGGCCATCCGCTGGCGGCTGTCGTGACCACCCGCGAGATTGCCGATAGCTTCAACAACGGCATGGAATATTTCAACACGTTCGGCGGCAACCCGGTTTCCTGCGCTGTTGGTCTCGCCGTGCTCGACGTGATCGAGGGCCAGGACCTGCGCGGCAATGCGCTGGAGATCGGCAACTACCTGATGGCCGGTTTCCAGGCGATGCAGGACCGTTACGAGGTGATCGGCGATGTGCGCGGCCTGGGTCTTTTCCTTGGTATCGAACTGGTGACCGACCGCAAGACCAAGGCGCCGGCGACCGATTTTGCCCGCGCGGTCTCGAACGGCGCGCGGCAGCGCGGCGTGCTGATGGGCACCGAAGGGCCGCATGACAACGTACTGAAGATGCGCCCGCCGATGATCTTCTCGAAGCGCGATGCGGACCATCTGCTTTCCATACTCGAGGAAACATTCGAGGCGGTCACAGCCCGGGGCTGATAGGCCCGGTCAATACCAGAAACGAACAGGAAAGAAGCTTGGCAGCGCTTAGCGCTGCCCGGACGGGATACGTGTGACTAAAAACCGGAGGAGGACAAAATCATGAAATCAGCAATTCTTGCATTGTTTGCCGCAGCGACGCTGGCAGGCACGGGAGCACAGGCGGGCACGCTGGACATTTCTCGCGAACGCGGCGCGCTGCGCTGCGGCGTCAGCCAGGGTGTTCTCGGCTTTTCGAGCCCGAACGACAAGGGCGAATGGGCAGGCTTCGACGTTGATTTCTGCCGCGCCGTGGCGGCAGCGACACTCGGCGATTCCAGCAAGGTGCAATATGTGCCGCTTTCCACCAAGGAACGCTTTGCCGCCCTGCAATCCGGTGAAGTCGACCTTCTGTCGCGCCAGACCACCTGGACCCTGTCGCGCGATACCGATCTTGGCATGAGCTTTGTCGGCGCCAACTATTATGACGGCCAGGCCTTCATGATCCGCAAGGATCTGGGCGTAAAGAGCGCCAAGGAACTGTCGGGCGCTTCGGTCTGCACCGAAACCGGTACCACGACCGAACAGAACATGGCCGATTACTTCAGCGCCAACGGCATCCAGTACAACGTAATTGCCTTTGAAAAGCCCGACCAGACCGTGCAGGCCTTCGGCACCGGCCGCTGCGACGTCTATTCGACGGATGCCTCCGCGCTCTACGCCCAGCGCCTGACGCTGACCGATCCCGACAATTACATGGTCCTGCCCGAGGTCATCTCCAAGGAGCCGCTCGGACCGGCCGTTCGCCAGGGCGACGAGCAATGGTTCAAGATCGTTCGCTGGACCCTGTTCGCGCTGATCGAGGCGGAAGAACTGGGCATCACCAAGGAAAATGCCGCCAAAACGGCGGAAGACGGCACCGTGGCGCAGAAGCGCTTCCTGGGTGCAGACGGCGCGATCTCCAAGAACTTCGGCCTCGATCCGAAATGGGCTTTTCAGGCCATCTCGGCCGTCGGCAATTATGGCGAAGTGTTCGAGCGCCATCTTGGCAAGGACAGCCCGCTGAAGATCGAGCGCGGCCTGAACAATCTCTGGAACAATGGCGGTCTGGTCTACGCCCCGCCGCTGCGCTGATCAAAGCGCATAAACGTCCTGGGCCGTCGCGAGGTCATACTTCGCGGCGGTTTTTTTGTGTTTGCATGTAGACGAGGGAAAACAGGCCTAGAATCGAAAAAGCCTGCCGCGGGAGGAGGTGCGGCAGGCTTTCGAATAGAACCGAATGGCAACTGGGAGGAGGAGTGTTGCCATTCCGCAAGCGCCTCTGGGAGGAGGAGTGAGGCCGCTTGCATATCGAAGCTCTGCGGGAGGAGGTGCATTGCTTCGATGGTTTTAATATACATTGATTCAGCTTAAATTGTAGGCAGAGTTTTGCAGGGCAGCCATGCGCTATGCGCGTACCAGATGGCTCGCTGTACTCTAAATCGTTTCAATGCGCCTCCCCTGCCCTCGGCCTGCATTGCAGGTTGCGGCGCACGCAACACCAGCCGCCGGCATTCTTCACACTGGGGAAGATTATTCCGCTGCGATCGCGGCCGGATATCCTCCAGTCTCCTCCGCTTCATTGTCTGCTGGCTCCGGCTCAGAAACCTTGCTCTTCGGCTGCTTGCCAAAGAATAGCGCATAGCCGGCCGGAAGGACGAGGATGGTCAACACGGTCGCAACCAGGATACCGCCCATCATCGCATAGGCGAGCGGCCCCCAGAATACGCCGCGTGAGATCGGGATCAGCGCCAGCACCGCCGTCATCGCCGTCAGCACGATCGGCCGGAAACGGCGCACGGCCGAACCAACGATTGCTTCCGTCCGTTCCATGCCTGAAGCAATATCCTGATCGATCTGATCGACAAGGATGATCGAGTTGCGCATGATGATGCCGAGCAGCGCGATGACGCCGAGGATGGCGACGAAACCGAACGGGGCGCCGCTAATGAGGAGTGCGGCGGCCGCACCGATGATGCCGAGCGGGCCGGTTGCCAGAACCAGCATCGCCTTGCCGAAATGCTGAAGCTGGATCATCAAGAGCACGACGATGACGGCGAGCATGACCGGCGCTTTGTCGGCGATCGACTGCTGGCTCTCGGCCGCATCCTCTGCACCGCCTTGGATCTCGACGGAATAACCGGGCGCAAGACTGTCACGCAGCGGCTTCAAGTCGGCATACATCTTCATGGCGACATCGTTTGGCTGCACGCCATCGGGAAGCGTGCCGCGCACGGTAATCGTCGGCAGGCGGTTGCGACGCCACTCGACGCCCTGTTCGAGAACAGGCGCGACCTTGGCGACCTGCGACAGCGGCACGTAACTGCCGAAATCGGTCGGGACATAGATCGAGTGCACGGCCGTCAGCAGATGGCGGCTGCTTTCCTGCTCCCGCGCAACAATAGAGACCGTTTCCTCGCCGTCCCGGAAATCGTCGAGCGGCGCGCCGCTCATCGTCGCCTGCAGCATCTGGCGGATGCGCTGCGATGAGACGCCGAGCGCGCGAGCGCGGTCCTGATCGATCACCAGCTTCATCGCCGGAACCGGCTCCAGCCAATCGTCGTGGATGGCGCCAAGCTCAGGGTTTTCGGCAAACTTCGCCTTCACCTGGTCGGCGATCCGGCGAACCTCGGCGCGATCGTGCCCGGTGACACGAATCTGGACCGGCCAGCCGGTCGGCGGGCCAAGGAACAGGCGGTCGACCTTGCCGCGGATCGTCGGAAAATCCTCGGCCAGAATGGTGCGCAGCTTGACGATCAGCCGTTCGCGGGCCGGCTCGTCCTTGGCCATGACGAGCAACTGGGCGAAATTCGGATTGCGCAGCTGCTGATCGAGCGGCAGGAAGAAGCGCGGCGCGCCCTCGCCGATATAGGTGGCGATGAATTTCTTGTCGGTATCGTCAATGATCCTGGCCTCCAGAGCCTTGGCCTGGGTTTCGACTTCCTTGATGCTGGTGCCTTCCGGCAGCCAGAGATCGACGAGGATTTCCGGACGCGACGACTGCGGGAAGAAGTTTTTCGGGATGAACTGGAACGCCCAGAGGCTGGTCATGAAGGTGACGAGCGTCAGGGAAAGAACAATGATGCGGTGGCGCACCGCCCAGCCGACGGTTGCACGCAGGCGGCGATAAAAGCGCGTATCGAAGACATCGTGATGTTCTCCGGCATGGGCGCGCTGCTTGAGGATCATATAGCCAAGCCAGGGCGTGAAATAGACCGCCACGAACCAGGAAACGACCAGCGCAATGCCGACAACATAAAACAGCGAGCGGACATATTCACCCGCTGTTGATGCGGCAAAGCCGACGGGAATGAAGCCTGCCGTGGTGATCAGCGTGCCGGTCAGCATCGGAAATGCGGTCGAGGAATAGGCAAAGCTGGCGGCATCGAGCTTGTCGAGCCCCTCTTCCAGTTTGCGCTCCATCAGCTCGACGACGATCATCGCATCATCGACCAGAAGCCCGAGCGCAATGATCAGCGCGCCCAGCGAAATACGCTGCAGGTCGATGCCGAGCTCATACATGATGGCGAAGGTGGCGGCGAGAACGAGCGGAATGGCAATGGCGATCACTAGGCCTGAGCGCCAGCCGATCGACAGGAAGGAGACGACCAGCACGATCACCAGCGCTTCGCCGAGCGCCTTCATGAATTCGCCGACTGCCTCGGTGACCACTTCCGGCTGGTCGGCAATCTGGTCGACCTTCACACCATAGGGAAGTGCTGTTTCAAACTGCTTGTAGGTTTCCTCGACGGCTGCGCCGACATCGGTCACCTTGTAGCCCTTGGCCATGACCACGCCGATCTGGACGCTGTCTTCGCCGTTGAAACGGTATTTGCGCTGATAAGGGTCTTCCAGACCTGAGGAGACCGTGGCGATATCGCCGAGCCGCGTAACCTCATTGCCGGAGCGCAGCCGCAGTTCGCGGATATCGGACGGCTGGGTTACCCCACCCTCGACCGAGATCCGCACGGAGCGCGTGCCGGTATCGACGGAGCCTGCCGGATCGACATTGTTCTGACCCTTGATGGCGTTCTGCACATCGGCCAGCGTCAGCCCGCGCGATGCCAGCACGGCAGACGAGATGTCGATGTAGATCTTCTGCGGCTGATCGCCGATGATCACGGCCTTTTCGACGCCCGGGGTCGTCAGCAGCATGTCGCGCGCCTGGATGGCGAACTTCTTCAGCTCCGGATAGCTGTAGCCCTCGCCGCTCAGCGAATGCAGGGTGACGAAGGTGTCGCCGAACTCGTCGTTGAAATAGGGGCCGAGCAGGCCCTGCGGCAATTCATTGGCGATATCGCCGACCTTTTTTCGTACCTGATAGAAAGCATCGGCCACCTCAGCTGCATTGGTATCCCCCTTAACCTGCAGGGTGATGATGGCACTGCCGGCGCGGGTATAAGAGCGGACGAAATCGAGATGCGGGGTTTCCTGCAGCCTGCGCTCGATCTTGTTGACGACCTGATCCTCCATGTCCTGGATCGACGCGCCCGGCCAGATGGCCTGCACGACCATGACGCGGAAGGTGAAATCTGGATCTTCCTTTTGGCCCATGCGCATCAGGCCAAGAACGCCTGTGATCAGGATGAGGCCGAAAAGGAAGCGGGCGATGCTCGGATGGCCGATTGCCCAGCGCGACAGGTTGAAGGACTGCTTGTGGTCGGAGGAGGAGGAGGTCATCGGCGTTATTCCGCTTTCGATGGATCTGGGTCAGCGCACGAGTTGCGTGTGTTCTGTGGCAGCCAATTGCTGTGCGACGTCGTCGCCGACCTTCACTTTCAGGCCTTCGGTCATGAACTGCGTGCCGGCGGCGACCACGACATCGCCGGGCTTCAATCCCTCGGCAATCCGCACACCGTCACCAGTAAAATCAGCAACCTCGACCGGGCGGGAATGCACGGTCTCGGCGGTGCGATCGACGGTCCAGACGATCGGTTCGCCCCCCTTCCTGGCAAGCGCGCTTAGAGGGATGGTGACGAACTGCTGGACGTCGGAAGCGGCGGCAATGATGCCGGCGGTCATGCCGAGAAGCACGTTTTGATCATTCGGCAGGCTGATACGCACCGCAAATGTCCGCGACTGTGGCTCAGCGCTGCCGGCCACCTCCCGCACCTTGCCCTGCAGCATCAGGGAGGCATCCGACCAGAAGCCGACCGTGACCACCTTGCCGGGCTTGAACTGGGCGATATCCGTCTCAGGTATGGCGACCAGCACTTCCTTTTCGCCATCAACGGCGACACTGACAACGGGCGTTCCCGAGCCGACGACCTGGCCGATATCGGCACTCACCGCAGTAACAATGCCGTTCTGGTCGGACTTCAGGTTGGTATAGCTGACCTGGTTTTTCGCTTGGTCGAGCGCCGAGCGGGCCGAGTCACGCGTGGCGACGGCCTGATTGTAGCTGAGCGTTGTCTGTTCGAGCTGCGATTTCGGCGAAACATTCTTGGCAAACAGCTGTTCGGCACGCACTCGCGCCAGTTCCGCCGTCTCGACCTGCCGCTCAGTGGCATCAAGGCTTGCTTTCGCACTGGTCAGAGCAAGCTCGTAGTCGGACGGGTCAATACGGGCGAGCAGATCGCCCGATTTGACCCGCTGGCCGATATCGACGAGGCGTTCAGTGATCTTGCCGTTGACGCGGAAGCCGAGGTTCATTTCGGTGCGGGCGCGCACCGTGCCGGAATAGCTGAGCGTGCGCGACGTATCGATGGCGGCGATCTCGACCACTTTCACCGGGCGCACGATCTGCCTGGTCTCGGCTTTTTCTTCGGAGCAGCCGGACAGAGCCAGCACTGCGGCGGAAAAGATCGAAATGGCAGACAGGCGAATATAGGTATTGCTCGGCGAAAGCATGTTCGCACTCCTGATCAAAAATGAAGCGTGGGAGCGGGCCTTGGCGGCCGCGTTCATCTCAAGGCATTAATTGCAAATTCGGTAATTTCGTCGGGCGTCGCCCGGTTTGGCTTGGAGAGACATTGCGCCACCATTTGCGGATGGCACATGACCACCGTGGCGGCCCCGAAGGACCGGGCGGCAACCGCAGGATCCTGTTCGGCAAATTCGCCGGCGGCGATACCCTGGCGGATGATCTCTTCCAGCAGTTCGTGCATACGGTCGATGTGTTTTTCGATCACGTGCCAGTCTCGCTCAATGGCGACGACGACCATCTCGTGCACCTTTTCATGATCAAGCATTGCGGTGACGATCAGCTGATACTCGGCATACAGGTAGCGACGCAGACGGTCCGCCGCGCTGATCGGCAATTGCGAGATTTCATAGGCTTGCTGATAACTACCAGCGAGCATGCGGCCGCAGATCGCCTGATGGATTTCGGTTTTCGAGGCAAAGAAGCGATAGATGTTGGCCGGCGACATGCCGAGATCGCGCGCAATATCGGCGACGTTGGTCTTGGCGTAGCCATAGTGCCTAAACAGCCGTTCCGCCGCTTCCAGGATCCGCGTTATATTTTCCTGCCGCGCAATATCCGGACTATCCGTGTTGCCGTCCATAATGAGACACTTTCGAATTACGACTGACGAATTTAGATTTTCGTCAGTCGTAATTCGAAATATGGCCACTGTCAACTGCAGCGCTTTAACTCTCCATCAAAGACGCCGCCGCTTGCAGGTTCCGATTATCCCGTAATTGCGCGACCAGAAAGTCCACGAACGCCCGCGTCTTGGCCGAGATGTGGCGCCCCTCAGCGTGCATGACATGGATGGGAATGGGCGGCTCCTCATAGCCGGCCAGCACGATATCGAGCGTCCCGTCCCGCACCGCCGATGCCACCTGATAGGACAGCGCGCTGGTCAGGCCCCAGCCGCTGAGCGCGGCAGAGATCGAGGCATCCACGGTATTGCAGAACAATCGCGGACGCAGCGTCACATGGCTCTTTTCCCCGTCCACGAAACGCCAGTCCTGCGGCGCGGACGAACCGGTATTGGCGATAATGGTGTGCCCCGCGAGGTCAGCGGGAACCTGTGGCACCGGGTGATCCTTAAAATAAGACGGAGCGCCGCAGACGACCCGCCGCACGCTGCCGACCTTGATGGCGTGATATCCTGAATCCGGCAATTGCCCGATGCGTAATGCAACATCGATGCCCTCTTCCAACAGGTTGACAACGCGGTCGAGCAGAAGGGCGCGTCCGTTGACGGCCGGATGCAGGGTCAGAAACGATGTCATGACTGGCATCACATAGATTTGGCCGAAGAGGACAGGTGCCGTGACCGTCAGCAGGCCGGAGGGCGTCGCATGCGAGCCSCCAGCCGAAGCTTCGGCCTCATCGATATCGGCAAGGATACGGCGGCAATCCTCGACATAGCGGCTGCCGGGCGCGGTCAGCTTCACCGATCGCGTTGAGCGCAGAAAGAGCCGCGCACCCGTCAGGTCTTCGAGACAGGCAATGGCCCGGGTGACGGCCGGAGGACTCATGTTGAGCACACGCGCAGCCTGCGCGAAGCTGCCCGTATCGGCAACCTTTACCAGAACCCGCATGGATTGAAGTCTGTCCACTGCCGCCTCCGTATGATTATTCCAAAAATTGGAATGATATCTTGTCTTTTATCGCACTTCTGTTGGTGTGAGGAAATAACCATCTTGCTCCGGGGCGATCAACGCCACTTGGAGAGCAACGATGAAACTTTACTATCACCCTTTGTCCGGCCACGCGCATCGCGCCCGGCTGTTCGTCTCGCTGCTTGGGCTCGATGTGGAGCTGGTCGAAGTCGATCTTGCTGCCCGTGCCCACAAGGCTCCGGACTTCCTCAAACTCAATCCGTTCGGACAACTGCCGGTGCTGGACGATGAAGGTACGATCATCCCCGATTCCAATGCCATCCTTGTCTATCTCGCCAAGAAGAACGGAGCGAAGAACTGGTTGCCGGAAGATCCGGCAAGGGCTGCCTCCGTGCAACGCTGGCTGTCGGTAGCCGCCGGGGAAATTGCCTATGGCCCCGGTGCCGCACGGCTTGTCACCGTCTTCGGTGCGCCTTTCAATGCGGACGAGGTCATTGCACGCGCCCACGTCATCCTGCAGCGCATCGAGGCCGCTCTTGAGGGCCGCCAATGGATTGCTGCCGGTCATCCGACTATCGCCGATGTCGCGCTTTACAGCTACATCGACCGCGCGCCGGAGGGCAATGTCGATCGGAGCGCTTACGCCAACGTCAATGCTTGGCTAAGGCGCATAGAAGCGCTTCCTGGCTTTGTTGCCTTCCAGAAGACCGCAATCGGTATTCCGGAGGCTGCCTGAGCAGGCCTCCGGATTTCCCGGCGGTTTACCGGCCAGATATCAAAGGATCAACAGATGTTCGCTCTTCACACGACAGATCAGCCGTCGCCCTGGCATGCGGGCGAACGGCTGCTGCAAGATCAGGCCGGTGTTGGCGAGCGTATGGAAGAGCTCGGCCGACGGGTGCTGCGCGATCATCTGATCGACCAGCACCGCGCCTTCTATCCGCAACTGCCGTTCATCGTGCTCGGCACGGTGGACGATCAGGGCGATGCGTGGGCGACAATACGAGCGGCGAATCCGGGCTTTCTACAAAGCTCCGACCCGTACACACTGAACGTCCGCCTGGACCGTGAGCACGACGATCCGGCGGACGGTGGAATGAATGACGGGGCAGCGATCGGCATGCTCGGCATCGAACTGCACACCCGGCGCCGCAACCGGCTGAACGGAACCATCCACCGGTCCGGGCCGCTTGGGTTCGATGTGGACGTCGGCCAGTCCTATGGCAACTGTCCGAAATACATTCAGCTGCGTGACTACCGCTTCGTTCGCGATCCTGCGCAAAGCTCTGCCGTCAAGCCGACAGTCCTGAATGCGCTCGACGCCGGCGCCCGGCAGATGATTGCGGCAGCCGACACGTTCTTCGTCGCGACCTATGCGGCGTTTGAAAACGGTGAGCGGCAGGCGGATGTCTCGCACCGTGGCGGAAAGCCCGGCTTCGTCCGGGTTGGCAGCGACGGCGTACTGACCATCCCGGATTTTGCCGGCAACCTGTTCTTCAACACACTCGGCAATATCCTGGCCAATGGAAAGGCTGGTCTGGTTTTCGCTGATTTCGAGACCGGCGATTTGTTGCAGTTGTCCGGCGATGCTCATGTCATTGTGGATTCGCCCGAAATTGCGGCATTCGAGGGTGCCGAGCGCCTATGGCGCTTTACGCCGCGCCGCATCATCCGGCGGCCGGACGCGCTGCCGCTGCGCTGGGCCTCCCATGACGAAAGCCAATCACCGAGCTTGCGGATGACCGGCAACTGGGAGGACGCTGAAAGCCGTTTGAGCAATTCGGCAGTGTGACGCACCGGCGCGGAACACCGTTTCCCGGGCGAATCCCCTGATTTTCGCTGGCGTGTGCAACCCGGCAGGAACTTCCGTTGCTGCCGGGACTTTAGGACGTGGCGCGACCTTAGGGAGGAAACCATGTCTGAAAAACCCAGTCTCTTTTCAAGATTTTCCGGCGGGGTCGCACAACTGACCGGCAAGCCCGCAACCTTCGTGATTGCCGTGGCGGGTATCGTTATCTGGGCGGTCACCGGCCCGCTGTTCGGCTTCTCGGAAACCTGGCAGCTGGTGGTCAACACGGGCACGACGATCATCACCTTCCTAATGGTTTTTGTGCTGCAAAATTCGCAGAACCGCGACGGCAAGGCCGTTCAGGCAAAGCTCGACGAACTGATTCTCACCAGCGAAGCCGAGAACCGTTTCATGGGCATCGAACATCTCGACGAGAAAGAACTCAGGCGTTTGACCGAGCTTTTAAGGCAAGCGGCCGAAAATGATCCGGACCATGCGCTTGCCGGAAAGGTCGACCATATTATCCGGGACCGGCATACGAAGCTGAAGAAGAAAGTGTGATCGGTTTGCCTTTTCGAATGCGCACCCGACAGTTGGGGCATAAATGAGCGCGAAAAGCGTGGTATATGTTGGTATGGAGGAGATACCGATGAGCCGCGCATTCACCAAGGAAATCGACGACGCCCCGCCGCCGCCCGTTCCAGAACGACCCATCAGCACGGCTCGCAACCTCGTCACGCCCAACGGTGCCCGGCAGATCGAACAGATGGTTGCAGCGCTAATGCAGCAGACTGCGGCAACCAGCGACAGCGAGTTACGTGCCGCCCTCAAGCGCGATCTGCGCTATTGGGAGGCGCGCCGGGCCAGCATGGAGGTCATGGAGCCCCTCTCCGAGCCGGGAACGGTTAAATTTGGAACGCATGTCTCCATCAGGCGCGGTGGGGCGGTCAAAGATATCCGCATTGTCGGAGAGGACGAGGCGGATCCATCAGCCGGGGCAATCGCATGGACATCGCCACTTGCCCGCGCACTCGAAGATGCCGCACCTGGCGACACGGTGGAGTTCGCAGTGGCGGACCGCGAAGAGGAGATCGTCGTTCTTTCCGTTGCCGGAATGAACTAGACCCGGCAGCGCCAGCCCTGCACATGACCATCATTTCATTGATCTCGCCGACAAATCACGGCAAGACCGTGCAGACGATGATGTGAGGACATGATTTGGAGACCGCGCTCTATCTGCCGATCAAGGGCTTTCTCGAAGCCGCCGGCTACAGCGTCAAGGGCGAGATCGCCGGGTGTGACCTGGTAGGACTGAGCCCGGACGAGCCGCCGGTGGTGGTCATCTGCGAACTCAAGCTGAGCTTCAATCTGGAACTGATCCTGCAGGCCGTAGACAGGGCTGCGGCCAGTGATGAAGTGTGGATCGCAGCGCGTGTTTCGGCCAAGGGCAAGGGCCGCGAAAGCGATGGCCGCTACCGCAATCTCTGCCGGAGACTCGGATTCGGCATGCTCAGCGTTGCCGACAACGGCACTGTCGATGTGATTGTCAGCCCGCAAGCGCTGATGCCGCGCAAGAATCCTCGCAAACGGTCCCGTCTCGTCACTGAACACAAAAAGCGCAAGGGCGATCCGGCCATTGGCGGCAGCACCCGCTCGCCGATCATGACGGCCTACCGGCAACAGGCGCTGGCCTGCGCCGCAGCGCTCCAAGCCGGCCCTTTGCGGTCAAGGGACCTGAAGGCAATCACCCCCTCGGCAGCAACGATCCTGCGCGGCAATGTCTATGGCTGGTTCGAGCGCATTGACCATGGTGTCTATGGCCTGACGGCCACCGGTGTCGAGGCGCTGATCCGTTGGCCGGTTGCGGCTGCTAACGAAGACGCCGCAACCGCAGCCCTTTAGAGCGCCGCGCGGGAAACCGTGCGCAGCATCGAAACGATGGCCTGGTCCAGTTCAGCGTCGACAGGCAATGTCTGCGACGACAATTTGACGACCACCGTCGCGGTTGCCGGATCGACCCAGATCCACTGGCCGTGAATGCCGATGGCGGCAAGCTCGCCCTGTCCGGTCTCGTACCAATAGTTGCGGTAACTGCCGCCCGGAAACAGGCTTGCCTGATCGCCTTTCTTCCACGCATCCCGACTGCCACCGGTCCATAGATCGTCAACGAATGCCGCCGGGAGCAGGCCAGCACCTTTCTGGCGGACAAGTTCGCCGGTCAAGGCGAGATCCCGCGCCGTTGCCGACATGCCGCCCGCGGCGCGCGCCGTGCCGGCGCGATCGACCGTGATCATCGCATTCGAGCCGGCACCCATCGGCTGCCACAGGTGCTCGCTCAGCAGGTCCGCCAGCCGGCCATTGGCGGCCCGTTCCAGCACGATGCCCGCAAGATCGGTATCCGGAGAGCGATAGGCATGCTTTTCGCCGTGCTGCCAGCCGCCCTTGCCGATGCTGCAGATGAAACCCAGCAAATCAAGTGCGGGGCTCTCCGGACGGTCGGGGTTCCAACCGGTCGCCCGCCGGTAACGGTCGAACCCGCCGGATGTATCGAGATAGTCCTCGACGAAATCGACGCTGATCTCCATGTCGAACAACTGCTGCACCGTCGCATCCGCATAGGCTGACCCGGCGACCTCGGGGACATAGTCGATCACCAGCTTGCCGAAGGAGAGCAACCCCTTGTCCGCCAGAATCCCGGCAAGCAGCGCCGTCAGGGATTTCGACACGGAAAAGATGATGTGCGGGCGCGAGGGGCTGGAATGATCCGCCGACCATTCGGCAATGATACGCCCGTCCCGCATCACCAGAAATTCGTCGGTCTCGCTTGCGGTCAAAAACGCCTTGAGCGATTGCGATGTACCATCAACTCCCGCTACTTGCAGATCTCCGAGACCGGCAAGATCAAGATAAGCCCCGTGTTCGTCCGCGCCTTTGGCCCTGATGACGGCGGAGGGAACGATCTCGCTGACATTCTGGAAGGCCCATTTTGAAAAGGGGACTGTCCGCCAGTTGCTAAGCCTGACGTCCGAGCGTCTGAACTCCGTCATGTCCTGTCTCCTCCATCGGCGGTCGCCAGCACGCCGTAAAGTTCCGGGCGGCGATCACGGAAAATACCCCAGGCTGCGCGATTATCGGCAAGCTGCTGCCGGTCGAAACGGGCAATCAGCACCTCTTCACCATCACGCCCGGCGCTCGCAGTAATCTGGCCATCGGCACCGGCGATGAATGATGAGCCGTAATAGGATTGCGACTGGCCGCCGATCGTTTCCGCGCCGATACGGTTGGCTGCGGCGACCGGCATCATGTTGGCGGCTGCATGGCCGCGCATCACCATACGCCAATGTTCCATGGTATCGAGATCGGGGCGTTTGGGCTCCGAGCCGATGGCGGTCGGGTAAAGGATGAGTTCGGCCCCCATCAGCGCCATTGCACGGGCGGCTTCCGGAAACCACTGATCCCAGCAGATGCCGACGCCGATCACACCGAAACGGGTCGGCCACACCTTGAAGCCGGTATCGCCCGGGCGGAAATAGAATTTTTCGCTATAGCCCGGACCGTCGGGGATATGAGATTTCCGGTAGATGCCGAGGATGTCTCCGGTGGCATCGATCATAGCGACGCTGTTGTAAAAGGCCTGGTTCTTCTTCTCAAAGAAGGACACAGGCAGGACAATCCCGAGTTCACCCGCCAGCGCCTGAAGCGGCGCGATCACCGGATGTTTGGCAAGCGTATGCGCCCTGGCGAAATGAACCGGATCCTGCGTCTGGCAGAAATACAGGCCTTCGAACAGTTCCTGCACCAGCACGATATTGGCGCCGGCATTTGCCGCCTGCCGGATCAGCCGGATGGCGGTGGCGAGATTTTCCGCAAGATCATCCGTGCAGGCGAACTGGACGACGCCCAGGGTCACGACCGGATTTGATGTCACGATCAATTGCCCTCGAAGCCGGTCAGCACGCTGACGGCGTTGACGCCGATTTCGGCGACGGCGTAGCCGCCTTCCATGACGAACAATGTCGGCAGGTTCAGCCGGGCGATCCGCTCGCCGATCTTCGGGAAATCCTCGGTCTTCAGCTTGAACTTGCTGATCGGATCCTTCTCGAACGTATCGACGCCGAGCGAGATCACCACCACGTCCGGATTGTAGGCGACCAGCTTGCCGCAGGCGTCTTCCAGCGCCTCGCACCAGCGTTGCCAATCCGTGCCGAAACGCATGGGATAATTGAGGTTATAGCCCTCCCCCTCGCCTGCGCCGCGCTCATCGGCATGGCCGAGGAAATAGGGGTATTCCTGCATCGGATCGGCATGCAGATTGATCACCTGCACGTCGGAGCGGGAATAGAAGATCTCCTGCGTGCCGTTGCCATGGTGATAATCGACATCAAGGATCGAGACGCGCTTGGCGCCGTTGTCGCGGAACCATTGCGCCGCCACAGCGGCATTGTTGATATAGCAATAACCGCCCATGAAACCGGCACCGGCGTGATGACCGGGCGGGCGGCAGAGCGCGAAAGCGGAGCGTTCACCGTCCTGAACAAGGCCCGCTGCCGTCAGCGCCACGTCATGCGAGGATTTGATCGCGTCCCACGAGCCTTCGACGATGCCGCAGCCGGCGTCGAAGGAATAATAACCCAAGAGCCCATCGATGAATTCCGGCGGCACGTCGCCGCGCAGGCCGCGTGTCGGCCAGGTGAAGGGAAGCGCGGTACCGGTGCGTCCCTCCGCCGTCCAGCGGTCCCAGATCGTCGGCAGGAAATCGAGATAATCCTTGCGATGGATGCGCGCGGCCGTCGTCAGGTCATGCTCCTGCGGCGGCAGGATCGGTCCGAGCCCGACCGTCTTGATCCGCCCCGAGACATACTCGGCGCGCGAGGTCAGTTCGAAGCCGGGAACGATGGCGCCAGCCACCAGTTCAAGCTGGTTGGCATGGCCGAGATGGCGGGGCGAGAAGACGGTTTTCATGGAAACATCCAGCGTCAGGAAATGAAAACGCACCCCACTGCGACCAGCGGGGTGCGATTGGAACGGGTTACTTCTGCAGCTCGGTCCAGATCTTGGTGTAGAGTTCCTGAACTTCCGGCGGGCAGGTCTGCGAAGGGACGCCGACCGAAGCAAACTCGGCCGGGATGTCGATTTCAGGTGCGCCCTTCATGTCAGCTGGCATGAATTCGCCCGAACCGGCGATACCATTGGCGTAGCGGTGGAAACCGGAATTCATGCCAGCATTGGCCGGATCCATCATGAAGTTCTGGAAGAGCTTGGCATTCTCGACATTCTTGGCATCCTTGAGCACAGCAAGATTGTCGCTCCAGTTGACATAGCCTTCCTTCGGATAGCCGAATTTGATCGCAGGGTTCGCCAGACGCTGACGGAAGGCAGAGCCGTTCCAGTCGCTGGAGGCGGCAAAATCGCCCGATCCCATCTTCTGGATCGTGCCGTATTCCATGGCTACCCAGTTCGGCTTGGCGGCGACAAGCGTGTCACGAACCTTCTTGAGGATGGCGAGATCGCCCGTGCACTTCTTGCCGCCGTTATAGAGCACGGCCGCGTCGATGACGTCGGTCATTTCCGGAACGACGTTGACCTTGCCCTTCAGCTCGTCCGGCGTGTTGAAGATGATGCCCCAGGTGTTGATGTCACCCTTGTAGACGTCGGTGTTGACGACGGTACCGACGATGCCCATCGCCCATGGAACGGTATATTTGCGGCCCGGATCGAACTCGGGGTTCTGCCATTCCTTGGCGACGTGGCTGAAATTCTCCATTTTGCCCGGGTCGGTCTCGAGGAAAAGACCCTCCGAGATCCAGATCGGAATGTAGTTCTGCGACGGCACGACCATGTCGAAGCCGGAGCCACCCTGGCGGACCTTGGCGAGCGCCGTGTCGTTGGAATCATAGTCGGTGATCGTTACCTTGACCTTGTACTGGTCTTCGAACTTCTTGATCATCTCGGGGCTGGTATAGTTGCCCCAGTTGTAGATGTTGAGTTCACCTTCCGCCCGGGCAAGGCCGGTCGTCGCGAGAAGCGCGGCCGTTGCGGCCATGATCGTGGTGATCCGTTTCATGATGCTGTTCCCTTTTCCCTCTTGTTAGACACGTTTTCTATTGACGATGAAGAAGACGGTGACGACACCGATCGACAGGAGCAGGAACAGCGTCGAGATCGCGTTCATTTCCGGCGTAATCGAGCGGCGGATCTGGCCGAGCATGTAGGTCGGAAGCGTATCCTGGCCGGCCGACTTGACGAATTCGGTGATAACGACGTCATCCAGAGAAATCACGAAGGCCAGCATGAAGCCGGCGAGAATTCCGGGCCAGAGCAGCGGCAGGGTAACGTAGCGGAAGGCGTTCCATGGCGTTGCATAGAGATCGGCCGCGGCCTTCTCCAGCGTCAGATCCATATTCTCCAGCCGCGCCCGGATCGGCAGATAGGCAAACGGAATGCAGAACGCCGTATGGGCGGCGATCAGGTAGCCGAGGCCGGAATAGCCGGTCCAGATCTTGATGCGGGCAAAGAAGATCAGAAGCGCAACCGCCGTGACGATTTCAGGGATCATCAGCGGCTGGTTGATGAAGGCGTATTTCAGGGTCAGGCCGCGATAGGGCTCCGTCCGCGTCGTCGCCAGCGCCGCCATGGTGGCCGCGATCGTTGCAACGACCGCCGCAACCGAGGCGATCTGTAGCGACCGGATGGACGCGTCGATCACCTGCTGGTTCTGGAACGCCTTGGCGAACCAGCGCAGCGAAATCCCATCGAAGGAGGCAAGGGATTCGCCCGCGTTGAACGAATAGAAAACCAGAACGCCGATCGGCAGATAGAGTGCAAAGAAGCAGGCCACGGCTATTGCGGTAAAACCGCGCTGACGGCGGATGGAGAATGCCCTAGCCATGACGGCTCCCTTGCGATCCGGCATTGCGGACATAGACCAGCAGCGCCACCATGACGATCAGCATCAGCGTGATCGACAGCGCCGATCCGAGCGGCCAGTTGCGGCCCTGGCCGAACTGCAGCTCGATCAGGTTTCCGAGCATCATGTTCTTGCCGCCGCCCAGAATGCTGGGCGTGACATAGGCACCGAGGGCGGGGATGAAGACCAGGATGGAGCCGGCGATGATGCCGGGCTTGACCAGCGGGATGATGATTTTCCGCAGCACGCGGAACGGGGTCGCATAGAGATCATAGCCTGCCTCGACCAGGCGGAAATCCAGTTTTTCCATGCTGGCATAGAGTGGCAGCACCATCAGAGGCAAATAGACATAGACCATACCGGTCAGGATCGCGCCGTCGGTGAACAGCATCTGGATCGGCTTTGCAATCAGGCCGGTTTTTATCAGCAGGCCGTTGATCAGTCCCTCGTTGCGGATGACTTCGAGGATGGCGAAGGTACGAATGAGAAGATTGGTCCAGAACGGGATGGTGATCAGGAAGAGCCACAGTTCGCGGGTCTTTTCGGGGCGCGTGGCAATGAAATAGGCCGTCGGAAAACCGACCAGCAAGGTCAGGATGGTGGTGACGAGCGACAAGCCAACGGAGCGCATGAAGATTGAGATATGGGCGCTCGCAAGCGACAACGTCTCGTCGAAGATGTCCTTCTCGAGGAAGACGCCGATCCAGCCTTCGAGCGACGGGGCCCATTGCACGTCGCCATAGGGGCCGGGTGCCAGGAACGAATAAAGGAGAACGATCAGCAGCGGGCCGGTTGCTGCCAGCAGGATGATCAGGAGGGCGGGAAGTGAAAGCAGCCACCGCTTGCGGATGTCCTTGCTTTGCTCTGCCTCGATCGTCCCCGCTGCGTCTGTCATCTCAGTTCCTCAAGACCCTGGCAGCGTTGGCTTCAAGCGCGATGCCAACCCTGTCACCTGCGGAAAACCGGGCGGCCTGCAGGGGCTTGTTCTGCTCTCGCAACGTAAACACCGTCTCGCCGTCGGATAGGCGGACGTGGTAGTGCGTATCCGTGCCGAAATAGACGACATTTTCAAGCGTGCCGTTCATCTGGCACGCGGCCGGCTGATCGGGCGGGCAGAGCGTTGCATGCTCCGGCCGTAGAACCACGGTCACTTCGCCCTCGGCATGGAAATCCTGTGGCACCGTTGCCGAAATGCGGCCAGCGACCGAAGTGTCGACATCCGCAACGCCGTTCACGACCGAGCCAATCCGGCCTTTCAAAAAATTGGTCTCGCCGATGAAGTCGGCAACGAAGCGATCCGCCGGCGCATCATAAATCTCTCTCGGATTGCCGACCTGCAGGATCTTGCCCGACGACATCACGGCGATGCGATCCGACATGGTCAGCGCTTCTTCCTGGTCATGGGTGACGAAAATGAAGGTGATGCCGGTTTCTGCCTGCAGCCGCTTCAACTCGATCTGCATGTCCTTGCGCAGCTTGTAATCGAGCGCCGACAGCGGTTCGTCGAGAAGCAGTACCTTCGGCTGGGGCGCAAGGGCACGCGCCAGCGCGACACGCTGCTGTTGGCCGCCGGAAATCTGGCTCGTACGCCGTCCGGCAAGCGCTTCCATGCGCACCAGCTTCAGCATGGCATCGACGCGGCTCTTGATTTCCTGCTTCGGCTTGCCGAGCATGGTGAGGCCGAAGCCGATATTTTCCGCCACCGTCATATGCGGAAACAGGGCATAGCTTTGGAAAACCGTATTGATCGGCCGCTTGAAAGGAGGCATGGCGGCGATGTTCTCGCCGTTCAACAGGATTTCGCCGGATGTCGGATATTCGAACCCGGCAATCAGCCGCAGCAGCGTGGTCTTGCCGCAACCGGAGGGTCCCAGAAGCGTGAAGAACTCGTTCTGGCGGATCGATACCGATGTGTTGTCGACGGCGGCGAACGCAAACTCGCCAAAGCCGAATATCTTAGAAACCTGGCGGATTTCGACCGCGTTCAATTCCGCCATATGCGGCCCACTACCCGTTGCATGAAGCTGTTCCCGCCTTTTCGGCTTTGCGCTAGGTGACCACAGCGGCTTCGCGTTGACAACTGGATTCTTAATATTTTGATCAAAATATTACCGGGTCGAGAAACTGATCCGTCCGCCACAAATTGTGGTGGTGGGCTTAATCATCTGCAACTCGCCGGGGGCCACAGCCTCGATATCGCCGTTCAACACGACGATGTCAGCCAAGTAACCTTCCTTAATCCTGCCCTTGCGATCTTCTTTGAACTCCGCGTAGGCGCCTTCGACACAATAGGCATTAAGCGCTTCCATCACCGAGAAGGATTGATCCGGATCACTCTCTGCCCAGCGTTCCCGCGTGACGGCCGCCTCGATCCCGATGATCGGATCGATCGGCGATACCGGCCAGTCGGAAGCAAAGCAGATATGCGCACCGGCATCCTTGAGCGTACGCCAAGCATAGCTGAGCGGCCAGCGATCCCGGCCGATACGCGAAACGGTCGGCTCCAGCGGCACGCCGGCACAGCCAGGCGGATGTGGCGGCTGCATCGAGGCGATGACACCGAGTTCGGCAAACCGGGCGATGTCATCGGGATGTACCACCTCGATATGCTCGATGCGGTGGCGGCTGTCACGGGTGCCATTTTGCGCGCGCGCGGCCTCATAGCCGTCGAGCACCGCCCGCACCGCGCCGTCGCCGATCGCATGAACCGCGATCTGCAAGCCGCGCCGGTCCGCTTCGACCGCGACCTCCCGAAAGGTTTCAGGCGTAAAGAGCCCCTCGCCGCAACCACCCGGCTTGTCGGCGTAAGGCTCGACCATCACGGCCGTCCAGCTGTCGAGAACGCCGTCATAGAACACCTTGACCACGCCGGATGACAGCCAGTCGCTGTTGAAGCGGCGGGCAAGGTCCGACGCTTTTTCGAGCATGTCGAGCGACATGAAATTCTTGAAATGGAAGGGGATGATCACCCGGCACGGCAGGCTGCCATCCTGCTTCTCGATCGCCGCCAGCAGCTGCAGCTGGTAGAGATTGCCGTCCATGTTCTGGATAGTGGTAATACCGTGCCGGGAGCAATAGTCGAGACCGCGCCGCATCACGGCAATATCCTGCGCCCATTCCGCCTCGTTCGGATAAGGATCGGGCTCGCCGCCGGTCGACAGGCCGAGGCGATAGCGATCAAATCCGCCTGCCGCCTGCAGCGGGCTGAACGCTTCCATCTCGCGCAGCTCCCCTGTCGCCAGGCCATCTGCGCCTACGACCACTTCATTGCCCGGCCCCAGTTCGGCTCCATGCAGCATATCGACCAGTTCGAGCGCCCTTGTATTGGCCCAAGCGGTGTGATGATCGGGTGCAAACAGAACCAGCGGCTGGTGCGCAAGGATCGCATCGAGATGATGGCGCGTCAGCCGTTCGGTGTCGCCAAGGATTGTGTAGTCGGTGCCTTGGGCGAACAACACCTTTTCTGCAGTGCGCGTAGCGGCATAGGCCCGCACGGCTTCGCTCAGCGCCGCCAGTCCGCTGACGCCGGCCAGCTGGAGATGATCGAGCTCGGCAGCGCCTGAAAACAGGTGCATATGATTTTCGGAGAAACCCGGTAGCACCGTGCCGCCTGCGGCATCGATCACCTGTGTGGCAGCGCCTCGAAACGGCTCCATCTGCGCTTCTGTGCCAACGGCCAGGATATGGCCGGCGGCCAACGCCACCGCTTCGGCGCGCGGCCTATCCTCATCCAGCGTCAGAACACGAGCATTGAGGATGATGATATCGGCGGTCTGCGTCATGATGCTACTCACTGCTTGCCACAAAGAATGTGCCGCGAGCTAAGCCGATCCGGCCACGCAATTCAACAGGGGTAGGAATATTTCCTCACCATCCGTCCGACAGCACACGCTCCAGCATGTCGGCGAAGAAATCGGCACTCTCGCGCGACAGGCAAAGCGGCGGCTTGATCTTCAAGACGTTGAGATGATCGCCGGTCGGCTGCATGATGACGCCGAGTTGCAGCAGCCGGTCGCAGATCGCGGCTGTTTCGCCGGTCGCGGGCGACAGCGTTTCGCGGTTACGCACGAATTCCAGCCCGAGATAGAGGCCCATGCCGTGCACGGCGCCGACAATCGGAAACCGCTGCTCCAGCGCCTGCAGACGGCGTTTCAGGTGATCACCGACGACGCGGGCGTTCTCCTGCAGCTTCTCATCGCGCATGATATCCAGCACCGTCATGCCAACGACGGAGCTGACCGGACTGCCGCCGGCCGACGAGAAGAAGTAGCCCTCCTTCTCCAGCGCATCGGCGATCGCTCTGGTGGTGATGACGGCGCCGAGCGGGTGGCCGTTGCCCATGCCCTTGGCGACGGTGATGATATCGGGGATCACGCCTTGCTCTTCAAAACCCCAGAAGTGATGACCGAGACGGCCGTAACCGACCTGGACTTCATCGGCGATACAGACACCGCCGCGCGCCCGGACCATCGCGTAGATCTCCGTGAGATAACCTGGAGGGAGGGGAATGCCGCCGGCATTGCCATAGACGCATTCGCAGATGAACCCGGCCAGCCCCTTGCTGTCCCGGTCCAGTTTTTCCAGCGCCGGCATGACGGCGTCGATATAGGCGGCGGTCGATCCGTCCCCGCGAAACGGGCCGCGATAGGTATTGGGCGACATCACCGGGTGCACCCAGTCCGGCCGGGTGGTCAGCGCCTGCGGATTGTCCGCAATCGAGGTGGAGACCGCATCGCTGGCAACCGACCAACCGTGATAGCCTTCCAGCAGGCACAGCATATTGCGCGCGCCGCTGGCTGCCCAGGCGAGCCGGAGCGCCAGATCGTTGGCTTCCGAGCCGCTATTGACCAGAAACACCGTATCCAATCCCTCCGGCGCAAGATCGGCCAGCCGTTCGGAAAATTCCGCGACGGCTGCATAGTGGAAACGGGAATTAGTGTTCAGCCGCTGCCACTGCCGGTGCACGGCATCGGCGAGACGCGGGTGACCGTGGCCAAGGATCGTGACGTTGTTGACCATGTCGAGATAGGCGCGGCCTTCGACATCGACCATATGTTCGCGCAAGCCGCGTTCGATCTGCGGTGGGGCCTCGTAATAATTCTTCTGCGGCCTGGCAAAATGGCTCTGGCGGCGGGTTAGAAGCGATGCACTCTGGGGCGCTGGCGCGTCGCAGTCGAATCCGAGGAGCTTTGCCGGTGATGGGCATAAAACCGTCCATGCTGCAGCCTGACCGGGCGAAACGAACGGCGGTGGCACGATATCCTTTTCGCTGCAGAGCTGGACGCGCAGCACTCCGTTTTCACCGGATGTTCCGGCGACAAGGCCAAGCGGCTTGCCAGGATGGATGAAATCGTCCGGGCCTGGCACGGCTTTGACGCCGGAAAGATGCAGCGCTGCATCCCGCCCCAGCAATATCAGGCCATCATCGATGGATTTCAGAATGCCGCCGAAAGGCGCAGACATGCTGGTGCCTGCGGGCAAAAGCAGATCGACATGCAAAGCATATGTTTGCCCAGGCTGCGGTGAACGCAGCACGGTCTGGGTCAGACGGTATTCGCCGTAACGGGTCGAGACAAAAGCATTGTCCCGACACGCTGCCGAAAGCAGCTGGTTCTTGAGCCCGGACTGCGGCCACGCAACGCCATCGAGCAGATCGCTTTGCGTATCCAGTGCGATCACTGTGATTTTAGATAAGTCGAGCTCCGGCAATAGCCGCTCGCCGCCGATTGCAGCGCCCGGATCGCCCATTTGGCCGACAGCTTGCAGGATGGCGATTTCCATGAGGGCTGAAGGCACAGAGACAGCGACCTCGAATATCTGACGTTCATGGTCGATATTGCCGCTGACATAGCCATTGTCCGGGTCGAGCGCGAGTTGCTGCTCGCTGCTTGCCACCAGAACGGCGGCGCGTGCGACGATCAAGGGCCAAAGCGCGCGCAGTTCCGCTTGATTGAGCGGAAAGACCTCGTGGAACGCCTTGACCGCAGGCAGGATCATGAAAGGGTCACCATCGGCATGATGCAAAAGTGAGGCACAAGTGACCGCGAGATCTGCGGCAATCCAGCCATTGATGACATCGCCGAAGTCGATCACGCCATCCGGCATCAACTGGCCACTATCATTGGGCAGGCAGACGACATTATCGTCAGTGACGTCATGGTGGATCGCCTGCTGCCTCAATTCAGACTTCAGGCCGTCAAGCCGGCGCATGGCTGCATCCATCGCCCGGCTGATACGCTGCCTGCGATCCGCATCCTTCACCGCTGACAGGAGATGGTTGACGGCGGGTTCGGCGTTTCGCAGATCCCACTGCAAATCCCGCGACAGGCCCGGATGCGTAAAATCTGCAAGTGCCAGCGCCAACCTGCCGCCCAGGGCGCCGAGTGCCGCAACCGTCACCTCCGGCAGATGTTTGCGCCGCGTCAGGGGTTGGCCCTCGATATAGTCAAGCAGGCGGATCTGATAATCCTCACCGCGCACCGTGACGAACACGATGTCGGCGCCATTGCCGCCAGCAAACACTTTCGGCACGCGGGGTGCGGCGGCCTTGCCGGCGATATGGCGCAATGCGGCGTTCTGCGCTTCAAGCTCGATAGTCGCATAGTCGGCACGGCAGATTTTCAGGACGAAACGGCCGTTTGCCGCGTCAATGCGATAATTGCGGTCCTGCTGGCTGCCGAGTTCGGCGATCGGCCCCGACAGACCATAGTGCACGGCAAAAAGGCTCGCGGCATCCTCGGCATTCACATCGGGCCGCGACAATGCCGCCCGCCGCAAGAAAGCATGTTCCAATCTCTTGCCCCCCGGAATCAGATTGCAGGCAGATTGGCACAACCATGTGTGAACGCGAATGACAAATCGGAGCGCCGTTTGTCAACTTTCAGATGAGCGCGGCCCACCGTCCCTTCGTCGATAACGCGAAACGCAAAAACGCCCGCTGCAAGGCAACGGGCGTTTCTGTAAGCTTCGCTGGAGGCGGTATGTCAGGTATTAACGAGCAACTGAGGCGCGGGCGATGCTTTCGATGTCGGCACGGTCAATGCCAAGATCGCGCAGTTCGCGGGAGGTCATACGGCCCAGTTCGGTGACCGTCTGACGGTACTTGCGCCAATTGTTGAAAGAGCGTGCTACGTTCATGATGATCCCCTTTCTAGGGCTTTCCGGGCCCGGCAGCCATTCAGCGGCGCCGTTGTCGTTTTGATGAGCTGTATATAAGCCTCCCGATTATGGAGGAACAGCGCCAAATCTTCAGGCCACCCATGCACTGGCCGCATAGTCCAGATCCGCGTTAAGCGGCAGGCCGCTTGCAGGAAATTGCACATGCCCACTTCGAAGAACGCGGGAAAAGGCGTAAGATTGTTTTTTGCATTCCTGACAGGAACTTTTCTCACCGTGCAGCATTGCAATCGCTGAGCAAACAGGAGTTTCTAACATGCTCGCAAAATTTTCCTATCTCGCGTTTGGGTTCGTTTTGGGCGCCGCTCTGCTATTGACCCTGACAATGGTCAACAACAGCAGCATGGCATTATCGAAAACCAGCCGTCTGAACCCGACGGCCACGCCTGCCTATAACGTTGCCCCCGCGGATTTCGCCATGGAGCGGTTTGGCTAGGCGCAGTTGCAGGAATTCACTGAAATCATCGCGGTCATGCGTGATCGCGAGAGTGAATACCGCGGATTAATTCAGACTTAGCTCGTATTCGGGATGGCTTTACGGTGACAGCCCGTTGCATCGATAGCAAAAGCCCCTTCAGCTCCGGCTCGCGAACACGCCGGGCCGCCTCGACGCAGGACACCCATTCGCTGAGCCGCTGACCCTTCTCGCGAAACACATCACAGCTTTCGCTGACATCGAGCAGATGGACCTGAACACAGCAGGGCGCGCGTTGGCCATTGTCGAACATTTTCAGATAGGTGAAATATCCGAACGGCTTTTTCTTCGCCTTGCCGCGCACGCCGGCCTCTTCGAAGGCTTCGATCGCAGCAACCTCATGTGGCTTCTTGCCAGCCATCGGCCAGCCCTTCGGAATAATCCAGCGGCCGCTTTCGCGGCTGGTAACCAACAGCACCTCGAACATGCCGCCGTCTCCGCCGATACGGTAGCAAAGGGCGGCAAACTGCTCGCGCATTCTCTCCTTGAACAGCGTGCCGGTAAAAGGTGCCAGTTCAGATAGAAATGTCGCCGATTTTTTCGATGTTTTTTTCAGCGCACTGCCCATGGGACTCAACCGCCCCGGATGGAGGTTCGCCACACCAGATCGGCATGCAGGCGCACCGTATGGTTCTCGGATTCCGCCGTCTCCGATACCAGCCAGGACACGGCCTCGCGCGCCGTCATATCCACTGGCTGCGCGAATGTGGTCAGCCCATAGGATGACCAGGACGCCTGTTCGATATCATCAAAACCCGCCACGCAGATCTGATCCGGCACAGACATTGAAAACTGGTGCCGTGCGGCATCCATAAAGCCGCAGGCGAGCAGATCCGTGGCACAGAACACCGCGTCAGGGCGCTCCTTGCGGGTCAGAAGCTGCTGGGCGACAGCCCGGCCGCTTTCGTACCCGGTATGGCCAAACCGCTCGACCATCACATCGAGACCCATAGCCTTGGCAGCGGCAACGAAGCCGTGCTCACGGGCCATCAGGCTCGGGGTGCCCGCCTGCGAATTGGCAAAGGCCAGCTTGCGGCAGCCGGCTCGCACGAATGCCGTGGCGATACGCGCCGCCGCGTCCGCATCGTCGAGATTGATCTTCAGCGGACCTTCCCTGTCGTCATCGCGATTGATCAGCACCAGCCGCTGGCCATTCTTCAGACAGAGATCGGTGATCGACTTGTCCGGCAAGCCGGACAGGATGATTGAGGCATCGGCGCGGTAGCGAATAGCTTGCCGGAGCGCCAGGTCGGCGCTGCCATCCGAGCGGTCGGTGTTGATCAGCATCGCGACCTTGCCGGAATTCTGCAACTGCTGCGTCAGGGAGCGCAACAGGGCCGAGCGGTAGGGCGTGCCGATCTCCGAAACGATCAGGCAGACGATTCCGCTTTCGTTGCGCATCAGGCCGCGGGCGAGATGGTTGACATGGTAGCCGAGCGCGTCAGCGGCATCGAGGACCTTTTGCCGCGTTTTCGGCGAAACGCTGGCGCCGGACGTAAACGTGCGGGAAACCGCAGAGCGCGAAACGCCTGCTTTTTCCGCCACTTCCTGAGCACTGACGAACAATTTCTGCGACACCGGCGCACTCCACCCTTGATGGATAATCTGCACAATTTTGCAATTGCGTGCAAGCATTCGATTGATCGAAATGTGACAGTTTTATGAAGATTTTGTTTGACAGCCGTTTTCATCTCATGCAGCATTTGCACACGCTTGCAAAAGCGATCGGCGTGGAGGCGCTGTTTCAACAGGAGGAAGTTTCATGGGTTCACGATATATTGCCGTCGCTGCATTTGCCGCCGGAACGACACTGTCCGCCTTTTCGGCCCAGGCCGCCGGCGATCTCAACCTGATCTGCTCGGCTGACGTGGTCATCTGCGAGCAGATGAAGGGCGACTTCGAGAAGGCGCATGGTGACATCAAGGTCAACATGGTGCGCCTGTCATCCGGCGAGACCTATGCCAAGATCCGTGCCGAAGCGCGCAACCCGAAGACCGATATCTGGTGGGCCGGCACAGGCGATCCGCACCTGCAGGCAGCATCTGAAAACCTGACGCAGGAATACAAGTCGCCGATGCTCGACCAGTTGCAGGATTGGGCCAAGAAACAGGCGGAAAGCTCCGGCTACAAGACGGTCGGCGTCTATGCTGGTGCGCTCGGCTGGGGCTATAATACCGAGATTTTCAAGACCAAGGGCTTCAAGGAACCGAAGTGCTGGGCCGACCTTCTCGATCCTGCCTTCAAGGGTGAAATCCAGATCGCCAACCCCAACTCGTCCGGCACCGCCTATACGGCGCTTGCCTCGCTCGTCCAGATCATGGGCGAAGACCAGGCCTACGACTACCTGAAGAAGCTCAACGCCAACATCTCGCAATACACCAAATCCGGCTCTGCCCCGGTAAAGGCTGCAGCGCGCGGCGAAACAGCGATCGGCATCGTCTTCATGCACGATGCGGTTGCCCAGACGGCCGAAGGTTTTCCGGTCAAGTCGGTCGCTCCGTGCGAAGGGACCGGTTACGAGATCGGCTCGATGTCGATCGTCAAGGGCGCGAAAAACCTCGACAATGCCAAGACATGGTACGATTGGGCGCTCCAGCCGGATGTGCAGTCGCGCATGAAGGATGCGAAGTCCTTCCAGCTGCCGTCCAACAAGACGGCCGAAATCCCGAAGGAAGCGCCACGCTTCGAGGACATCAAGCTGATCGACTACGACTTCAAGACCTATGGCGATCCTGCCAAGCGCAAGGAACTGCTTGAGCGCTGGGATCGCGAGATCAGCGCCAACGCCAACTAAGAGAGAACCGGCCGGGCCGTGGCTGTTGCTGCGGCCTGACCCAAGGTTTCTCCAGGTCCGGGGACCGCACTGACCCTCCACAGATTGCGGTGCGGTCTCCGGCCACTCATCACTCCACATTTGACATCATGAAAAGGCGCGGGGATCGTCATGGACCATCGCAACCGCAGACTGGATATCGTCCTCGCATTGGGGATCGCCGCGTTCATTCTCGTTCCATGGTACAGGATCGAGGGCGGCTTTCTCGGATTTGGCTGGTTCTCCGGTTTCCCGTCCGAGGCCTCCGTCGCACCCGGCATCCTGCAGATTCTTGAGTACGGCCGCTGGTGGCTGACCATTCCGGCACTGATCATGGCCACTGCCGTCGCCGCGCGGTTCCTGCGCGATCCGATGCAGCGAGGCGCGGTCCTTGCTGCAGCCGGTGCCGCCGGCGTTCTTTTCCTGACGCTTCAGGGGCTGGCGATCGGCTTTTCCGGCTGGACCTGGACGATCAGCGAAACGTTGTTCGGCGCGCTTGCCGACGGACAGCCTTCGATGGGAGCCGGCGCCGTACTCTCGGCCGTCGCCTTCGTGCTCATTTTCTCCTTCGGCCTTGCAGAACGCGGCGTCATGAAGGGCGATGCCTTCGTTGTCGCCTCCATCGCCATGCTGGTTTTCCTCGTTGCGATCTTCGTGTTCTACCCCGTCGGAAGCATGCTGGTCGGCGCCTTCCAGGATATCGACGGTTCGTTCAATCCGGACGGCTTTACCCGCAACATTCAGGACAATTCGATCTGGAGCCTCGGCTGCGTGGTCGGTGGCGAACGCTGCGGCGTCGCGTGGCGTACTCTGTGGCTGGCCCTGATGACAGCCGGCGGCTCGACCATCATGGGTCTTGCCTTTGCGCTGGTCGCCACCCGCACGCGCTTTCCCTTCAAGAAGGGCCTGCGGCTCCTGACGGTCCTGCCGATCATCACCCCGCCCTTCGTCATCGGTCTTGCGCTGACGCTGCTGTTCGGCCGCGCCGGTGTCATCACCGAGTGGATGTCCAGCCTGTTCGGCATCGAGCCCGGCCGCTGGCTCTATGGCCTCACCGGTATCTGGATCGCCCAGGTCCTGTCGTTTACGCCCATTTCCTTCCTCGTGCTCATCGGCGTCGTCGAAGGCGTCAGCCCGTCAATGGAAGAAGCATCGCAAACGCTTCGCGCCGACCGCTGGCGTACATTCTGGCGCGTGTCGCTGCCCTTGATGAAACCGGGCATCGCCAACGCCTTCCTGATCGGCTTCATCGAGAGCATGGCCGATTTCGGCAATCCGCTGGTGCTCGGCGGCAGCCATGGCGTACTATCGACCGAAATCTTCTTTGCCGTTGTCGGCTCGCAAAACGATCCGTCACGCGCCGCCGTGCTTGCCATCATCCTGCTCTGCTTCACGCTGACGGCGTTTCTTGCGCAGCGCTATTGGCTGTCGGGCAAGAACTTTGCCACCGTTACCGGCAAGGGCGACAGCGGTGCTCACATCGCCCTGCCACGCCCGGTTTCCATTGCCGTGCATGCCATGGTCATTCCGTGGATGATCTTCACCATCGTGATCTATGGCATGATCCTGTTCGGCGGCTTCGTGAAGACCTGGGGTCTGGACAACTCGCTGACGCTTGACCACTACGCCCGCGCCTTCTCCGTCGAAATGCGCGATGGCGCGTTGGCCTGGACCGGCGTGGCCTGGAACTCGTTCTGGACGACGATCGAGATCGCGCTGATTTCGGCACCTCTGACCGCCGCTGTCGGCCTGCTGACGGCCTACCTTATCGTCCGCCAGAAGTTCGCCGGCCGTAACGTCTTCGAATTCGCCCTGATGATGAGCTTTGCCATCCCCGGCACGGTCATCGGCATCAGCTACATCATGGCCTTCAACCTGCCGCCGCTGGAAATGACCGGCACGGCACTGATCCTGATTGCCTGCTTCGTCTTCCGCAACATGCCGGTCGGCGTGCGCGGCGGCGTGGCGGCGATGAGCCAGCTCGACAAAAGCCTCGACGAGGCGTCGCTGACCCTGCGCGCCACCAGCTTCCGGACGATCCGCAAGGTCATCCTGCCGCTGCTGCGCCCGGCGATCACCGCAGCGCTGGTCTATTCCTTCGTGCGAGCCATCACCTCGATCAGCGCCGTCATCTTCCTCGTCAGCGCCGAATACAACATGGCGACCTCCTATATCGTCGGCCTCGTCGAAAACGGCGAGTATGGCGTGGCGATCGCCTATTCCTCGATGCTGATCGTCGTGATGATCGTCGTCATCGCCGGCTTCCAGCTTCTCGTCGGTGAACGCCGGTTGCGGCGCGAAAATCGCGTCGCCGGCGTTACCGCATCCCCTTCCCTCACCCTCGGTCAGGAGAAAACCGCATGATCACTCCCCGCTCCGGCTCGGTCGTCTTTCAGAACATCAAGAAGCAGTTTGGCGCCTTTACCGCGATCCACGACCTGTCCCTGACCATCGAGCCCGGCCAGTTGGTGACGCTGCTTGGCCCGTCGGGCTGCGGCAAGACCACGACGCTGCGCATGCTGGCGGGGCTTGAACATCCGAGCTCCGGCAAGATCTTGATCGGCGGCAAGGACGTGACCATGCTGCCAGCCAATGAGCGCGATGTCTCGATGGTGTTCCAGTCATATGCGCTGTTTCCGCATATGAGTTCGCTCGACAATGTCGCCTATGGCCTGGAGTCCTCCGGGCTGAAGAAGAAAGAAGCGCGCGAGAAAGCAGAAGAAGGCCTGAAGCTCGTCGGCCTCGCCGGCATGGGCGGGCGGCTTCCGGCCGAACTGTCCGGCGGCCAGCAACAGCGCGTCGCCGTTGCCCGCGCGCTTGTGCTGGAACCGCAGGTGCTTTTGCTCGACGAACCGTTGTCCAATCTCGACGCCCGGCTACGCCGTCAGGTGCGCACCGAAATTCGCGAATTGCAGCAGCGCCTCGGCTTTACCGCAGTATACGTCACCCATGACCAGGACGAGGCGCTGGCCGTCTCCGACCGCATCGTCATCATGAAGGACGGCGTGATTGCACAGGAAGGTTCGCCTCGCGATCTCTACGAGGCACCGGCTTCGGCCTTCATTGCCGACTTCATGGGCGAGGCCAATGTGGTTGCCTGCGACGTCATCAGTGTGGATGGCGCTGACGCGACGATCCGCATCGCCGGACTGGAACATCGGGTTCCGAGCCGCAACGCGAAACCGGGACCGGCAAAGCTTGCCGTGCGGCCGAATTCAATCACCCTGGAGCCGGCATCCGGGGCCGCCTATCCGGGCCAGATCACCCATGCTGCCTATCTTGGCGACCATGTCGAATACGAGGTAGAGACGAGCACAGGCAGACTTTTCGTTGTCGATCCGGCCGTCGAGCGCGCACTTGCGCCGGCAACCGAGGTCGCCATCGGTTTCAAGGGACGCGGCATCGCCATCATCAACGGCTGAGCCGCAAGCATATCGCAAAAGGACCAACTTCATGACATTGCAGATCTCCGGGCTGGACGTCCGTTTTGCCCTGGCACAGGCCATCGCCAGGGAAGCGGGCGCCGTCGCGCTCGACTATTACAACAGACGCGAAACGCTGGTGATTGAAACCAAGCGCGACCCGCAGGACGTCGTCTCCATTGCCGACCGCGAGGTGGAGAACCTCATTCGCGCTCGCGTCGCGGAAGTCCATGCGAACGACGGATTTCTGGGTGAAGAATATGGTCTTGCCCGTGGCGATTCCGGCTATACCTGGGTGGTCGATCCGATCGACGGCACCAGCCCTTTCGTCAACGGCATGCCGAACTGGTGCGTCTCGATCGCCGTTTTGCATAACAACGAACCGGTGATCGGCGTCATCTACGCGCCCTGCCACGATGAACTCTATGCCGGGGCCGCCGGCAAGGGCGCGACGCTCAATGGACGGGTGCTGACCCTTGACCCGTCCCGAACCATCCGCAACGCCGTCACCGGCATCGGCGCCAACAACTACGTGACACCGGCCTTTGTCGCCAAAATGGTCGAGGATCTTCTGACGGCCGGCGGCAACTTCATCCGCAACGGTTCTGGTGCGCTGATGCTCGCCTATGTCGCGGCTGGGCGGCTGGTTGGATACTACGAGCCCTACATGCATGCCTGGGATTGCCTGGCCGGCTATTGCCTCGTCAAGGAAGCCGGCGGTTGGTATCATCCCTTCCCTGTTGAAGGAGAACAGCTGACCAAGGGTTCGCCCGTACTGGCGACGGCTCCCGGCGCACGCGAAGATCTAATGAAAATCGCCGGTCTTTGAAAACGGACCTAAGGGCTGGCATCACCCGGCGCCGCCCTTGCGATCAGAGCCAGACCTCAAATCGTGGCGCGGCTGGCCGGTAAGGCGCGTGCTGCCGCGCTCAAAAGATCGGTCTGGGAGATCAGGCCGACAATGCGCTGCTCGCTGTCGATCACGATGACGGCGTGAGCATGCCCGTCGGTCAGGACCGGCAACAATGAAAATGCCAGATCACTTTCCGATGCGGTCGCAGCTTTCGACAGGATATTGCCGACGTGATCATCTCCTCTTGAGAGTTCACGCAAACCAACGGTCCCGGCCAGACGGCCGTTCTCGTCCTTCACCGGCAACGTCCGGATATTGTGCTTCAAGAGAAGCTCGCGCGCCTCGGCTGGGTTGGCCTGTGCGCCAATCGAAATGACGTCGCGCGACATGATATCCGCACAACTGATATCACCATGCGCGCGGATGGTTGCCTGAAGTTCGACCTGCTGCAGCAGGCGGCTGAGATCACCCCGGTCGATGTCAAAGGTTTCGTCGAACGCGGCAAGGGCTGCGTCGAGATCTTCCTCGCGGAAGCCGACACGCAGCGACGCGGGCAAATCTGCAGTCTGGTGCGTGTTGACTGCAGCGATGGCAGCAACATGCGGGTAGTTGCGCCGGCCGAGCTTATGAAACAGCAAGCCCAGCGCCACAAGAATGCAGGAATTGAGGCCGACCGGCACGAACGGAAACAACAGCCCCCAACCGGCAACGACCGGCCCGCCGAGCACGGCGGTCAGCGCTGCCGCGCCACCAGGCGGATGAAGGCAGCGTGTCAATGACATCGCAGCGATGGCGAGCGATACGCCTACACCGGAAGCAATCACCGGATCATGAATCACGGAGGCAGTCAGGATACCCACCAGCGCCGAAATCGTATTGCCGCCGATGATCGACCATGGCTGCGCCAAGGGGCTTGCCGGTACAGCAAACAACAGAACGGCCGAAGCGCCCATCGGCGCCACGATCAACGGCAGATGCGGCCCCTGCCCGAGCAGATAACTGCTGATCAGGCCGGTCAAACCGATACCGATCAGCGCACCGATGCAGGCGATAAGCCGCTCGCGCAACGTGGCGCCGGCCAGGATGGGTGCGAAGATGCGAAAACGGCCGTCCGGCACTGGCTTTTGAGGATGGGACATCGGGGAACCGGACACGCGGACAGATCGGATCGGGATAGGCGCGCACCATCCCGCTCCCCGGCTATAGAAAAATCACACGCAAAGCGCAACGGCCAAAACGGCGGCAGCCCTTCCCGTATCGTGCGGGCAGCCGGTTTCCCGGCTGCCCACACCCACCTAGTTCTGCTTGGCCGCTTCGGCGAAGAAGCCTTCCGGACTGTCGACCTCGATCAGCTTCTTCTTGTCGATCAGCCAGAACCGGTTACCGACCGCGCGAACAAAGCTGCGGTCGTGCGAGACGAACAGGCAGCTCGCCTGATGCGCCATCAGTTCCCCTTCCAGCGCTTCCTGACCGTCGATATCCAGATGGTTGGTCGGTTCGTCGAGCAGGTAGAAATTGGGATTGGTCAGCCGCAGGATCAGCATGCCGAGCCGTGCCTTCTGGCCACCGGACAGCTGGCTTATTGGCCGGCCCTGAAGCTCGACGGACATGCCGGCTCCGGCCAAAAGCGCCCGCGCCCGCTGGTCGCCGATATCAAAACGGCGGATGACCGTTCCCATCGGCGTGTCGCTGTCGCGCAGGTCGGCCAGCGCCTGATCGCCATAGCCGAGCACCAGCGACGGCGTCGCCTTGATGCCCTCCTGCGCCACATCAGGCTGTTCGATTGCCTTGCGCAACATCGAAACAAGGCGGGTCTTTCCGGCGCCGTTGGCGCCGAGCAGAACGATCCGGTCGCCCTGGCAGACGAACTGCTTGCCGGTCCTGAACAGCACGGTGCCATCCGGCGTCTGAACCGGCGCATCCTCCAGCGTGATCAGCACCTTGGCATGCGTGCCGCGATTGGCGAGCCTGATCGCCCCGGCTGAGCGCTCCAGATGCGCGGGCTTGGCGGCATCCTCGAGCTTGTCCGCCCGCTGCTTGAGCTGCTTGGTCTTGACCACCAGCAGATCGCTGCCGGAATTGATGCCGATATTGTTGAGTTTGGCCGCCTGCTTGCGCAATTGATCGGCGACCTTGATATCGCGTTGATAGCGGCGCGCATCGGCAGCGTCAGCCTCGTCCAGCGCAACCCGCGCCCGTGTGTAGGGCAGCGGAAAGATCTGCGATTGCTCGGTGCGAAGAAAGAGCGTCCGGTTCGTCACAGTGTCGAGGAAGGCCCTGTCATGACTGGCGATGATGACCGGCACGTCGCGCGGCAGCGCATTCAGCCAGGCTTCGAGCATGGCGATCTTGCCGAGGTCGAGATGGTTGGTCGGCTCGTCGAGCATTAGGACATCAGGCTCGGCCACCCAGACGCGGGCGAGCATGGCAATACGCTGCCATCCGCCACTCAACTGGTTCAAAGGCCTCTGCCGAAGGGCCTCCGGCACATCGAGTTCCTCCAGCACCACATCGACACGCCAGCTCTCGCTTTCCTGCTGATCAGCCGATAGCGCGTCCAGAACGGCCGCATAGAAGGGCAGATCGAACAGGCGAGACGGGACGTTCTGTTCAACATAGCCGACCGTCAGGCCGCGCGATTTGGTGATCTCTCCCTCGTTGGCCTCGAGCATGCCGGAAATGCAGCGAAACAGTGTCGACTTTCCGCGGCCATTAGCGGCAACGAGGCCGATGCGGTCGCCAGCATTGACGACGAGGTTGAGTTTGGAAAACAGCGGGTTGCCCAGCACGATGCCGAGATTGCGGATATTGATAAGGGTCATGATCAGTCTCTGGTCTTGCCGCACAGACATCCATCGAGGGCTCTCAAGCCATCATCGATGCGATGCGCGCGGCGGGTAGAAAAACGCAGGCGCTCGAACCATAGGCTCGGCGCTACAGGGCCACGAAGGGCAGACCAGAAGGCGGTTTTTAAGAGAAACGGACTTTGGTCAGCCCTGCAAACGCATTTGCAGGGCGTTGACGGGGCCACGCTGGCGATGGTGCCGGAAAAATGTAATCATTGCGCAGCCCTCCTTTCTCGATAGGCGTCTCTCATAACACCCGATTCTAGAATTCGCAATCGTCCCGCGATGCAGGCGTTGAAAATTGAACCGGTCAGAGGATGGAGTGATCGACGATGACGACGGGCTTGCCGTGAGAGCACGTCTCGACCCGCGCCTCGACCCGGTAGATATCGCGCAACATCGTTCCGGTGATGACATCGCCGGTGGGGCCGCTCGCCACCATCGCACCGTTGGCGATGACGATAGTATTGTCGCAATAGCGCAGCGCATGATTGAGATCGTGCAGGGCGATCAGCACCGACATGCCGGATTTTGCCGCCAGCGATCGCATGAACCCCAGCACTTCGATCTGCCGGAAAAGATCCAGCGCCGAGGTCGGTTCATCCATCAGGAGGATTTCCGGCTTGCGGACAAGAGCCTGCGCGATGGAAACGAGTTGCCGCTGGCCGCCGGACAGTTCGCCGAGACCGCGAAACGCAAGGTCGTCGATCCGCAGGGCCTGCAGGATACGGTCGATTTCCAGAAGTTCGCTATCGCGCACCTTCCAGCTCGAACCTTGCTTGCTAGCCAAAAGTACGGATTCGTAGACCGTCAGAACGGCATTGGCGCCGGTATCCTGCGGCATGTAGCAGATGGTTTCCGGGCCTTTCAGCGTATCGGACAGGACCACTGTCCCCGGACCAGAAGCGAGTCCAGCGATACGCTTGAACAAGGTGGATTTGCCCGCTGCATTCGGGCCGATCACGGCGGTCATGACACCGCCGTTGAGGACATCGGTATCGACGTTCGATAGCACGACGTGCTTGCCGTATTTGGCGCCGACGCCCTTGAGTGCCAGACCTACCATGCCCGCCTCCGATTGGTGAAGATCAGGATGAAGAAGAACGGTACGCCGACCAGCGCGGTAATGACCCCGATCGGCAGGATGGCACCGGGAATGAGCGTCTTCGACACGACGGACGTTGCCGACAGAAGCAACGCCCCGCAAAGCACGGACGCGGGCAGGAAGAACCGCTGGTCTTCGCCGACCAGCATGCGGGCGATATGCGGGCCGACCAGGCCGACGAACCCGATGGTGCCGACGAAGGAAACCGGGATGGCAGCCAGCAGGCTGACCGTCATCATCGTCTGCAGCCGCAGACCGCGCACATTGATGCCAAGGCTTGCGGCCTTGTCTTCGCCGAGCCGCAAAGCGGTCAACGCCCAGGCCTGGCGGGCAAACAGCGGCAACGCGAACAGGAGCACCGCACCGGTGATCCAGACCTTCGGCCACGTCGCTTTGGTGAGGCTGCCCATGGTCCAGAAGACGACGGCGGCCAGCGCCTGTTCAGACGCCAGATATTCAAGCAGCGACAGCAGCGCATTGAAGGTAAAGACCAGCGCAATGCCGAGCAGCACGATGGTTTCGACAGTCACGCCGCGCATGGTGGAAGCGAAGTGGATGAACAGCGCCGCGGCCATCGCCATCAGGAAGGCATTGATCGGGATCATGAACTGCACGGCGGCCGGAAACAGCGCCACGCCGCCGACGAGGCCAAGTGCTGCGCCAAATCCGGCGGCAGCGGAAATCCCGAGGGTAAAGGGGCTCGCCAGTGGATTGGCGAGAATAGTTTGCATCTGCGCGCCCGCGACGGAGAGCGATGCGCCGACGGTGACCGCCATCAGCGCGATGGGCATGCGGATATCCCAGATGACGACACGCAACTGATCGCTGACCGAGTCAGCATAAAACAACGACGTCAGCACCTCTTTCAGGGTGTAATTGGCCGGCCCCAGCGCCATGTCGATCGACATGCTGAGGAAGAGAGCTGCGACCATGCCGCAGATCAGCACGATCCGGCGCAAAGCCAGGGCGCGGTATTGCGCGCGCCCTGTTGTCGTTTCGAGCTGTTCGGCAGCGACGGCCATCGGTTATTCGTCCTTCAGGGAGACGAAATAGCCGGGCTTGTAGTCCAGCGGCAGGAAGCGTGCATGCAGTTCCTTGAATGTGGCTTCCGGATCGAGGTCCTTGAACAGTTCCGGATGCAGCCACTTGGCAATCTCCTGGATCGCTACGAACTGGTACGGGTTGTTGTAGAACTGGTGCCAGATGGCGTGCACATTGCCGTCCTTGACCGCTTTGATACCGGTGAATGCCGGACGCTTGGTCAGGTTCTCGAGCTTGCGATGCGCCTCGCTCAGATCGGCACCATAGCCGACGCCGACCCAGTTGCCACCGGGAACATAACCCTGCCAATTGCCGCCGGTGATGATGACCTGATCGGGATTGGAGGCGATGATCTGTTCCGGATTGACCGCGCCGAACGTGCCCGGGATAATGTCCTTGGCCATATTCGTGCCGCCGGCGATTTCGACCATCTTGCCGAAATTCTCGTTGCCGAACGACATGCAGCAATCGTCGGAATAGCCGCCGGCGCGCTCGACGAAGACGACCGGGCGGACCAGGTCGGTCTTGGCCAGCACGTCGGTTACCTTGGCGATGCTGTCGGCGCGGAACTTGATGAAGTCCTCGGCCTTCGTTTCCTGGCCGAGCAGCTTGCCCATGATCCGCATGCTGGCTTCGGTGTTTTCCATCGGCTTTTCGCGGAAGTCGATATAGACGAGCGGGATGCCGACCTTGCCCAGCTTTTCGATATAGCCGGCCTCTTCGGTCGAGGTTTTCGCATCGAGGTTCATGATGATGACATCGGGCTTCAGTGAAACAGCCTGCTCGATATCGAACGTGCCATCCTTCATGCCGCCGAATGTCGGCAGCTTTGCCATTTCAGGGTATTTGGCGAGGTAGGCATCATAGCTTTCCGGGTCAGCCTTGGACAGGTCGTCCCGCCAGCCGACGACGCGCTTGAACGGCGCTTCCCGATCCAGAGCGGCGACGAAATAGATCTGGCGGCCTTCACCGAGAATGACATTCTCGACGGGGACGCTGACCTCGACATCACGGCCGGTTATGTCCTTGATGACAACCTTTTCACCGGCCAGCACCGTGCTGGAAAAAAGCGCGCAGAAACCCACGGCGACCAAGGCCGCCTTGCCAAACATACCCATCGTTATCTACTCCATCGGGGAACTGCGCGTTTCGTAGTTATCATGATATTGACAGTCAAGTTTTATCTTTTAGAAGCTTTCCAGAAAGCATTCGCTCATACTTCATCCAAGGTAGGCCAATATGACCGACACGCCCCGTCTCTCGAACTATGACCTGCGCGACGAGATCAAGGCCTATTGGTCGGTGCGCGCCGAAACCTTCGATCAATCGCCGGGACACGAGATTTTTTCCGAGGAAGAACGTGCCGCCTGGCATCGGCTGATCGTAAAACACCTTGGCGAGGGCAAAGGCCGCGCCGCCCTGGATCTTGCCAGCGGCACGGGCGTCGTTTCGCACCTGATGGACGATCTCGGCTTCAAGGTGACCGGCCTCGATTGGGCCGAACCGATGCTGGAGCGCGCCCGCAACAAGGCGAAAATCCGCTCCCGCAACATTACTTTCCGCATCGGCGACGCGGAGAACACCATGGAGCCGGACGATCACTTTGACGCGATCATCAACCGGCATCTGGTCTGGACGCTGGTCGATCCGGCCAACGCCTTTACCGAATGGTTGCGGGTGCTAAAACCCGGCGGGACATTGCTGGTGATCGACGGCGATTTCGTCAACACGACCCTGTTCGAACGGATGCTGATGAAAGCCGCCGGCTGGGGGCAGCGCTGCGGTCTTCTGAAGAGTGATCCACTGCATGCTCCGCCCGGCATGATGGAGACCCATCGCAGCATCATTTCCAGGGTCTATTTCTCGCAAGGCGCACGGGCCGAAGCCGTGGCCGCCATGCTGGCCAGAGCCGGGTTTGAAAACATCGTCATCGATACCAACCTGGGCGAGATCCACCGCACCCAGGCAAAGCACTGGAACATCCTCAAAGGGCTCGCCCGCGGGACGCAACATCGTTATGCGATCCGGGCTACAAAGCCCACGTGAGGTGATGTAGACAAATTTTCTATTATGTACTTTATAGTCCATGTTCTTCGTGATACAGAGCTGTAAAGCCATCACGGAGAAGCCCAGTCATGCAGATCGAGGAATTCACGCTCGAACGGATCCAGTCGCTCTACGAGAATCTGGTGGAGTTCAATCTCTCCGACAGCGGCGTCCATCCCTATTCGCTGAAGGAACTGCTAACGCCAGACCAGCTGCTCGGCCTGCATGAGGTCGAACTCGGCTACGGCTGGACCAATGGCGGCGTCGAATTGCGCGACACCATCGCCCGGCTCTACAAGGGTCGCGACCGCGACAACGTCATGGTCACCAATGGCTCGGCGGAAGCGAATTTCATTCTGGTCATGACCCTTTTGGAGCCCGGCGACGAGCTGGTGCTGTTCGTGCCGAACTATCTGCAGATCCGCGGCTGGGCCAAGGCACTCGGTGTCACCGTCAAGGAAATCGTCCTGCGCGAGGAGCTGGGATGGTTGCCGGATCTCGACGAGGTCCGCGCCGCCGTGACATCGAAAACCAGGATGATCAGCCTGTGCAATCCCAACAACCCGACCGGCAGCCTGTTGCCGCGCCAGACGATGGACGCGCTTGTCGATATCGCCCGCGAACACGGCGTCTACCTGCATGCCGACGAGATCTACAAGGGCTCGGAACTCGACACCGAAGAAACCGTCAGCTTCGCCGACCTCTACGAGAAGGCTGTGGTCACCGCCGGCCTATCCAAGGCAATGGCGCTTCCGGGCTTGCGGCTTGGCTGGCTGACCGGTCCGGCCAAGGAAATCTACGGCACCTGGCAGCGCAAGGACTACACCTCGATCACCACCGGGGCGCTCAGCGAACATATCGCCAATATCGTGCTGCAGCCCGCCAAGCGCGCCGAAATTCTGGCCCGCAGCCGCCATCTGCTGCGGGAGAACCGGGCGCTGCTCACCTCCTGGATCGAAGCGCACAACAACCTGTTTTCCTACCTGCCCCCACGCGCCGGCGGCATGGCATTTGTCCGCTACAACAGGGACATCAACTCCTCGGTGCTGGTCGATCGGGTGCGGGAGCAGAAGAGCGTCATGCTGGTGCCCGGCGACGTCTACGGCCTCGACGGCTATGTCCGCATCGGTATCGGCGCGCAGAAACATCATCTGGAGGCAGGCCTCGAGCGCCTTGCGGACTTCATGCGGGGCTGATGGGATGAAGCCCGAACTCGCCTCTTACGCGGCCGTCTGCGATGGTGTAGCCCAGCTGTTCCAGCCGTTTGTCGAGGTCGTGCTGCACGATCTCGAAACCGAGACGGCGGTGCATATTGCTGGCAATTTCTCAAAGCGCGAAATCGGCGAGCCTTCGTTGCTGCACGAGATCGATTTCCGTCCAACCGAGCGTCTTCTCGGCCCCTATGAAAAGGTCAACTGGGACGGTCGCCGGATCAAGTCGATCAGCATCATCCTGCGCGATAGCAGCGAGCGGCCGATAGCCGTGATGTGCATCAATGCCGACGTCTCGCATTTTCATGCGGTGATGCAGACATTGAGCGCCTTTGCCTCGATCCCCGTCGATCATGCCAAGCCGGCCAGCCTGTTCAAGGAGGACTGGCATGAGCGCATCAACGAATACATCCAGAACTGGACAGGATCACGCGGCCTGATCATCGCCGATCTCACCCGCGAGCAGAAACAGCAGGTGGTGAAGGACCTTTCTGCCGACGGCGCGTTCGGCGGCAAAAACTCAGCCGCCTACATCTCCCGCATCCTCGGCATGGGCCGCGCAACGGTCTACAAGTATCTCAGTCAGGAACGGTCGGCGGACGAATGATCATTCTCTCCCGCCCGGAAATCGAAGCCTTGATCGATCTCGACCATGCGCTTGCCGCCGTCGAAGCAGGTTATATAGCCGCGTCCGAGGGCCGGGCCGTGATGCCGCCGGTCGGCTATCTCGCATTTCCCGACAAGGATGGCGATTGCCATATCAAATATGGACATATCGCCAGCGATCCGTCCTTCGTCGTCAAGGTCGCGGCCGGGTTCTACGGCAATCCGGCCATCGGCCTGCCGACGTCGAATGGGGTGATGCTGGTCCTGTCCGCCGAAACCGGCGTTCTCGAAGCGATCCTGCTCGATGAAGGTTTTCTGACCGACCTGCGCACCGGCCTTGGCGGCGCCATCGCCACCCGGGCGCTGTGCCGTCCGGATGCGCGGCGGGTGGCAATCGTCGGAACCGGCATTCAGGCCCGCTGGCAGGCCCGCTGCCTGCAGCGGGCAATGCCGGGAACGCCGTTTTCCTTCACGATCTGGGGACGCTCGGAAGACAAGGCGCGGGCAACGGCGAATGCTCTCAAGGCCGAGGGTATTGATGTGCTCGTCTCTTCCGACCTGGAACGCCTTTGCCGTGGCGCCGAGATCATCATCACGACCACGCCCTCACGCGAGCCGTTGATCCGCAACGCCTGGATACAGCCCGGCACCCACATTACCGCAATCGGCGCTGATGCGCCCGGCAAGCAGGAACTGGAGACAGATCTGGTGGCCCGGGCCAGCCGCCGCATCTGCGACAGCGCTGCGCAATCTCTCGACCATGGCGAATTTTCCACCGCGTTCCGGGCTGGAGACATTTCCGCCGACACCTGCGCCGAACTTGGAGCTGTTCTGGGTGGCAGGGCCGCGGGGCGGATCCATCCCGGTGATATCACCATTGCCGATCTCACCGGCGTCGCGGTTCAGGATATCGCCATCGCAAACTCGGTCCTTGATACCTACAGGCGTTCGCGAGACCGTTGACGATCCCATCACTCCAGGTCGAAGGCCGTGATGATCGGGCATGGGCCTTTTGACGTGGAGCCGCAAGCATCGGCAAGGCGGAGCAGCGACGCACGGGCAGCACTCAGCTCGGCAATCTTCTCGTCGAGTGCAACGATACGCTCGCGCGCCAATGTATGAGCACGATGCCGGTCCTCGCCGGCATCCAGCGCCAGCAGCTCGCCGATCTCGTCGAGCGTAAAACCAGCCGTTTGCGCAGTCCGGATGAATCGCAGACGGCGGATATCGTCTTCGCCGTAGCGCCGGATGCCGCCGCCCAGACCGGTGCCGCCGGTGCGTTGCGGCGTGCCGAGCAGACCGCGCCGCTGATAGTAGCGCACCGTTTCGACGCCAACGCCGCCCTCACGCGCCAGCCCTGCAATCGTCGTCTCTTTCATCGCTTGACTCCGTACCATGGTACGGATGTTATAGTCCTTGCAATCGATCAAACCAAGCGAAATGAAAGATTGCGATATGACCGGCAAGACATCGAAAACCGCCACTCTCTACCGGATGGTGATGGACAAGCACACCTGCCCTTACGGCCTGAAGGCCAAGGATCTTCTGGAACAGCAGGGCTATACGGTTGATGATCGCTGGCTGACGACGCGGGAACAGACCGACGCGTTCAAGGTGCAGCATGGTGTTCAGACGACACCGCAAACCTTTATCGACGGAGCCCGTATCGGTGGCTATGACGACCTGCGCCGGTATTTCGGCAAGACGATCCGCGATCCGAAGGCAGTGACCTACCGGCCCGTGATCGCCGTGTTTGCCGTCACCGCGCTGATGGCGCTGGCAACCAGTTATGCCGCCTATGGCAGCATTTTCACCGTGCGCTCGGCTGAATGGTTCATCGCCTTCACCATGGCGGTGCTGGCGATCCTGAAACTGCAGAACATCGAGAGTTTCTCAACGATGTTCCTCAACTATGACCTGCTTGCCAAGCGCTGGGTCCGCTACAGCTATATCTACCCTTTCGCAGAAGCGGGCGCCGGTATCCTGATGATTGCCGGGGCGCTCAACTGGATCTCGATCCCCGTGGCACTGTTCATCGGCACGATCGGGGCCGTCTCGGTGTTCAAGGCCGTCTATATCGACAAGCGCGAACTGAAATGCGCCTGTGTCGGTGGCGACAGCAACGTGCCGCTCGGCTTCGTCTCGCTGACGGAAAACGTGATGATGGTCGCCATGGCGGTCTGGATGCTGGTGATGATCCTGACCGGAAGCGGCATTGGCCACACCATGTAAGTCTTAGTGGCGGGCCTGCCCCATCCGCGATAGCAGGATGACCGGCAATATTCCGATGACGACGATGGCCAGAGCCGCGATGGACGCCTCCTCATAGGTGCCCCTCGCGGCCTCGCCATACAGATGTGTCGCGAATGTCTCGACATTGAGCGGCCGCAGCAACAGCGTGGCGGGCAGTTCCTTGACGCAATCGACGAACACCAGCAGACCAGCCGCCGTGATCGCCGCCTTCGACAGCGGCAGATGCACATGGCGGAAGGTGCCGGCTGCCGATTGGCCAAGGACGCGGGACGCGTGATCGAAGGACACCGGGATGCGCGCCAGCCCAGCATCAATGCCGCCGGCGGAGATGGCCAGGAACCGGACGGAATAGGCGTAAAGCAGCGCGGCGCCCGAACCGATGAACAGCAAGCCTGTCGATACGCCGAACCAGGCGGTGGCCGTGCGATCGATGAAACCGTCGAGCGTGGCAAGCACGATCAAGACGCCGATGGCGACAACCGTGCCGGGCGCTGCGTAACCGAGCGTCGAAAGCCGCTGCAGCCACGCCGTCGCGGCACCCGGCCGCAAGCGGCTGGCATAGGCGACGAGCAGACCGAACAGAACCGTGAAGATCGTGGCTGCCGATGCCAGGACGATGGTGTTGAAAGCCTCGTCGAGGAACCGCGAGGAAAGCCCGGCAAACTCGATGCGCTTCCACGCCTCGTTCACAAGGTAGATCGCGGGCGCGCCAAAACCGATGAGGATCGGCAAGAGCCCGGCGGAAAAAAGCGCCAGCCCCTTTGCCGTTGAGACGCGGCGCGGTTCGAAGGCGCGGCTGCGCTGCGCGCCGGTCGAGTAACGCTGTTTGCCCCTTGCCCATTTTTCAAAAGCCACCAGCGCCACCACGACCATCAGCAATGACAGCGCGATCTGGGAAGCCCCCGGCAGATCGGTGCGGGTAATCCAGGTGGTGTAGATCGAGACGGTCAGCGTCCGCACGCCGAGAAATTCGGATGCGCCGACATCGTTGAGCGTTTCCATCAGGGCGAGACTGACCCCGACGGCGACTGCCGGGCGCGCCAGCGGCAGCGCGACATGCCAGAAGACGGCGCGGCGCGAAATGCCGAGCGTGCGCGAGGCGTCAATCAGATTGGCCGATTGGGTCAGAAACATCGCCCGTGTCGGGATATAGACATAGGGATAGAGCACGAACCCCAGAAGCAGGATGCAGCCCGTCATCGAGCGCACATCCGGCAGGCGGAATTCCCGCGGGCTGGAATAGCCAAGCAGCCAGCGGATCGCCCCCTGCATCGAGCCGATCGGGTGCAGAATATCGAGATAGGCATAGGCGATGATGTAGGTGGGAACCGCTAGCGGCAAAAGCAGCGCCCATTCGAGGACGCGGCGGCCGGGAAAGGCATAGGCCGTGACCAGCCAGGCCGTGGATGTCCCGAGAATGGCCGTGATCAGGCCGACGCCGCAGAGAAGAATGATGGTGTCCGTCAACGCCACGGGCAAGACGGTGGCGGCAAGATGCGACCACAACCCCGCCGACCCCTGGAGCGCCTGCAGCAACAGGGCGAAAATCGGCAGCATGACCAGACAGGCGACAGCACCTGCGCCAAGCAACCAGCGGGCTCCGGTGCGGCCTCCGGGCCAGCTTCGGGCGGCGCTGATCATCGGCTGAAATCCATCTTTTGGTCAGAAGAAAAGGCGCCCGCGATACCGCAGGCGCCTGCCGTTCTTTAGTTGTCGAAGCCGACCTTGTCGACCAACTCGCTCGCCTGCTTGCGATGGCTGACGATTTCCGTCAGCGGCTTCGGATCGATCTTCAGTTCACCGAACGAGGCGATAATCGGATCGACCGTTGCACCGGCCTTGACCGGATATTCGAAATTGGCTTCCGCGTAGATCTTCTGGGCTTCGTCGGAGACGAGATATTCCAGAAGCTTGACGGCCTCGGCCTTGTTCGGCGCATTCTTCGCAACCGCCGCGCCGCTGATGTTGACCTGCGTACCGCCGTCCTTGAACGTCGGCAGAACAACCTTGATGGCATTGGCCCAGGTGGCCTGCTCTTCGCCGCCCTTGCCGGAGCGCATCAAGCCAACATAGTAGGAATTGGCTATGGCGATATCGCAAACGCCGCCGAGAATGTCCTTGGCGCCGTCGCGGTCACCACCAGCTGCCTTGCGGGCCAGATTGTCCTTCAGGCCCGTCAGCCACTTTTCAGTGGCTTCGGCGCCGTAATGGGCGATGTGATCGGCAAACAGGGCCGTGTTGTACGGGTGCTGGCCGGAGCGAATGCAAATCTTGCCCTTCCACTTCGGATCCGCCAGGTCTTCATAGGTGACGGATGCGAGATCGAGGTCCTTCGCCGCATAGATAACGCGGGCGCGCATCGATAGTGCGAACCAGTGGCCGCTGGCGTCACGCAGCTGCGCGGGAATCGATTCTGTCAGAACGGTGGATTCGACCGGCTGGGTGATGCCCTTTTCGACGAGATCGATCAGGTTACCGGCATCGACGGTCATCAGAATGTCGGCCGGCGAGCTTGCGCCTTCGGTGGCGACGCGCTCAGCCAAGCCGTCCTTCATGAAGACCGTGTTGACCTTGGTGCCTGTCGCGGCCGTGAAAGAATCGAGCAGCGGCTGGATGAGGCCCGGCTCGCGGGTCGTGTAGATGTTGAGTTCAGCAGCCGAGACAGCGCTCGTGCTGAGGAGCAATGACGCCGTAAACAGGGTGGATTTTGCGATGCTTGACGTGTTCATTAAATCTCTCCAGGTGAACAATGCCAGCTGTCGAGCATTAATTGATGAAAGCAGTCAAGTTTACGCAGGCAAATTTACCGTAAACAGGCATGCCGATAAAGCACCCGCCTCTACGCTGCGGGGAAAACCAGCCAGCTGTCTGGCAGAACGGTCAGGCCGACCGTCTCTATTCCGGACGGCAAGCGATGCATTGTGCGGACTTGCAACGGCTGTTCCAGCCCCTTGACGGCAATGGCAAGCTGTTCGACCTCGCCAAGGAACATCCGATTTTTCACTTCCCCGGAAAAATCTCCCGGACCGCGCGAGACCGTAATTCCCTGCGGGCGGATATAGAGCATCGACGGCGTCCCGTCGCGTGCGTCAAGCACCTGCGCAAACCGGCCAATCGCGGTTTCAACATGTCCGTTACGATAAACGCCGGAAATCCGATTGAAAGCGCAGAAGAACTCGGCGGCATAAGGAGAAACCGGCCGATCATGCAGGTCGTAACCCGATCCGGCCTGAACGATCTTGCCAGCCTTCATCAACACAACCCGGTCGCCCGCCGAGAGCGCTTCTTCAGGGTCATGCGTGACCATAATGACCGTGGTTCCAAGGCCTCTCAGAAGCGACAGCGTTTCATCGCGGACCTTTTCCCTCAACCCCCGGTCAAGGTTGGAAAACGGTTCATCCATCAGCAGGGTGTCCGGCTGCGGAGCCAGAGCGCGGGCAAGCGCTACACGCTGCTGCTCTCCACCCGACAGCATATGCGGATATCGCCCCTTCAGATGCGCGATGCCAATATGCGCGATAACATCGGCCGTTCTGGCAGCAGCCTCCTGTTTCGAGCGGCGCTTCAGGCCGAACTGGATATTCTGTTCGACCGTCAGATGCGGAAAGAGTGCATAGTCCTGGAACACGAAACCAATCTTGCGGTCTTCCGGTTCGACGAAATGTGCCGGACCAGAAATCTCCTGATCGTTGAGCAGGATACGGCCGCCATCAACAGTGTCCACCCCAGCGATCATACGCAGCAATGTCGATTTTCCGCAGCCGGATTGACCGACGAGGCAGATGATTTCACCGGACGCAATTGTCAGCGACACGTCGTCAAGCGCGACTGTTGCGCCGAAACTGCGGCTTACATTGTGGAGCTCAAGCGTCCGGTCCTTGGCGTTCGGCGTCAAAATCCTATCCAGTTCCTCTTTACGCGGCAAAGAACCATCCGACAGGCGGCAGGACGACTCAGCGTTTGAGCCCGTTATCAGTATATTTTCTGGAAAAGACAATCAGCCCGCTGACCAACACGGTTAAATCACGGCCGCCCGAGGCAGGGACCGTGGGGAGAACAAGCCTGCGATGCCGGCGTCTGCAGATGAATGGCTGACGCCCCTCCGGCGCTTGGCGGCAAGCAACCGGTCGATGCATATTCGGAGTAGTGACGGAGTTTCGGGTTTCTGCTCGGCCGCACCGGGGGAGGCGGTTGCTGAAGCGCAACACACCCGGAACGGTTTCAAAAGCACATCCGGCCGCAGGCTAACCGCAAGGCGGCGGAGAGCGCAACCGGTTTAGACTTCGGTTTCCAACAAGGCAGATAGGGAGACCTGGAGTGCGGCGGCAATTCTTCTCAACTTGGCCGGATCGGCATCGTTGCCATCTTCAATCGCTGTAATCTCGGAATTCGCCAGCCCGCAGGTCACGGCGAGATCCTCAACGCTGTACCCGGCGGATTCGCGATAGGCTTTGACGCGTGAGGCAACTGTTCCGCCGGCAATTGCGCCGAGGCCAAGGGTGTCGAAGTTGTTGACTGCAATGGACATGGAAGTCTCCTGTTGTTCATGAATTGAAGGTCTGCGTGTATGGTTCCCCGTTTATGACTGACCGCAAAAATACGACTTCCTTTTATTGCTGCATTGCGCCATCGACAAGTAAATATTGCTGCACCTGCTAGATGACTCGGCCCAACGGCTTTGAAAGCAAATCGGATAAATTTCTGTAAATTTACATAAAAACAATGGCTTGACGGATTTTCCTCGCGCCGTTTTGGCCGATTATTTCGTGATGCGAAACCCTACCGGTTCCTCGTCAAGCGACGTCATCTCCGACCGGACATCGGTAACGGATGCACCGGAAGGGCCGGTCCAGCAGCGCTCCAGCATGGCGGCAACGGCTGCGGCTGGACCGCAGATCAAGGCCGCCACGGTGCCATCGGTTTCGTTGCGGACCCAACCCGACAGACCGAGCCTTTGCGCCTGCCCCCGCGTCCAGAACCGGAAGCCGACACCCTGAACATGCCCGGTTATGCGGACCAATACCGCTTTTGCTTCCTCCGTCATGACCGCCTCCATCAATTCCAGTCACAACAATCTGGAGCGGACATCGAAGATTACAAGCGTCTTTCCCAACGCTGCTCTCCCCTGCTATGGGAAGATGGGTCAGGCTGAAACGCTAGGCTCCCGGCACGATGGCAGGAATGGAAATCGATATGGAAACCGTGGAAATCAATGGCAGAAGCGATTTTGCGCTTTGGGCAATTCAGCGCGCGCAAGAGATCGTCATGGCTGAAGGTGCGGCGCTAGCACTGGCTGCCCGCGACATGAACGAGGAAGCCCTGCAGGAAAATGGCGCCGCACTCGGCAAGGCCATCGCGGAGGCAATGCTGGAGGTTTTCGACGGTTTGATGGCCGAGTAGCAGAAACAGGTGCGGCGGGCATCATTGCTCGCCGGACCGGTTTCGATATTGCACGGCTCTCCGGGGCTGAGCTTGCTGTGAGCTTTGAAGAAGTTTGCCATTCAAAGCGGATTTAGGAGATTGGAATTACCAAACCTCAGTTTCCAAGATCGCTACGCGGATGGGCCGAACCGAGGGCGCACACGGCATTCGGTTGTTTTTGACGCTCAGTAGGCTGGCTTTGTCCATATCGCCTTCTACTTCCCCTGGAATTGCGCTGGCCGTTTTTCAATGAAAGCCGCCATGCCTTCCTTCTGGTCCTGTGTGGCGAACAGCGCGTGAAAAATGCGGCGTTCGAACAGGATGCCTTCGCGCAAGCCGCCTTCGAGCGCGCGGTCGACGGCTTCTCGCGCCGCCATCGTGGCGGCCTTGCCGTATCCCGCAATCGTTTGAGCGGCCTTCAGCGTTTCCTCCAGCAGTTTTTCCGCCGGGAGCACGCGTGCGACGAGGCCGCAGCGTTCGGCCTCGGTCGCATCCATCATCCGGCCGGTGAGGACCATGTCCATGGCCTTCGCCTTGCCGACCAGCTTCGTCAACCGCTGCGAGCCACCCATGCCGGGGATGACGCCCAGCTTGATTTCCGGCTGGCCGAACATCGCCGTGTCGGCGGCGAAGATCATGTCGCACATCATTGCCAGCTCACAACCGCCACCGAGTGCATAACCGGAAACCGCGGCAATCTTTGGCGTGCGGAACGACGCGAACTTGTCCCAGGCGGCAAAGAAATCCTCACCGAACATGTCGGGGAACGACTTGTCCGCCATCTCCTTGATATCGGCGCCGGCCGCAAAGGCCTTGTCGGAACCCTTCAGCACAAAGCAGCCGACACCGGGATCGCGGTCAAGCGGTGCGAGGTCGCTCGCCAGCGCGTTCATGATCTCGGAATTGAGCGCGTTGCGGGCGGCAGGCCGGTTCAGCGTGACGATCACGACCCGGTCTTGCTGCTCAATGATGATCGGTTTTTCCATGGGCGTGATCCTCTTGCGGACGTTTCGGGCTTGGTCAGGCAGTGTCGCCGGATTGTTGCCGTAACATGTTGATGATGCCGGAGAAATCCTTGCCGTCATTGCCAAGCTCGTTGAACAGCGCGTAAAGCTCTGCCGCCTTGGCGCCAAGCGGCGTGACTGCGCCGGCAGATTGCGCCGCCGCCTGAGAAAGCTTCAGGTCCTTCAGCATCAGGGCACCGGCAAAGCCAGGCTTATAATCGTTGTTGGCAGGCGATGTAGGGACAGGTCCAGGAACTGGGCAATAGGTGGTCAGTGACCAGCATTGGCCTGACGATACCGAGGCGACATCAAACAGCGCCTGATGCGAGAGGCCGAGTTTTTCGCCAAGCACGAAAGCTTCGCCGACCGCAATCATGCTGATGCCGAGGATCATGTTGTTGCAGATCTTCGCGGCCTGCCCCGCAGCCATGCCACCGCAATGGATAATCTTTTTGCCCATCGCTTCGAATATTGGCTGGGACTTCGCGAAAACATCCCGTTCGCCGCCGATCATGAAGGTCAGCGTGCCCGCCGTGGCGCCACCGGTTCCGCCGGATACGGGCGCATCGAGCGAGGGGCAGCCTTTTGCGGCCGCCATGTCATGCGCCCCACGGGCGCTGTCGATGTCGATGGTCGAGCAATCGATCAAAAGTGTGCCGGATGGCACCAAGGTCAGCAGTTCCTGCCAGACCGACAGGACGTGTTTGCCGGCAGGAAGCATGGTGATGACGGTATCGGCCCCAGCGACCGCTTCGGCAAGCGACGCGCAGGCGGTGATGCCCTTACTACGCGCTTCGTCCATTAGAGGCTGCGCGAGGTCGAATCCCCTGACCACATGGCGTGCCTTGACGAGATTGGCAGCCATCGGGCCGCCCATATGACCGAGGCCGATAAAACCGATCGTCATGTTCGTGATCCTTCCTTGATCTTCGCCGCAAAGAGCGGATGGGCGGATGGCTGGAAATAGGCATCGACGTCGGTTGCGGTGACATTCGCAAGCCGCGCTGGCCGCCATTGCGGATTGCGGTCCTTGTCGATCACGGCGGCACGGACGCCCTCGTAAAAATCGTGGCTGGTCAAAACCGCTGCCGTCGCTGCAAATTCCCGTTCGAGGCAATCTTCCAGACGTTCGGCATGTTTGCCAAGCCGCAACAACCGCAACGTGACATTGAGACTGAGCGGCGATTTTGTCGAGAGAACGGATGAAATCCTTTCAGCAAAAGGACTGTTGTCCCGGCGCAGCGCCTCCAGAATGCCTTCGATGGTGTCAAACGCAAAGAGGCTATCGATGGTCTGTTGTTGCGGTTCCAGAACGCCGGCTGGCAGTGTCTCCGAAAAGCCTGCGATGGTGGCTGAAACGGCTTCGTGCGGGCTGTCAGCAGGCAATGATGCCAAAGCCTCGATCAACTCTGGAAGCCGCTCGGAGCGGATAAAAATATCAGCAAGGCCTGCGAGGATCGCGTCGGCAGCCCCCAGCGGTTCGCCGGTCAAGCCGACATAGGTGCCGAGTTCGCCGGCCTGACGCGTCAGGAACCATGATCCACCCACATCCGGAAAAAACCCGATGCCGGTTTCCGGCATGGCAAACCGGGTCCGTTCGGTGACGATCCGATGGCTGCCATAAACGGAGATGCCGACACCGCCGCCCATGACAATGCCGTCCATGACGACGATATAAGGCTTGGGATAATGACCGATACGCGCGTTGAGCTTGTACTCCTCCCGCCAGAATGTCGTTGGCGCGTTCGATCCGGCTTTGCCGCCGTCATAGATCGCGCGGATATCACCGCCGGCGCACAGGCCCCGCTCCCCCTCGCCCGTGACAAGCACCGCAGCGACGTCAGAAGCACGTTCGAAACCGTCGAGCGCTGCCTCCATGTCACGCACCATCTGCAGCGTCAGGCTGTTGAGCGCCTTTGGACGATTGAGCCGGATGCGCCCGAGCGCACCATGACGCTCGATCAGCGTTTCGGCTTCTGTCGCACGAGTTTCAGATATGGAGGGCATGGCCAAGCGCTTTCAAGGCGGCTTCCTGGAAGCCTTCGCTGCGGGTCGGGTGGGCGTGGATCGTCGCGGCGATATCTTCCAGGCGGGCACCCATTTCAATCGCCAGCGCAAACGCGCTCGACAGTTCGGAAACGCCAGAGCCGACAGCCTGAATACCGAGGACGAGGTTGCTGTCGGCGCGAGCGACGATGCGAACGAAGCCTTCTTCCGAGAGCATGGTCATGGCGCGGCCATTAGCATTAAACGGGAATTGGCCGACGCGGATTTCGTAGCCCTGCGCCCGCGCCTCATCCGGTGAGAGACCGGCAGTGACGATTTCCGGGTCGGTGAAGCAAACGGCTGGAATGCAGCGTTTGTCCCATATGCGCTTTTTCCCGGCGACGATTTCGGCAACCATCTCGCCCTGCGCCATGGCGCGGTGGGCCAGCATCGGCTCGCCGGTGATATCGCCGATCGCATGGACACCACGCATCGAGGTGCGGCAGCGGTCGTCGATGCGCAGGAATTTTCCGGTGCGATCAAGGTCGAGTTCATCCAGCCCCCAGCCTTCCGTCCTGGGCTTGCGGCCGACGGTGACGAGGATCTTGTCGGCGGCAAGCTGCTCTTCCGCGCCTTCGGCGGTCTCGATCAGCAGCGCACTGCCGGAAAGCCCCTTAGCCTTGGCGCCTGTCAGAACACGGATGCCGAGATCGGCCAACCGCTTGGCCACGGGCTTCACCAGTTCGGCATCATATTGCGGCAGGATTTGTGATGTCGCTTCAACGACGGTGACTTTGGACCCTATTTTGGCGAAGGCGGTGCCCAGCTCAAGGCCGATATAGCCGCCACCGACCACTACCAGCTTTTGCGGCACGGTTTTCAGGGACAGCGCTTCCGTCGAAGAAATGACCGGCCCGCCGAAGGGCAGGAATGGCAGTTCCACCGGCTCCGAACCAGTGGCGATGACGATCGTTTCGGCGCGGATGACCTGCACGCCCGTTTCCGTCTCGACCTCGACGGTCTTGCCGTCACGGAATTTTGCCCGGCCGTGGACGATCTTGACCCGGGCCTTGCGCAGGAGCCCCAGCACGCCACTGTTCAGGCGTCCAACGATGCCGTCCTTCCAGGCGATGGTCTTGGCAAGATCGAGTTTGGGCGCCTCGACGGAAATTCCGAGCGGGCTTTTGGCGCTCGCCATGTGGCTGACTTTTTCGAATTCCTCGGCCGCATGGATCAGCGCCTTGGAGGGGATGCAGCCAATATTGAGACAGGTGCCACCGGCCTTGACGGCTTCGACGATGACGGTATCGACTCCGAGCTGCCCGGCCCGGATGGCGCAAATATAGCCCCCCGGACCGGCGCCGATGACGAGAAGTTTGCAGACGATCTCTTTCATGGGCTCAGCTTTCAATGAAAATCAGCGCGGGAGTTTCGAGCAACGCCTTGATCCGCTGGACGAAGGTCGCCGCATCCCAGCCGTCCACCACACGGTGGTCGAAGCTGGACGACAGGTTCATCATCTTGCGCGGGATGAACTGGCTGCCGTCCCAGACCGGCCGGGTCATGATCTTGTTGACACCGACGATCGCCACCTCCGGGTGGTTGATGATCGGCGTGGTGGCGATGCCTCCCATGGCGCCGAGCGAAGTAATGGTGATGGTCGAGCCGGAGAGTTCTTCACGCAGCGCCGAGCCTGTACGGGCGGCTTCGGCCAACCGCACTACTTCGGCTGCGCAGTCCCAGATACCGCGCGCTTCCGTATGGCGCACCACGGGAACGGTCAGGCCCGCCGGTGTCTGCGTGGCGATACCGATATGGACAGCGGCGTGACGGCTGATGATGCCCGCGTCGTCGTCGAAGGTGGCGTTGACAACGGGCTGCTCGTCAATGGTCTTCACCATCGCGCGCATCAGGAAGGGCAGGATCGTCAACTTCGTCTGGTCGGGCTTGCGGGTGGCGTTCATCGTCGCCCGCAAATCTTCCAGATCGGTGACGTCGATTTCCTCAACATAAGTGATATGGGGAATGCGCGACGTCGCCAGCACCATCTTTTCGGAAATACGGCGGCGCAGGCCGGTGACCTTGATCTCCTCGACGGCGGTCTTTTTGGCAAGACCGGTCGGTGCTGGTTGCGGTTGCGCACCACGGGCAAGGAATTGGTCGAGGTCGTCGTGGGTGATGCGTCCGGCCGGACCAGTGCCGATCACCTGCCTGAGGTCGATGCCGCAGTCCTGTGCCCGCAGACGCACGGCGGGCGAAGCCAGCGGTTTGGCTAGCGTATCGGGGACAGTGCGGCTTGCCTTCTCACCAGCGGGGAGAAGGTGGCGCGCAGGGCCGGATGAGGGGGCTGGCTGGCGAATTGAGGGCGAAGAGGCCCCCTCATCCGCCCTTCGGGCACCGTCTCCCCGCTGGGGAGAAGACGGGGCGATCGGCACCGTTTCCGCCATCGGAACGGCTTCCAACTCGCCGCCCTCGCCCGCGACCTGAATGCGGACCAGCGGCGCCTTGACGGCAACGGTATCGCCGATCTCGGCACCCAGCCAGAGAACAGTACCGGTAACCGGCGACGGGATTTCGACCGTCGCCTTGTCGGTCATGACGGCGGCCAGGATCATGTCCTCGCGGATGGGATCGCCAACCTCGCAATGCCATTCGACAAGCTCAGCCTCCGCCACGCCTTCGCCGACATCCGGCATCTTGATGATGAATTCACCCATGATTATGCCTCCATCACTTCGGCAAGCGCGCGCCCGACGCGGCCGGGTCCGGGGAAATAATCCCATTCCTGCGCATGCGGATAGGGCGTGTCCCAGCCCGTGACGCGCACGACCGGGGCTTCCAGATGGTAGAAGCAATGTTCCTGCACGAGGGCTGTGAGTTCGGCGCCGTAGCCCGATGTCAGCGTCGCCTCATGGACGACGACGCAGCGGCCGGTCTTGGTGACCGATTGCACGATCGTATCGAGATCAAGCGGCAACAGGCTGCGAAGGTCGATCACTTCGGCATCGATGCCCATTTCCTCGACGGCCGCCAGCGCCACATGCACCATTGTGCCATAGGCGATCACGGTGACCGCAGAACCCTGCCTGCGTATTTCGGCCTTGCCGATCGGGATGCTGTAATGTCCCTCCGGCACCTCGCCGAGTTCGTGTTTGGACCATGGTGTGACCGGCCTGTCGTGATGACCGTCGAAAGGACCGTTGTAGAGGCGCTTCGGTTCAAGGAACATCACCGGGTCGGGGTCTTCGATCGAGGCGATCAGCAGGCCCTTGGCGTCGTATGGGTTGGAAGGCACAACGACTTTCAAGCCGCAGACGTGGGTAAACAGCGCCTCCGGGCTCTGGCTGTGCGTCTGTCCGCCAAAGATACCACCGCCCGTCGGCATGCGCAAAACGATCGGGCAGGTGAAGTCGCCGTTCGAGCGGTAACGGATACGGGCGGCTTCCTGGGTGATCTGGTCGTAGGCCGGGTACATGTAATCGGCGAACTGGATTTCGACGCAGGGTTTGAGGCCATAGGCGGCCATGCCGATCGCGGTGCCGACGATGCCGCTTTCGCTGATAGGCGCGTCGAAGCAGCGGGTCTTGCCGTATTTCGCCTGAAGCCCCTGGGTGCACCGGAAGACGCCACCGAAATAGCCGACATCCTCGCCAAACACCACCACATCGTCATCACTTTCCATCGAGACGTCCATGGCGCTGCGCACGGCCTCGATCATCGTCATTCTGGCCATGTCAGTATCCTGCCTTCTGCCGCTGGCGGCGAATATGGGGCGGCATCTCGGCATAGACGCCTTCGAAGATATCGCGCACAGACGGTTTTCCACCCGCATGCAGGGTACCGTGGGTTTCGGCTTCCTTCTGCGCCTGAATGACCTCGTCGAGGATTTCGGCCTCTGCCTGCACATGCCGCTCGTCGGACCAGACACCGCGCATGATCAGGTGTTTCTTCAGCCTGAGGACGGGATCGCCGAGCGGCCACGCCTCGGATTCTGTTTTCGGGCGGTATGCGCTCGGATCGTCGGAGGTGGAATGCGCGCCGACTCGGTAGGTGACATATTCGATCAGAGTGGGGCCGAGATTACGCCGGGCGCGCTCCGCGGCCCAAAGGGACACGGCATAGACGGCAAGATAATCGTTTCCATCGACACGCAGCGCCGGAATACCGAAGCCGAGGCCACGCGCTGCAAACGTGCCGGAGCCGCCGCGGGCGATGCCCTGAAAAGTGGAAATGGCCCACTGGTTGTTGACGATATTGAGGATAACAGGCGCCTTGTAGGTCGAGGCGAAGACCAGCGCCGAATGGAAATCCGATTCCGCCGTCGAGCCATCGCCGATCCAGGCAGCCGCGATCTTGGTGTCGTTCTTGATGGCAGACGCCATCGCCCATCCGACCGCCTGGACATATTGTGTGGCGAGATTGCCGGAAATGGTGAAGAAACCGTGCTCCTTGGAGGAATACATGATCGGCAGTTGGCGCCCGCGCAACGGATCCTTCTCGTTGGAGAAGATCTGGTTCATCATCTCGACCATCGGATAATCGTCGGCAATCAGCAGACCCGCCTGACGATAGGTCGGGAAGTTCATGTCGCCTTTGCGCAGAGCCTTGCGGAAAGCACAGCTGACGGCTTCCTCACCCAGATGCTGCATGTAGAAGGAGGTCTTGCCTTGGCGTTGTGCCATCAGCATCCGCGCATCGAAGGCCCTCAGCTTCATCATGTGCCTGAGGCCGGTCAGCAATTCCTCATCCGACAGTAACCCAGCCCAGGGGCCGACCGCTTCGCCCTCGCGGTTCAGCACGCGAATGATCGAATAGGCGAGATCGCGGATATCTTCGGATGCGGCATCGACTGCAGGGCGCGGCACTGAGCCGGCCTTGGCAATATCAACATTGGAAAAATCCGGCATGCCACCGGGCCGGACGGCCGGTTCAGGAACATGCAGACTCAACTGTGGGAACTCGGTCATGCCGTGCTCTTCCTCCCATTTTTGCCCTTACCTTCCAGTCTCCTCCCGGAAGCGGGCGCATTGTTTTATAGACTACGTGCAATGACGATGCGTTGCACGTCGCTTGTTCCTTCATAGATCTGGCAGATGCGGACATCGCGGTAGATACGCTCGACCGGGTAATCCGACATGTAACCGTAGCCGCCATGGATCTGGATCGCATCCGAGCAGACTTTTTCGGCCATTTCCGAGGCAAACAGTTTTGCCATCGACGCCTCCGTCAGGCAGGGCTCCCCGGCTTCCTTCAACTCGGCCGCATGCAGCACCATCTGCCGGGCTGCGGCAATCTGCGTCGCCATGTCGGAAAGGCGGAAAGCCACGGCCTGATGCTCGATGATCGGCTTGCCGAAGGCGATGCGCTCGCGGGCATAGTCGCGGGCGGCCTCGAAGGCCGCACGCGCCATGCCGACCGATTGCGAGGCGATGCCGATGCGGCCACCTTCGAGATTGGCGAGCGCGATCTTGTACCCCTCACCTTCCGCGCCCAGCCGCAATTCGGCGGGGATACGCATGTTGCTGAAGGCAATCTGGCAGGTGTCCGAAGAATGCAGGCCGAGCTTGTGTTCGACGCGAACGACCTCATAACCGGGCGTGTCTGTCGGCACGATGAAGGCCGTGATGCCTTTCTTGCCGGCATCCGGATCGGTAACGGCGAAGACGATGATGACATTGCCGTTCTTGCCGGATGTGATGAACTGCTTGGCGCCGTCGAGCACATAGTCGTCGCCATCGCGGCGGGCGCGGGTGCGCAGGTTGGAGGCGTCGGACCCTGCCTGTGGTTCCGTCAGAGCAAAGCCGCCGATCCATTCACCGGAAGCAAGTTTCGGCAGGAAACGCTGCTTCTGCTCTTCTGTGCCGAATTTCAGGATCGGCACACAACCCACCGAACTGTGCACGCTCATGATCGTCGAGCAAGGACCATCACCGGCCGCAATTTCCTCGAGCGCGACCGCATAGGCCACGGTTCCGGTTTCCGAGCCGCCATAGGCTTCCGGCACCAGCATGCCGAGGAAGCCGAGTTCGCCCATCTCCTTCAGCTCAGCCTTTGGAAAAGCATGCGACACGTCGCGCTCTGCGGCACCCGGTGCCAGCCGCTCGCAGGCAAAATCGCGGGCCACGTCGCGAATCTGGATCTGTTGTTCAGACAGGATCATGTGTTCTCTCCTCCCCGTCCCGCTCAATGCCGCTCGACCGCGATCGCCGTCGCCTCGCCGCCGCCGATGCAGAGCGAGGCCATGCCGCACTTCAGATCGTAGCGCTCAAGAGCCGCCAGCAATGTGACGATGACGCGGGCGCCGGATGCGCCGATGGGATGGCCGAGCGCGCAAGCGCCGCCATGCACATTGACCTTGTCATGCGGCAGATCGAGATCGCGCATCGCAGCCATCGCGACCACGGCGAAGGCCTCATTGATCTCGAACAGATCGACATCCTTCAAGGCCCATCCGGTGCGCTCGCTGAGCTTCTTCAGCGCGCCGATCGGTGCGGTGGCAAACAGATTGGGTGCCTGCGCATGGGTGGAATGGCCGGTGATGGTGGCAAGAGGCGTCAAGCCCCTACGCTCCGCTTCGGAGCGGCGCATCAGCACCAGTGCTGCAGCGCCATCGGAAATCGAGCTGGCATTGGCCGCCGTCACCGTGCCATTTTCGCGGAAGGCAGGCTTCAGCGTCGGAATTTTTTCAAGTTTCGCCTTGCCCGGTTGCTCATCGCGGCTGACGACCTGTTCCGTCTTTCCAGTCTTCAGGGTGACCGGCGTGATCTCGCTATCGAACGATCCATCCTCGATGGCCTTTTTGGCCCGTGTGAGCGAGGTCACGGCAAAGTCGTCCTGGGCTGGCCGCGTGAATTGATAGGCCTCGGCACAATCTTCGGCAAACGTGCCCATCAGCCGTCCCTTGTCATAGGCATCCTCCAGCCCGTCGAGGAACATGTGGTCGATGACGCGGCCATGACCGAGCCGGTAACCGCCGCGGGCCCGATCCAGCAGATAGGGCGCATTGCTCATGCTTTCCATGCCGCCGGCGATAGCAATGTTGGCGCTGCCGGCCAGGATAAGATCATGCGCCAGCATCGCCGCTTTCATGCCAGAGCCGCACATCTTGTTGACGGTGCTGGCGCCGGTTGCAAATGGAAGACCCGCGCCGATGGCCGCCTGACGGGCTGGTGCTTGCCCCTGCCCGGCCGGAAGCACACAGCCGAACACGACTTCATCCACCAGCTCCGATGCCAGGCCGCTACGCTCCAATGCGGCGCGAATGGCCGCAGCCCCGAGGTCCGGCGCGGTGGCGCCCTGCAGATCACCCTGAAATCCGCCCATGGCGGTACGGGCGGCGCCGACAATGACGATGGGATCATGTGCTGTCATTTCAAACCTCCCAAGCCGCTCAGCGCGGGCCCATGCGCAGCGCGCCATCCAGACGGATGACCTCGCCATTCAGCATGGTGTTCTCACAGATGTGGCGCACCAAAGCAGCAAATTCAGCCGGACGGCCAAGACGTGGCGGAAACGGTACGCTCTTTCCAAGCGCTTCCTGCGTCTCGGGCGGCATGCCGGCCATCATCGGCGTCTCGAAAATGCCAGGCGCGATGGTGACGACGCGGATGCCGTAGCGGGCGAGTTCGCGCGCAATCGGCAGGGTCATGCCGACGACGCCGCCCTTGGAGGCGGAATAGGCAGCCTGACCGATCTGGCCGTCGAACGCGGCAACGGAGGCTGTATTGACGATGACGCCGCGCTCGCCTTCGCTGTCCGGTTCCTGTGTCTGGATGGCGGCAGCGGCAAGCCGGATCATGTTGAATGTGCCGACCAGATTGATACCGATCGCCTGCGCAAAACTCTCAAGACGATGCGGGCCGTCGCGGCCGAGAACTTTTTCACCCGGAGCAACGCCGGCACAATTCACCAGGCCATGGAGATGGCCGAATGTTTCAAGCGCAGTGTTGATGGCGGCCTGAGCGTCCGGCTCGCTGGTGACATCGGTGCGGACAAACCGGGCGCTTGCCCCGAGACTTGCAGCGGTCTGCGCACCTGCGTCCTGGTTGATGTCGGCGATAACGATGCGGGCGCCAGCCTCAGCCAGCATGCGCGCGACAGCCGCGCCAAGACCGGAACCACCGCCGGTGACCACAAAAACCTTGCCGGAAATATTCATAGCGCTGCCTTTCTCATGTGAAGGCGCGCAACAGTCAGCCCCTGATCCGTCATGCAGCCTCCCCGCCGCGTTCCGTCCATCATGCCTGATTTTGATCATAGCATCTTGCCGGACTCTACGCTCGCGCGATATTGCAAGTGATGACAGAACTGCGCCTCATTTTTCGGCCGGTTTTGCCATATGGGAGGAAAATCGATGATGGACGCGGACCGGCGGATGATTTCGCCCTCGTTTGTCGAGGAGGCGCTTGACTGCCTGCGCCGGGCCGGAAAGCCGACGGCGCCGCTTTTGGCTTCACTGGGTTTACCGCTCGTGGTCGAAAAACCGATTTCTGCCGAAAGTTACGGTGCTCTGTGGCTGGCGGTTGCAGCGGAAGTGGATGATGAATTCTTCGGGATGGGCGAGCGGCCGATGCGGCGCGGCAGCTTTACGCTTCTCTGTCATTGCGTGCTGCATGCCAAGACGCTTGATCAGGCCCTTCGCCGGGCGCTTCGTTTTCTCGGCGTGGTACTGGAAGATCCAAGCGGCGAACTGGTGATCCGCGATGGGCTCGCCGAGATCGTACTGACGGACAAGGGAGAGGCCAGGTCGGCCTTTGCCTATCGGACCTACTGGATACTGCTACACGGCATCACCTGCTGGCTGGTCGGCCGCCGCATCCCGATTCGCCGGGTGGACTTTCGCTGCGCCGAACCGCTGGAGGGCGCCGATTACCGCCTTTTCTTCGGCGCGCCCGTACAGTTTTCACAGCCCGTCAGCCGCCTGGCCTTCGATCGTGCAGTCTTGAAGCTGCCGATCGTGCGGACCGAACAGGCCCTGAAACAGTTTCTTCGGGGAGCGCCTGCCAACATTCTCGTGCGTTACCGGTATGATGCGGGGCTGGCGGCCGCCGTTCGCAAGCGGCTTCGCCAACAGGCGCCAGCGGCGTGGTCCGGGTTTGACGACCTCGCCGCGCAGATGCACATGTCGCCTTCGACATTGCGCCATCGGCTGCAGGCCGAAGGCCAAAGTTATGCCGGTATCAAGGACGAAATCCGCCGCGACCGCGCCGTCGAGATGCTGCAAAGCAGTGACGCAAGCGTTGGAGACATCGCCGCGCAGCTCGGTTACTCCGAACCAAGCGCGTTCCACCGCGCTTTCCGCAAATGGACCACGAAGAGCCCCGCGGCCTTCCGGCGGCAGGCAGCTGCATCAGCAGTCAAATAGATTCGCACGTGCTGTCGGGATTTGATGAGGAGAATCCGGGCGGATCAGAGTGATGCCCGCACCCTGTCCCACGCATTGAACAAGTGCCGGCCGAGGACTTCGGACAGGCGGGTCTTGTCGCGGGCTTCCAGCGCCGAGATCATTTCCTCGTGTTCGGAAACGGCGGCAGCCCATTTTTCAGGACCTTCATGGCCGATGAAGCGGATGCGCTTCAGCCGGGTCTGCAGGATGGCATGAATATCGATCAGCGAGCTGTTCTGCGCCAGCCGGACGATCGCGGTGTGGATGTCCTGGTTGAGCTTGTAATATTGCAGACGGTCAGCGGCCTTGTAGCGGTCGATCATCTCGTCGTGCAGCGCCCGCACCTCGGCGATTTCCGCATCGGTTGCGGCTTCACAGGCGAGACGGCCTGCGAGTTCTTCGAGCGTTCGCAGCACCGTCAGCATGTCATGGACGTCTTTCGGGCTGAAGCGTTTGACCACCGCGCCCCGGCTCGGCACCAGTTCGACCAGACCCTCGCTGGCCAGATATTTGATTGCCTCGCGCAACGGCGTGCGGGACACCCCGAGCTGTTCTCCCAGCTGGCCTTCATGCAGACGCGTGCCCGGCTCAAGGTCCCCCTCAATGATCATGTCGCGCAGGTGGTTGACCAGCGTGTCGTGCAGGGCCGTGCGCCGGATCGGACCGGCGCTGCCATCAGCACGGCGTTGCAGTGAGGAGATCTCGTCCATGTCTTTCGTGCCCGTTCCGCTCTGGCGCGTTGTGTTTCTGAATCGTTTTTTAGCGCATTGCGAACATGAAGATTGCCTGATCCAACGTCAACAAAAAATGCTGCATACAGAATACAAAAGACTTGATGCAGAATTATGAATGCCGTATGACGGCTGCAACAGCATGAAGCGGAGGACTTTCATCATGACCCTGAGCGCCAACGATGCGCGTCCTGTTATTGCGCTCGCCATGGGCGATCCGGCAGGCATCAGCCCAGAACTGACCGCCAAGCTCCTGTCGATGGACGATATTCGCGAAGCGGCACATCTGGTTGTGATCGGCGATCGCCGTATTCTCGATGAAGGTGCCGAATGCGCCGGGCTCGCGCTCGATCTCGCTTCCGCATCGCTGGAGAATTTCGAGGGCGCCGGCACTGACAAGCACGTATTCATCGATCTTGCCCATCTCGATCCGGCCGATGTCGATCGCGGCGAGGCAACGCTTGCCGGCGGCACATTCGCCACCACCAACTTCCGCACTGCGCTGCAGCTGGCTGACAAGGGCCGTGCACAGGCCGTCTGCTTCACCCCCTTCAACAAGAAGGCGATGCGCTTTGCTTATCCGGGCTATGACGATGAAATCCGTTTCGTCGCCGATGTCATCGGCTTCACCGGCAAGGTGCGCGAATTCAATGTTCTGGAGAAGGTCTGGAATGCGCGCGTCACCTCGCACATTCCGTTGTCCGAAGTTTCGGCCAACCTGTCGGTCGACGGCATCCTTGCTGAAATCGAGCTGACGCGGGGGTGCCTGAAGGCAGCTGGTTATGACAATCCGCGCATTGCGGTCGCAGGCCTCAACCCGCACGCCGGCGACGGCGGCAGCTTCGGCATGGAAGAAATCGACATCATCGAGCCGGCTGTGCAGTTTGCCCGCCAACGCGGATGGGATGTCGAAGGCCCCTTCCCGGCCGACACCGTCTTCCTGCGGGCGCTGAAGGAAGGTTTCCAGGCGGTTTTGACCATGTATCACGACCAGGGTCAGATCGCGATGAAGATGATGGGCTTCGACAAGGGCGTGACGATGATGGGCGGACTGCCATTCGCTCTGTGCACGCCCGCTCACGGCACTGCATACGACATCGCCGGCAAGGGTATTGCCGATGTTGGCGCAAGCCGTGAGGCCATTCTTCTGGCGGCGCGCATGGCGAAAAGAAGTGCGGCCCAGGCCGCTGCTGCCTGAATTCGACCTGTTTTGGTTTCTACCGGCGTGGAGGAGGTCCACGCCGTTCATTCAACGGAGGAGTTTTAGATGAAAACATCAGTCTCAATCGCATGCATCATGGTTGCCGCATTCGGCGTTGCCGCACCGGCAATGGCTTTCGAGCCGAACCGCCCGGTCGAGTTCGTCGTTACCGCCGGCCCCGGCGGCGGCACGGATATCTTCGCGCGCACGATCCAGTCGATCATCTCCAAGTACGAGTTGATGAAGGCGCCAGTCGTCGTCACCAACAAGGGCAGCGCCGGTGGTGCTGAAGGCTTCGTCTATGCGGCGGGCTACAAGGGCGACGCCTACAAGCTCGCTTTCGGCACCAACAATGCCTACCTGCTGCCGGTTCGTGCCAAGGTTCCCTACAAGTCGGAAGACCTGACGCCGGTGGCCGCACTCGCCTCCGATGAATTCGTGCTCTGGGTCAACGGCAAGTCTGACATCAAGACGGCCGCCGATTTCGTCGCCAAGGCCAAGGAAGCCGGCGATTACAAAGTTGGTGGAAGCCAGTCGAAGGACGTCGACCAGATCCTCACCTCGATGATCAACGATGCAAGCGGTGCCAAGCTCGGCTATATCCCATTCAAGAGCGGCGGCGAAGCGGCCGTCCAACTGGCTGGCGAACACATTGCCGCCAACGTCAACAACCCGAGCGAAAACCTCGGCCAGTGGCAGGCAGGCATGGTCAAGCCGGTCTGCGTGTTCAAGTCGGAAAAGCTGAAGAGCGACGGCAAGGTTGCCGGCGAACAGGGCTGGGGGGATATCCCGACCTGCAAGGAAAGCGGCATCGCGATCGACAACTACTCCATGCCGCGTACCGTCTGGTTGCCGGCTGGCGTCGAACAGGACGTTGTTGATTTTTACGCCGGTGTCCTGAAGAAGGTGTCTGAGACACCGGAATGGGCCAAGTATCTTGCTGATACCTCGCAGTCGGCCGACTATATGAGCGGCACGCAGCTTGCCGATTTCATCAAGGGCAACGAGGCTTCGGTGACGGAAGTGCTGAAGCGCGAAGGTTGGCTCGCCAACTGAACCCATTAAGGTTCCCTGCGGACGCTTCAGGGCGTCCGCACCCACCGGAAAGGTTTGAACGATGAGCGAGAACAGCGCCAAGGGATTGTCCCGTTTCGCGATGGAAATCGGCGTCGCCCTCTTGACTGGCGCCTTCGGTGCCGCAGTCTGCTACGGGTCGGTCGAAGCCGGCACGGGCTGGACCGACATGGGGCCGGATGCAGGCTATTTCCCCTTCTATATCGGCCTTCTGATCATGTTCGGTAGCGCCGCCAATCTGGTCGCCGCTCTGTTCAAGCACCGCAGCAGCGGCGAAATCTTCTTTGAAGCTTCGCGATTCAAGGTCGTCTTGTCGTTTCTGTTGCCGCTTGTTGCCTTCGCAGCAGTCTCCACCTTTCTCGGTCTCTATGTCGGAACGGCGCTCTATATCGCCGGCGCCATGACTTTCCAGGGCCGCTACAAGTGGTGGATCGGCCTGCCATCGGGCATCGCAGTCTCGCTTCTCTTCTTCGTCATCTTCGAAATCGGCTTCAAGGTTCCGCTCCTGAAAGGCCCGGTCGAGGCGTGGTTCGGGATCTATTGATCCTGCCGCCTTGTTGTCTTTAGGAGGAAAGACATGGAAAATATCGGTCTCCTGATCGACGGCTTCGGCCATATCCTGAGCTTCAATCATATTCTGCTGATGATGCTCGGCGTGACGCTTGGCATCCTCGTCGGCGTGCTCCCCGGGTTGGGGGCTCCCAACGGCGTGTCGCTGCTTTTGCCGCTGACATTCTCGATGGACCCGATTTCGGCGATCATCCTCTTGTCCTGCATGTATTGGGGAGCGCTTTTCGGCGGATCGACGACGTCCATCCTGTTCAACATCCCCGGCGAACCCTCCTCTGTCGCGACGACCTTCGACGGCTATCCGATGGCAAAGACCGGCCAGGCGAGCCGTGCGCTGACACTGGCATTTGTGTCCGCCGGTATCGGCGCATTGTCGGGTGTCGTGATGATCACGCTCCTGTCCGGCTGGGTCGCCAATTTCGCACTGAAATTCTCGTCGCCTGAATATTTCGCCGTCTATTTCCTCGCCTTCGCCAGCTTTATCTCGATGGGCGCGCAATCGCCGTTCAAGACCCTGGTTTCGATGATGCTTGGCTTCGCGCTGGCCTCGGTCGGCATGGACACGATCTCCGGCAACCTGCGCCTCACTTTCGATATTCCTGAACTGATCAAGGGCGTTTCCTTCCTCATCGCCGTCATGGGCCTGTTCGGTATCGGCGAACTGCTCCTGACCACGGAAGAAGGCCTGCGTTTCGAAGGCATCAAGGCACGCGTGAAAATGGCGGAAATCGGCCGCACGCTGATCGAGATGCCGCGTTACTGGTTCACCATTCTGCGCTCCACCATCATCGGCATCTGGATGGGTATCACACCCGCCGGCCCAACCGCTGCTTCCTTCATGAGCTACGGTGTTGCCCGCCGCTCGGCGCGCGACAAGTCGATGTTCGGCAAGGGTGATCCGCGCGGTATCGTTGCGCCGGAAACGGCCGACCATTCGGCCGGAACCTCCGCCTTGCTGCCCATGCTGGCGCTCGGTGTTCCGGGTTCTGCTACGGCTGCCGTCATGATGGGCGGATTGATGATCTGGGGCCTGACACCTGGCCCGACACTGTTTACCGACCGTCCAGATTTCGTCTGGGGGCTGATCGCCTCGATGTATCTCGGCAATATCGTTGCCGTGATCCTGGTGCTTGCCACCGTACCGCTCTATGCGTCGATCCTGCGGGTGCCGTTTGCCATTATCGGCCCGATCATCGTTGCCGTCATCTTCTCCGGCGCCTATCAGGTCGCCAATTCGGTGATGGATATCTGGCTGGTTATCGCGTTTGGCCTGCTCGGCTATATCTTCAAGAAGCTCGACTATCCGCTGGCGCCGCTGGTTCTGGCCATGGTTCTTGGCGACAAGGCTGAAGACGCCTTCCGCCAGTCGATGCTGATGTCGAATGGCGATCTCTCGATCTTCTGGTCGAATAGCCTCGTCTCCGGCCTGATGGCATTGGGCTTGGCGCTGCTCCTCTCGCCGCTGGTGTTCTGGCTGATCGGTCTTGTCCGTGGCGGCAAGAAGGAAACCCCGGCATCCGCCAATGATGGAAAGACGGCGGCCTGACCGGCCGCCACATGTCCCTGAAATTTGAAGGATAAAGCCATGACCGCCAAACCGCGCCAATGGAATAGAGAGACCTGGCCGATCGCAGCCGCGATGATCCAGTATCCGAACACCCTGCCCGATGGGCGCTCCGTTCAGGATCAGTCGGTTGAGGAATGGGCGGAGACGCTTGCCGATGTGGTCGATGCCGGTTTCACCGAGCTTGACCCGACTGACAGCTGGATCCGGCTCGCCGATCTTTCACTCGCACGGCTTGACGCTTTCGTGGCGCTGACCCAGTCACTGGGATTGACGATGCCAGCGATTTCGACGGCACGGCGTAGCGTTATCGACGCGCAGCACGGCGACGAGTATCTTGCCTATGGACATCGGGTTATCGATACCGCCAAGGCCATCGGCGCAGGCTCCGTATCTTTCGGCCTGTTCGAGGCACTGACCGATGCCCAGAAGAAAGCGCTATGGTTCTGGACCGTCGATGGCGCGAAGAACCCGGACGATGCGGCAGTGTGGAACAAGGCTGTTACACGCATTCGCGAACTCGGACGCCATGCCGAAGAGCTCGGCATCGAACTGGCGCTGGAAATGTACGAGGACACCTATCTCGGCACGGCGGAAAGCTCCGTCCGGCTGGTCGAGGACATTGGCCTTGCCAATGTCGGCATCAACGCGGATCTCGGCAACTTGATCCGCCTGCACCGGCCGGTCGAGCACTGGCAGGAGATGATGGCCAAGGTTGCGCCTTATGCGAAATATTGGCACGTGAAGAACTACACCCGCACCGAAGATCCTGCATCCGGCGTCATCGTCACGCATCCGGCGCCGCTGGAGTCTGGCATAATCAATTATCGCGCCGCCATTCGCATGGCGCTGGCACATGGCTTTTCGAGCCCCTTCCTTTGTGAACATTATGGCGGTGACGGGCTTTCCGTCAGCGCAGCCAATCGCGATTATCTGAGGCGTATCCTGCCTCGCGACCAAGGACAGACGTCATGACCACCATTTTCGATGAGCCCGAGGAATTCGCAACGACCGCGCTCGCCGGCTTTGCCGCGATCTACAGCCGGTATGTCCGCCATGTGAAGGGCGGCGTTGTGCGCTCGACCAAAGTGCCGAAGGGCAAGGTCTCGGTGGTGATCGGCGGCGGATCCGGACACTATCCGGCCTTCGCCGGTTATGTCGGCCCCGGCCTTGCCGATGCGGCCGTCGCCGGTGACGTGTTCGCCTCCCCTTCCACGGCTGCCGTGGCACGCGTTTGCCGCCATGCGGACCAGGGCGGCGGCATCCTGCTCGGTTTCGGCAACTATGCCGGTGACGTTCTGAACTTCGGGGTTGCGGCGGAACGCCTGCGCGCCGAGGGCATCGATGTTCGCATCGTGCCGGTGACTGATGATGTGGCCAGTGCGCCAGCAGATGCGGCCGCAAAACGCCGTGGTATTGCGGGCGATCTCGTCGTCTTCAAGATCGCCGGGGCTGCCGCCGAAGCCGGCATGAACCTCGACGAAGTCGAGCGCGTCACCCGCCTTGCCAATGACCGCACCGTCTCTTTCGGCGTTGCCTTCAAGGGCTGCACCTTGCCAGGGGCTGCTGGACCGCTGTTCACTGTACCGCATGGCCAGATGGCGCTCGGTCTCGGTATCCATGGCGAGCCGGGCATCAAGGACGAAGCGATCCTTCCTGCGAAGGACTTGGCAAAGCTCCTGACCGAAAAGCTGCTGGCGGAACGTCCATCCGGAACAGCCAAGGTTGGCGTTATCCTCAACGGATTGGGGGCGACGAAATATGAAGAGCTGTTCGTACTCTGGACGTCCGTTTCGACGCTTCTGAAGGATGCCGGACTGGATGTCGTAGCTCCGGAAGCCGGCGAATTCGTAACCAGCCTCGACATGCAGGGCTGCTCGCTGACGTTGCTCTGGCTCGACGACGAACTGGAAACACTGTGGTCGGCCGCCTGCGATACGCCTGTGCTGCGCCGCGGCGCGACGTTTTCGACGGAGCAAGCAAATGACGCGCTTGAGGACGTCGAAGGAAAATTGACGTTCGCGCCTTCCTCCGAAGCGTCGAAGGAAGCGGGCAAATGCGTCGCCGGTCTGCTCACCGGCATCGCCGCAGCATTGAAAGATGCGGAAGAAGAACTCGGCCGGATCGATGCCCATGCGGGCGATGGTGATCATGGCCAGGGCATGCGCCGTGGTTCGGCTGCGGCACTCGATGCTGCCAACGCGGCTGTCGCAGCGGGTGCGGGAGCCGCAAGCGTGCTGGCCATTGCCGGTGATGCCTGGGCTGACCGGGCTGGCGGAACCTCGGGTGCGATCTGGGGCCTTTTGCTGCGCTCGTGGAGCAATGCACTGAGCGACAATGACGCAATCGAGAAGGATGCGGCCGTCAAGGGCGCCCGGCTTGCGCTGGATGGCGTTACCCGGCTTGGCCGCGCGCGGCTTGGCGACAAGACCTTGGTCGATGCACTCATCCCGTTTGTCGAGACGCTGGAGAGCGAGTCCGCTTCCGGAAAATCGCTACCAGAAGCGTGGTCTCTGGCGGCAGATGCTGCGAAGTCTGCCGCCGACGCGACCTCGGCGCTCACCCCGAAACTCGGCCGCGCCCGGCCGCTCGCCGAAAAGAGTATCGGTCATCCCGATGCCGGTGCAGTGTCACTGGCGCTCGTCGCGCGGGTGGCGGCAGATTATATTTCCAAGTCTGGCGGCAAGTAAGCCGCACTGTATCCACTTCGACCGGCTATGATTAGATGCATGGCCGGTCGTTGCTTTTTAAAGCTCCGGCATTTCAGGCCCTCTGCGCCAGTTCCCTATCGATCGCGGAAACGAGGCGGCCGTCCTCTGCGGTGACATCGGGTGAAAAGCGCGTGGCGACCTTGCCGTCGCGGCCGATCAGGAACTTTTCGAAGTTCCAGAGCACGTCGGCCTTGTTTTCCGGCTCGACGCCGTATCCCTTCAACCGTTCCCGCATCGGGCCTTCACCGGTAGCGTCGGGCGCAATTGCCGTCAGGCTGCGATAGAGCGGATGAGCCGCTTGCCCTTTGACGGAAATCTTTGAGAAAATGGGAAACTGTACATCGTAAGTGCTGGTGCAGAATTCGACGATCTCGGCCTCGGTTCCCGGCTCCTGCCCCATGAAATCATTGGCCGGGAAGGCAAGGATGACAAACCCTGCGTCGCGCTTGGCTTCATACAGCTTTTCGAGACCTTCATACTGGACCGTCAGGCCGCATTTCGACGCGACGTTGACGACCAGCATGACGCGGCCGCGAAATTCGGCAAGCGTCGTCTGGCGCCCGTCGGCTGTCTTGACCGGGATATCCAAAGGGGAAGTTGTCACGTTGTCCACTCCGCTCCCGATGGCCAAACCGGAAAGCCGGGGGGAGCCTTGCGTCCCGGTCAATCCTTGTCGTTGAATATCTGGTAGAGAATGCCAAGTCCACGCTGACCATCGCGATTGCCGATGGCAGCCAGCGCTTCGAACACCCGCCGTGCGTCGGCGTAACGCTTCAGCCTCAGGTAGGCATAGCCCCGAAGCGACAGGAGGTCGGTTCTTTCTGGCCCGATCTGCCTCAGTTGATCGAGGATAAGGATCGCTTCCCGCGAGCGGCCGGCATCAAACGCTGCCACCGCCTTGTCGGCGAGGATCGCCTGTTGCAGTTCGAAAGCGCGTTGGCGGTTTTGTGGCGCCTTGATCGCGGAGACCGCAGCCTTGGCTGAGAGACCGGCGCGCAAGTAGGCGAGGCTTTGGCCATAGGCTGCATCCTCGCGGGTTTTTGCCGATGAACCAAGCATGCCAACCTCGAAAGCCGCCGCGGCTTCCATTGGCCTGTTGCGCTCCATCAGGCACCAACCGCGCGTCAGAGCGGCTTCAGGCGCCAGCGTTTGCGGATTGATCGTGGACTTGCAGCCCCGATCGGCCGAAACGGTTCTGCGTGGACGTGTGACAGCCACTTGCTCCTGCTGGTCGTATTCCACATCCTGCGACGTCACGACCTTGCGCGGCTGCCGTCTGACGGCAACCGTTTCATTCGCTACCGGTAGCTGCCTGTTTGCCGTTTCCGGCTTTTCGACTTCGCCGACCTTGGCAATACGCTCCGAGCGTCCCGCCCACAGGCGCTGGATTTCTGAGAGCCCCTTCAAATCGTCCAGCTGCTGATAGGTCACCGCCAGTCCGTAAGCCGACGGTTCGTCGTCAAGCTTCCAACCGAGTGCGGCCCGGAACCATTGCAGGGCCGTTTGCGGCTGGTTCAGTGCGCGGGCGTACCAGCCGAACTGCTGGGCGGTTGATGCATCACGCGACTTTATCACTTCGGCGGCAATGCGCTTCAGCACCTCACCGGAAATCGCGACGGGCGGCTCGAGCGCCAGCAGATTGGCGGTGGCCGCAAGATAAACTGCTTTTGCGTCCTTGGAATCGTCGCGCCAGCGATACATCGTGTCTTCGGCAGCAAGCTGATCGTTGCGGTCGATCAAGGTGAGCGCCAGCCCTTGCGAAGCGGACGCCGTATCCTCCTTGTCACGCGCTTTGCGGAACCATTTTTCCGCCGCTTCCATGTCGCCCCGCGGCAGATGATACCAGCCAAGCAAGAGGGCATCGGAGGCAAGACCGCCCGTCTCGGCCAGATGTTCCACACGCGCCAGATATTGCGGCGGAACGACAAGCTTTCCGTCGGCATTGGCTTCAGCAACAAACCGGCGCGCGAGATCGTCGCGGATACTGTCGAATTCCATCGTGCCGTCAGGAGCCGTTTTCTCCTTAGCGAGCAAATCCTCGACACTCTTGGCGGGAAGAATGGCGGCTGCTTTCTGGACCGTCGCCAGCCGCTCGGCGGCATTCTGGCAATTGTTCAGGATATAGGAATAGGCGTCCGTCGCCCGCTGTGCCTTGTCTGTGCGGAAGAAGGCCTCGGCCACGCGCCAAAGCACATCGACTTCACTGCAGGTGAGCAGGCTCGGCGTTTCCGAGCCGATCCGTACGACGGTGTCGTATTGCTTCAGGTCCGAGGCGTTGATCAGCCGCGTACGGGCTTCGGCAACGGTCAAACGGTCGATCAGGTCCGCCGGCGGTTTCCACGCGGGTTCCGCGATCTGACGTTCCGCAATGGCCTTGCGGACTTCGGCGTAACGGCCTTGTGCATAGAGATCCCACATCGTCTCCAGCTGCTTGTCCTCATTTTGAGGAACAGCCAACGGATCCTTCGGCGGCACCCAATCCGGATAGAGAGCCTTCAATCGGGAGATTTCTGCCTGAAGCCGCGCCGTATCGCCACGGCTGGCAAAATAACGCAACGCGCTTTCATCGACGGTTGCCGCCGTTGCAGCAGTCACCACCGTGTCGAGTACCGGCCGCGCTGAACGTTTGATCTCGCGGAATACGGGCGCGTTTACGCCAGTGACGCCCGAGTCTGACTGCTGAACCAGACGCGGCGACAGCGCAACAGGCTCTTCCGCATCGGCCAGCGAAAGGGATTGCATCGCATGCTTGATGTAATCAGGCTTATTCATCCCGAAGACACTGATGGCGACGATCGCTGCTGACAATGCGATGAAGGTTGACTTCATGAGCACTCCCGCTGCTGAGCAGCTATAAATGATAGCCCCAGCAAATGGAGCGTAGAAGGATAATAGCGGGTCGGCGCGAATTGCTTCAAATCTTCCGGCACGGCTGTCTTGTTCACCACACAGGCCAGAATATGGTTAATTATTTGATAACCCGGATCAGAGAGGTTGTCCTTCGGCAGACCAGAAGAAATATCTATGGTTGCGTATTCTCCATTTGCACCGGATGTCCCCCGCATCAATCTCGTCAGCAAGTCTCGATCGGTTATCCCGCCACGCACGAGGTAAAGTGGGATGCGCAAGGCATTGTAGCCAAATTCCGCAGGGAACCCGGTTGCGGGGGCTAACGGCGATGTCAGCGATACCCAATCCGTGGGTAATTGTTTTGGACCAAAGCGAAGCTCACCGAGAATAGCAATGCCATCGGTACCCAGCTTTTCCCAGACCGGAGAAGGTGCCAATTGATCGAGCACCGGAAAGGCCTCGAAAATCCAGTAGGAAGGGTTGATGACGGGGCCATCATCGCGGTCTTTGGCGGAAAAGCCTGTGGCGGCCGGCAAGAGCAGCGTCCGCCCCGAATTTTGAATAACGGTCTTATCAAGAATGGCGCGGGCGATGCTCGCGCCATTCTTGATGTAGTCCGGCCGGTTCCATTGTTTCCCCGCCAGCCCCAGCGCGTAGGCAATCAGGATGTCTCCATCCGTCGCATTGTTGATGTCGGTGACATGCGGCTTGCTGGCAGGGTTCCATTTCCAGGCCGCTAGGCCATCGCTCCGCAACAGAAGTTCAGTGCGGGTAAAAGACCAGATGAGTTCGAAATCCGCAGGATTGCCTGCAAGCACGGACAGCAGCAATCCATAGCCCTGGCCTTCACTATGGCTGATATTGCCGTTAGCATCGTCAATGATGCGGCCACCGGGGTCGAGAAATTTCGCTTTGTAAGCCTGCCATGCATCGGCGGCGATCAAGGGTTGCTGTGCAGCCGCCGGAGTACTCGCCAGACAGAAGCTGAAAAGTCCCGCAAGGAAGGCCGCCAGCAGTTTTCCTCTCATTGCCGCCGCCCGAGATTGCTGAGCATCGTTGCAGTCGCCAATCCGAGTATGACGGCAAGCACCGCAAGCAACACCGCATAGGACAGGATGTTCGTCGACAACCAGTTGGCCGCGATGAGCCGGTAATTGGAAAACGAACCGGGCTGTGTCGGTAGGAACTTGAAGCTGTTCACCGGTACAGTCTGCACTGTCTTGGTGCCGGCCTCATATGTCGAGATACGCCCGGCAAGCTGCGCCCACGGCGTGTGTCCGCTCAGGGCCTGCATGCTGTCGCGCAGTTCCTTGCCGGTCGGTGCGGCGACAACCGTCCATGTTCCCGTCCCATCGGGGCTGGATGCCTGCGCCAGGAGCAACGATGCGGCGTTTGATGGCATGAAGCTGCTTTCCGATCTGGGCGCAAACCGCAGGGATGTCAGCGTGATGTCAAAATTCTGCTTCAGCCACCCCTCAAGCGCGCTGATCTGGCGGCTGAACAAGCCACCCTTCAACTTATCACGCCACTCATCATAGGCGGCCTGCGTATTGACACCTTGCGCCTGAGCGCCTGTATCAGGTCCCCACGTGTTGCGGCTCGCCTCCGAAATGTTCATCTGAGTGAAGACCATCTGCGGCATCTGCGACAGGGAGCCGATGAAGATTGCGCTTCTGTTGCCGATCAATGCCGGGGAGGCCACTGTTTCGACAGCGACAGGATGTCCAGCCCCCGTAGCCAGCCGTCCCAGGAATGTCGCCGCCGCCGAAAGCGTGTTCGCATCGATGCGATCCATGAACAGTGGAACAGGATCAACGCTTCTGTTGTAAGGCGCTCCCGTTCCTGATGTCGCCGCGAGGTTGGGCAGTTGGCCCACGCGGGCGAAGTCCGGCATGTGAAATTCTGAGGTATCGAACAGTGCAAAACGCGGGGCATCCGCACCGGTCGCTCCAGGCGCGCAAACCTTATCGCTTTCGGTTTCCAGAATGGCTTCGATTGCAATCGTATTCACGCCCGGACGAAGATGCCGCATGGTTACATTGATCGGCAGATGACGAAGGAGCCCGCCGCCCGATGAGGTGATGGGAACCGTGGAGGCAATACTGTCATTGACGTAAATATCGATGTGGCTTCCGGGCATGACCGCCGACGAATAGGCCGCGTCGAGCAGGATCACCGCTTCGCCATAGGAGGAGGCGTAGAAGTCCGATGGAATACCGATGGTAAAGTCCGTGCGGAAGCGCCTGCCGGAAAATTCTTCGGTCTTCAGCCCCAGTTGCGAAAAGGGAAGCCGGGTGTTGGAAAACAGGAATGGCGCGTCCGGAGCGCGCCAGCGTTGGGTGGTAATCACGTCGCGGCGGACCGGTGCTGTAATATCGGTCGGGGCGACAATGCTTTCGATCGCACTGCGGATCGCCTGCCATGTCGGCCCGGTGATCACGAGGACCGGCATTCCGGTTTTTGCGTCCTGAACAAAACCGGCAACCGGCCCGGAGGCGGCGCCAACAGGCAAGGACGCAAACAGCGGCGACAGTTCCGTGGGCGTGCCGACGAGGACGGTCATTTCGCCAGGACCTGATGGCGTCACTTTGTTGGTTTCAAACGAGAACGACTGGTTTGGCATATCGGCCAGAACCGCAAGGCCCTGCGAAAGGCGCATCAAAGGGGCGGTCGAGCCGGGCTGTTCCAGCGCCGGAACCACAAAATTAAACCGGGTGAGACCGCTTTCATCGACGCCGATGGCTTTGATGTCATCGAGGCTCTGCATGGTCAGGGGCTCGTTGCCGGCAAAACTGAGATAGGTTTTCTCTGCGTCGATGTTCGACCAGAGTTCGTAGGTCGATTGAACGGAGCAATCGGTGCGATGACGCTGACTGGAGCGCAGACGGATCAGGTTCGATCCCGGCTTCAACAGGTCCTTCGGAAGGTTGAGGCCAAGATCGGATATGGATTCCGGTGAACGGATCGCTTCATCGGCGATCTTCGTATTGTTCACCTCGACGGTCAGGCGCGATGTTTCCGGGGCAACGAAAATCGAATTCTGATAGCCAAGATTGAGCTTCGCCCCTGTGGCGGCCTGCTGGGGGGTGAGATAGACCGACCAGAGCCGGTCTTCGAATTCCCCCGTCAACCCGAGGCTGCCTTCCGGAAGAACATACCGCCGGAGGGGTTCGGTTATGACCGTCTCGGCAACCGGTGCGACGGTCACCGGCTGGGAACCGGGTGGATTCTTGCCCTGATCTTCCGGCGGCACTGTGACGGCAGGACTATCCGAGGCGGGGCGCTCCGGCGTCATGTCGAAAGGAAGCGTCTGGGCGCGCAGCGGGACGGCCGGCAAAGCAAGCAACGTCAGGGCGAGGATGACGGCCTTTGTCATTTTCGTACTCCCGCCGAAACCCGGGGCTTGCCGCTTGCTCCCCGATTGCTGAAGAAATAGGCGAGCCCCCGGCTAGTCTGATAGAAGGCCAACCCAAAAAACCAGAGCGTGCCACGGAAAAGGCCGGGATTGCCGCGGCGCGACAGCTGGAACTCTGTCCATTGCTGCGAATTCGCGAAAATCAGATCGGCGACGAGACTGTGATCGCGCGCCGCTTCCGGCAGGTATTGGCAACCCATCGTGACGATATCGCCATCCACCTGCGTATTGCGGACGGCGACCGGAAGAATTTCTGCGGTCTCGCGGCCATGGGGCGTGAAACGGATCAGGCCGCGTGTATCAACAGCGGGCGAGCCGATCGTCTTGGCATAGACATTGATGCGGGCACCATAGACCGAAACGTCATCGATCGTTGCCGGATACCAATGTTCCCCGAGGCCAAATTCACACTGGCGCGTCACTTTAACCCGGCGTGTTGCCGACAATTCACCGCGCTCGGAAACGACGCCAAGTGCGCATCCCGCAAGAAGGAGGTTGAGCAGGTTCCAGCCGCCGACCACCAGCGTGACGTCTGCCTTGTAGGGTTCGGTGTAGACACGATAGATCGTCACCAAAAGGGCAAGCAGCAGAATGCCGAAAATGATGAAGAACGGTCTGCTGATTTCCGAAAGACGGCTGACCAGAACGGATTCGTCCTTTGCCGTCACCTTGAAGCTGGGCTTTCTCGGGTTGACGATTGCCGAGACAACCGCAGGCAGGAGATGAACCGTCTGGACGTATTCATAGAGTTCGGAAATCCATGGCCAGCGGAAAGAGCCGTACAGATAGTTCTGCATCATCAGGTTCACGAGCATGTAGGCAAGGGTATAGCCCAGGAACTCGCCGCCGGATGCCGTGAAGATTTCCAGATCGAAGAACAGGTAGCAGAGCGGCGCGAACAGGAAGATCGTCCGGGGAAAAGGAAAGAGCCAGAACAATGTCGACGACATGTAGCAGAGGCGCTGCGGGATCGACAGGCCGCGCTTCAGCGGCGGGAACTTGAAGCGCAGGATTTGCATCATGCCCTGCGCCCAGCGGCTGCGCTGACCGATGAAGCTGGCAAAAGTTGCGGGCTGCAGGCCGGCGATCAGCGGTCGGTCGACATAAACGCTGTTCCAGCCGCTAGCATGAAGATCAATCGCGGTTTCGCAGTCTTCCGTGATGCTGACGCCGCTGAAGCCGCCGGTCTGGTCGAGCGCCTGCCGGCGCAACACCGCCGCCGAACCGCAGAAGAAAGAGGCATTCCACTTGTCGAGGCCGCGCTGGATGATGCCGTAGAACATCTCGTTCTCGCTCGGCATCTTTTCAAATGTTCGCAGGTTGCGTTCGACGGGATCGGGGTTGAGAAAGAAATGCGGTGTCTGAACGAGAAACAGTCTCGGATCGTCTTCGAAATAACCGACCGTTTCCAAAAGGAAGTCCCGCGCAGGCGCATGGTCCGCGTCGAAGACGGCAACCAGCTCGCCTTGCGAATGCTGCATGCCGTTATTGAGATTGCCGGCCTTGGCATGCTCGTTGCGTTCGCGCGTCAGGTAGCGGACATCAAGATCGGCGCAGAGGACCTGCAGTTCCTCATGCCGGGACTTGGCCATCTGGCTTTCGAGCAGGTTTGCCGAGTTCCGCTTCTGGAGCGTGCCGCCATCGTCAAGCAGCCACACTGTCAGCTTGTCGGCGGGATAGTCCATGGCTTTTGCGGCAGCCAGCGTGTTGGCAAGCAGATGCGAGTCTTCGTTGTAGGTTGGCACATAGACATCGACACTTGGATACTGCCCTTTCGTTGCAGCGCGTGACGGGCGCGATGGCAGCGGCATGGCAACGACGAACAGGCTCAGCGCCAGCATCATCACGCTGTACATTTCAGCCAGGTAGAGCAGGAAGGCCGGAATGAAGTTTTCAAGCTGATTGACCGGCGGCAGCGTGCTGGTCGTGCGCCAGTAGACGTAACGCATGACGATTGCCGTGCCGAACGCAAGTGCTGTGAGACGCCAGGTTCCCTCTGCTCTCAGGATCTTCAGAGCAGCCATGAACGTGACGACGGCGATGCTGGCAATCAGCTGGGTCTGCAGGTTGATCGGCAGGGTAACCAGCGCAATCACGCAAAGGGAAGCGATTCCCCAGAAAAGAACGATGCTCGCTTTGCGCATGGTTGGTACCCTTCAGGAGGCCTGCCGGTGGCACTCAAATGCCGGCGGAAGCCCTCAAAACGCCATGGTCAACCCAAACTGCATCCGGCAATTCGGATCATGCCGAAGTTACTTGCATCGTCCGGCATCCGCTGACTGGTTCACACAATCGGGCGAAGGCACAACGATCCCCCTGATATCCCCCGTTGTTGGTAAAGGAATGGTTTCTTCCGCTGCCGGTTGTTTGACTGGCTCGATCTTTTCGCTGGCAACAACGACTTGCCGGGACCGCACGGCGGGGCGTGGGCGCTCGACCTCGACGACCGGCATCACATTGTCATGCACGTCTTGCGTCTTGGGATAGATCGGATGTCCGCTCCGGCCCAATGTCGGGTCAACGCTGGGCGGCTCCCCGTAAGGGTTCCAGCCCGCTGCATTGAAGGCGCCGCGGATCGTATAGCCGTACATGTTGCTCACCAGCTTCTCTTCGCTGGCATTCTCTTCGCAGAGCCGCAGGCGAACCTGGATCGTGCCGCGATTCTGGAAAGCCGTTCGCGCATCCTCCGGCGAACGGATCTGCTGCCAGCCATAAAGGCAGGCATCGTTGCCGCGGCCACGGCCATAGGCATAGCTGAAGGGGCCGTAATTGTTCTGCAGGTAGATCGGCGACTGCTTGAGCGCGATTCCGGGAAGGGCGCTGCGCATTTCCCTGGCGATTTCGCTCGCCCGCACGGATGAGTAGCCAAGAGACCGCGTTCCTTCGAACTTCGATCCGACGGGTCCGAACAGTTGCACGCGCATGACATTCTGGCCGGGCGTGGATGCCGATGTGAACAGGAGGATGTCCTGCTGGGTCGCATTTCTGAACGTGCGCTCGACGATGTTGACGATGGCCGGTCCGCCAGGGCCTGGCAGGGCAAATGCGGTCTCATTGGGCACTGTGGTTACGGTATCGGACAGCCTCACGCCTTCACGGGCACCACAGCCTGCAAGACCGAGCGTCACGACGATGCCGGCAAGCGTATATCGAATGGCTGGGGTTCGTGGAAAGGACAATATGCCTCCGTCAATTTCTTCGCGGATGGATCACTGCCAAGCGCGATTTCGAATCAGATCGGATCGAATCTTCTCTTACTGATAGATCATGAGGCCAGATTCGGGAATCCCCATTGATGACAGGGACTATTCGGAGTTGCCAACTCCTTGGCTGATGACGGCTACAGGTCTGAAATCGGGGATGATTCTAGTTGAGAAAAACCCGCACGCTTGCCGCGCGCCCGGCTGCGTCGATTACGGTCAACGTGGAATAACCGGCGCCATCCGGTATCCATTGATTGACGCGGCGCCTTGATGTTTCGGGCAGCGGCTTGCCATTGGCAAGCCAGCGGAAGGGCGCCCTCCCGCCCTGAAGCTTGAGGACAAGCGGCATGGACATCCCATCGGTGTCGACGCCCAATTCGACGCGGGCGCCCTCTGGAGGGTAGACGATCTGCGGTGCTGCCTCGCGGACCGTTGCCGACACGAGACCGTTGGCGGTCAGGGAAAATCGCCGCTGACTGATCGGTAATTCGGCCTGGGCAATGCGCACCGCACCGGCCGGAGCGCGCGGCAGCGGCGTCATGGCGACGCCGGATTTGGCAAAACCTTCGAACAGGATCGGGGCTGCGGTGCCGTAGCCGGTGAGGCCCGGAACCGCTCCATTGTCCGGGCGACCGACCCAGACGCCGAGAACGTAACGGCCGTCAAATCCGACCGACCAGGCATCGCGGTAACCGTAGCTTGTTCCGGTTTTGTAGGCGATGCCGCGCTGGACGGCTCCAGCCGGGGGCAGCACGCCGGAGAGGATATCGGCAACCTGCCATGTGGCAACGGGATCGAGAAGCGGTTCGTTCTCGAGCGCACCCGGTTGTTCGCGGATGCCATCGCCGAGCCGGACCGGCTTGCCGCGATTGGCCAGGGCGGCATAGAGCTGCACGAGATCCTTCAGATTGATGCCCAAGCCGCCAAGGCCGATGGCCAGACCGGGCGCCTCATTCGGCGGCAGGACAGGCCGCACTTCTGCACGACGGAACCGTACCATCAACCGTGTCGGACCGACGGAATCGAGCAGCCGCACGGCGGGAACGTTGAGAGACAGCTGCAGTGCCTGGCGGATGCTGACATCGCCCTGATAGGTCATGTCGAAATTGCGTGGCCGGTAGCCGAAGAAATCGGCTGGCCTGTCCTCGATGATGGTTTCCTGGGAAACGAGGCCCTCCTCGAAGGCGAGGCCGTAGATAAACGGTTTAAGGGTCGAGCCCGGCGAGCGCGAGATGCGCGTCATGTCGATCCAGCCGGAGCGGCTGGCGTCGAAGTAATCGGCCGAACCAAGTTCGCCGACGATCTCGCCGGTGCGCGCATCCGCCATGACCATGGCGATCGAGACTTTCGGGCCGAGGCGTACGGCGGCTTCTTTGGCAACTGTTTCCAGACCCTTCTGGATCGTGCGGCGCAGCGTCGTCTGATGCTGGATGACCTTCGGCTCTTTGCGCCGCGCGGCCTCGGCCACATGGGCGGCGAAGGCCGGCAATTGCAGGCGTCGGGCTGGCACGCCGACCAAGGTGGCGCGCTCCGCCTCCCCTTCTCCGATGACGGCAGAAACTGCCATGCGCTCCAGAACCCGTTGCCGGGCCGTCTCTGCCGCCTTTAAATGGCGGTCGGGACGACGTTTCTCCGGCAACTGTGGAAGTGCCACCAACAGCGCCGCTTCCGATACCGTGAGGCGGCGCGGTTCCTTGCCGAAATAGGCAAGACTGGCGGCGCGGATCCCTTCGAGATTGCCGCCATAGGGCGCGTGGGTGAGGTAGAGATCAAGGATTTCGGCCTTGCTCAGGCGGCGTTCGATCTGTACGGCGCGGGCAAGCTGGCGGAATTTTGCAGTGAAGGACCGTCCTTCGCGTGGTTCGATCAGTCGCGCCACCTGCATCGAGAGCGTCGAGGCGCCGGAGACGATCCGCCCATGGGTCGCAAACTGCCAGGCGGCGCGCATCAAAGCGAAGGGATCGACGCCGTTGTGCTCCCAGAAACGTTGGTCCTCATAGGCAATCAGCATGCGGACGAATTGCGGGTCGACATCCTTTGCCGTCGTCTGCAACCGCCAGCGGCCTTCCGGTGCCGCAAATGCGCGCAATAGCTGTCCATCGGCATCCAGCACTTCGGCCGATACCGTGCGGGCCTGTTCCAGCGGCGGCGGATAAGCGCGATCCGCCACGTCCAGGCCGAACATGATGGCGACGCACACAAGTGCGGAGCCCACCAATGCAGCGCAGGTTTTCGCCCAGAAAGACATTATTGGACCGCCTGAACCTCCATGCGTCCCATCGCGGAACGCGCGGAGAATTGCGGCCGGTACATGTCTTCGATGCTGGCCGCCGGATGATCGTAGGTGCCGGGTGTGACGGCACGGACGACATAGGCAACGGTGATCGTGCGGTTGTCGCCGGCCGTGCGATCGAAGGCGGCAACGAAACGGTCGCTGCGGAACTCCGTATGGGCGGCCTCGACTTCGCCGATCCATTCGAAGTTCGACAGCTTGGCACTATCGACCAGCGTCGGATTGTCGATCTCGAAACCGGCCGGCAAGAGGTCGGTGATCAGCACGCGTGACGGCCAGGCGTTGCTTTCCGTGGCGTTGATAACAACGACATAACGCTCGTTCTGCCTAGCCTGCGTGACATTGGCCGCATCGCCGTCAAGTGTGTAGTAGGTGCGCTCGATGCTGAAACCGTTGCCGCCGGCAGGCAGGGGGAACGCGGGCGCGGCGACCGTTGTCACGACGGCAGCGACTGGCTCGCTCGACCGGTTGGTGATCGTCACCGGCTGATCGAGGACTTCGTCACCGGTCAAACGTGCCGCATAACCGCCGGTATGCGGCGTGCCATTGATGTCGAGATTGAGGTCACTGTCGCCACCCTGGATAGCGCGGGCCGCCATCAGCGTCCACATCTGCTCCTGCGTGCTCGTATAGGATTTCTGCTCCCATTCGCGGGCAACGATCTTGGCGAGTTGCGGGATAATCGTCGGCACGGGCCGCGCTTCCGCGGCCAATGTCAGAACAGCAGCATCATCACGCAGAGCCGAGCCATAATCGGAGCGATCAAGGCTGGCATTGCTTGCCGTTGCAGTCGACATCTGCAGCGCATCTTCGAAAATGCTCTGCGAGCGCTGCGCGTCGCCATAAAGGGCGAGAGCCGCGGCCAGATGCCCCTTCGACAGCGGCGTCGGGAATTCGGCGAGCTTAGTGTCGGCGTAGTACCGCAGATCGCTGATCGCCGCCTTGCGGTTACGGGCGAGCACGTAGAGAGAATAGGCAATTTCATTGCCCTGGCTCTTCATGTCGACATCGTAGCTCATCGCGTTCTGCAGATTGTCAAGCGCTTGTATCATCGCCTGGTCCGGCACCTGGTATTTCTGTTCGCGTGCCCGCGTCAGGAAGTCCGTGACATAGGCGTCGAGCCAGAGATCGCCGGAACCGGGGCTCCAGAGGCCGAAGCTGCCGGTGGAGGACTGATAGGACAGAACCCGATAGATTGCTTCTTGGACGCGCTTCTGGACATCGCCATCCTCCGGCAGGCCGGACTGTTTGGCCAGTTCGCTGAGATAAAGCAGAGGCAGAGCCCGGCTCGTCGTCTGCTCGGCGCAGCCATAGGGGTAGCGGTCGAGCGATGTCAGCAGGGCTGGAATATCAAAGGCAGCGGAGCGGGTGACGCTGATGCTGACGGCCGATCCCTGCAGCATGCTTTCAGCCAACAGATCGCCATCAATTTTCAAGCTAGCATTCGGCTCGATGGTCAGCGGATGCCGGGTCGTCAACGGCAGGGCGGCAGGCCGCACCGGAACGGAAACCGATTGTTGCAGCGACAGGCCGTCGGCGCTGGTCAGTTCGATGTTGATCGCCCCATCTCCCGGGTGGACGCCGGAGAGCGGCAATGTCAGGTCGAATTTACTGCCCGGCTTGACGCTGAACGTCTGCTGCGCTTGCGCCGCATCGATCACAACGGAGGAACTGCTTGTCACATTGAGTTTCAGGTCGCCGGCCGGGCCGTCGGTATTGGCGATATCGAGCCGAAGCTCCGCCTTGTCGCCGGGGGCCAGGAATTGCGGCATGCTCGCCGTGACCACGACGGGATCACGGATGACGACATCGGTCGAAGCGTGGCCGACGCCGGCCTTCGACCAGGCGACAGCCATGACACGGGCCGTGCCGTTGAACTGCGGAATGTCGAAGCTGATGATCGCCTTGCCGTTTGCATCGAGCTGGACGGGGCCGGAGAAGAACGCCACCAGCTTCTCGGTCGGCGGTTTGCCCTGCAGCGCCATCTGGCCGCCATCGCCGCCGGTGCGCAGGCGCCCGGTCGCTCCGAGCGAGCCATCGATCAGCCGTCCATAGAGGTCGCGGATTTCAAGGCCGAGCTGCCGTTGGCCAAAATACCAGCCAGCCGGATCGGGCGCCTCGTAACGCGTCAGGTTGAGAATGCCGACATCGACGGCGGCAACCGTGACATAGGCTTCGTCACCTACCCCTGCCCCGGTGACCTCGACCGGGATATTCAATGTCTGGCGTGGCAGCGTCTTTTCCGGAAGACCGAGCTTGACGGATAGCTTGCGCTCGGCTGGATCGACGGCCAGCCACTTGATGCCGATGGACCGCATCGGCATGCGGCTTTCCTGCGCATCGCCTGGGCGATAGAGCGTTGCGGTCACATATGCGCCAGCGCCGAAATCCGCGGTAATCGGAATATCGACTTCGCCACCCTCAGCGGCAATAGTCGCGGTTTGCGTGGCGATCAGCTTTTCCGAACCGATCGTAACCAAAACTTCGCCAGCAAAGCGCGGCGAGATGCGCAGCTTGGCGGTGTCGCCGATTGCGTAGTTCTGTTTGTCGAGCGCGATTTCCAGCCCGTCCGGCGTTTCGGTCGAGGTTGCCGTGACGTACCAGCCTGAATCAAATTCGACGCTTGAGGTGGGACCATCGATGTCGGCCGTCTCCACTTCCAGTCGGTAGCGGCCCCATCCAGCTGAGATGGCGATCTCGCCGCCATCCGTGGTGACATCCAACTTGCCGGTCGAAACCTGCTTGGTCGAGGTCACAGGCTCGTATTTCCAGGCGGTACCATCGCGGTACCATTGATAGTCCTGCTCGACGCGCAGCAGTTTCCAGGAAAGACCGGTCTTTGCCTGTTTGGTGCCGCTTTCATCGATCGCAATGACGTGGAATTTACCGACGGCGTTTTCTGCGAGATCACCTGAGAATTCCGGCTTGATGCCGATCATCGCGCCCGCCGGTTTGACCGGCAGCGTCAGGGAGCGCTCGACCGCCCGGCCGCCGGCTTCCTGAACGCGAACGGTAATATTGGCGTTCAGCAGCTGGGTGGTCGAGGGAACGTCGGTCAACGTGACGTCGAAAGTCGCCTTGCCATCTTCGTCGAGCGGCTCCAGCCCTTCGAGCGTCGTGCGGCTGTCTTCGGTGGCTTCCTCATCGGCAAGGCCAAAGAAGTAGCCCTTGAAATCGGCGCTTTCGCGGGTCGGCTTCAGGCCGACTTCACCCTCGAGTTCCAGTCCCGCGGCCGGTGCGCCATAGAGGAAGCGGCCGTCGATGGTGATCGGCGCTGGCGTATCGATCTCGATCTGCTTGACTGTGCTTGCCATGTCGAACTCGACCCGGTCAGGGACGAAGTCATCGACCTGGAATTGCTTCTCGCTGATCGCCGTCCCCTTCGGGTCGGTGAAAATCTGGACCGTCCAGGTGCCGCGCATCGCATTCGGTTGTAGTGGGAGATCCAGCGCATAGCCACCTGCCAGCCCACCATCGCTGACGACACGGCGATCCTCGACGCCATCCGGGCGCATGAAGATGAAGGTCAGCGGCAGTTTCTCGATCGCTACCGAGGCGCTGTCACGGGCGAGTGCCGAGACATGCACGGTCTCGCCGGCGCGGTAGATGCCGCGTTCGGTCCAGGTCAGCACGTCGATGGCGCCCGGAGCGGCGCGTCCAGTGACGCCGCGATCCGACAGGTCAAAGCCGGCCCGGGTAAGGTCGAGGAAAACGAAATCGTCCTCGCCGCTCTTTGCGGTGATAACGGCCGGGGTCATGGCGGCCGTGCCGCGCAGCAGGCCGGCGTCAAAGGTCGCGCGGCCATCGGCGTCGGTCGTGGCGGTGCCGAGGATTTCATTGTTCTTGGCAAGCAGCGTCAATTCGATGCCGGTGACCTGCTTGGCCGATGCCAGCGACCGGGCAAACACCGAAAGTCCGTCGGTGCCGGAGTAAGTGGACAGGCCGATATCCGAGATGACGAACCATTGTGTCGCCTGGCTGTCCCACTCGTTGGAAGCGCCCGTCGCCGAGACGGCGGTCAGGACATAGACACCTGGCTTGCGCTGCGGCAGCGCTTCATCGACGGGAAAGCTGGTAACGACTTCCTTGTTCAGGTCGGTCGCAATATCGATCGATCCCTGCCAAACCATTTCGCCGTTTTCATCCTGGATCCGCTGGGCGCTGTAGCCGTCGAGCTGGGTGAGAAACTGCGAGGCGGTCAGCAACGAGGCGATGTTGCGGTCACCGACGCGGTAAAGCTTCAGATTGGCGCTGGCAGTGTTGACCGAAACGATCGGAATGCCGCGGCGGGCTGTTCCGGGCAGCACGAAACTGTCGCCGGTAAAGCGCACCATCGCTGCACGGTCGGGAATATAGACGTCGAGATTGACATTGGCTTCCAGTGGCTCATCGACGGATGACGGCAGGCCGGAGCGCAAGGCCACCTTGTATCTCTGCCCGTGGGTAAGGCCTTCGACGCAGATTTCGCTGCCCTTGGCTTCGACAGCCTTGGGGGTCGCGCCATCCAGAAGAACGAATGGCGTGTAATCGACACCGGCCTTGACCAGCGGTTCGGAAAACTGGACGCAGGCGCGCGGTGTCGCGCTGTCGGAGTCGATCGTATGTTCGGTAACGCGGAACCCCTGGCGGGTGCGTAGGTCGGTATAATCGGCGCGAACGGATTTGGCTTCGACCAGTTCGAGGCTCGCCTTGTAGGCGCTGAGTGCGGCCCGGAAATTCTCGACGTTTTTCAAAGCCGTTGCCAGAACGGCCAAGGCCTCCGCCCGCGTCTGCGTTGTGCGCGACAGTTGATAGGCGTTAAGAGCCGCAAGCGATGCCTGCGTGGCGAAATCGGAATTGCCGTAAACGCGGTTTGCCGCCCGCGCAGCTTCGATCCACAGCGCGCCATCATCCGGCGTAATGGATAGCGCGCCCTGAAAAGCCTTCAGCGCCGGACCGACATTGCCGGCCGTCAGTTCGCGATAAGCTTCAGCCTTGCGGCCATTCAGACCGAGGGCATCCTGGTCCGCCAGCACCGAGAGATTTTCCTTGGTGGCGCGGGCGTCAGTCAGAAGTTGTTCCGTGACGAATGGCAGGGCGGGCGGCGCGCCGATATCCGGTTCGGCGGCAGCGGCATCGACGACCTTGCCGGCGACGGCACCGGTAAACGTGTTCAGCGTGTTATAGTCGGATTTGAGAAAGCACCATTTCACCTTGGGATTATAGGTGAAGGCGCGGCAGGACGAGTCTGCGACGCAGACTTTCTCGCAATCGGCAAGCGAGACGTTCTGTTCCGTGCGCAGGTCGAAGCCGAAATAATCGCCGTCCTGCGTGGTGACGATATGCCTGCCCGTTTCCGCCGCCTGAACCAGGGGTGAAAACGCAAGAACGCTGAGAGCAATCGCTGAAAACCGGATAAACGCGCGCATAGACAAAAGTCCTCCCCAACGCTGCCGTTTTGACCGGTTTACTCTTTAGGCTCGCCTTGAGCTTGTCAACCGGACACGGACAGCGGCTGTTCCGTAGCCACTGCCCTGGTTAACGGTTGAACGTTACCATTTAATCGCGGTGTCACGAATAAAAACGCCAATCCTGACTATATCTTATCAGGACTGCGACACCTTGAGCGGCGGACGGTGGTCGCCGGCGATTGTCTCACCGAAGGGACCGGTATTGGCGCTTGCCTTGTGGGTCTTGACCGGGTGGTTGAGCGGCAGGTTCGGCAATACGAGTTCGCCGAACCTGTAGGCCTCTTCCAGATGCGGATAGCCGGAGAAAATAAAGGTATCGATGCCGATCTGGCGGTACTCATCGATCCGCGCCTTGACCTGATCGGGATCGCCGACCAGCGCAGTTCCGGCGCCGCCGCGCACGAGGCCGACACCGGCCCACAGGTTCGGGGCAATTTCCAGCTTGTCCTTGCGGCCGCCATGCAGCTTGCTCATCCGGCTCTGGCCGACGGAATCCATCCTCTCGAAAACCTTCTGGGCTGCGGCGATCGTGTTGTCATCGACATATTTGATCAGCTCGTCGGCCGCGGTCCAGGCCTCCTTGGCGGTTTCGCGGACGATGACATGAAGGCGAATACCGAAGGTGACCTCCCTGCCCTCTGCCGCGGCGAGCGCCCGCACTTCCGCCACCTTCTTCTCGACATCCTCGGGTGGCTCGCCCCAGGTCAGATATTTGTCGATCGTGCGGGCCGCAACCTGTTGGCCGACCCCGGACGAGCCGCCAAAATAGAGCGGCGGATGCGGCTCCTGAACCGGCTTGAATAGAAGTTTGGCATCCTCGATGTCGAAATGCTTGGTCTTGGCGGTGACGTCTTCACCGCGCAGAACCGCCTTGTAGATGTTGATGAACTCTTCGGTGACCTCGTAGCGTTCCTCATGCGAGTAGTGGATGCCGTCGCCCTTGTTCTCGATCGGGTCACCGCCGGTGACGACGTTGATCAAAAGTCTGCCATTCGAGATCCGGTCAAGCGTCGCGGTCATGCGCGCTGCCAGCGTCGGGCTGAGCAGGCCTGGGCGCACGGCGACGAGATAGCGCAGCTTCTCCGTCAGCGGCGCCAATGCCGAAGCAACGATCCAGCTGTCCTCGCAACTGCGGCCGGTCGGGATCAGCACGCCGAAATAGCCGAGCGTGTCGGCCGCCTGCGCCACCTGCTTCAGATAGTTGAGATCAACATTGCGGCCGCCGATGGACGTGCCGAGATAACGGCTATCACCGTGGGTCGGCAGAAACCAGAGAACGTCGATCTTTTCCGGAACGGGGCTCATGTGCGATTGTCTCCAGCGTCTGCAGAATGGGTCTTCCTAGTTTTTCCGGGAACGGCGCCGACCGCAAAATTATAATATCTATAAATTTTATCGTGTATGGAAAATCCGTTCGCGTTTGCCACCTTTTTGAGGCGTTACGCCCCGTGAAAGGACTGCTTGCAGCTCAGGTCTGGGAAAAAGGATGAAGCGCAGCTGCGGCCCATCAAGGCAATTCGGCGGGGTGATAGAGCCGTTGGCTGAGGCCTATCAGCTTGCCTGCAACTGCGGCAGCGACCGCGCGCCGATCAGCGTTGCTGCGGCATAGGTCTGGGTGACAATCTCTGGAACCAGATCGATATCCGGAAGTGAACCGAGACCAAGCGGACCAACGGCGAAAAGCCCGGCTGGCCGGCCCTTCGGCGTCAACAGCTCCCCGGCCGGATTGACGGCGAGACCGAGGTCGAGCTCGTCCGTCGCGGCAAGGCCAGCCTCGAGGAGGTCGGCTACGACAGGATCTTTGAGGTCCGGCGACAGGCAGCGGCAGTCGATCACTTCATCGGCGGCGAAATGGCTTTCCGCCGACTGGCCCGCCCACCGGACGATAAGACCATCTGCTGTACGCTTGAGCGTGGTTCCGCGCTTCAATTCGGTGAGGCCGCTGGCAAATTCGCGTTCCAGTCTGGCATGCACATCGGCCGGAAGCCGGTTACGGTGGCTGTCGTAGATGGCGCGCAGATGCCGGTTAAACTGGCGTTTTTCGCTGGGCGGGAGCGATGCCCAAAGGGTGCGGGCGCGTTTGCGCAGGCCGTTCATCGCAGCCTGCCAGCTCCAGCCGTTTTCTTCGGCTTCAGCGCAGGCATCACGGACGAAACGAACGATATTGCGCAGCTGTGACGGCATGGGCTGTGTCGGGAAAACCGCGTCAGCCGGCATGCGGGTGTGCGGTTGTGGCAGGAAACCACGGCGTGACAGGATGGTGATATGACCGGTGAAACCGCCGTCGCGTAATTGCAGAACCTGATCGACGGCGCGCAGGCCATTGCCCATAACGACGACATGCCGGCGTGTGTCAGGACGTTCAAGCAGAAGCGAGTCCATATCCTGTTCAGTCGTTTCCAGCGGCGGCTTCAAACCGTAGCCGGTCGCCAGCACAACCGTGCCGTAGACTGCGTCTCCGCCGTCGGCGAGGCTGAGCGTGAACATGCCGTCGTCGTTACGGCGGATATGGGCGATGCCGTCGTTGGACATTTGCACGGTCACGTCCGTACGCTGAGCCAGCGCTTCGGAAAACCGCTGATAGACGTAGTCGCTGAAAGTGGCCTTCGGCACGAAAATCTGACCAAATCCGGGGATTGCCGCTGTCACGGCTTCACGAAACGGGGCGTTTGCCTGCAGCCAGCGGGTAAAATCTTTGGGTTCGCCGGTCGAAACCGAGAGGTCGCGAGCGCGGCTGTTCAAAATTTCGGTGGAACGCGCCGTGGCCAGCGCCTGGCCGCCGCTGACGATCGGGCGGGGGTCGAACATGCGCAACCGGAATGGCTGCTTGACCGTCTTCAACAGGGCGATGGCCATCATCAGACCGGAAAAGCCGCGCCCGACGATGGCTATCTGCAAAGGCTGATCGCTCAGCGAACTGAAGGGCGACGAAAGACCGTGAACCGTCATATCATTTCCTCCCCGCATCATGCGGCTGGATGGTTGAACCTCGGCACCCCTACTCAAACGCCAGTTCATCAATATGCGGCATACTCTATGTAATTTGTCATTTTAAACACGGAGAACCCGTCCTATCAAGCCGTTTTCACAACCTGTTAAAACGCGATACGTTTCCGTTACTTAACCGGCATATGCTTGAAACGCGCTGCTTCCGGCGGAGCCAGAAGCAGCCTCACAACGCAAAAGCGTCATGGATCGGAACGGCCGGAACGCAGCTTCTCAAAACGGCGGATGAAGGCGCCGATATCGCTGCCGTTGCGCTGCAACTCCCTCTTGCGCACCATCACGCACATGACCCGGGCAGCGGTCGAAAACGTCATTTCGTCCAGCGGGCTATTGCTGCTCCAAGGCTTGGTCAGCCTTTCGGTAATGGCGCTGACCATGTTATTGGGCAGGATGTCGGTACAACCACGCATATGATCGAATACCGACCCGATCGGCACTGGCATGCCAAGATGGTAAACCACCGGAACGTCCGCCCCTTCTGCCCAGTCGTCATAGGCTTCCAGTGCATCGCGAAACAGCAGATGCAGCGTGATCGGGGCGTGACCCTCATGCAGTTCGGGTAAAAGGTTGTTCATCTGCACATCCTCATCGTTGTGAACGGTGGTTGGTGCCGACAGAAATCGACCTGACGCACAAATGCGCGAGAAAACGGATTGTTCCCTCCGGTTCAAAATAAATTTGCAGGAGATGTCTGGAGGTCCTCCATGCGCCTGATACAACTATGAAGCTCCCTGTTTTTTGTCAGTGCAGACCGCCGACACCCAGCAGCCGGTCTACCGCGTCATGATCGGCAGCCAGCGCCTGCGGCGTGCCGTTCCACGCCACCCTGCCCCGTTCAAGCACGATCACCTGGTCGGCGAAATCAAGGGCGCTCTGGATGCGCTGCTCGACGAGAATGATGGTCATGTTACCGGTACTCGCAAGCTCGGAAAACGCCTTCATCAGCTCCTCGCAGATGACTGGCGCCAGCCCCTCCAGCGGCTCATCGAGCAGCAGCACCGAAGGACGGCCGAGAATGGTCCGGGCCGTCGATAGCATTTGCTGCTCACCGCCGGAAAGTTGGGACCCGAGATTGCCCTTGCGCTCAAAAAGCCGGGGGAACATCGCGTAGGCGTCCTGAAGATCGCTTTTCGGCCGGTCCTTGAGGCCGACGAACAGGTTTTCCTCGACGGTCAGCGTCGGAAAGATGCAGCGTGTCTGCGGGACGTAGCCTAGTCCGGTGCGGGCGCGCAGCGCACTGGAAATGCCGGTGACGTCGGTTGCGCCGATGCAGATGCGTCCGTCATAGCGTTTCGTCTGCCCGGCCAGCGTGGCAAGCAGCGTCGTCTTGCCCATGCCGTTGCGCCCGAGCACGGCGAGACGCTGTCCGGCGGGAACCGAGAAGGAGACGTTTTCCAGAACCCGTGTCGGGCCATAGCCGGCCGACAGGTTTTCGACCTCAAGCGGCGTGGCTGGCATTGGCGTAGCTCCCGAGATAGGCTTCACGCACGGCGGCATCCTTGGTGACGTCGGCAGGCGAGCCGTCGAAGATGATGGTGCCGGCGGCCAGCACGATGACCCGCTTGGCGAAGCGAAAAACCAGTTCCATGTCATGCTCGATCATCAGCACGGCAAGATCGGCCGGCAGGTCGGCAAGGGCCTGCTCGATCCGCCCCGTATCGCACTGCGGTACCCCTGCGGCCGGTTCGTCGAGCAGCAGCACTTTCGGCTTGAGGGCCAGCGCCACGGCGATTTCGAGCAGGCGCTGCTGCCCATAGGCGATCTCGCTCACCTTGCGGTGCATCAGGTCAGCCAGGCCGAGCTTGGAGAGGAGGATGCCCGCCTCGTCCATGACGTCGGGCATTGACAGAAAATTGCCGAACATCTTTCCGGCGCGACCGTCCCGCTGCAGGATGGCGAGCGCAACATGTTCGGCGGGCGTCATCTCCTGAAACAGCCGCGTTACCTGAAACGAGCGGACCAACCCGCGCCTGACGCGGCCGATTGCATCGATTTTCGTGACGGTTTCGCCGTTGAGCCGAACTTCGCCTGAATCCGGCCGCAGATTTCCGGTGACGAGATTGACGAAGGTGGTCTTTCCCGCGCCGTTCGGGCCGATCAACGCCACCCGGTCTCCCGGCGCCATCGACAGGGAAACGTCATTGGTGACGGCCAGGCCGCTGAAGGCCTTTTTCAGATTGAGAACGTCAAAAATCGCGCTCACGAGCGTTTGTCCATACGGCGGGCGATGAAACCGGCGGCCGTGCCGTAAAGGCCTTTCGGCGCAAACAGGACGACGGCGATCAGCAGAACACCCACCATGGTCAGCCAATGAAAAGGATTGGCGGCAGAGACATAATCCTCGAACAGCATGAAGACGACCGTGCCCATCAGCGCACCGAACAGTGAGCCGGTGCCACCCAGAACCAGCATGACCAGCGCTTCGGCCGATTGCGTAAAGGAGAGGCTGTCGAGACCGACGACCTGCGTCGAGATCGCATTCAACGCACCGCCAACGCCCGCGACCGCACCGGAAATGATGTACATCTTGATCAGTGCGATCTTCGGCGAGGCGCCCATGGCCATGATGCGCAAAGGATCTTCCTTGATGCCCCGGCAAAGCATCCCGAATGGTGAGCGGACGAGAAAGCGCAGCAGGATGAAGACAACGAGCAGCAGAGCGACACCGAAGATATAAGCCGTCTGACCCCAGAGGTCGAACTCGTAGACGCCAAACAGCGGGTCGGGTGAAATTCCAGACAAGCCATCGCTACCGCCCGTCCATGATGATGCCTTATTGGCGAATTCGTGGAACAGATAGATCAGCGAAATAGACAGGACGAGTTGCGGCAATCCATGTGCCCGCAGGATGATCACGCCACAGATAATGCCAGCAATCGCTCCACCAAGAATACCGGCAAGCATCATCAGCATGGGGCTGGTGATACCGTAATGCGCTGCCGCAATGCCTGCGGCATAGGCGCCGGAGCCGAACAGGGCGGCATGACCAAGGGTCGCCACGCCGCAATAGCCGGTGACGAGATCGAGCGACAGCACCAGCAGCGCAATGGCGATGATCCGGGTCAGGAGCGCGAGATTGTCCGGAAACAGCAGGTAGCCAAGCACAGCGACAGCAGTGATGGCGCCGATGCCGATCAGGTCGCGGCCGATAGTACGGTTGTGCCGGGACTTTGTTACGACCGTTTCAGTGTTCATAATGAGCGTCATCCTAGCGTGCCCGCCCGGCAAGGCCACGCGGGAAAACACAGATGATGGCGATGACCGAGAGGTAGAAGAAGAATTCGCCAAATTCCGGCATGAGGTAGCGGCCGGTCGTATCGATGCCGCCCAGCAGGAGACAGGCGAGAAGCGCGCCGGGAATGGAGCCGGCGCCGCCGACGGAAACGACGACCAGGAAGGTCACCATGTAACGCAGCGCATAATAGGGCTCGACGGGTAGAAGCTCTGCACCCAGTACGCCGCCGAAGGCGGCAAGACCCACCGCAACAGCAAAACTCACCGCATAGATGATTTCCGTGCGCACGCCGAGGGCAGCGGCCATGGAGGCATTATCGACGGAGGCGCGCAGTTTGACGCCGAACGCCGTTTTTTCGATGGCATACCAAAGGCCGCCCGCGACAACCAGACCACAGACGATAGCAAACAGGCGGTGCACAGCGATCGAGCGGAAACCGAGGTCAGCGGAACCTTGCAACTCCGGAGGTAATGGTATCGTCTTCAGCGTCGGGCCAAAGACATAATTGGCAATGCCGATGATGCAGAAAGTGATGCCGATGGTCATCAAGACCTGCGTCAACTCCGGTGCGCCGTAAATTCGCCGGTAGAGCAGCCGTTCGATCGGAATGGCTATGATCACCGTGCCGACAACGGCAAGGAGAACGGCCACCGCATAACCCAGGCCGAGATTCTGTGCCGCATAGGAGGCGATGTAACCGCCGATCATGGCAAAGGCGCCATGGGCCAGATTGACGACACGCATCAGGCCCATGGTGACGGAAAGGCCGATCGAAATGACGAAGAGCACCATGCCATAGGCAAATGCGTCGATGGCTATGCTGAAGACTGTCTGCATCGCGCGATGTCCATCCGGTTGTCTGCGGGAGATGGGAATATCCTCCCTTCCCCCGCTATCGCAAGAAAATGGTGCAAGGTACAGGCGGTGCGATCTGCCTCGTTACGCACCGATACGATGTGCTTTAGCGGTCTACTTGATGGCCGCAAGCCCGGGATCGCCCTGCTTTTCGAACGTCTGGATTTCCTTGTTATAATAGGTACCGTCATCTGCCTTCGTGACTTCGCGCAGATAGATGTTTTGCGTGATGTGGCGCGATTCCGGATCAATTGAAACCGGGCCGCGCGGGCTGACCCAGGAGAGGCCCTTGACCGCATCGACCGCTTTTTGCGCATCCTGCTCGCCGCCGGTCGCTTCGATCATCTTGTAGATGACGTTCATGCCGTCGAAGGCACCAACCGAGGGGAACGAAAGCTCGGCCGGATTGCCGATTGCCTTGGAAGCCGCTTCGACAAAGGCCTTGTTTTCCGGAGAATCGTGGGAAACCGCATAGTGGAACGTGGTCTGGATACCGAGGGCGGCATCACCAAGAGCCGGCAGGTCGGATTCCTGCGTCAAGTCGCCGGGCGCGAAAAACTTGATGCCCGCAGCCTTGAGACCGTTTTCATTGTAGGCCTTGACGAAGCCAAGCGTCGTTGGGCCAGACGGCAGGAAGGCGAAAACGCCCTGTGCCCCGGAATCCTTGATGCGTTGCATGATCGGGCTGAAGTCATTGGTGGACAGCGGCATGCGGATCGCCTCGATGACAGCCCCGCCCTCTTTCTCGAAGCCGGCTTTGAATGCGTTTTCGGCGTCAATGCCCGGGCCATAGTCGCTGACGATGGAGATAACCTTGGCAACGCCTGCGTCATGCGCGACCTTGGCGATCGGCGTGGAAGTCTGCCAGGTGGTGAAGGAGGTGCGCACGACCAGCGGGCTTTTGGTGACGATTGCCGACGTCGCAGCATTCATGACGACCAGTGGCACGTTTGCCTGCTTGAGGATCGGCGTGACGGCCATGGCATCCGGCGTGAAGTAGAAGCCTGCGAGATATTGCACCTTTTCCTTGACCACCAGTTCCTGCGCCAGCGCCTTGGATTGCGCAGGGTCGGCTGCCGGGAGGTCGCGGTAGATGATCTCGATTGTGTCGTCGCCGATCGTTGTCCCGTTCATCGCCATATAGGCGTCGATGCCGGCTTTAAAGTTCTTGCCCTGTAACGCAAATGGCCCGGAGAAGGGGCCGACAACGCCGATCTTGATCGTGTCGGCATAGGCACCGCTGCCCATGATGATGGCCGCGAACGCGGCGATGATGGCCCGTTTCATAACTCTCCTCCCTGAATGACCGGCATGCTCCCAAAGAACCGGCACATGATGACTGACACAACAGCTGGTCTCAGTTTGTCATGCCAAATGGTAATGTAAAATGAAATATCAAACGGGATTTCATATGCATATGATTATGGATCGAGACGGTTTGGGACTTTTAGCCGCGTTTCTCGACATCTCGCTCGAGGAGCACTGTTAAATCTGCCGATCACCGAATTTAAGACTGAAAGGGCAGATTGGCAGAGTTTTTTCTTTTACCCCCTGCGAAAAAAGGGGAGCACGCCGAACGGAAGAGACCCAAAAGGTCTCGATTCGGCGTGCATGATAGCACTGCGGATTTCTGATCAGGGCGCTGCTAAGCGCCGGCGCGCTGGGTTAGATCGCAAGCGAGAAGTGGTTTTCGCCCGCCTTGACGATTGTGCTCTGTTCCTTTGCCGCCATGCGGCGAACGGCGTCCACCGCGCTTGGATCGATCCGCGAGGCGGCGTCGGAGAAGCGGCGCTCGGGGTCGGGCACGGCCGAAAGCAGGAGCTTCGTATAGGGATGCTGCGGATTGTCGATCACCGCGCTGCAAGCGCCCCATTCGACAATCTGGCCGCTATACATGACCGCGATGTCTTCTGCCACGTAGCGGGCGGTGGCGATGTCGTGGGTGATGTAGAGCAGGCCGAGATTGCGCTTCGTCTTCATCTCGTTCAGCAGGTTCAAGACGCCCAGGCGCACCGATACGTCCAGCATCGAGGTCGGCTCGTCGGCGACGAGAATCTGTGGCCGGGCCGAAAGCGCACGGGCGATATTGACGCGCTGGCGCTGGCCGCCGGAAAGCTCGTGCGGATATTTCGGCGCGACAAGCGCCGGGTCGAGCTTGACGCCCGCGAGCTGCTCTTCGACAGCCGCATCCAGATCCGCCGAGCAGATATCCGGGCGATGCAGGCGCAGGGTACGCTTCAGGTGATAGGCGATGGTGTGTGCGGGATTGAGCGAGGCGAAGGGATCCTGGAAGATCATCTGCACCGCCTGCCGATAGGCGGCAAGGTCGCGGCCACGCCGCGCTGTTGTGGGCTCTCCCTTGAACAGGACTTGGCCGCCCGACGGAAGGTATTCGAGCATGGCCATGCGGGCGCATGTCGTCTTGCCGCTGCCCGACTCGCCGACCAGGGCAAGCGCTCGCCCGCTATGGAGCGAGAAATTGACGGCGCGCGCGGCGTGCACCCCGCCTGCCGGACTGCCGAAGATCTTGCTGACATTGTCAAAGCGCAGAAGCGGGGCGTTCATCCGAGCACACCTCCCTTGAGTGAGGGGAACGAGGCCCAGAGCCTCTTCGTATAATCGTGTTGCGGCGCACGGAAGATCGCTTCCGATGGGCCTTGCTCCACCATCTTGCCCGACAACATCACACCGATGCGATCACAGAACTGCACCATCAGGCCAAGGTCGTGGGTGATGAAGAGAACCGAGAAACCGCGCTGGCGGCGCAGTTCGTCGATGCGCTGAAGGATCTCGCGCTGCACGACGACGTCAAGCGCTGTCGTCGGCTCGTCCATGACGACGAGCTTCGGATCAAGCGCCAGGCAGATGGCAATGACAATGCGCTGGCGCATGCCGCCAGAGAACTGGTGCGGATAGTCGCGCATGCGCTCCGGCTTGATGTCGACAAGCTTCAGCATCTCGGCGGTGCGGTCGCGCGCCGCGTTGCGCGTACAGCCCGTATGGGTGCGCAGCACGTCATAGAACTGCTCTTCAATCCGCAGCACCGGGTTCAGTGAGTTCATGGCGCTCTGGAACACCATCGCCACCTCCCGCCAGCGGAAATCGGCAAGGTCCTTGCGGTTAAGGCCGAGCACGTCGCGGCCAGCAAGGCGGATCTGGCTGCCCTTGCGGATCAGTGCCGGTGGGGCATGCAGCCGGCTGACGGCAAAGGCGATCGTGCTCTTGCCGCAGCCCGATTCGCCCGCGAGCCCGAAAACCTCGCCCGGCGCGACGTCGAACGAGACATCGTCCACCGCGCGGAAATCCGTCTCTGCGCCAATATAGTCGATCGTCAGATTGCTGACGGAAAGCAGAGTATCACTCACAGGCGTCCTTCCCCGGATTTGACGAGGCTTGTCCAGCGGGCGAGACGCCCGCCGGTGCGCAGCCGCGGATTGGCGATCTCGTCCACCGCGAAGTTGAGAAGTGATAGGCCGATGCCGAGCAGCGCCAGCGCCAGGCATGGCGCGAGGATATCCCACCAGGCGTCGACCGATAGCGCCGAGGCCTTCTGGGCGTTGTAGAGCATGGTGCCCCAGGAGATCACGTTGGGATCACCGAGCCCGAGGAATTCCAGCGTTGCCTCAGTGATGACCGCGAAGATGACGCTGCCGATGAAATTGATGCCGACGATGGAAAAGACATTCGGAAGGATTTCGAACGCCATGATGCGCCATTGCGGCTCGCCCATCATCTCGGCGGCTTTCACAAAATCGCGCTGCTTGACGGAGAGCGTTTCGGCCCGCGTGACACGCGCTCCCCAGGCCCAGGAGGTCAGACCGAGGATGAGCGCGATGACCATCGGCCCCGCCTGTCCGACGAAGGAGGCGATGACGAGCAGCAATGGCAGGTTCGGCACGACCAGCACCATGTTGGTGAAGAAGCTGATCACCTCGTCCGTCTTGCCGCCGCGATAGCCAGCGACGATGCCGAGTGTCGTACCGACAACCGTGATGAGAAGCCCTGCGGCAAAGCCCACGGCAAGCGAGGTCTGCGCGCCGTAGATCAGACGCGCCCAGACGTCCTGCCCGAGGCGCGTCGTGCCGAGAATGTGCTCGGCCGAGGGTGGCTGGTGCGGGCGGCCCGTGCGGGCGGCCGGATTGTACTCTGTCAAGAGCGGCGCGGCGAGCGCGACCAGCACGATGAAGAGCACGATGGCAAGGCCGATAAATGCCTTGCGATTGCGGCGAAGGCCGATCCAGAGCTGGCCCATCTCAGCCACTCCCCTTTAGACGCGGGTCAAGCAGCACATAGCTGACATCGACGATGAAATTGGAGACCAGCATGGCGGCGGTCATGACGAGGAGCTGGCCTTGGATGACCGGATAGTCGCGGGCAAGGATCGCCTGGTAGAGCGTGTTGCCGAGGCCGGGATAGTTGAACACCACCTCCGTCACCAGCGAGCCGCCGAGCACGGTGCCAAGCGCAATGGCTAGGCTCGAGACCGTCGGCAGCAGCGCGTTGCGTGCCGCATACCAAACCATGACGCGCCGGTCGGAAAGCCCCTTGGCGCGGGCCATCACCACATAATCCTGCCCAAGCAGATTGATCATGTTGTTGCGCATGGTCACGGTGAAACCACCGGTCAAAACGAAGCAGAGCGTGATGAGCGGCAGGATGGCGTGGTGGGCAACGCTGGCGAGGAAGGCGAAGCTGAAGGACGGGTCGAGCGCCGGGTCATGCGCATAACCGGTGGGGAACCATCCGAGCGTGAAGCCGAAGACGAACAGCGCGACGAGCGACGTGACGACCGCTGGAATGGACGTGGCAAAAATCGCCGAAACCGAGAGCACCACGTCGAGACGGCTGCCGCGGCGCCAGGCCGCCACCATGCCGAGGAAGCTGCCGAGCACGAAACTGACAAGCGTCGCCGTGCCGACCAGGCCGACAGTCCACAGCAGCGCCCGCCCGAGCAGATCCGTTACCGGCAGCGGGAAATATTTCACCGAGACGCCGAGGTCGCCCGTGAAAATGGATGAAAGATAGGTGAGGTACTGCTTCCAGAGCGGCCCATCGACGAAACCGAACGTAAGCTTCAGGGCTTCCAGGCTTTCCGGCGGCAATTCCGAGGCAGCCGAGGAAAACATCAGCGCCACCGGATCGCCGGGCATCAGGCGGGGAAGGAAGAAATTGATCGTTGCCGCAGCAACGAAGGCAGCCAGATAGAACAGGATGCGGCGGAGCAGAAAGGGCATTGTTTGGAACTGGCGGGGCCTGTTACGGTCCCCGCCTCCTCTATAAACGGATCACTGGACCGGCTGAAGAGCCAGAAGGTTCAGCAGACGCGCACGGTTATTCTTGGTGATCGACGGGTTGGCGAAAGGATTTTCCTTCGTCGACCAGCCTGTGAACCGGGCGGTGTTGTACTGGTACCAGTTCGGATTGTTGAATACCGGCATCAGCGGCAGGTTCTCCGCAACGATGCGCTGCGCCGAATTCATGATTTCCTTCTGCTTTCCGGCATCGGCCGTATGGGTGAACTCACCGATCAGCTTTTCAACATCCGCATTGAACCAACGCTGCGAGGTGAAGCGCGTCTTGCCTTTGTCGGCCTCGGTGAAGGCGCGCTTGTAAGCATAGTAGGGTGAGGCGGAGGCCGGAAGGCTGTTGATGGCAGCATCAAACTTTCCGGAAATCAGGTTCTGGCTCCAGACCGCCTCTTCCGGCGTCTCGATCTTTGCGTCGATGCCGACCGCCTTCATGTTGTCGATGGCAATGTTGACTGTGTCGATCCAGTCGGTCCAGCTCGAGGGCACGATAACCGAAAAGGCGATCTTGGTGCCATCGGGATTGTCGCGCATGCCATCGCCGTCCTTGTCGACGTAACCCGCTTCGTCAAGCAGGGCCGTGGCCGCCGCCTCGTCATAGGTCGCGAACTTGCCAAACTCGGCCGTCACCGCCGGATCGGCCCAGGCCTTGTAAAGCTCGCCCATCAGTCCCGGATCCTGATTCAGCGTCGGATAGCCATAGCCGGCGATATCGACCATGCCCTGCCGATCCAGCGCCATGGAAACCGCCTGGCGGAATTTCAGATCGGAAAAGGCCTTGCGGTTGTCGGCATTGGCACTCTCCTGGTTGAAGACGAACGCCACCATGCTGCTCGGCGAATACCAGTAGTGAAAGTGCTCCGGGTTCTTGGCGATATAGACTTTCTCAATGTCAGGAATGAAGGAGACGCCCCAGTCGAGCGTGCCATCCACCGTCGCAGTCAGGATCTGGTTGTTGTCGGCCAGCTGCGGAAAGCGCATGCAACCGACCTTGAGGGTCGCTGCGTCCCAATAGTTCGGGTTGCGGCATTGGTCATAGGTCTGGCCGGTGAAGCGGGCAATCTCCGTCATCGGGCCGCTGCCGACCGGCGTCTCGTTCGAGAAGGTGACGGGATCGGCAATATCCTTCCAGGCGTGCGCAGGCACGATCGGGATCTGCACCAGCGTCTCGGCGGCAATCGACGTCGGCTGCTTCATGGTGAAGCGCACGGTTTGCGGATCGACGACTTCGACACCATCGATCTGCGTCCAGATGCTGACGAAATCGAGCGCGGGGAATTTTTTGACGAGGTCAAAGCTGAACTTCACGTCCTCGGCGGTCAACGGCTGGCCATCCGACCATTTCAGGTTGGCGCGCAGCTTGAATTCGATATTCTTCAGGTCGTCGGCGAGCTTGAAAGTCTCGGCAAGACGGAAGACCGGCTTGTTGCTGTCGAATTGGTTGAAGACGACCAGCGGCTCATAAATGAAGTCGAGCGTGCTCTGGCGCGCCGACGTCTGGTTGAAGGGGTTGAAGTTGCGCACCCATGTCGTCGCGGGCTCGATATTCACGGTCAGGACGGTTTCGGCGGCGGCAGGCGCCGCACCGAGCATGAGGGCCGCAACGGCCGTCAGGGTATGGAATTTCATTTCACTCACTCCTCTCTCGTTCTGTCAGATTTCGGTCGGCGCAACATGCCTTCGTAGACACCCTTGTCCTCCGCAGGGATCGGTGTTGCACCGACCGTACGTGCATAAAAATCCACCGGCCCGGCATCGCCGATCACCGCATAGGCATAACCATTCGCCTTCAGCGCCGATAACGCGGCGGCCAGCAGAGCCACGCCGACACCCCTGCCGCGTGCATCCGGATGCACGCCCGTTGGGCCGAAAAAGCCACGCGCCACAATGTCATGGCAGGCAAAGCCGATGAGTTGTCCTTCCGACACCGCAATGAGACACGCGGCCGGCCGACGCGAAAAGGCGACAGTCACCTCGCTTGCCCAGTTGTCGGAAAAGTTCTCGCGTACCCAATCGACGACGAGCGCCATTTCCGGCGCCAGCGCCGCGCGGATCGCGACGCCCGCGACTGGTGGCAACCCGGCAAGCGCCTTGAACTTTTGGGAATGGAGGTTGACAAGAAGATCGGGCATCGCTTCGCTCTCCGTCAGACCCAGTGGCCATAGAGGTTGGGCATCAGCGCCGCATTGACGATGAAACGGTCCCAGTCCTTCTGTGCCCACGGCGTCCAGGCGGTCTCCGCTATGGCCGAGAGGCGCGGGAAGACGAGGCGGTCGAAGACGCCGCGATCGGCCATGGATTCATTCCAGATACAGGCTTGAATGCCCTTGAAATGCGTGAGCTGCTCCACTGTCCAACCCTGGACCGGATCGAAATCGTAGGTGTCGCGCGCAGACGGGGAGCCTGCCCATCCGGCGCCGGGCTCGTTCCAGTCGGCGGATTGGGCCATGTCGAGGTAATAAGCCTGCCCCGGAGATACGACCATGTCATAGCCCGCCTCAGCAAGACGGGCGCTCACCGGCACGTCACGCCAGCCGATCAGGTAGGACGATCCCTTGTCGAGCACGTCGCCATGCGCCGCCTCCTGCCAGCCGCCGGTCACGCAGCCGAGCGAACGCACGCTTTCATGCACCTGCCGCAGGAAGGCGGCTTGCAGCACGGCAGTCGGCGCGTTCTCAATATCGTCCGCGCCGTCCTGGTTGGTCTCCATATTGTTTTGCCGCGCGTGGCTCCTGGCCGCGTCTTCGCCGGAAAGGCTGGCGAGCATGGCGAGCGCCATCGGCGAACCGGACCAGGCCCCGAGAGGCACTTCATCGGCGCCGACATGCAGGATGCCGGCGGGAAAGAGCCCGGCGAGTTCCCGCATCACCGTCTCCATGAAGGCGATCGCCTTCGGCTGGGCGGGGTTGAGGCAATTGTTCGGCATGCCCTGCACGGAGGCATATTCGCCGGTCTCATCGGGGTCACGCAGTTCAGGCAGTGCCTGCAGCAGAGCAAAGCTGTGGCCGGGAACATCGATTTCCGGGATGACTGCAATGGCATAGCGGCCGGCAAGCGCCACGATCTCGCGCACTTCGGCCTGCGTGTAGTAGCCGCCAGTGGCGAAAGGCCCGGACCCGAAGAGCGGCGGCACAGACAGGCCATGCCCACGCCAGGCGGCCTTCTCCGTCAGGTGCGGATAGGCAGCGATCTCGATGCGCCAAGCCTCGTCGTCGGTGAGGTGCCAGTGGAAGCGGTTGAGCTTGTTCCAGGCGAGCACCGCAAGGAACTGCTTGACCTCCGCGCCCGCATAAAACTGCCGCGCCACGTCGAGATGGCAGCCGCGAAAGTCCATGCGCGGAGCATCCTCGATCGCGCCCGCCACGGGGAAGAGGAAGGTCGCCGGCTGGCGCCGCGCGCCGCGAAGAATTTGACCGAGGGTGATGAGGCCATAGAGGAAGCCCGCAGACGTGGCGGCAGTGACCCGCACACCATCGGCTGCAAAGTCGAGGCGATAGGCCTCCGCTTCACCTGCCCGTTCGGCAAAACGCACTGTCAAACCGCCCTGATGCGCGTCCCGTACCAACCCTTCGCCGGGAAAAAGCCGCGCCGTGATGTCCGCGAAGGCGTCGGCCGCCTCAACCGCTGCTGCAGATCCAGTGCCAAGGGCAAGCCCGTGCGGCACCTGTCCACCTGCGATACCCCGGACATCCTTCGGCCAGGGAAGGATGGACAGCGGCTCTGGCGGATTGAACGGGACTGGCGCGCGGGCAGTGCCACGGCGCGGTGCATTGTCCACGGTCGTGGAGATGGTTGGCAGCACACGCGCCGGCAGGATCGTTCCTTCGGCGGTGACCACATAGGCATTGTGCGCGCCGTCGCTCCAGTGGCGCAATGGATAGGAGAGCTGGCGGCTGCTCGCCTCCCAGGTTGCGCCAGGCAATAGCACGAAGCCGTCCGGCGGTGCTATCGTGCTGTGGTTGGAAAAGCGCCGCACCAGCCGCCCATTCTGAATTGCCGCCGTCGCCTGCAATCGGCCCGGGCCGCTGAAGCAGAGCACGAAATCTGCCAACGGCGTCGCGCCGAGATTGGTCAGCCGCACCGTATAGAGCGGCGCCTCTTCGCCGGCAGCCGGCGTCCAGAACGTTTCGAAAAGCAGGGAGAGGTTGGGCTCGGAAGGCACAGTCATCAGGTCTTTCCTTTGATCGTCAAACAGGTCACGCAGGCTGGCTTCGGTGCGAGCAGGCCGGCGCCCCGCAGGTACAGGGGGCCGCGTTTGGACGGCCCCCTGCCCGCCTTAGCCAGGGAGAAATTCGGCAAGGCGGCATGCGTGATCGCTGGGGAGACCGACTGGAATCCCGCTTGGAGGGGGATGAGCGATTTCAACGCCAAACAGCCCCGATCTCGACGGCGGCGCACGATGAGATACCTGCCCTGGAGGCAAGTTGGGCTAAAAGAATGGGCATGTCAGTCTGCTCCGAAAAGGGCCCAAGCACACACCGTCCAGCCGAGGCGTGCTAGCGCCTGTCGCGGCGCGCGCCCTGCTGAACCGTATTCCCTCATGCTCTGAACCCGTATGTTCCCGTTATATGTCATCGCCGAGCGGCGTAATTTATTTTCCAAATGATGCGTAGAATTCCTTCGCAGTCAATATAATTTTCTCCATTAGCACTTTAATATGAAATGAATTTTCTCTAATTGGCGTTTTCCGCGCGAAATTTTCATGCCGAAATTACAAGGTTATCAACCGGAGAAGTCCTGCCCGTTGTGAATCCTGCTTGAATATCAATCGCCTTGAAGACGCAGGTACTGACAAGAGCTGTGACAAGCCTGAAGCAGGCCTGACGCCCCATGAAAATAGCCCCGTAGAAAGAGGCCGAGAATTTCACGGTTCCGGGCTAGCGTCTCGCTCTATTGGCCATGGCGGCCTCAACATCGACAACGCGAGGCGTGAATTTGGCGCCATCCGGCACGCGCGGCGTCATTCAGGATAGTGATCCTCAACACCGTGTAGAGGCCCGACAAACCGGGCGGGGCAATAGAGTGGTAAGAAGGATGATGCGCTTTTCCTCAAAGCCAGCTTCAGACCTCAGGCCAGGGCCGGCCGGTGCCGGCCTATCAGCCAGGCACCGGCATTCTCGGCATGCTCGCAAGCAGCTTTTGCGTATAAGGATGCGCGGGACGGGCAAGCAGGTCGCGCGTGGCGCCCTTTTCGACAATCAGGCCCTTTTCCAGCACCACCAATTGCTCGCAAAGCAGCGCCACCAGGGCAATATCATGCGAGACGACGATAAAAGTCATCCGGCACGAGAGAGTGCGCATGAGGTCGATGATTCGGGTGCGGGTAGACAGATCGAGAGCGCTGACCACCTCGTCGGCGATAATGAGGTCAGGCTTGGCGACGATTGCGCGCGCGATTGCGATACGCTGGCGCTGGCCGCCGGAAAATTCATGCGGATAGCGTCCGGCCGCATCTGCTGGCAGATCAACATCCCGCAAGGCCTCAGTCACAGCATTGGTAATGTCGGTTTCGATTTTCAGCGAGCGCAATGGCTCCGCTATGATGTCGAAGACCCGCTGGCGCGGGTCTAGTGATGAATATGGATCCTGGAAAACGGCCTGTACGCTACGGCGAAAACCGCGCATGAAGCTGCGGTTGTCGGTGTCGAGGCTTTGGCCGCGAAAGGATACCGTGCCGGCGGAGGCACGCTCCAGCCCAAGCAGCAGCTTCAGAAGTGTCGTCTTGCCGGAACCGGATTCGCCGACAACGCCGAGATTGTTTCCTGCACGGATGGACAGGTCTATGCCCTGCAAAACAGTCTTGCCGCCGCCATAGGCGAAGGAAACGCCAGTAAGATCGAGAAGGGTCATTGCGTCATCTCCAGCGCCGCATCGAACGCACGAGCGGCGGCGACCAGACTTTCGGTATAGGGATGTGCCGGCCGGTTGAAGAGTGTCGCGACCGGCCCTTCCTCGATCAGCCTGCCGCCGCGCATCACCAGCGCGCGGGTGGCGATGTTCGCCACAACTGGCAGATCGTGGCTGATGAAAAGCAGCCCCATCGCCTCGTCCTGAACTAAGCCTTCCAGCAGTTTCAGAATTTCCATCTGTGTGGTGACATCAAGCGCGGTGGTGGGTTCGTCGGCAATCAGCAGCTTCGGCCGGCAGGCGAGTGCCATGGCGATGGCCGCACGCTGACGCTGGCCGCCAGAAATCTCGTGCGGGAAGGCGCGGGCAATACGATCCGCCTCCGGAAGCGCAACGCGTTCCAAAAGTCCCAGTACTCGCCGCGATACCTCTTCCCTGCCGCAAGCGATTCCGTCGCGCATGGCCCGGCGGCGCACCACTTCCCCAACTTGGTGACCGATCCGCATCAGCGGATTGAGCGCGGTCATAGGCTCCTGAAACACGACGGCGACGCCCGTTCCACGCAATGGCACGAGATCGCGATCGCGTGTACCGATCACCTGATGACCGTCCAGCAGAATTGAGCCGGCAACTCGCATCGGCTCCGGCAGGAGGCCCAGCATGGCCAGCGCCGTCAACGATTTGCCTGACCCGGATTCACCGATGAGCCCGACCCGCTCGCCAGCGGCGATCGAAAAGGAAATGCCGGAAACAAGCGTCCGTCCAGGCGTACGAATCTCCAGATTTTCGACTGACAGTAAGGCGTTCACCGGCTTCTCCTTCGGGTCGGATCCGCAACCTCACGCAGGCCGTCGGCAAAGAGATTGAGACCAATGACCAGTGAGACCAGCGCAAGGCCGGGGGCGATGGCGCCGAAGGGGGCGGTATAAACGGATGCCTGCGCCTCCTGCAGCAGCCGGCCCCAGGAGGCGTTCGGCGGCGGCGCACCGAGCCCCAGATAGGACAGCGATGCCTCGGCAATGATGGCCAATCCGAACTGCAGCGCGAAATTGACAACGAGCGTCGGCCAGATGTTCGGCAGGACATGGATACGCACGATACCCGGCCACGACGTACCGGAAATGCGCGCCGCCGTGATGTAATCCATTGCGAGGATGCGCTTTGCAAGAATGCGCGACAACCGCGCCACGATGGCCGAACCGGCGATGCCGATGGCGAGGATCGCCGTCCACAGGCTTGCCCCGTCGCCGGAGGCAACGATCAGCATGGCGAGCAGCAGCGTCGGGAAAGCGATGAGGATATCCAGGGCTGCGGCCAGCACATCATCCAGCGTGCGCGTGGCAAAGGCCGAGAGTACCCCGGCCGTCACACCGATAAAGGCGCCGAGCGCAACCGCCCCGCAGCCGACGACGAGCGCGATGCGTGAGCCGACCATGATCTGGGTCATAAGATCGCGGCCGAGCCGATCTGTGCCTGCCCAGTGCGCGAACGAAGGACCTTCCAGCCGGCCGCCGACCATGTCGGCCACGCCGTAAGGCGTCCAAACGAGCGAGAGGAGCGCGATCACGACATGCAGACCAACGAGAAGTCCGCCGATGGCAAGCGGCCAGGGAACGGCCGATTTTTGCGGCACGCTTTCAGTCGCAATCAGAGGTTCCGGCACGCTCATGCCCCACCTCCTACAACTTGGGTACGCAGACGTGGATCGATCAAACGCTGGATAAGGTCGGCTGCAAAGCCGACCAGCAGCACCAGCAATGTCGAAACGAACAGCACGCCCTGCACATTCGGATAGTCCCGCTGTTCGATGCCGAGCAGCAGCATGGAACCAAGGCCCGGCAGGGCAAATACCCGTTCCACCACCACAGCGCCAAGCAGGGTGGATGCCAGCTCGATACCAAGCAAGGAAATGACCGGAACGGCGCCGTTGCGGATGCCGTGGCGGATCAGCGCCTCGGAGAAGGTCGCGCCCAGCGCCCTCGCGGTGCGCAAGTAGTCGCTGCCCAGAACATCCTGGGTTGCCGATCGCACATACCGGATCAAAGACGCCGACATGACGATGGCGATGGTCACAACCGGCAGCACCAAGGCCTGAACGGCGGCGCCGGGCGCCTGCCAGCCGCGCGAGGGAAAGCCTCCGGAGGGAAAAAGCCGCAGATTGACCGCAAACACCGTGACCAGAAGAATGCCGATCCAGAACACAGGCACGGCAATTCCAAGCTGCGAAACGACCGAGATCAACGCGCCGTACCACCGATTCTGGCGCACGACAGAGAGGATGCCAAGAGGAACAGCGATGGCGATGGAAACGGCAAAGGCCATCAGGGTCAACGGTACGGTCACGATGAGGCGCTTGCCGATTTCATCGAGTACCGGCGCACCGCTGACGAAGGAGTTGCCGAGGTCGAAGCGGGCCAGACTGCCGGCAAAACGTAGAAATTGTTCGTAGAGCGGCAAGTCGGAACCCACCTGTTTGCGGGCGGCCTCGATCTGCGCCGCATCGGCGCCAACGGAGACCAGCGCATTTGCGGGGTCGCCCGGCAAGAGGCGCAGCAGCACGAACAGAATGACGGCGGCAATGATGACCGACAGCACCAGGATGGCGGAGCGGCGAAGTATGTAGGAAAGTATGGTCTTGACCTCTCATGCGCGGACGCCGCCCGCGCATTCATATGCCGGGCGGCGCCTTGTGTCGAGTATCCGGCGTGGCAGTTGTTACTCGGCCTTGGTGATGCCGTAGGCGAAGAACTGCGAGTTGAGACCGTTCAATGGATAGCCGCTGACCGAGGCCCTGGACACGACGATTTGCGGATAGAGGTAGAACCAGTTGCTGGCTGCATCCTCCGCGATGATCGTGTTGGCTTCCTTCAACTTCTCAGTCTGCCCCTCTTCCGTTCCGCTTGATTCCGCCTGCTTGATCAGGTCGGCAACCTTCGGGTTGTTGTAACCCCAGTAGAAATCCGGGTTGCCATAGAAGACGATATCGCGATGGTTGACATGCTCCTGCAGGGTCGCCTGGAAGTCATGCGCCTTGTAGACCTTTGTGTACCATTCGTTGGCAGTAATGACGTTGATCTCGACCTTGACGCCGACCTTGGCCAGCTCGCTCTGGATAAACTGTGCTGCAATCGGATGCGGATCGTAGTTCGGCGTATCGATGGTGAAGGTGAAGCCATCGGGATAGCCGGCTTCCTTGAGCAGAGCCTTGGCGCTTTCCGGATCATAGGCATCGACCTTGGTCAGATCGGCATACCAGGCATCCGTCGGTGGCACGAAGGAACCGATCAGCGTGCCGTAATCGCCCCAGACGGCCTTCAAGAGCTTCCCATCGTCAACGGCGCGGGCGAGAGCCTTGCGAACTTTCACATTGTCGAAGGGCGCAACGCGGTCGTTATAGGCGAGCAGAAGCTTCGTCGTGGACTTGCCCTCGCTGACCGAAAACTCCGGATTATCCTTGAACTGGGCAAGCGAATCCGGGCTCTGCACGGAGGTGATGATATCGACGGAGCCGGTCAGCAGCGCGTTGTTGAGAGCTGTCGCTTCGGTGAAATATTGAAAAACCACCTCGGCATTCTTCGGCTTTTCACCCCAGTATTTGTCGAAACGGGCGATGGCGAGCGACGAGCCGCGCCGCCACTCCTGCAGTGCGTAGGGGCCGGTGCCATCTTCCTTCGATTGAAAGTCCTTGGCCTCGTCGTTGGCGATCCAGACATAGCTCAGATTGTAAGGCAGCGAGACCGAGCGCGCCGCCAGTTTCACCACAACGGTGGCATCGTCCGGCGTCTCGACGCTTGCGATGGTCTTCAGGCTGTTCTTGCGCGAGCTTTTGGAAGTTTCGGAGGTGACGCGCTCGATGGAGAACTTCACATCCTTTGACGTAAGCGGCGCACCGGAATGAAAGGTCACGTCGGGCTGCAGCGTGAACGTATAGGTGAGGCCGTCTTCGCTCACCTTTGTATCCTTGGCAAGCGACGGCTCGACCGTGCCCGCATCCGTGAGCCGGAACAACGCTTCATAAACATTGCCGTTGAAGGCTTCGTTGATGCCCTGACCGGCGCCAGCGGTATTGTCGAGATTTTGCGGCTCATAAAGCGAACCGATGTTGATCGTGGCGTCCGGATCGCTCTCCGCGGCAAGCGCCGGGCCGAAGACGCTCATTGCAAGAGCAACGGCAAGTCCCGCGGCCAGTCCGGAGTTGCGGGTTGTGGAAGCGCTCATTCTATTCTCCTGTTTCGCGACGCCCTTTTACGGCGCCCTGGCGGTAATTGTATCGAACCGCACACACGCAAGATATTCACATCTGCTCTAATTTGCGGAAATTAAAGGGAATTGTGTTTTAACGAACATCAAATCCACGGATTGTTTTTCGCGAGCACAAGGCAGCGAGTTTCGTGCGGCTTCCTGCGAACGCCCTGCGAGGCACCGGCGTGATCTGGCATGCCTGGCTACCACCGGCCACGATGAGGCCGCCACAAGAGACCGCAATGGTGCAGGCCAGTGGCCATGCGCATGTCCGCTGCAGAAATGGAAAACGCGACGACCGGCCCACATTCAGGAAAGACTATGGGGCCAGGCCTGTGGATTCACGAAGAATAAGCTCGACTGGCCATAACTCGTGGATCTCCGCCGGCGGCTTGCCGGAGAGGAGTTGTAGCACCAGTTCCGCCGAGCGCGTGCCAGCAGCACGCATCGACGACCGCGTCGTCGAGAGCGATGGGGCCATGTTGTCGGCATTTAGGTAAGGGAAGACATCGTCATGGGCGATGACCGAAATATCCTTGCCGACAACAAGATCAAGGGAACGTGCCGCACGATAAACCCCGAGCGCCGTCATCATAGAACCGGCAACAAACGCTGTCGGGCGTGGCGATTGCTCGAGAAAGGATCGCGCGAACCGGAAGCCGACCTCGTCGGTAAAATTACCGTGCGCAACCAGTTTCGGGTCAAACGGCAGGCCCCGCTCCACCAAAGCGTCGCGATAGCCCTTGTCACGGTGCACGGAGAAAGTCACTCCGGGACGGCCGTTGATCATGGCGATACGCCTATGTCCCAGATCGAGCAGATGACTGGTGGCACGCTTGATTGCCCCTTCATTGTCGATATCGAGCCAGGCATAGGGAACAGCCGTTTCCGACCGCCCGTGCACGAGAAAGGGCATGCCCAGCCGATGGAGCAGACTGATGCGCTCGTCATCGGGCCGCGGGCCATTGACGATGATGGCATCGACGCGCCGGCTCTCCACCAACCGGCTGTAGAGTTGGATCTCCTCTCTCGCATCATGCTCGGCAATCGGAGTGACGACAATGTCGATGTCCTCACCACCAAGGCGTTCACCCATGCCGCTGAGGAATTCGGCGAAATGAACTTCGCGGCCTCGCCCCATCAGGATGCCGATGGCGCCGACCCGGCCGGTCACAAGCCGCACTGCATTGATATTGGGGCGGTAGCCCAGACGCAACGCCTCATCGGCAACACGCTTGCGGGTACTTTCGCGAACCTCCGGATAGCCGCTCAAGGCCCGGCTTACCGTGGTTGGAGACAGATCAAGATGCTTGGCAAAGTCTTTGAGTTTCATGGGATTCGACGGCAGTCTTCCGGTTTGGAATGCTCGTATCAGCTATATCTTGCTACCCCACATCCAGCAATCCATCTGAGAGTCGATCAGGCAGATGTCGACAAGGGTATCTGGAAAGATGTCGCTGCCGGCGTGGTGCCAACCGACTACCAGCGGTTTGCGGATGCCGTTGCGTCGGGGATTTCCGGAGACCCCGATTTCCGCCATGCAGCGGCCTTCAAAAGGTCCTTGATCTTGCCATCGTCAGCGGCGAAAAACGGCGGGAAATGGCGGTTTGAGCCTCGGTTGAGGCTGTCTGCAGCGCGCGCCGGAAACAACATCCGGCGCGGCCGTGTTTCATAGCATCAGCCTGGCAAGAAGCGGCACGACCACCGAGGTCGCGATGGCGTTCAAAGCCATCGCCATCCCGGCAAAAAGCCCCGCAGTTTCATCAACGTCGAAGGCGCGGGCCGTTCCGATTCCGTGAGAGGTCAGCCCGACGGCGAAACCGCGGGCTTCATAATCCTTGATCCGCATCGCATTCATGAAGGGCGTGACCACAACTGCACCGACGATGCCTGTCAGGATCACCAAAACTGCCGTCAGCGAAGGGTTCCCACCCAATGACGCCGATATTGACATGGCCACGCCGGCAGTAGCCGATTTCGGCAGGAACGATATGAGCACGTCTTGTGAAAGACCTGCCCATTTCCCCATCACGATGATCGATAGGACCGCAGAAAACGAGCCGACGACGAGTGCTGCACCCATCGGAACAAGTGCCTGCCTCACCTTCTGCCATTGCCGGAACAAGGGTATGGCAATCGCCACCGTGGCAGGCCCGAGCAGGAAATGAATAAATTGCGCTCCAGCGAAAAACCTCTCGTACGGCACATTGAACATCCACAGCGTGCATGCAAGCAGCACGATGGAGATCAGAACGGGATTGGCCAGCGGATGGCGTTTCAGGCGAACCGAGATGGTGGTCGCAACGATCCACACAAGCAAGGTCAGGGTCAGCCAAAGAAGCGGGGAGGTTGAAAGATAAACCCACAGTTCCATCGGATGCTTCATGGGGCTATTTCCCTCCAACAAGTCGCCGAACAATGATGAATGTCCATACCGTTATGGCGAGCGTAAGGACCGCGGAAGCCACGAGCACCAAAAGTATGGCGCTCGCCTGGCTCTGCAACTCACCCGAAAGGGCAATGATTCCAACCCCGGCGGGCACGAACAACAGGCCAAGATTGGCCAGGAAGCCGTCGGCGGCCGCTTCGGTTTCCGCAAAGAGGGAAAGCCCAAACGCCTTGCAGAGCTGCATCGCGACAAAGAGAAAGACCAAGCCCACGACTGGGCCGGGGAGAGGAATCCCGGAGGTGAAGACGAGGCTTTCCCCCAACAACTGAAACAACAATAAAAGTGCAATTCCCTTGATCATCCGAAATTCCGTTCGAGCCGCGTTTGACGGACTGACGGTAAGGGATGACTGGCGCTGCAGTCTACCGCGCTTGTGTATCCCGGTGAGACCATACTCCCCGCCATGCGCGGGTTGGCGCGCGCTGGCCCCGAGCTGCACCTTTCTCCATCTGCCTCGGACCACTCTACGGCCAGTTGGCATACCCGGATGCAATACGGCGTTTTCAGATCCGGCCGACGCGCAGGCCGCGTCGCGATACCCTAGGGTTTCCTCGTCATAGACATGGCCCGTCTCGACTATGTCAGTTCGGCGGGATTGCTCGTCATGCTCAAAACCGCCAAGACGAGCCGCGCCGTCAAAAAGAAGCGTGTACTCGCGGGCCTGCAACCCACCGTTCAGGAAGTGTTCGACATCAGTGGCTTCACGGCACTTTTCGTCATCGTGGATACCATCGAAGAAGCCGAGGCCAGTCTGAACGAAGACCTTCCGTAAACTGCACTGGTGAACGCATCGCACGAACGATGTTGGGATACCATGACAGCAAAACCGGGCCTCCTCTTGAGAGCCCGGCCTTGTAGATCATGATGAAACCGGCTGCTCACACAGTAGCAACCGGTATCAATGAACGGGATCAGACCAGGTCGAACCGGTCTGCATTCATCACCTTGTTCCAGGCAGCAACGAAGTCACGGACGAACTTGCCCTGTGCATCGTTCTGACCATAGACTTCGGCCAATGCACGCAGCTGCGAGTTCGAGCCGAAGACCAGATCGGAGCGGGTGGCAGTCCATTTCACCTCACCGGTTGCCCGGTCGCGCCCCTCAAAGACCTCCTTCTCCGGCGTTGCCGCCTTCCAGACCGTACCCATGTCGAGCAGGTTGACGAAGAAGTCGTTGGTCAAGGTTTCAGGGCGCGTGGTAAAGACGCCATTCTGGGACTGGCCGTGGTTGGCGTTCAGTGCCCGAAGGCCGCCGACCAGCACCGTCATTTCCGGAGCCGTCAGGGTCAGGAGCTGTGCCCTGTCGATCAGGAGTTCTTCGGCAGATACAGTGAAGCTGGCCTTCTGATAGTTGCGGAAACCATCCGAAACCGGCTCAAGCACCGAGAAGGATTCGATATCGGTCTGTTCCTGCGTTGCATCGGTGCGGCCGGGCACGAAGGCAACCGAAACATCCTGACCGGCACTCTTTGCCGCCTTTTCAACGGCTGCGGCCCCGCCGAGCACGATTAGATCGGCAAGCGACACCTGCTTGCCGCCTTGATGGGCATCGTTGAAGGCCCGCTGGACGCCTTCGAGCGTAGCAAGCACCGTTGCCAACTGCTCAGGCTGGTTGGCTTCCCAATCCTTCTGTGGTGCGAGACGGATACGGGCGCCATTGGCACCACCGCGCTTGTCGGAACCACGGAAGGTCGAGGCTGAGGCCCAGGCGGTCGAAACCAGCTGCGACACCGACAGGCCGGACGCCAGAATCTTTTCCTTGAGGCCGGCAATATCGGCCGCATCGACCAGCGGATGACCGGCAGCCGGGATCGGGTCCTGCCAGATCAGGTCTTCGCTTGGCACTTCCGGGCCGAGATAGCGAGCTTTCGGTCCCATGTCGCGGTGGGTCAACTTGAACCAGGCGCGGGCAAAGGCATCGGCAAACTGCTCCGGGTTCTCGTAGAAACGGCGCGAGATCTTCTCGTAGGCCGGATCGGTGCGCAGCGCGATGTCGCTGGTCAGCATGGCCGGGGCATGGCGCTTCGATGGGTCATGGGCATCCGGAACCGAATTGGCGCCCATGCCATGCTTCGGCGTCCACTGATGGGCGCCGGCCGGGCTCTTCGTCAGTTCCCATTCATAGCCGAACAGGTTCCAGAAGAAGTTGTTGCTCCAGCGCGTCGGCGTCGAGGTCCAGGTGACTTCGAGGCCGCTGGAGATCGTGTCGCCACCCTTGCCGCTGCCGTAGCTGCTGGCCCAGCCGAGACCTTGCTGCTCGATATCGGCACCTTCAGGCTCGGGACCGACATGGGCGGCATCACCGGCACCATGGGTCTTGCCGAAGGTGTGGCCACCGGCGATCAAGGCGACGGTTTCCTCATCATTCATGGCCATGCGGGCAAACGTTTCGCGGATGTCGCGGGCGGACGCCAGCGGGTCCGGATTGCCGTTCGGGCCTTCCGGGTTGACGTAGATCAGCCCCATCTGCACGGCTGCGAGCGGGTTTTCCAGATCGCGGTCGCCGCTATAGCGCTTGTCGTCGAGCCAGGTGCGTTCCGCACCCCAGTAGATGTCTTCTTCCGGCTCCCAGACATCGGCGCGGCCACCGGCGAAGCCGAAGGTCTTGAAGCCCATGGATTCGAGCGCGCAGTTGCCGGCGAGGACCAGAAGGTCGGCCCAGGAGAGCGCATTGCCATACTTCTGCTTGATCGGCCAGAGAAGGCGGCGGGCCTTGTCGAGATTGACGTTATCCGGCCAGCTGTTGAGCGGCGCAAAACGCTGGGTGCCCGAGGATGCACCGCCACGGCCATCGCCGGTGCGGTAAGTGCCGGCGCTATGCCAGGCCATGCGGATGAAGAACGGGCCATAATGACCGAAGTCGGCCGGCCACCAATCCTTGGAATCCGTCATCAGGGCAAAGATGTCCTGCTTCACCGCCGCAAGATCGAGCGTCTTGAAGGCTTCGGCATAATCAAAGCCCACGCCCATCGGATCGGAGAGTGCGGAATTCTGGTGAAGAATCTTGAGGTTAAGCTGGTTCGGCCACCATTCACGGTTCGAAGTCCCTTCGCCCGAGTTGCTGGTGAGCGACCCGTGCATGACCGGACACTTGCCCGTTTTCTCGACTTTGGCGTCCATTTCTGCCTCCTGTTTCAAATGCAATTTCGTTAGTTCCGCCGCAACATCCCCCATACGATTCATAATTTCCAATTGTATTTAATGGAATTATCGATAGGATAAACCTATCATGATTACGATCCGGCAAATGCGCTATTTCGATGCTCTGGCGACCACGCGGCACTTTGGCCGGGCGGCTGAAATGGTCAATGTCAGCCAGCCGGCGTTATCGGCACAGATCATGGAGATGGAAAATCATCTCGAGGTCAAACTGATCGAGCGCAACCGCAGCGGCGCGCTTTTGACCCGGCAGGGCGAAGCTTTGCTTCCGGATATCCGGGCCATTCTCCTGTCTGTCGACGCCCTGCATGACCGCGCCCGGCAGTCAACGGGCGTGCTGGAAGGCCGCTTGCGGCTCGGCATCATCCCAACCGTTGCGCCGTATCTGGTCCCCAAACTCATTCCCATGCTGCGGCAGCGCTACCCGAAACTGGATGTGGAACTGCGCGAACTGTTAACGACCGGGTGCGTTGACGACGTCAAGCACGGTAAACTTGATTGCGCCATCGTCGCGCTGCCGCATGGCGAGGACAGCCTGCAATCCTGTCCCTTGTTCGAAGACCGCTTCCTGATCGCCAGCGCCGATGACGAAAGCACCGTGCTGGTCTCACCGATTTCGGAGGCCCAAGTCGATATGGACCGGCTGCTGCTTCTGGAAGAGGGTCATTGCCTGCGCGACCAGGCGCTTGCCGTCTGTGGTTCGACCGCGGGCCGCAGCGTTGCGAATTATGGCGCTACCTCGATGGCCACGCTGCTGCAAATGGTGAGCCACGGCATGGGGATCACGCTGATCCCCGAAATCGCTGTCAAGGACGAGCGAACCCGCAACCGCATGCGGATCGTCCCCTTCGCCGAACCGCAACCGTCGCGCCAGATCGGCCTCATCTGGCGCAACCGCAGTGGCCGCGACAGCGATCAGCAGGCGCTGGCCGCCCTCGTCACGGAAGCTGGCAAGGCGTTGCTGGGGTAGGTTCTACCCCAGCCTCAAAACATTCCTCAAACCACCTTGGCCTTCAAGAATTCCACCGTCCGGCTCCAGGCCAGATCGGCGGCTTTCTTGTCGTAGCGCGCAGCCGATGTATCGTTGTTGAAGGCGTGGTTGACGCCCTCGTAGATCTGGATGGTGAAATCCTTGCCATTGTCGGTCAGCGCCTTCTTATAGGCATCGATACCGGCGTTGATACGGTCGTCCAGACCGGCATATTGCAGCAGCAGCGCAGCCTTGATCTTCGGCACGTCTTCGGCTGGCGGCTGGGCGCCATAATAGGCGACACCGGCCTTGAGATCGGGCGACGCGACGGCCAGCTTGTTGACCATGCCGCCACCCCAGCAGAAGCCGATCGCCCCGGCCTTGCCGGTGGTGAGGTCGTTGCCTTCCAGATAGGTGACGGTTGCAACCGCATTATCGACCGTCTGCTTGCCATCCAGCGCCCCGATCATTTCGCGGGCCTTGTCCTCATCAGCCGGGGTGCCGCCTGCGGGCGACAGGAAATCCGGGGCAAGCGCCACAAAACCTTCCAGCGCCATACGGCGGGCGACATCCTTGATATGCGGATTGAGGCCGCGGTTTTCATGGATAACGATGACGGCGGGCAGCTTTCCGGCCGCATCGGCCGGGCGCACCAGATAGCCCTTCATATCACCACCGGCGCCGGAATAGGTAACATCCTCGGTTTTCACGCGCGCATCGTCCTCGGGAATGATTTCCGCCTGCGCGCTGTTGGCCGCCAGCAGCGGCGCGATAGCGGCGGCGGCCGCGGCCGATCCGCTTAGCGCCGTCAAGGTGCGCATGAACGCGCGCCGGTCCAGGCTCAGATGGGTGTACTCGTCATAGGCGTTGATCATCGCCTGGGTGATCTGCGGCTTTTCCATGCGTTCCTCCTGAAACCGGCGCCGTTCGGTCCAAAGGACATCCAGGCGCGCTGTGAATGGTACCCGGTAGAGGCAGCAAGAGCATCACCGGTCAGGATCATAGAATTGCGGCAGTGGCGGCATTAGACAACGGCAACACCGTTGACTTGACGCAAAAGTGATCCGGCCATGAAAGCACGGCCGGATCGGTTTTGCTTATTGCATGTACCAGCCGTGGCTGACGACGAGTGACTGGCCGGTGAGCGCATTGGTCTCGAAACCGGCAAACAGCAGCGCCACCTCGGCAACATCCTCGACAGTGGTGAACTGGGCGTCCACCGTGCCGCCGAGCATGACCTTCTTGATTACTTCATCCTCGGAAATACCAAGTTCCTTGGCCTGTTCCGGAATTTGCTTGTCGACCAGCGGCGTGCGAACGAAACCGGGGCAGATGACGTTGGCGCGAACGCCGTCCGGGCCGCCTTCCCTGGCAACCACGCGGGCGAGGCCCAACAGTCCGTGCTTGGCCGTGACATAGGCCGATTTCAGCGGCGAGGCCTCATGCGAGTGCACCGAGCCCATATAGATGATCGCCCCGCCCTTTTGTGCCTTCATATGCGGCACACAGGCCTTCGTCGTCAGAAACGCGCCATCGAGATGGATGGCGAGCATCTTCTTCCAGTCGGAGAAAGCGTAATCCTCGATCTTGTTGACGATCTGGATGCCCGCATTGGAGACGAGCACATCGACCCTGCCCCATTTGGCAACGACCACAGCAACGCCCGAGTTGACAGCGTCTTCGCTGGTAACGTCCATGGCAAGGCCCATGGCCTCGCCCGGTCCCACCGCCGTCAGGTCCTTGGCCGTTGCTTCCGCCGCTTCGAGCTTCAGGTCGGCGATGACGACCTTGGCGCCTTCCGAAACATACTTTTTGGCGATCGCCAGACCGATACCGCTGGCGGAGCCGGTGACGATGCAGACCTTGTCCTTGAGTTTCATGGTTTTAACTCCCTATTTTGCAAGATAATCATGGACCACTTCGCCGAGGCCCAGCGTCAGGTCGGAGAGAATATGGACGGCGGATTTGACCTCCAGCACCGGCAGGTCGGCAACCGGCGCCAGCGCATGCGGAAACAGCGCCAGAGCCCCCGGCCCTTCCCAGGCACCTTTCACCGTCAGGTCTTCGAGATAATAGCGGACCAGCTCGCAGATGCGCGGCGTGCAGTCCACGTGCGGAATGATCTTCAGCATGAAATTCGGCTGTTTCAGGCTTTCGAGGATTTTCGCCGTGTCGAGCGTGCGGTGCTTGAAGCCCATCGTCGCGGTTGCCACCCGCTGGCCGCCATAGTCGAGCGTACCGACCAGCGCATCCTTGACCGGGGTCAGCGACGGTTCGGCCAGCTTCTTTGGAAAGCCCCAGATCTCGCGGCCGCCGGCAATCGGCGCGTCATCGTTCAGATACATCGAGTGCACATAACCGCCGTGAACGCCCTGATAGGTCACCGGAATGACCTGGCCGGACTCGGTATAATCGCCAAAGCCGGTGGAATCCGGCATGCGGATGAACTCGTATTTCACCAGCGGCTCATCGAATTGCAGCGGCTCTGGCACCACCCGGCGCAAGGCTTCGGGGTCAGTGCGATAGGTGATGATCATGTATTCGCGGTTGACGAACCGGTACGGCCCCGGCGGATAGGACGGGCTCGTCAGCGGCATGGCAAAGGCATTGCGAACGACATCTTCGATTTTCATGGCTTTTTCCCACGCAGGCGTTGCTCGGCAAGATCGAAAACCCGGATTCCGTTGGTCGGACGCGTGCGGTTCAGCCAATCGGGATGATTGAGCGTCTCGATCACATCGTCATGTCCTGCCTTCCAGTGCTCTTCCACCGAGAGGCGCGAAAACTCATAATCCTTGGAACCGGTTTCATAGGCCGCATGCCGGTAGATCAGGTGCACCATGGTGACGGCGCAATCGTTGCCGATCTTTTCAAGGAGCCTTGCATCAGGATCATCCTTCAATTCCGGTGGCAGCTTTTCCATCAACCGCTTGGCGGCCATGCGTACCGACTGAAGCTTGCGGAACTGGTCGGTGTTCAACCGCGTGCGGCTGGAAAAGCGGATTTCCTTTTCACGCGCTTCGACATCGAAAAGATCCCGCGGCAGCGGCCCCTTTGCGCTGAATAGATCGACCTGGAAGATGCAGAGATCGGTTTCCAGTTCCTGGCCTGAAAGCACCCGCTGCAGCGGCGTGTTGGAAACGATGCCGCCATCCCAATAGAAGCGGCCATCGATCTCGACCGGTGCAAACCCCGGCGGCAAGGCGCCGGAGGCGGCGACATGCTTGGCTGAGAAGGCGCAGTGGTGATTGTCAAAGTAATTGAAATTGCCGCTCATCACATCGACGGCGCCGAGGCTGAGCCGGATCGCGCCGGAATTGATCAGGTCGAAATCCACCAGACCGGAAAGCGTCTCTTCGAGCGGCGCGGTGTCGTAAAGACTGATGGCCGCCATCGGATCGCCGGGGATTTTCCACGGTGCAAAGGCGCGCGGCGTGAAGAAGCCGGGAACGCCGGTGAGTGACCCCAGAAACGCGGAGGATTCGTTGAACCATTTGCGCATCGCATCGCCATTGCCGAGGAAATGGCCCGGCAATCCCGACGAAACCCGGTGCCAGAATGTCCTCAGATTATCGACGCGCCGGTCAACGGGACTGCCTGCGATGATTGCGGAATTGATCGAGCCGATGGAGATGCCGGCCAGCCAATCGGGCCGGGCACCGGCTTCATGCAGCGCCTCATAGGCGCCGGCCTGATAGGCGCCGAGAGCACCGCCGCCCTGAAACACCAGAACGGTCTTCTCTGTGGGTATGCTCACTGAATGCTTTCCTTCGGACGACTGCACCTGCGAACAGACAACAACTGGAGGGTTGTCCGGTTCCGCATTCACAGATTAAGTTTCGGTAACGTGGAAAGGCAATTTTGACGGCGTATAATCAGTTAAGTCAATAGGTTGGATATGGAGCGGCATTTGTTCCCGCACGTGGAAACCGGATGATAGTCCGGTCTTGTGCACTGCGCAATGCAAGACAATGTGACAGCGGCAACCATCAGATCCCGAGCAGATGGATGGCGAAAAGCAACCACAGACTGAAATTGAGAACAAAGCCAGAGACGAACAGGCGTTGCCGTATCCGCAGCCGGTTGGAGGTGACATGCACCCAGGCATGCGCATAGCGGCTGAGCACGAAGAGCCAGGCAACGGCCACCACGACGTGATTGACGCCCGCCGTTACGTATAACAGTGTGCAGACCAGAAAGAACAGCATCGGCAACTCGAACTGGTTGATCAGGCTGCGCGCCACCGTCGCGCTCGGCTCCGGTTCGATGGCAGGAACCCAGAAATCCGAGGCCTTGGCTGTTCCTGCCCGCATGGCACCGGAGCGGCGTTTCAACATCAGGAAATAGATAAGGTGGATGAGGGCGACCTGCGCAATGACCGGCCAGAAGATTGCAGTCGAGATGGGCATGGTCACTCCGTCGATTCGAATTGCCCCTGATCTATAGCGGACGTGCGAAAAATCCAGAACCGCCCGCCGCCGCGCCCATGCAGCGCTCCATGCTTGACAGCTGTTTTACCAATGAACGATGTTCAACGAAGCAGCCTCAGAGAGAAAGAACCGTATGTCCGATCCACATGCCGCCGCCGTCCCGCTGCCCACCCATCATGCCGCTGCGATGCGCGGGCGTGACCCGCATGAACACCACCGGGTGGCAACGCCACTCGAACTGCTGTTCGACCTGACCTTCGTCATCGCGTTCGGCGTTGCCGGATCGCAGTTGGCGCATCTGCTGGCGGAAGGCCATTATGCCGCCGGCCTGATGGGTTTTGGCTTTGCCATGTTCGCCATCTGCTGGGCCTGGGTGAATTTCTCCTGGTTCGCCTCCGCCTTCGACACGGACGACTGGATCTACCGGTTGACGACGATGGTACAGATGGCCGGTGTGCTGATCCTGGCGCTCGGCCTGCCGCAAATGTTCGAGTCCATCGACAACGGCGCCCATGTCGATAACGGCGTCATGGTGCTGGGCTATATCGTCATGCGGGTGGCGATGATCTTCCAGTGGCTGCGCGCGGCGCGGCAAACGGCGGACCGGCGTTCCGCCTGCCTGTCCTATGTGACCGCCATCGCCATTGCCCAGATCGGCTGGATCGCGGTGATCCTCATCGACATGCCGCTGCTGCCGACCTTTCTCTGCGTCGTCACACTGACTCTGATCGAAATGCTTGGTCCCATTCTCGCTGAACGCCGCGGCGGCGGTACGCCCTGGCATGCGCACCATATTGCCGAGCGTTACGGGCTACTGGCCATTATCACGCTTGGGGAAGGTGTCGTTGGAACGGTGGCGTCGATTTCGGCCATCGTCGGTGAGCAGGGATGGAGCCTCGACGCCATCCTCATCTGTGTTGCCGGGACCGGACTGACCTTCGGCATGTGGTGGCTGTATTTTCTGTTGCCGTCCGGCCAGATCCTGCATCGCTTCCGCAACCGCGCTTTCCCTTGGGGCTATGGCCACATACTGATCTTCGCCTCCATTGCAGCGACCGGCGCGGGCCTGCATGTGGCCGCCTATTATATCGAGCACAAAGCACATATCGGCGAGGTTGCCGCCGTTCTCACCGTCGCGGTGCCGGTGTTTGCCTATGTGACCCTGGTCTTCGCACACTACGTTTATCTGCTGCGCAAGATGGAGACCTTCTATCTCGGGCTGATGATCGGCATGACCGCAGTGGTGGTGCTTTCCATCCTGTGTGCGGCCGCGGGCATCAACATGACCACCTGCCTCATCATCCTGGTGTTCGCGCCGCTCGTTCCCGTGGTCGGATACGAGATCAAGGGCCATCGTTACGGTAACGCCGCGCTTCAACGTGCGTTGGAAGCCTGACAAAGAAAAAGCGGCGAAGACAACTCCGCCGCTTTTTCATGGTTCAGGTTTGCAGCCGATGCTTACATCGAGCCCGGATAGTTCGGGCTCTCGCGAGTTATGGTCACGTCATGGGCATGGCTTTCGCGCAGGCCCGCACCGGAGATCCGCACGAACGTGGCCCGTTCCTGGAAATCCTTGATCGTCTTGCCGCCCACATAGCCCATCGAGGCCTTCAGACCGCCGGCCAACTGGTGCAGAACGCCGGAAACCGGCCCCTTGTACGGAACCTGGCCTTCGATGCCTTCCGGTACCAGCTTCAGCGTGTCGCGCACTTCCGCCTGGAAGTAACGGTCAGCCGAGCCGCGCGCCATGGCGCCGACAGAACCCATGCCACGATAGGCCTTGAACGAACGGCCCTGGTAGAGGAACACTTCGCCCGGGCTTTCATCCGTACCGGCCAGCAGCGAGCCGATCATGCAGGCCGACGCACCGGCTGCGATCGCCTTGGCGAGATCGCCCGAGAACTTGATGCCGCCATCAGCGATAACCGGGATATTGGCAGCCTGGGCGGCCTCGACCGCCGACATGATGGCTGCGAGCTGCGGCACGCCGACACCGGCGACGATACGGGTGGTGCAGATCGAACCCGGGCCGATACCGACCTTGACTGAATCCGCACCGGCATCAATCAGCGCCTTGGTACCATCAGCCGTGGCAACGTTACCTGCCATGACGCGAACCGAGTTCGACATGGTCTTGACCTTGGTCACGGCATCGAGAACGCGCTGCGAATGGCCGTGGGCCGTATCGACGACGATCAGGTCGATGCCGGCATCGATCAAACGCTCGGCCCGTTCGATACCGTCATCGCCAACGCTGATGGCGGCGGCGGCCCGCAGGCGGCCCTGCGCGTCTTTCGATGCGTTCGGGTGAAGCTGCGACTTTTCGATATCCTTGACGGTGATAAGACCGACACAACGGCCGTCACCATCGATGACCAGCAGCTTTTCGATGCGGTGGGCGTGGAGGAGACGCTTTGCTTCCTGCTGCTCGACATTTTCCGTGACCGTGATCAGGTTGTCGCGGGTCATCAGTTCATAGATCTTCTGGGCCGGATCGGATGCAAAACGCACATCGCGGTTTGTCAGAATACCCACGAGGCGGCCTGGAACCTTACCGGTTGCGTTTTCGACGACCGGGATGCCGGAGATCGAGTACATCTTCATCAGCGCCAGGGCATCTGCCAGCGTGGCATCCGGGCCGATGGTGACCGGGTTGACGACCATGCCGCTTTCAAACTTCTTGACCTGACGGACCTGCTCGGCCTGCTCGATCGGGGTGAGGTTGCGGTGGATGACGCCGATACCACCCGCCTGCGCCATTGCGATGGCCAGGCGGCCCTCGGTGACCGTATCCATCGCGGACGACAGGATCGGCAGGTTGAGGTCGATGTCCTGGGCGATGCGGGTGGCGATATTCGTCTGCCCCGGCATGACTTCGGAATGTCCGGGTTGCAGAAGAACGTCGTCGAAGGTCAAAGCCTCCAAACCGGTCGCCGTTTCGATGATGCGTGCCATGGCCAAATCCCTTCAGTAAAAGGTGTTCTCCCCGCACAGTTGGTCAACAGTGCGGCGAAGACTCGCCGCGCTCAAGCGGGCGAGAGTTTCTTGGAAGTTGGCGAGGGCTGGTAACACGGATATGACGGGTTGGAAAGTGCAAAGCCCGGCAAGAGTGCCGGGCCAGCCAAGATTCTTTTCGCAGATGCGATATCAGATTTCGAATTGATAGCTTTCCGGCACGAAACGATAGCCCTGATCCTGCTTCTCGATGAAGCCGGCAGCCGGGAACGGCATGTGGTAACCGACGAAGGGCAGCCGGTCGGTAGCGATCATGTCGAAAACCTTCTTGCGCGAGGCGGCGGCCTTGGCCTTGTCCATATCGAACCGCACTTCCCAATCGGGCCGCTGCAGCGACAGGACGAAATGGTTGGCGGTATCGGCGGTCAGCACAAGCCCCTTGCCCTCCGATTCGACCTTGAAGATCATGTGACCCGGCGAATGACCAAACGCCGCCATGCTGGTGATGCCGGGAACGACCTCGGCCCCGTCACCGATAAAGGTCATTTTTTCGGCCAGCGGCACGACATTCTTCAAAACACCCTTGTGCCCGCCCTCGGCCGGAGTTCCAACGCGGGCCTCATCCTTCCAGAAATCATATTCCACCTGGCCTGCGACGTAGCGGGCATTCTTGAACGCCGGTGCTCCCCCTTCCATCAGGCCGCCGATATGATCGCCGTGCATATGGGTGATCACGACGATGCTGACCTGATCCGGCGTATAACCGGCGTTGGCAATGCCCTCCAGCAAATGGCCGGCACCAGCCTCCCGGCCGCCCTCACCCATGCCGGTATCGAACAGGATCACCTCGGAGCCGGTATCGATCAGCGTCGGCGAGAAACCGTTGACGAATTTGTCGGTGGGCAGGAAATTTGCCTTGAGCAGGTCACCGACCGCCTGTGGCGTCTGGTTGGTACCAAACGTTTCTTCCGGCTTTTCGCTGATGCGGATGCCATCGCTGATGACGGTGACGCCAAAATTGCCGATCTTGAAGCTGCTGGTCCTGCCTGCCGGTATTTTCATTGTGTCCGCTTTCGGTTCGATCTGCGCAAAAGCCATCCGTGTCATCACGAACGGCGCCGCCAGCGCACCAACGGCTGTTGCTCCAAATAAGGCACGGCGGCTCAAGGGAATAGACGGCGTCATGCTGTTCTCCATTTTTTGGGGGCGGGCTTATCCGGATTGAACGGCGGGTCCGCTCATCCGGCAAGGCAACATCTAGCGTCTTGACAGGAGATGGCCGCTGGATTCACACGGATGTGATCGCAACGTGAGCGCCGCATGACGACTTTTGCCCCAAAAGCCCTATGTTCCGGTCGCTCCGCAGTCGCGCAAGGCCATTTCGCATGAACCGCATCGTCCCGATGATCCTCGCCGTCGCCCTGTTCATGGAGCAGATGGACTCGACCGTCATTGCCACATCGCTGCCGGCAATCGCCCATGATCTCGGCGTCGGGCCGATCACCCTCAAGCTGGCGCTGACCTCCTACATGGTATCGCTGGCGATCTTCATTCCCCTGAGCGGCTGGATGGCCGACCGTTTTGGCGCCAAACGCATCTTTCGCGCCGCCATTCTGGTCTTCATCTGCGGTTCCATCCTCTGCGCCATCGCTGACAGCGTGCTCGCCTTCGTCGTTTCTCGTTTTCTGCAGGGCATGGGCGGCGCGATGATGACGCCGGTGGCTCGCCTTGTCCTGGTCCGCTCGACGCAGCGCAGCGAACTGGTTGGCGCCATGGCGCTGCTGACCATCCCAGCCCTTGTCGGGCCGCTGGCTGGCCCACCGCTCGGCGGCTTCATCACCACCTATTTCTCCTGGCACTGGATTTTTCTGATCAACGTTCCGGTCGGCATCCTCGGCTACATTCTGTCCGGCATCTATTTGCCGGAGATCAAGAGCGACGCCCCGCCACCAATCGATATCAAGGGGTTCTTCTTCAGCGCGATTGCCGCCTCCGGCACAATGTTCGGGCTCTCGGTCATGAGCCTGCCGGCATTGCCGCCGCAATTCGGCGCTGCCGCCGTAGCCATCGGCGGTATTTGCGCGGTGCTCTACGTCCGGCACGCACGCCGCCACCCGGCGCCGCTGCTCGATCTCAACCTGTTCAAGGACAGTGCGTTTAGAGCGGCAGCAATCGGTGGCACGCTGTTTCGCATCTCGATCGGCGCCGTGCCTTTCCTGATGCCATTGATGCTGCAGGTCGGCTTTGGCCTGACGCCGTTTCAATCCGGCATGATCACCTTTGTCGGCGCAGTCGGGGCGCTGACGACAAAATTCTTTGCCAAGCGCGTGTTGATCTTCGCTGGTTTCCGCACGACGCTGATCTTTGCCTGTATCAGCGGCGCGATCCTGACCTTCGTCAACGGCCTGTTCACCCCGGCAACGCCCTATGCCGTGATGATGTTCATCCTTCTGCTCGCCGGTTTTGCCCGCTCGTTCTTCTTCACCAGCGTCAATGCACTGGCTTTCGCCGACATTCCGGATTCGCACGCCAGCAAAGCGACCTCGATGACCGCCGTGCTGCAGCAGATGAGCCTGGCGCTTGGCGTCGCCGTTGCCGGTGCCATCCTTGAAATCGAGACGACACTGACGGGATCAAAGCTTGAATTGGGAGATTTCCAGCTGGCTTTCATGCTGATTTCAGCGATCACTCTTTCAGCGATCATCCCGCTTATCCGCATGTCGAAAACCGCCGGAGCATCCGTGTCCGGACATAAGATGCGGGCAGATCCGGAAGCGGAGACCATTGGCGTCAAATAGAAGTGGGCCGATTACTCCGGCCGCTCGCAGACCGCCGAAAGCTTGTTGCCGTCAGGGTCGCGGACATAGGCGGCGTAGAAATGCGCATGGAACGGCCGCAAGCCCGGCGCGCCCTCATCGGTGCCGCCATTTGCCAGCGCGGCTTGATAGAAGGCATCGACAGCCGCCCGGCTTTCCGCTTCCAGCGCCACCATCGACCCATTGCCGATCGTGGCGGTCTTGCGATTATGCGGCGTCACCACCCAGAGGCGGCAACGGCTGTCATCCTCGGCTCCATAACCGATTTCGATCTCATCCTGCTTGCGGCGCTTGAGACCCAGCGGCGCAAGTGCAGCGTCGTAAAACGACTGCGCCCGGGCAAGATCGTTACTGCCAATGGTCACATAGAGCAGCACGGTTTAATCCGCCTCGACGGAATCCCGCTCGTCAACCATGTCGCGGTCATCGATTTCGGTTTCGCTGTCATAGAGCGAGCGGGCGCCAGGCTTGCGGCCCTTGAAGCCCTTCGCCAGCAGGAACATTTCCACCGATTCGGCCCGCGACGCCGCTGGCTTCACATGAATGACCTGCTTGAAATTCTGCTTCAACAGTGTCAGCAATTCGCGCTCGGCGCCACCTTGGAAGGTTTTCGCCAGAAAATGCCCGCCCTCAGCCAACACGTCGATCGCGAAATAGGCGGCGACCTCGCAAAGATGCATGGTGCGGATATGGTCGGTCTGGCGATGGCCTGTCGTCGGCGCGGCCATGTCGGACAACACCAGGTCGGGCGTACCGCCGAGTGCCGTCATCAGTTTTTCCGGCGCCGTTGGATCGAGGAAGTCCAGTTGCAGGATATGCACACCGGCCAGCGGATCGAGTTCGAGAAAGTCGATCGCCACCACCCGGGGCTCGGCATCGGTCGAATTCGTCACCTTGGCGGCGATCTGCGACCAGCTACCGGGCGCCGCCCCCAGATCGATGATGCGCTTGGCACCGGAGAGAATCTTGTGCTTTTCGTCGATCTCCAGAAGCTTGAAGGCCGCACGGGCGCGATAGCCCTCGAGCTGAGCACGCTGCACATAGGGGTCGTTGATATGCCGCTCGATCCAGCGCCGCGACGACGCCTTGAGCTTGCCCTTCTTGACCTTCTGGCCAAGCTTGCGCCCGGTGCGGTTTCCGCCGATCGGGGGTTTTGTCATTGCGTGTTTCCTTCGTGGGAACCATACGGGCCGCGCGCGTGGCGGCGGGCGCGTCCGCGCCGCCAAACACCGTCATCGGCCATCATGTCTGTGAGCAAGCCTTCGCGCAATCCGCGATCGGCAACGCGCATGCGCTCCGAAGGCCAGCGGCGGCGAATAGCCTCGAGAATGGCGCATCCGGCCAGAACCAGATCGGCCCGGTCCGGTCCGATGCACGGATTGGCAGCACGCGCGGTAAAATCCCAGGAGAGCAGACGCGCCTGCATCGCCGAGACCTCGTCGTCCGACAGCCAGAGGCCATCGACCTTGCGGCGGTCATAACGCGGCAGATCGAGATGCACTCCGGCCAGCGTCGTGACCGTGCCGGAGGTGCCGATCAGATGGAAGCCATTCTCGTCGCCTGGGTTTTCCAGCGTGTGGATAGCCGGGCAATCGAAATTGGAGAGCATGCCCTGCACCTCGACCACCATCGCCTCGAAGCTGGCCGGCGAAACGTCCTGGCCGCCATGCCGCTCCGACAACGTCACGACGCCGACCGGCAGCGATGTCCAGTGGGTGATATGATTGGCAAGCCGGCTCGACCGGTTCTCGCCGATCTTGATGACGGCAATTTCCGAGGAACCACCGCCGATATCGAATAAAACCACCGATTTGGTTTCGCGCCCAACCAGCGACGAGCAGCCGGAGACGGCCAGCCGCGCTTCGGTCTCGCGGTTGATGATCTCCAGTTCCAGTCCGGTCTCAGCCAGAACGCGCTCAAGAAACTCCTCGCCGTTTTCAGCCGCGCGTGCGGCCTCGGTGGCGATCAGCCGTGTCTTGCGGATATCGCGGGTCTTCAGCTTGGCAGCACAGACTTTCAAAGCCTCGATCGAGCGATCCATCGCATCTTGCGACAGGCGACCGGATGAACCCAACCCCTCACCCAGCCGCACGATGCGCGAAAAGGCATCGACGACGCGGAACTGGCCGGGGCGGGTCGGCTGTGCAATCAGCAGTCGGCAATTGTTGGTGCCAAGATCGAGCGCCGCATAGAGCGACGAACCCGAATCAGAGCCATAGGAAAAGGACTGGCCATTGTTGCGCCGGTCATGGCTGGGCGCGCCAAAGCGCTCCTCGGTCCGCGCACCGGACGCAACCGGCTGAGGCGCCGGTTGCCGTGTGGTGCCGCTGATCTGGCGCGGCTTATCGCTGACCGCCAACGGGCGTCCCTGCAGAGTGCGGCGCTGCCGGCTCTTCTTGCTACGTTTGCGGCCTGAATTGTCCGCGCCCGGCCCTGAGGCCGGTTTTGCACCAGCAGCCTCAGCACTGACGCCCGTTGTCACGGATGTTTGCGGCTGACCGGATTTGGAGCGCCGCCTGCGCTTGCGCTTGCGCACCGGTTCTCCGGTCGCTTCTGTCACTTCGGGACGCCGTGTTTCTCCGTTACCAACGGAGGAACTGGCATTCGCAGAGGCTGCCCGGGACGGTTTTCCCCGCCTGCGCTTACCTTTGCCGGAACGGGGCTCTGACTGCCCATCGTTGCGGCCTGCTGCCGACGCCCCGGAAACGGACGGCTGTTCGCCGCTGTCGGGGTCTCTCACGTGTCTGTCCATTGCGCCGCGCGGAACGTTAGCCGCTCAAGGCGCTCTCTTGATTTTCGTTGGATGGACTTTACCAGCGCCTTCCCAAATCGCCAAATTCTTTTTGCACACCGAGCAATACCCGTCGGAGAACCCACCTTCGCGGCCGCCTTCAACAGTTTTTGCCGAAGCCCGCGGATTTTTTTGCCAATATCTATTGCATCCCCCGATCTTTTGTTTATAAGCCCGCCTCACCGGCTGGGCACAAACATCGCCCACGCAGTTTTGGGGAATAGGTTAACGGTAGACCCACGGACTCTGACTCCGTTAGTCCTGGTTCGAATCCAGGTTCCCCAGCCAATTCTCCCTAAAAGCCCTTTATTCCTTGATTTTCCAGTCGTGCCGGATATCGTTTTGGCATCATTGGCGACCTGATGCCCAGAACTGATGCCCAGAGGTGATGCCCAGCCGAATTCGGCGCGGGCGAACCTTCAGGCTCGATACAGGGTCTGTTCGTCATGGCTGTGCGCCACGAGGTCGAGAATCTCATCCGCGGCGGAAACATCTTCTACTGGCGCCCCCGGGTTCCGGCCGCTTTCAGTCACTGCCAGCCCGGCAGCCGGCTTTCACTCAGCCTTCATTGTTCCGACCATAAAAAGGCTCAGATCATTGGCCGCAAGCTCAACACGCGGCTGGCCGAGTTGAAGACGCATTCGAAGGAACCGATGTCCAAGCAGCAGCTCCAGAAACTTTGCGAACACGAGCGAGACAAGGAACTCGAACGGCTTGAGAAAATCAGCGACGCTGCGAAGCGCTTCGGGCTGGCGATGTCGTTGAGATGGAACTCGATCTCGAGGCGGGCTGGGCCTACCAACTTCTTGCCAAGTTCGGAACGCGTGCGGAGCTCAGCCTCGAGGGCGCTTGCGTCCGCGCCGCCATCCACTATGGATCCGGACCGGAAGCTCTGAACGACTGCGATCGGCTTGAGGCCGAGCACGGCGCAGACCCCGCTCGTCTGCTCGTGGAGCTGATGCCCCTCATCATCGCCGCTTCGACCGATGCCGACGCGTTGCTCAAGGCGTGCCGGCAAGCTCAATCCGCCGCACAGTTCAGCGAGCTTCTCGACCTCGATTTTGCGCGTTTCAACGAGAGCCTGGCGGCGACAGGAAGCGACCCGCTGACCTATCCTGCGGTCCACGCCTCACAGCTCCTGAACTACATCGTCGAACACGAGGCGTCCATCTTGGAGGCGCTTCGCAATGCGGCCGCGCCAACCCTCGAAACATTCATGCCCGCTCCCGACTACGCTCAACGCCGTGACGGGCTGCGATCGATGAAGGCGGGCCCAAAATGGCTCACGCTTTACCATTTCGTGCCGGAAGCCATGTTGGAGGAGCATGTCGCGCGGTGGCTGGAACGCGCAGGGGCGCCTGCGATCGGCGCAAACCCACACGGGCTGCCCGATCTTGCCGATGTTCGATCCGCCAACTTGCCGGCGATCGGCCGCTTCGCCACTGCGGCGACGCCCATAGTGCGGGCATGGTGGAAGGGTCCGACCTCGAGCATCCCCGACTATTGGCGCGAGGCCAAAGCGGCCGAGCAGCATATTCGCGCCAAGCTCGACGCGGCCGGCGTAGTCGATTTCAAGCCCATGGAAGAAGCTGTGCTGATTGCCTGGTGCGTCAAGCTCGGCCTCTGGCCCGACGGCATGGGTCCCACGCTCGATCGTGACGCGCTCGGCATCGGCGCCGATGCGATCGACGCTGCTGCGAAAGAAGCCCATCGCGAGGCGGAAGAACGCGCGGCGAAGGCGCGCTCCGTTCGCGTAAACGACCGCGATGTCGATCCCGAACATGCGGACTGGACTGAAATCTCGGCCGAGATCGCCGCTCGGCTTTCCAAGCAAGTCAAGTCGGCGCGCCTGACCACGCCGACCGAGCTGGCTCTGCTCAAAAAGCGAACCAACAAGCCAACGAGTAACCTTAATCCACGCGATGTGCCGCCCGGGCCGGATCGAACACCGCAAGCCAAGAAGGATATGATCGGGCGCTTAGGAGAACTGGTAGTCTATCACTGGCTAAAGGACCGCTTCCGCAATCAGGACATCGACAAGGCGTGGGTCTCGCGCTTCGGCGCGCTGCAAAAGAGCAAGGCTTGGTCCGACGACCTGGGCTACGACTTCGAGCTAACGCATGATCGGCGGACTTGGCTCATCGAGGTCAAATCCAGGGGCGGTATTCGGCTTTTTGCTGTCGGGGACGCGGATCAATCAATCTACACATTCGCCGGCGCTAACCCGGCGCTCCTCGAAAGCCTGACGCAGCGACCGGGTGTCCAAGTTGTCAAGTTACGGTTCAACTACCGATCGGGCGGAAAACTCATCAAGGCTTCGCTGGGTGCGCTCGGCCAGGAGAGAGACTATCGAGGGGTCGCCGGGGCGCCCGAAGGTGAAATCACGTTTTGGGCGGCTCCGATGGGACTCGATACTCAAGCCGAGACGATCGCGACGAGCGTAATCCCGCATCTCGTCTCGAAGGGGATACCTCATGGTGAGATTGCTGTACTCTACCGAGCCGCCTGGCTCGGGGACAAAGTCGCCGCTGCCCTAAAACAGGCAAGTATTCCCTTCGTCCGGACCGATACCAACGCATTGGTACGAAGAAGCTCCCGGATTGCTAGGTTCATCGAAGATTGTGCCAAGTGGGCGACTGGCGGCTGGCGGGATGCCGAACCGCCTTACTCTCGGCTCCTGTCGCAGGCAACGGTTCTTGTTTTCGGTAGCTACGCGCGTGAGCTCGAGCAGGACGCGCTGTCGAAGCAGCTCATCTTTTTCCTTGAAAGCTCTTTCTCATCGGCGACAACCCACGCCTGGCTGCAGCGGTTTGAACGCGAACTAATTGTTCCGTGGCGTGCGCTTGCACGCAACATGGAAGAGGAGTGGGAGATTTGCTCCGAAATGATTTCGGCCACCGATCCGGCGAAGGGTCTCGATCTACCGCTCGCGCAATTTGCTGGACGTGCTGATAGCGCCGGCCGTGTGACGCTGAGCACCTTGCACAGCGCGAAGGGTCGCGAGTTCGACGGTGTCATCATGTATGGCGTCAACAATGGAGACTTTCCCAACAAGCGGGATCTCAGGAGCGATACGGGGCTGCGTGAGGCTCGTCGGTCGTTTTACGTGGGCGTTACTCGACCTCGGAAGGAGCTCTGCCTCGTGTTTCAGGAGCACCATCATTCGCCGTGGGTTCAGGAACTTTATGATCGGATCCAGCGCGAGTAGCCGCATTCCTTGGGCCGCGATCATGATAGGGTAGACGAGTGACGAGGCCCGTTGAAATCGAGACGGTGCCCGCGATGCTGATAAGGCAATCGATCTTTAGATGAAGCAACAACCGTTTTCACAACTGTGAAGTATCAGGCAATGGCGGTTGATGGCGCGAAATAACCACAGGGGGAGACAGTTGAAGGATTGGTATGATTGCTTTAGTCAATTGAGCCAAAATGAACGAGAAGGAATAGACTTTCGCCGGATAGCGGTGGAGCGCAGGTCAAAACTGGCGGTTGTCGCCCCTCATGCCGGAGAGATCGAACCCCATACATCAATTATTGCGAGGATGATCGCAGGCGAGAAGCTCTCGCTATATCTTTTCGAGGGCCTGAGGCCGCATCGCGACCATTGCGAGCTGCATATCACCTCCGAGAAATTCGATGAGCCCTCAGCAGCGGCAATAGTGTCTGGGGCTGATACTGTCCTCGGTATCCACGGTCGGGCAGACAAAGGTGACGGCGCAACAACCTGGGTTGGCGGCCTCGACTTTCAGCGACGCGACAAGGTCGTCGCCGCACTTCTCAAAGCGGAATTTTCCGCCGTTATCAGGCAGCCGGGCGAATCACTCGCCGGCGCAGCGCCGAAAAACATTTGCAATCGAGGCAAAACTCATGCGGGGATACAGTTGGAAATCCCTAGATCGCTGCGAGATCAGCTAGCCGGAGACTTCGAGAAGCTCTCGAAATTTGCTCACGCTATCGGTGTAGGAGTGGGAGCCACCGAAAGCGGTTAGGCGTTTAGTTTGCCTGACAATCGGAGGGCCGCTTTCAGATTTATAGCTGAAGCGTTTGAACAACCGTTATGAGGGCGCGAAGCGGCCATCCGCGCAGCGACTGCGGGAACGTAAACCTCAACCGGAAGCGGAAATTATTTCCGCTTCCGGGCCATATTGACTGATGCCCAAAGCCAGGGCACAAAGGTGGCATCCAAGGTCGCTCGCGATGGGAAAACAGAGGGAATTTCAGGGCTTTTCCGTTAAGCAATTGAAATGATGTGAGAATCCACGGTCCCCAGGCAAGCCATTTTTGGACCTATTTTCTACGTTTAATCGTCGCCATTCCTCACTAAAAAAAGTGACGTCTTTGCAGATGCTTGGCACGATTTCACGTTAAAATCATGCGACGTCCGCTAATTCCCGGCGATTCCTGGAGCTCTTTAAAAAGACGGCTGGGGACCCACTCCTACAAGACAATTCTTGTGGTCGATGACTCGAACGAACCGAAAGCGGAGACGCTTCGGGGCCAAAGCACCAGCCAGCGCGTCAGCCCCAGCCCATCATACCAGTTCATGCATCATGCTGCCGAACGAATGTCTGTCTCCGTGAAGTCGTTGCCCTTGAACAACAACGGTTCGCCGAAATCTTTCGCGAGAGCGTAAGCAAAGCAGTCCCCGAAATTCAGTCCAGCTTTGTGTCTGCCCTTTCCAAAATCGAGGAATGCCTGTCGGGCCAGATGGCCCTGCTCGACGGTCACAGGCTCGATGTCGATCGCTGCACGGCGAAAGAAGGCATCGGCCTGCCTCATGCCTTCCGGCCCAAGCTGTTTTTCGATCACCATGGACAGTTCTAAATAGCTTGCAACACTGATGCGGCTGGTTGCGGAAGCGTGGATCAGTCGCGTGAAGGCATCAGCCTCCGGCTCGCCATAAAGGATCGCCACCATGGCGGATGTGTCGATAATCATTTCGGCAGACCGTCCTCGTCATAGAGGAGCTCGGCGTGATCGGCATAAGGTCGCTTTAAATGGGCTGCAGCTCTGTCAGCGATCGCCAGAAGTTCCTCGACAGGAGCCCTGCCTCTCTGTTTTTCAATTTGCGCATATCGCTCACGCAGAGCGTCGGTCACGACGCGGCTCATACTCTGCCCGGTTGCGTGGGCGATGGCCTGAGCGAGGCGATGCGCTTCGGGGTCCTTCACGTTCAGGCTCATGTGGAGATACTCCATTCTACCTAATCAGCCAATTTTCTAACATTCTACCCTATCGCGCCACAGTGTCCAAGTGAACATGCAGCACCAAAACAGCCTCTTCCTTCATTCGCCCGTGTCCGGATGGCGTTTGAATTAGATGATCCGAAGGCGCTCGGCGGTTCTCGCGGACGATGGCGCATGCGTGGGGCGAACTACGGTGCGCAACTCTCGCCTGGCTACTTGGTGGCGAGCTGTTAGAGGCCTATATTCAGTCTCCGCAGACGAACAACATCCACGAGGTTTGAGTTGGCTGTCATCGCTTTCCTTTCATACTCGCATGCCGACACAAAGCATCTGGAAAGACTTCATAAGCATATGGCCCAACTGCTCAGGGATGGCATCTTCGAGACATGGAGCGACCACGGATCGTACCTGGGTCGAACCTCGACAACGAGGTCCTCACGGCATTGCGTGGAAGCCAAGTCTTCATCGCCTTGGTCAGCCCTGATTACCTCGCTTCGAACTACTGCTACGAGAAAGAATTCGAGGCGGCGCAAAAACTTGAAGCCGAGGGCCGCCTCCACATCGTGCCGGTGATCGTGGAACCCTGCGACTGGCTCTCGTCACCACTAAAGAGTCGGATGGCATTGCCGAAGGACGGAAAGGCGATCCCGGAGTGGACGAACGAGAATGTTGCATACCTAAACGTCATCCAGGGGCTTCGTGCCGTGGCGACATCCACGCACAAGATGCCTTCGGGTCCCACTGGCGAACGGGACGCACCGGAAGTGGGCGGTCGCCGCCTGAAGATCAAGCAAGAGTTCGACTCCATCCAACGGCGAGATTTTGCAGACGAGGCTTTTCGTGTCATCCGGGATTATTTTAAGACCTCATGCGAGGAACTGAATCAGGCCGAGGACCTTCGGGCCCGCTTCGAGAACATGAGTGACAACTCGTTCACCTGCACTGTGGTCAACCGTGGCTACAAAGGCGGCCGTGACGCGCACATCACGATCCATAACAGCAAGGGCAGCCGTCACCATTTCGGCGACATTAATTACTCATGGCAGTCCCACGGCGAGTCCAGCACGTCAAACGGCCATGTCCAAGTCGACGCCGACGAGTACAACATGTTCCTCTCGCTGAACGATTTCATGCGCAGTGAGAAGAAACGGCACGACGCCAAACAGGTCGCCGATATTCTCTGGCTCGAATTCACGAAGCAGGCCGGGATCGAATATGGCTGAGGTGAAGCGTTCCAATGTCTGAATTGCGGTCATCGCTTCGAGATGCTCCAAGTGCCGCCGGACCGATGTGCGAGACTGGTGGGGTTAAGTGATTGACCTGCGTAAGGCTCCTCCCGGCTCAATACGCTTTGTTCACAGCTTGTTCCGATGCCGCAGCACGTCGACCATGACGGTCATGGCCGGAGACATCTGGCGTCGGCTTGGATAGTACAGGTGGTACCCGGTGAACGGCTGGCTCCAGTCGTCCAACACGGCCTGCAGTCTCCCCGCCGAGAGGTGTTCGTCGACAAGATCCTCCGGCACATAGGCGATCCCGTACCCTTGTAAGGCCGCGTCGATCTGGGCAATCGACGAGTTGAAGCTGAGCTGCCCATCGACCCTGACCCGCAGCTCTCGCCCCTCCTTCTCGAACTCCCACAAGTAGAACCCGCCCCAGGTCGCCTGGCGCATGTTGATGCACACGTGTCGAACCAGATCCTGCGGCATGGCCGGGATGCCGTGTTTGGCGAAGTATTCCGGCGAGGCCACCGCGCGGAGCCGCCAATCCGGCCCGATGCGCACCGCGATCATGTCCTTGTCGACGCTCTCCCCAAGCCGCACGCCTGCGTCGAAACGCTCTTCGACGATGTTGCGCATGCCGTTGTCGCTGTAGAGTTCCACCCGGATATCGGGGTAGTCCGCCAACACTCGGGCGAGCTTTGGCCATACCGTTGTCTGCAGGGCATGGTCTGACAATGTCAGACGAACGGTGCCGGACGGCTTCTCCCGGAAGGCGACAAGTGCGGCCAGATCGGCTTCGATTTCCTCGAATCGAGGTGCGAGGGACTGGAGCAGGCGCTCTCCTGCTTCCGTCGTCGCCACGCTCCGTGTTGTTCGTGTGAGGAGCCGGACGCCGAGGCGGGCCTCCAACTGCCTAATCGTGTGACTGAGCGTCGGTTGCGACGTCCCAAGCGCTGCTGCGGCCTTGGTGAAACTCTTCTCCTTCGCCACCTCTAGGAACCAGAGCAGGTCCTTCATATCCTCGCGCTGCATCACGCACTCCCTCATTCATATCGAAATTCGATAGGTCCATGTGGATTAGCATGGATAGTCCGCAAAGTCTGTTCGCACTACCTTGTTCCCAGACGCAAAACCGAAATATCCATCGGGATCGGGACCATGACGCTGACCTACAACGAGACCATCCACAGCAGGCGCTCGGCTTGGGGCGCCGTGTTCTCCATGACCCTGTGCGTTTTCGTGCTGATCGCCTCGGAATTCATGCCTGTCAGCCTGCTGACGCCGATCGCCGCCGATCTCGGCGTTTCGGAAGGAAACACTGGGCAGGCCATCTCGATCTCCGGCATCTTCGCCGTGTTCACCAGCCTGTTCATCGCGGGTCTCACCCGGCGGCTGGATCGGCGCGTGGTCGTGCTCGCCCTGACGATATTGCTGATGCTGTCGGGGGTCGTCGTCACGTTTGCGCCGTCCTATCCCGTGCTGATGCTGGGACGTGCACTGCTCGGGATTTCCATCGGCGGCTTCTGGTCGATGTCCACCTCGATCGTGATGCGCCTCGTCTCCCACGATCAGATTCCAAAGGCGCTCGCCCTGCTCAATGCCGGCAATGCGATCGCGGCCACCATTTCCGCCCCCCTGGGCAGTCTGCTTGGAGCCTATATCGGATGGCGCGGCGCCTTCTTCCTTGTCGTCCCTGTCGGACTGCTCGCGCTTGTGTGGCAGTGGATCAGCCTGCCCGCGCTTCCACCCCGCCGCGATCGCGCAAGCTCGAACGTCTTCCGATTGCTGAAGCGCCCGCCGGTGGCATTGGGCATGGCCGCGATCCTGCTGCTGTTCATGGGTCAGTTCGCGCTCTTCACCTATCTGCGACCGTTCCTGGAGCAGGTGACGCAGCTTCAGATCGAAACCCTGTCTCTCACCCTTCTCCTGATGGGATTGGCGGGAGCCGCGGGAACATGGGTCGTCAGCCGCCTGCTGAACCACCGCCTGTTCAGCATTCTGATCGCCATCCCGTTCCTCATGGCCTGCCTCGCCCTGGCGATGATTGCGCTGGGCGACATGCAGGTCCCCGTCTTCCTGTCACTTGTCGGCTGGGGCTTTCTTGGCACCGCAGCGCCAGTGGGCTGGGGTACATGGCTCACCCGTGTTCTTGCCGACGACACGGAGGCAGGAGGCGGTCTTCAGGTCGCGGTGATCCAACTCGCCATCACGACCGGAGCCTCTCTCGGCGGCCTTCTCTTCGACGCTGCAGGTTGGCAGACAACCTTTGCGCTCAGCGCCGCCCTTCTCTGCGGTTCTTCCCTGGTGTCCCTCGCCGCATGGCGTGCGGCTAGGAGAGCATCATGAGAGGGCAAGTCGATCTCCAATTGAACTTGCGGGGACGCTCTCCGGCGCCCCTCCTCCGCAGTCTTCGGCTTCGGCCCCGGCCGGCATCCACGATACCAAACCTCAAATTCAAAAGGACTCTATCATGAACAAGCACATCGATCAGGACAACACCATCAACGCCAGCAGGCGCAGCCTGATGAAGGGAACGGGCCTCGCCGTCGCGGCGATGAGCATGATCCCGGTTGCTACGGCAACAGAGGCCCTTGCGCAGACCGCCGCCTGGGACAAGGTGTTTCCAAAGAGCGACAATGTCGATCACCAGAAAGTGTCGTTCAAAAACCGCTACGGCATAGCGCTGTCCGGTGACCTTTACTTGCCGAAGAACCGCGGCAGTCAGCCATTGCCAGCTCTTGCCATCGGCGGACCTTTCGGTGCCGTGAAGGAGCAATCATCAGGATTGTACGCTCAGACCATGGCCGAGCGCGGATTTGCGGCACTGGCCTTTGACCCTTCCTTCACAGGTGAGAGTGGCGGCGAACCCCGCAATGTCGCGTCTCCGGATATCAACACGGAAGATTTCAGTGCCGCAGTCGACTATCTTGGACTGCAGCCCTTCATCGACCGCGAACGGATCGGCGTGATCGGCATTTGCGGCTGGGGCGGCATGGCTCTGAATGCCGTCGCCGTCGACAAGCGCGTCAAGGCTGTTGTTGCGACCACGATGTATGACATGACCCGCGTGATGTCGAAGGGCTACAACGACAGCGTAACTCTGGAGCAGCGGACGCAGGCGCTCGAACAGATGAGCCTACAGCGCTGGGCGGACGCCGAAAAGAAGACACCAGCCTACCAACCCGCCTACAATGTGCTCAAGGGTGGCGAGGCTCAGTTTCTCGTGGATTACCACGACTACTACATGACGCCCCGCGGCTACCACCCGCGCGCCGTCAACTCGGGCAATGCCTGGACGCAGACGACACCGCTGTCGTTCATGAACATGCCGATCCTGACCTACATCGCGGAAATCTCCCCACGCCCGCTTTTGCTCGTGCACGGCGAGAACGCCCATTCGAGATACTTCAGCGAAACGGCCTTTGCAGCAGCAGCGGAGCCGAAGGAACTGATGATCATCTCGAACGCAAGCCACACCGATCTCTACGACCGCATGGACAAGATCCCGTTCGACCGGATCGCCGAATTCTTCGGACAGCATCTCGTTTAGGAGAAACGACCATGAAGAACATTGCCGCAAGCATCGCCATCTCTGCTCTCGCCGCGACAGGTGTGGAAGCGCAGGAGGAGCGCAGAAGGGTTGCTCCACCAGCCGTCTACGCCGTCGCACCCGGGCTTGGTCACTTCACCGATGACGTCCTGTTCGGTGAAGTGTGGGAACGAACCGAACTTGCGCCTCGCGACCGCAGCCTTGTCACCCTCTCGGCGATCGTGTCCACTGGAAAAACCGCGCAGATAGCTGCGCATGTGAGCCGCGCCCTGGACAATGATGTGAAGCCCGGCGAGATCGGTGAACTCATCACGCATCTCGCTTTCTACTCGGGCTGGCCGAACGCAATCTCTGCCGTCACAGAGACAAAGAAAGTCTTCGACGAGCGCCAGATCGCACCTTTGAACAACAGCGAAGCGACACGCGTCGAATTGGAAGCCGCAGCCGAGGCCGCTCGAAGGGCGACGGTCGATGCTTCAGTTGCGACGACAGCGTCGGCACTCGCCGACCTGACCAACCGTGTGCTGTTCGGGGATCTGTGGCAGCGACCGGATCTCGGCGCGCGAGACCGCAGCCTCGTGACGATGGCCGCCCTGATCGCGGTTGGTCAGCCGGAGCAATTGCCGTTCCATGCCAACCGCGCGATGGACAATGGCTTGACGCCGTCAGAAGCTTCGGAAGTACTGACACATGTCGCATTCTACGCCGGCTGGCCCAGAGCCATGTCTGCCGTGCCCATCCTCAAGCAGGTTTTTGAAAAAAGGAAAGGAATTCAGGTGAGCGCTCCTCAGGCAAACATCACGATCACTCCCGCAGGATCCGATGCTGCGTCAGCTCCGGACGCGTACTTCACAGGCAGCGTCCAGATCTCGGGCCGCTATCAGTCTGAAGCTCCTGCCCGTGTTGGCGGGGCCACAGTTTCCTTCTCGGCCGGTGCTCGCACGGCTTGGCACACCCATCCTCTCGGACAAACGCTGTTCATCGTGAGCGGACGCGGCTGGGTCCAGAAGGAAGGGGAGCCAGTTCAGCACGTCGGTCCAGGAGACGTGGTCTGGATCCCGCCGCTGATCCGGCATTGGCATGGCGCCTCAAGTAGTGAGCCCATGAGCCATTTTGCCGTGGCCGAGGCACTCGACGGAAGCTCCGTTACCTGGATGGAGAAGGTGTCCGACGAGGATTACGGCAAGGGCCTTGGAGAGTAGGACCGAGACCGGTGGGCGCGGTCCACGTCCACCCACAGATCCAAACCGAACTGGAGACGAACACGTGATCAAGACACTATTGGCCTCTGCTTTTTTCGCAATAGGAGTGACCGGACCTGCCATGGCCCAGGAAACGATCCGATTGTCTTCCGAATGGGGCGAAGTCACCGCCACCCTCGCCGACAACGAAGCCGCCAAATCCTTGGCGCAGATGCTGCCACTGACGATCGAGATGTCCGACCATATGCGCCAGGAAAAGACGGGAAACCTGCCCTCCACCCTTCCTGACCTCCCGCGGCAGCGAGACTTCTCGGTCGGCACGCTCGGCCTGTGGAGTGCCGGTGATTTCGTGATCTACTATCGGAGCGGCCGCGTCCCCTCCCCCGGCATCATCGTCCTCGGCCAGGTGACGGGTGATGTTTCGATCTTCGACCGACCGGGATCCGTCACCGTAACGCTCGAAACGGCCGACTGATTGACGCATGCAGCCTCCGACCGTTCCCGCATTTTCAGCCTAGGATCTTGAGCTCAGGCAGTACGTTAAATGTCCTGCTTTCACGGCATATACGAGCAAACCTATCCGACCGACATTGGGGAGTGCATGGAGGCTCTCAATCCTATTGTCCGGACGGCGGCATGGTGCGGGAAGCGGAAATTATTGCCGGTAAACTCGCCTAGTTGACTGATGCCCAAAGCCAGGGCACAAAGGTGGCATCCACGGTCGCTCGCGATGGGAAAACATAGGGAATTTCAAGGCTTTTCTGCTAACCCTTTGAAATCATGTGAGAATCCAACGTCCCCAGGCAAGTCATTTTTGACCAATTTTCGATCTAAATTGGCGACCTATCTCCCCTTTGGAAAAGTGGCGTCTTCTCAATAAGTTGGGCATCTCGGCCGCAGTTCCTTGGGCAATCCGTCGCGTTCGAAGGCGGCTAGGAAAATTGGCTGGGGACCCGCAGGCAATGACCGCTGCGGGGCCGAGGAACGAACCCGCTGCGCGGGAGGGCGCCCGCGGTTGAGGTAGAGATCAACAACCGGTCGTCGCGCATGCATTGAGCGTCGTTCGGTGTGAGCAGACCATGACGGGCTTCTTCAACCAGCCAAATCGCTATCTGTCGGAATGGCTATGGCTNGCCGCCGACCGTGATGTCGATGCGAACCTTTCCGCTTTGACAATGACCGAAATGGGGCCGCAGAACGAACCCGCTGCGCGGGAGGGCGCCCGCGGTTGAGGTAGAGATCAACAACCGGTCGTCGCGCATGCATTGAGCGTCGTTCGGTGTGAGCAGACCATGACGGGCTTCTTCAACCAGGAGCCTGACGATGTCCCATTCAGTTCTTGATGCACCCATCAGCCCGCTGCGCCAGAGGCTGATCGACGACATGAACATGCGGCGTTTCTCACGGGAGACGCAGCGCAACTATCTCCGCGATATCGGGCGCCTGGCGACGTTCCTTGGGCGCTCACCAGGCACAGCGACCTCCGACGACCTGCGCCGGTTCCAGATCGAGCAGCAGAAGGACGGCGTTCCCGTGCCGACCATGAACAGCATCGTGTCGGCGCTACGCTTCTTCTTCACTCATACGGTTGATCGTCCCGATCTGGCGCGCAAGCTCGTTCGACTGGCGCACCCGCGCACGCTGCCAGTAGTGCTCAGCCGCGACGAGGTTGCCCGCCTCCTAAACGCCACGACCTGCCTGAAACACCAGGCCGCCTTGTCAGTCGCCTATGGTGCGGGTCTTCGCGTCGCCGAAGTGTCGATGCTGAAGGTCGCCGACATTGACAGTGAGCGCATGCTGCTCAGGGTCGAGCGTGGCAAGGGCGGCCGGTATCGCAACGCCATGCTGTCGCAAGACCTGCTCTTATTGCTGCGCCAGTGGTGGCGGGTCGGGCGGCAGCAGGGCGTAATGCACCGCGACGGCTGGCTGTTCCCCGGACAGCACGCCATGAAGCCGATCAGCACGCGGCAGCTCTATCGCATCGTCGTTGAGGCGGCCCAGGCCGCCGACATCGCCAAGCGGGTTGGGCCGCACACGCTACGCCACAGCTTCGCTACCCACCTGCTGGAGGACGGCACCGACATCCGGATCATCCAAGTCCTGCTCGGGCACGCCAAGCTGAACAACACCGCTTTCTATACCAAGGTCGCGACCCGCACGGTGCGAACGGTGACAAGCCCGCTCGACAAGCTCGGCCTGTTCAAGCCGGCAGAGATATCGCCCGACGGCTGAGCCGTGCGCGCCTCTGTCGAGGTCGCCGACATCTTCCGCGCGACGGGACCCGCTTACCGGGCCGACCATGCAGGACACCTGAGCCTCACTCAACTCAAGGTCATGTCGGCAATTGAGCAGTGTCGCACCGCAGCCCTCGGTGGTCACGTCGAGGCTTGCGAGGACTGCGGCCAGTGGCGGATCGCCTATAACTCCTGCCGCAACCGGCACTGTCCGAAGTGTCAGGGTGCCGCGGCGCGGACATGGCTTGCCGAGCGCGAGGCCGACCTGCTGCCGGTCGGCTACTTCCACGTCGTGTTCACGCTGCCCGCCGAGGTCGCCGACATCGCGTTCCAGAACAAAGCGGCAGTCTACGACCTGCTGTTCAAGGCGGCATCGGAAACGATGCTGACCATCGCGGCGGATCCAGAGCATCTCGGCGCGCGCATTGGCATCACCGCCGTGCTCCACACATGGGGATCGGCGATGACGCACCATCCGCATGTCCACATGATCGTGCCGGGTGGCGGCATCGCGCCAGACGGAAGCCGATGGGTATCGTCGCGTCCGGCCTTTCTGCTCCCGGTACGGGTACTAGGCAAGCTGTTCCGCCGGCTGTTCCTCACTCGGTTGCTCGGGCTGCACGATACCGGCAGGCTTACCTTCTTCGGATCGATGGCGCACTTCATCGACAGGCGTGCATTCCAGCGGCACCTGGCACCCGTCCGGAGGAAGCGCTGGGTGGTTTATGCCAAGGCGCCCTTCGCCGGGCCTCAAGCCGTGCTTGCCTATCTGTCGCGCTACACTCATCGGGTCGCGATCTCCAACAGCCGCCTCATCCGCTTCAACAAGGACAGCGTCACCTTCCGCTACAAGGACTATCGCCGCGACAGCGCCGACCGTCAGCAGGTGATGACACTCGCAACTGACGAGTTCATCCGCCGCTTCCTCATCCATGTCCTGCCGCGTGGCTTCCACCGCATTCGGCACTACGGCCTGCTCGCCGGCTCCGCCCGCAAAGCCAACCTCGCGCTCGCTCGCGAACTACTGAACGTCGCCGCGCCACCTGATGACGATACCCCAGACAAACCGGACGACTTCCGCCCGCCATGCCCATGCTGCGGCGGACGCATGATTATCATCAAGATGTTTGAACGGTGGAGGCAGCCCCGCGGACCGCCGGACAAAACCACACCGAACCGGGAGACCACCCCATGACCCGGCATGGCATGATCCGGCCTCCAGCCGCAGGCACTCAGCCCCCGGCGACAAACCCACACGCGTCTATGCCGATGATCGACATTAAAGGAGACGCGTCCCGCCGCGTGACGGGCCAACAATACGGCGCCAAGAAACAACAAAGTGGTCTGTCCACATCCATCCTGGTGCTTCCTGGTGGCGCTCGCGCCACCAACGGCACTGGCGGAAATCTGAAATCCCCATAACCATCGCCATAGCCTGTGGCCCGCGGGTTCCTTCCTCGGGGACTTTCGTACGCCTGCCGGCGCCCGAAACTCTTCACGTCT